>JAGNHN010000068.1 GCA_018001695.1 Lentimicrobiaceae bacterium
CCTTTTTTTCTTCTTTGAAAGGAGACTGTCGATGCCCTGGGCTGGTTTCATGGCTGCCATGGTTCTGGTTACAACCCAGGGTTTTGTTCACCAGCATGCCACACGCACAGGCGATTACGACGCCATGATAGCTTTCTGGCTCACACTCTCATCATTGGTGTTTTTCTCTGCTGCTGAAACAGGAAAGAAATCGCATTTATACACTTTCTGGATCGCGCTGGGAATGGGTGTTCTGACCAAGAGCATCGTAGGCTTGTTCATGCTGCCTGCTTTGGGTGCCTACCTGCTTTGGAGCAGAAAGTGGGGATCCTTTTGGAGGCAACGCCATACGTGGTACGGTATGATGGTATTTATCGGGATGGTAGCTGCCTACTACCTTGGAAGGGAAGCAGTCAATCCCGGCTACCTGCAGGCAGTCTGGGACAATGAGCTGGGTGGACGGTACAGTAAGGTTGTGGAAGCCCATCACGGCGACTTCTGGTTCTACCTGACAGATGTTATCAGGCATGATTTCCAGGCCTGGTACCTGCTCTTTCCGGCCGGGCTTGCCTTTGGATTAGCAGCGCGACAACCCGTCATTCGCCGGTTCTCGGGATTTCTTTTGTGCACTGTTGTGTGCTTTTTCCTTGTCATCAGCACCGCCAAAACCAAGATTGAATGGTATAATGTACCCCTCTATCCCTTTCTTGCAGCCGGCGTAGCTATCTTTCTTTACATGATAGCTGAAGTTCTACTTTCTATCAGGGAATGGCAAAAGCTATTGATTCCGGCTATCCTGCTTCCGGTGGTGCTTTTCCTTGTCTTTACCCGACCTTATGCCGCCATGATTGATAAGACCTATATGCCTGAGGAATATCCGCATGAGGTTGTCTTTTACCGCATTGGCCATTACCTTCAGGATGCACGGGATGGGAAAGTGGATTTGAACGGCTTTGCCCTTATTCAGGTGGATTATTCAGCTCATAACTCATTTTATATCAATATCATGAGAGATGATGGCGTAGATGCGCGCATGGGCGACTACACCCAGCTGCAGCCCGGAGATAAGGTGGTTGTCTTCCAGGACCATGTTAAGAATCATGTGCTCGAACGCTTCGAAGTGGAAACCCTGGATACCTGGTATGAGGTGCAGAAATGGAGGATTGTGAGGCGCCTGCAGGATGAAACCGTGATCACGGATCAGTGATATTGGATCCCTTGTCTTCCAGCCATTTCATGGGTTTGATATAGGTTGCCAGATATACAAAAGGTGTATCGGCAGCGGCGACAATCCATTTCAGAAAATACGTCGTGATGAAAATCTGTACCAGGATGGGAAATTCAAAAACACCCCAGAAGGCGATCGCTGTAAATATCACGGTGTCAATAAGCTGGGATACCATGGTGCTGAGGTTGTTGCGTCTCCACAAGCCCTTTCTCCCCGGAAAGATCCTCGCCCAGAAATGAAAAGCCCAGACATCGTGCTGCTGGCTAATGAGATAGGCCGTAAGGCTGGCTAATACAATTCGTGGCATAAACCCAAAAATGGTGGATAGTCCCTGATGTACCTCCGCCGAGAAAGCATCTTCCATGGGTTTATATAACAGCGCAATGTTCATCAGCACTGTCATCGAGATCAGGGAAAAGAAGCCGATCCAGACAGCTTTGTGCGCTTCCTTTTTTCCATACTTCTCTGAAAGTATATCTGTTACAAGAAAAGAGGAGGCATAAACGGTATTTCCCAGGGTAGCGGCGAGCGTCACCAGGTCAACCGTCTGGATGACCTGAATATTGGCAACGATGGCCGCGATGGGGATCCATACAAAAAGCCCCATCTTTCCGAAGATCCAATAGGCCAGGATGATCATCCCGAAATTGACCAGCAGATCGATGATCCAGATTATTTCGTTCGACATGATGTACAGTTTATTGCGGGGGCAAAGGTACAGTATTCCATTTCTTCATCCTGCGCTGCGTGTTGTCCTGAATGCCGTCAAAAGATCTTTTGCTCTGCAATGCGGGGCCAGCATTTTCCTGAGATGGCGTATTTTTGCCCCTATGAAACCATGGTCGCGACTTTTTCCTTTGTCAAATATCTCATCTGCCAGGCTAATCCCTGGATGCTTGGGGCTCTTATTAACAATGCAGATCAATGCCCAGAAACGTCCTGATTTTCACCCACCCATGGATCCCCCGCTTTATTTAAGCGGTTCATTTGGTGAGCTGAGAACCAATCATTTCCACTCTGGAATTGATATCCGGACTGGCGGTGTAGAAGGTAAACCGGTCTATAGTATCGCCGATGGCTGGGTGTCCCGCATCCGTATCTCGCCAGGAGGCTTTGGAAAGGCTGTCTATGTTGATCATCCCGATGGTTATACTTCGGTGTATGCGCATATGCTTGATTTTCGCGATGATATTGCCCGTTATGCCCGTGGTGAGCAATACCGTCTGGAACGTTTCGATGTAGATCTCTATCTTGACAAAGGACTGATTCTGGTGAAGAAAGGAGACAAGATCGGGCGCTCCGGTAATTCAGGAAGCTCCGGGGGGCCTCACCTTCATTTTGAGGTGCGCGACGCTGCAACACAACACCCGCTGGAGCCACAGCAGCTGGGAATCCGCGTCAAGGACCTGATAAAGCCTTCTATCAAAGGTATCCGTGTCTATCCTGAGGGAGAAGGCAGCCTGGTCAATGGTTCATCCGCTGTACTGAGCCTGCCCGTGGCAGGATGGGGGTCACAGCATCGCATTGAAACCAAAGATACACTGCGGATCCGGGGCAAGGTGTCCTTTGGCTTCAGGGTGTATGATGTCGCCAACGACGCACCGCATAAGAATGGTATCTATCGTATGCAGGTCCTCAGGGATACCGTTCCCTTTTTTGGATTTGAGATGAAGCGTTTTTCATTCGACGAGACGCGTTATATCAATAGTATGATTGATTATGCTGAATATCAACGGAATAGTAGTCGTTACATACGGACCCGGATTGCCCCCAACAACCGGCTGAGTGTTTATACAGACCGGCATGGCCGGGGAATCTTGGAGGCAAGGCCGGGTACTTACATCATTACGGTCATCGTCAGCGACTACCACGCCAACGAAAGCAGACTTGTGTTTCCATTGATCGTTGAGTCTGTGGTAGATAGCGAGCTGCTGCGTTTGCATCGTAAACCACCTGCAGGCAAGTTTATGAGCTGGAAACAGGATAATCAGTTCTCGGACGAAGGCGTGACCTTATTTATACCCGGAGATGCCCTTTACGATTCACTCCATTTCAAATACAGCCGCCGTCCAGCTCTTCCAGGTACATTCAGTCCCTTGCATATACTGCACGATAAAGGAGTTCCCCTGCATACCTCCTGTACCCTGCGCATCAGGCCTGAAAACCTGCCGGTGCCCCTTCAGTCGAAAGCCCTGATTGTGCGATGCAATGAGCAGGGTAAATGTAGCGATGCCGACGGGGAATGGAAGGATGGCTGGGTCGAGACCAGGATCAGGGAGTTTGGAAATTATTCAATCGGGATAGATACGGTTCCACCGCGGCTGCATGCACTCAATGTGACCCAGGGCAAAGTGATCACACAACAGTCCAGCCTGCGGTTCCGGACAGCTGATAACCTCAGCGGCGTGCGTTCCTATCGCATGGAAGTGAATGGCAAATGGGTGCTGCTGGAATACGATCCTAAAAATGAATTGCTGGTCTACTTTGTAGATCCGGCCCATTTCAGAAAGGGCAAAAATGAAGTGGTTGTCACGGTGACTGACGACAAAGACAATGTCAGTAGCCTTAAGCTTGTGGTGCAATATTAAGCCATGATCTTCAGGGTATCACCTGGGCGCTTTTCCTTACGCATGGCTGCCAGTTGCGCAATTTCCTGCATCGCTGTAATGGCTGTTTCAATTTCTTCTACAGTATTAAAAGCCCCGATGCTTAGACGGACTGTGCCGTGCAGCTTGTCGGTACCCAAACCCTGGTGAACCTTGGGGGCACACTGTAATCCGGTCCGGCAGGCGATGTTGTAGTCCACATCCAGCATGGTGCCTACATCGCCGGTGTCCAGACCATCGACCGTTAGACTCAGTACCGGGTTGTGGTTGGTTACACCGGCTGCGCCATACAAATGGATTCCTTCAATCTGGCTGAGTCCGTCTCTCAGGCGTTCCCAGAGAGCCATCTCCTGATGATGCAGGTTCATGACACCTTTCTCATTGATCCAGTTGACGCCTGCATTGAGGCCGGCCACACCCAGGAGGTTGATCGTGCCGCACTCCAGGCGGTAGGGAAATTCTTCAAGATGCGTTTCCTGGGCCGAACGGACTCCTGTCCCGCCATAACGGGTATACCTGACAGGCACGTGGTCCATGACATAGGATCCGCCGATTCCTGTAGGGCCCATCAGGCATTTATGGCCGGTGAAGACCAGCACATCAACCTGGGAAGCCTGAATATCAATAGGAATGGCGCCGGCACTCTGACTGGCATCCACGATGAAAAATACCCCTTTGTCGCGGCAGATTTTACCAATTTCATGGATAGGCTGTATCGTCCCGATGACGTTGCTGCAATGATTGACAACCACCATGCGTGTATTGGGTTTAATGGCCGCTGCAATATCATCAGGATCCACATAGCCATCCTTGTCAAAGGGCACATAGGTAACCTCGATGATCCCTTCATGGGCCAGGTGATGCAGGGGCCGCAGCACACTGTTATGCTCCAGCATGGTTGTCACCACATGGTCTCCTTTTTGCGCGAGACCTTGCAGGATCATATTCAGGCTGTCACTGGCGTTATAGCTGAATGTCAAACGATTAGGATCTGTTCCGTTGAAGAGCTGGGTGAGCAGTCTGCGTGTCTCGAAGACCATTTCTTCGGCAGCAATGGCCGCATCAAATCCTGACCGTCCCGGGCTCACCCCATGATGACGGTAAAAGTCGTTCATGAAGGCATAGACGCTATCTGGCTTGGGAAAACTGGTGGCTGAATTGTCCAGGTAAATCATAGGTGCTACTTTCTATGTTGTGACTTCATTTCTTTCTGATAGAAGGGCATCAGCGACAATTTCTGACAGGGTTTTGATCTGGACCCCCATCCTGAAGGCGCCGTTGATCTGCATGAGCTGGTCGATGCAGTTATGACAGGGCGAGACAACGATGCGTGCACTGGTGTTCCGGATCTGGGCGGCCTTGCATTCCGCGATCTTCATTCTTCTTTCATTGTATTCACTCATGGCCAGTTGTCCACCGCCACCGCCACAGCAGAGGTTGTCAATCCCATGCGGGTGCATCTCAACAAAATCTGCAACCGTCTGAGACAGCACATAACGCTGTTCCTTCCAGATGCCGCCTGTGCGTGCCAGGTTGCAGGGGTCATGTAGTGTCACAGGTCCCTTGGTCTGCCTTTTTTCAACTTTTATCCGCCCATCCCGGATGAAATCTGACATAAGCTCGACCGAGGTGATGACATCAAAGGGAAAGGTGTGCCCAAGGTAGTTGGGGGCTTCCCAGCGCAGGGCCCGTGAACCGTGTCCGCATTCAGCAAGAACCAGTTTCCCGGCCCGGAGCCGTTCCATTTCCGTTACCATGTGTTGGGCAATGGTTGCGGCCTGGCTTACATCACCGGTATAATAAGCGTAGTTGGTGACATCATACATCTTGCTGGACAAGGTCCAGGAGACGCCGGCAGCATGAAAGACCCTTGCCATGGCCGTGATGGAGAGTGGGAAGAACTTAGGCTCACGGGGATTCAGGGTATACAGGTATTCGGCATCTGGCTCATCAATGGGTATGCGGGCTTCCGGATCACCGGTTTCATCCCTGAGCTCTTCTTCCAGCCAGTTCAAGGTGTCCCTGAGCTCTTCCTCCGTAATGCCCATATTGTTGCCTGTTGACAGCGCCAGATCCACACTGCTTTGGAGTGTTTTGGGAATTTTCCCCATCTCAGCCAGCATACTGCGGCCGGTACGAACGAGGTAGCTGATATCAACCCCAATACTGCAGTGAATGCTGCATCTTCCGCACATTGTACATGCGCCAAACAACAGGTCCACCATCTCATCCGCCATGGCTTCATCCAAATCCCTGGCACCGACAAGTCCGGGCATTGTACGACCCAGAAAGGTATGGTAGCGCTTGTAAACGGAGGCCACCAGATCGACTTTGCGGGCCGGCATCAGGCGCTCGTCGCCTGTTGCCAGATAGTAGACGCATGTCTCTGCACATAAACCGCAATGTACACAGCTGTTCAGGTGCGCATACAGCTTGCCATCATCGCCGTTAAGGCGGTATGGTCCACTGACCACTTTCTTCTTCCTCAACGGCTTATCCATGCTGCGTCAATTTTTGCGATGCTGGCGGCCATACGCCCCGGGAACCATAGAAATAGCCCAGATGGTAACGGGCTGCAAAGAAGAAGACGCAATGTCTCAGCTTCCCCAAAGGTATGTATATCAAGAGAATGCTCCCAGTGATCAGAAGAATGGGAGAGATATTGCCCTGCCAGAGATCTACCGCCAGGATAAGCTGGAACAGGCTGACTATGAAATTAGCCACATAATCTTCCGGATTGGAAAGGCTGCGCAGCTTCCCGGAGACGGCACGCTTGATTAATAAGGACAAGCCAGTGATGGCCGTTATAGCAAGGAGGATGGCGATAAGCGGCTGCACGGCAGCAGGGATACCAAGTCCGGATATCCACCATGCAAAAATGAGCAATGCCATGAGCGTGCCGGCATGATATACCAATCCGGCGATATAGGTAGGAAGATGCAAATAAGCCGATTCCTTGCGTGCTGGATGCATCGCACCTGTGTAGGCGTAGCGAACCCCGGATGTCGCACTGCCGGAAGGTTTGGCATAATCCCTTGGCCTTCCCGCTCTGATGATCCTAAGCAGGTAGTACAGGCAGAACAACAGGCAAAACAACAGACTGATCCGGGACACCCACAAAAATGTAGCCATTCCATCTTCCATCTCAAACACATCCGTCAGGTTTGGGTAAGCCGGCTACCCTGCAGGCTCCGCGGGCCGGGCCCAGCGGGAATAATTCATAGATCTCGCGCAGTTTCAGCCCTGTCTCTGTGCATATCGTGCGGATCATGGGCGCCATGCCCTTTTCATCATAATTCTTGCGGATGATGTTCACCACCGACCAATGCGCTTCAGTCATTTCTTCTATTCCATCGTAACGGGCGATGAGCTCAGCTACCTGGTTGTCCCAGATTTCCGGATGGACCAGAAAACCATCCCCGTCAACCTCAAATACATGTCCTTCAATCTCTAGCTGTGGCATAGGTAGTTTGTTTTATTAGTTCATCATTTTCTTTTCAAAAATATCCAGGATCTCATCCGGACTTAGCCGTGTGTCGGGTAAAACGAAATCAGGGCAAAGGTGCCATGCTTCTTTGACCATGTAACGCTTGCAGCGGCTCCATGCTGCCTCCCCATTCTGACAAAAATGATGGATATAATGGGTCCGCTCTTCCTGTTCCAAAGGAAATCCGGCATCTACGATGATTTTACATGCCTGGTGGTTAGGACAGTAATCCTTATGATCTGACATATCGATATTTATGCATCTGTTAGGTAAATGCAAGCAGGCAAATTAGCGATTTTTTTCTTCATCACTTAAAGTATTATTTTTGCCCGAAACAAAACAAAAAGAGCGATATGAAGAAACTTGGTGTAGTTGCTTTTGGAGGCAATGCGCTTTTGCGGGGAGACCAGAAAGGCACGATTGATGAACAGGAACAAAATGCGTATGTGACATCTGAACGCCTGCTGGCGCTTCTGAACAGGAACTACAACCTGGTCATTACACATGGAAACGGTCCGCAGGTCGGCAATATCGTCCTTGCCAACCAGGCAGGGCATAAAGTCTATGGGTTACCGGACATGCCCCTGGATATCAGTGTAGCCTATTCTCAGGGTTTTATTGGGTATGTCATCGAGCAGCAGCTTAGAAATGTTTTGAGAGCCAATGACATGGAACGTGATATCATCACCATCATCACCCAGGTGCTGGTGGATAAAGATGATCCGGCCTTTCAGAACCCGACGAAACCCGTTGGTCCTTATTATACCAAAGAAGATGCTGATAAGTATGCAGCGGAAACTGGTGCCCGTTTTGCAGAAGATCCGAGGGGCAGGGGATGGCGCAAGGTTGTTGCTTCTCCTAACCCAATGGTTATCAGTAATATCAAATCCATCGAGCAACTTTCACGCAGCGGACAGATCGTGATCGCCGTGGGTGGAGGTGGTATCCCATCATTCTATGTGGCTCCGAACAAGCTGCAGGGCATCGATGCCGTTATCGACAAAGACCTGGCCAGTTCATTGCTTGCCAGTCAGATCCGTGCAGATAAACTCTTCATACTGACAGATATACCTAAGGTTTTCTTAAACTTCCACACACCCCAGGAGCGTGCACTCGACCGCGTGACCATCGCCGAAGCCAAGCGTTATCTCGAGGAAGGTCATTTCGCTGAAGGCAGCATGGCCCCCAAAGTACGGGCTGCAATCCAGTTTGTGGAACGTACAGGCAATGATACCATTATCACCAGCTCCGACATGCTGGGCGTGGATGGCGGTGGCACCCGCATCGTTCTTGTTTAATAAATGACTATCAATCAATAACATAAATTAAGGGAGGCTTTATGGCTTACAATCTCAGAAACAGACATTTTCTTAAACTGCTGGATTTCACCCCGGAGGAAATCCGTTTTCTGCTCAACCTTTCCGCTGACCTGAAGAAGGCGAAGTATGGTGGTTATGAGGTGCAGAAACTCAGGGGCAAGAACATTGCCCTCATCTTTGAAAAGGCATCCACCCGTACCCGTTGCGCTTTTGAAGTCGCTGCTTTTGATCAGGGTGCACATGTTACTTACCTGGGTCCCAGTGGCTCACAGATTGGTCAGAAAGAGACCATGAAAGACACAGCCCGCGTGCTGGGTCGCATGTATGACGGGATTGAATACCGGGGATATGGACAAAAGATCGTGGAAGAGCTGGCTGAATTTGCCGGGGTTCCGGTATGGAACGGACTGACCGATGAGTTTCACCCAACCCAGGTTCTGGCCGATTTCCTGACCATGATGGAGCATAGCGACAAACCTTTGCATCAGGTGAGCTTTGCCTATCTGGGCGATGCCCGCAACAATATGGGCAATTCATTGATGGTGGGTGCTGCCAAGATGGGGATGGACTTCAGGGCAGCCGGTCCGGCCTCAGCCCATCCCGACCCTGCCCTCGTGGCCCGTTGCCGTGAGATTGCCAGCCAGACCGGTGCTAAGATCACGATCACGGAGGATGCAGCGGCCGCCGTCCAGGGCGTGGATTTCCTCTATACCGATGTATGGGTCTCCATGGGTGAGTCAGATGATGCCTGGACCCAGCGTATCAAATTAATGCTGCCCTACCAGGTCAACAAAGAGCTGGTGGCCAAAACAGGCAACCCCAGGGTTAAATTCCTGCATTGTCTGCCTTCTTTCCATAACAGGGGAACCAAAGTGGGGGAGGAGATCTATCAGAAATTTGGCGTTGAAGCCATGGAAGTGACCGACGATGTCTTCGAAAGTGAAGCATCCATTGTATGGGATCAGGCAGAAAATCGCCTGCATACCATCAAAGCAGTGATGGTCGCTACCCTGGGAGACTAATACTTAGGCTTTTCTTCCTGCCCCGCATTGCCGGAAGGAGGTGCCGTAGCAGATGCTGGAGAAGGGGCTGGCCGTGATGCCAGTTCTTTCTCCAGTTCTTTTATACGCTTACGGGCCTCCGCAAGCTCTCCCCGCTTTTCACTCAGCGCACTCAGGGATAAAAACCAACTCGCCAGGGCTGAGATCAGGGCTACGATGACAATCAACAGAATCAATGGCCTGTTGACAGTCCAGAAAAAGAGCTTCAGACTGACGGCGTCTGTGTTCTGGATGACCAGGATCACAATCAGTAAAGCGGCAATCAATGAAATAATAAGGTGTTTCTGTTTCATATCATGGGTGTTAATCAGAATAGTTAAATGCACTGTTACACTCACTGCAGACAAAAGGGACAGGCTGCTGCATATGTAGTGCTAAGATAAAAAAAAGGCTGCACCCGGGGGCACAGCCTTTCAGCGTAATATGTGTGTTGCTTAATCCTGCGTTCTGGCTGAGAAGCGTTTTTCCTTGATACGTGCCTTCTTTCCGCGCAGTTTGCGGAGGTAGAAGATGCGTGCACGACGAACCACCCCGCGCTTATTGACCGTAATCTCGTCAATGAAAGGGGATGATGAAGGGAAAATCCTCTCGACGGCTGTATTGCCCGAAACTTTGCGTACCGTGAAAGTGGCATTGACACCTTTGCCGCTGCGCTGCAGCACCACCCCCTGGTAACTCTGGATGCGTTCCTTGTCGCCTTCCTTGATTTTGTAATGAACGGTGATGGTGTCACCTGCTTTGAAACTGGGAAGAGACTTGCGCTCTATCTGCCCTTCAACGAAGTTTATGATGTCCTGCTTGTTCATGATATCTCGCTCTGTAATCAAAAATAACTACCGAAATGGGGTGCAAAGATAGGAACTTATTCTTTTACTGGGAATGAATCCTGAAAAAAACCTTTAAGTACTTCTATCTTCACCATCAGGTCTTCGCTCCCTGGTCCGCAACAACGACTGCTCATGCCGCCATTGCCGGATTTCCTTGTCATTCCCTGATAAAAGAACATCCGGCACCTGCATTCCCCTGAAGTCGTAAGGACGGGTATAGACCGGCGGAGAAATCAGCCCATCCTGAAAAGAATCGGTCAAAGCAGATGTTTCATCTCCCAATACTCCGGGCAAAACACGGACGATGCTGTCGACGAAAACCGCAGCCGCCAGCTCTCCTCCGGAAATGACATAATCACCGATGCTGATCTCCCTGGTGATATAATGCGTTCTGATACGCTCATCTATGCCTTTGTAATGCCCGCACAGAATCAGCAGGTTGCCCTTTAACGAGAAAAAATTGACCAATGGTTGCGTCAGCCGCTCACCATCTGGTGCCATGTAAATGACCTCATCGTAGGTTCGCTGTTGCCGAAGGTTTTCGATACAACGGACCACGGGTTCAATCATCATCACCATACCAGCCCCTCCGCCGTATGGATAATCATCAACCGTACGGTGCTTGTCTGTGGTATAATCCCGCAGCTGATGCAGGCCAATCTGCACCAGTCCTTTGTCCCTGGCCCGTTTCATGATGCTATGGGTGAACGGACCTTCCAGTATTTCGGGAAACAAGGTGATAATATCTATTTGCATGCAGCAAAGTTAATGTATGATGCAGCAATCGCCAGCGAAAAGTAAAGGGAAGCGGTACGCTTACATGAGGTATTCTCATCTGCATGAATGATAGCCCTGCGTCCTGAGATAGCTGCCACACCGCTCGCCTTCATGAATGCCTCCATTGTGGCATTTCTTTTATCTGCTTCCGGGATGCTGTATCTTTGGACCATGATGGAGGATCCCTACCGCATATTGGGTGTGGGTCGACAGGCAACTGCCTGGGAGATCCGCCGCGCCTATTACCGGCTTGCAAAAAGGTGGCACCCGGATGTGAACCAGGCACCTGACGCCAAAATGCGGTTTCAGTCCATCAACGCAGCCTATCAGGTACTCACCGACCCAGACAAGCGCCGCAAAATGGATCTCACCATGGATGGTCCCAGCCCGGCTGAAAAACGAAAGAACTACTACAAATACGGCACCTCCGTCAGGAATCCCGGCCATCAGCCCAGTCCTGAACATGCTCAGGCACAGCCCACTGAGCCCCCGTCGCAACAAGGACGCAGCCTGGTGGACCATTTCCTTTTCGCCAGCC
>JAGNHN010000023.1 GCA_018001695.1 Lentimicrobiaceae bacterium
TTGTTAACACTTAGTTGACTTGTTAACAAAGAAAAGAAAAAGAAGCAAAAAGAAAAGAAAATCAGACACTTACATTAATTTCTTCTTTTTCTTAACACTTTGCTGTTAGTGATGGCTAATCTAAAGGGATCTTTGCGTGAAACCAATGTCAGTCCCTTGATTAACAGTATCGTTTTCTCGCGGAGGACGCAGAGGGGGCTGCCGGTAATTTATATTACGATCTCTGCGGGAATGAATATACAACTTCCAGTAGATGCGCCATATATAGCGATTCATTTGCATTCATCTCTTATTTCAATACATGGCTGATCTTGTCAGCCTTTTCTCCATACGTTCTCCACAGCAGCCTTGCAGCTTTTGCAGCGTGGAGCGGTTCGGGGAATAGGGACAGGGATAGGGAAAACACTCACACTCGCACTGTCTAACCCCTCCCCAACCCCTCCCCTAAAATGGGAGGGGCTTTTAATGTCTTGTTTATCATACACATACACCTTATCGCAAGTCTCTCCCCTCTCAGGGGAGAGATTTAGAGAGGGGTCGATGGAGGACAGGGAGAGGGAGAGGAAGAGGATGAGGGAGAGGGAGAGGGAGAGGGAGAGGGACGGTGGGGTTGTGGAGCAGCATGGCATCATTATAAAATGTATCGGTACTTTGGGTGAGATATTATCATCTCTATATTTGCATACTGGCGATGGGGTTCGCCATTAACAGGCAAGTGGCCTGATGACTCCTGGATGTTATTGTGCATGACCACACCCTCAAAGAGGAGATCATCATGATTAAAACACTTATCATTATCGGATCAGGTGGATTTTTGGGAAGTATCGGCCGCTTCCTGCTATCGCGTTTTGTCCAGATAAACTGGCCCTACTATTTCCCCTGGGGAACCCTGATGGTGAACGTAAGCGGATGTCTGCTCATTGGCATCCTGTTCGGCTTATCGGAGAGAAGCGTCGCTCTTTCAGGTGATTGGAAAGCATTCCTGGCCATCGGGTTTTGTGGTGGTTTTACGACCTTTTCAACGTTTTCACAGGAAAGTCTTACCCTGTTCAGGGACAGCGCATATTTGCTGTTTTTCAGTTACATCGGACTCAGTGTTGTGCTTTGTCTTTCAGCCACCCTGCTGGGCATGCTGCTCATCAAAATCATATAGCATATGAAATCTGGTAAAGAAGCCCGTTTGCTTCGCATCTTCATCAGCTCGACAGATAAATTCAAACACGCACCCTTACATGAAGTCATTGTTTTCGCCGCAAGGCGGCAAGGATTGGCCGGAGCCACTGTTCTGAGAGGTGTGATGGGATTCGGCGTGAGCACTGTGGTGTATGCTTCGCGGTTTTGGGAGGTCAATGACAAGGTGCCAATGGTCATCGAAATCGTTGATGAAAGGGAAAAAATCGAGGCATTTCTCCAGGTAATCACACCCTATTTTGCCAAGGTAAAGAACGGCTGCCTCATTTCTCTGCAGGAGGTGGAAATCATCCTGATGAAAGAAGGGAAGAAAAGCCCGTCACGTTAAAAAAATGCCTAATTTTCACTGGATTATTCCGATTCTGGTTAATCTGGTTTGATGGGGCATATGGGTTATCTACGGATACTGCGGACAGTCGCTATTTACTTTTTCCTGCTGCAATTTGCAGTGTATCCGGTTTTTGCCCATCCTGATCCATCCTTCCCTGCCGATATGGCACCCATACCCCCTCCTGACACCATCTGCCTGGGAGATACCATCGGCCTGCTGGCCAACTATCCCCTGGCTACCAGCTTTAGCTGGTCTCCGAACTATCACATCTCGGACACCACCATACCTGATCCGTTGGTATGGCCTGACACAACCACATCCTATACCGTACTGGTCAGTGGTATCAGTGCCAACATGATTGTCAATGGCGATTTCTCCCAGGGAAATGTTGGGTTTACCTCGGTTTATACCTACACCACGAATTTATGGCCGGAGGGCACCTATTATGTCGGGACCAATCCCAACACCGACCATACCAATTTCGCGATCTGCGGAGATCACACAACGGGAACGGGTAATATGATGATCATCAATGGGTCGGGGACACCAAACGCCATCGTCTGGCAACAAACGCTACCGGTAGTGCCCAATACCACCTACCGCTTTTCCTGTTGGCTGGCCAGTGTGCATTCGTCCTCACCGGCGCAACTTCAGTTTTTTGTAAACGGGGTCCAAATCGGCCCGGTTTTTCAGGCCACAGCCACTACCTGTAACTGGAATATGTTCTATGACACATGGTATTCAGGAACATCCACGAATGCCACCATTTCTATTCGCAACCAGAACACATCCCTCAGCGGTAATGACTTCGCCATCGATGATGTCTATTTTGCACAGGTCATCGAACTTTATGATACCACCACGGTGGTGGTAGAGATGCCTTCCATTTATCTTGGACAGGACACTGCTATCTGTCCGGGCGACAGCATCAGCCTGGGTGTCAGTGGGACCTATGCACAATATCAATGGTCGACAGGCCCGACTACGCCCACGATCCAGGTACATGCACCCGGATCCTACTGGCTGAGAGCGGTCACGTCGCATGGATGCGAAGCTTATGACACCCTTCTCGTTAGCCTGCGGGGCTTTCCTCCCGTCTTTATGGTCGGAGATACGGTATGTCCCGGAGACACAGCCACACTTCAGGCGATTGCTCCCGGGAACAGTCTGTTTTTGTGGAACACCGGGGATACAGGTGCCAGCATTCAGGCAGGGCCGCCCTTTTTAATGGTGTACCAGGTCATCATTACAGATAGTGCCGGGTGCAGGGACACCTTTGCCATATGGCCCACCGTTTATCCCGCTCCTGTCATTCTGGTTACGGGAGACAGCCTCCTCTGCCGGGGTGAGACCACCACCCTGACTGCCACGGGAGGAACGGCCTACAACTGGCAACCGGGTGGGCAAACCTCCTCTTCTATTACCATCAAACCTTTACAGCCAATACAGTATGTGGTCAGTGCCACCGATATCAACGGGTGTGAAGGATCGGCTGCCATTGGGGTGCAGGTTCATGATCTACCGGAGATCGTATTATGGCAGGAAAGGGAGGTCGTTTGCATCGGAGAAGCCACTGCCCTGGAAGCCGGTGGGGGCGACCGTTATCTGTGGAGTACCGGTGACACGACGGGATGGATCAGCGTAAAACCCACCCAAAGCACCCAATACTGGGTAACCGTAACACGCGAATATGGATCACTGGCTTGTGCCGCGGATACATCGATATGGCAGGAGGCCCAAAGCTGCAATACTTTTTATATACCCAGTGCCATCCGGCTGTCAGGTACCAACAACCTGTTCAGTCCGGTCGGTGTCCTGAGTGAGATAGAGAGTTACCATATGCGCATTTATAACCGCTGGGGGCAGTTGCTGTTCGAGACATATGATTTCAGTGAAGCCTGGAACGGCACGTTCAATGGGGAGAATGTGCCGGAGGATGTATATGTATATGAAGTGTTCATAAAGGCCGGACTGGACCTTCCGCAGCGTAGGCGTGGTATCATTACGGTATTGAAATAATCCTGATCGTGGTGATGGAATTACGTCCGTTTCCTTCAGTGTTAAAAATCAACAGAATTTCTATCCTTTATGCCGATTGAAAGCAGCAGTCCTTCGACAGGTAAAGTGAGTAGTTTGCAACGTATTGGATTGATCCTGGGACCGTTGGTCGCCCTGGCCATTATTCTGTTCGGAGATCTTCAGCCCGGCAGGCCCGAGATCACCTATGCCGCTGCCCTGGCTCTGCTCATGGCGATATGGTGGATAACGGAAGCCATCCCCCTGGCTGCAACAGCCATGGTCCCCGTGGCCCTGTTTCCCTTGTTTGGCGTCATGGACGGCAAATCGGTGGCAGCGCAGTACTTCAATCATGTGATCTTTCTGTTCATCGGAGGGTTCCTCATCGCGCTGGCCATGCAGCGGTGGAATCTCCACAAGCGTATTGCGCTTTACTTCCTGCTGCATTTCAGCAGCAAACCTGCATACATCGTATTGGGTTTCATGGTCACGACAGCTTTTCTTTCGATGTGGATATCCAATACGGCGACCGTGATGATGATGGTTCCGATTGCCCTTTCCGTCATCCTGAACCTGGAGGGTCGTTTTGGACAGAAGGAGGTTCATGGATTTACGGTCAGTTTGCTGCTGGGCATTGCCTATGCAGCCAGCATCGGCGGGATCGCAACCCTGGTTGGAACACCGCCCAATTTGTCCTTTGCCCGGATCTTTGCCATCGCTTTTCCAGCGGCACCCGATATCGCCTTTGCCACCTGGTTTCGTTTTGCTTTCCCTGTCAGCATCACCTTTCTGTTCATTGCCTGGCTTGTTTTGCAGATGCTATATGGACGCAGTCGCTGGCACATCGAAAAGTCGCTCTTCCGCGAGGAATATGCAGCACTGGGAAAAATGGGCCGCGAAGAAAAGATGGTTTTGTTGGTGTTTGTTGGCTTGATACTGGCCTGGCTGACCCGCACTGATCTACCGCTGGGGGCATGGACATTGCCAGGATGGGATCGCTTGTTTCCCAATGCGGGGTATATCAACGATGGTGTTGTGGCTATTGCGCTTGGACTTATTCTTTTCCTGCTGCCTGCAAGAGATCAGGGAAGGATCATGACATGGGAAACAGCGCGGGATATCCCCTGGGATATTGTCTTGTTGTTCGGGGGTGGATTTGCGCTGGCTTCGGCATTTATGGAGTCCGGGCTGGCGCAATGGATCGGCAATGAGATGCAGGGTGTAAGCCGTTTCCCGAACTGGGCTGTCATCGCCAGTATCAGCACCATGATCACTTTTCTGACCGAGCTGACCTCCAATACTGCAACGGCTGAAATGATCCTGCCTGTGCTGGCCGGGCTGGCCGGTGAAATCGGCACCAATCCCTTGCTCTTCATGGTTCCGGCCACCCTGAGCTGCTCTTTTGCTTTTATGATGCCCGTTGCCACCCCACCCAATGCCATCATCTTTGGCACTTACAGGGTCCGTATCATCGAGATGGTCAAAGCAGGTATACTGCTGAATTTCATTGGTGTAATCCTGGTAACGCTGGCCATCCTGCTGATGGGCGGCATCCTGGGTGCCTCAGGTGATGTGCTACCGGCCTGGGCTATCCAGTAAGGCTTTAGACAAACCGGGAAGACTAAATAAAATTAACGATCAGGCTCTGACCAGCTTATAATCCTTGTTGACCAGCCAATGGGCTTTCTCACGGAGGGCCTGCACCGCTTTATGCTCTGCTTCCAGCACTTCGAAGCGGAAAGCATCCACATTTTCCTTGCCCCGACCGGCCTGTGCTTTCTTGGTTTCGTGATAGGTCAGCTCGATAAAAAGGGCCAGGTTGATGCCAGGGGCCTTCATGGCGTATAACCCATCGATCACCAATACATCAACAGGAGCAAAATCCGTTGTAAGCCGGTCCACGCGCTGTGTGACGAGGTCTACACAAGGCATGGTGCTTTCACAGCCTGCACGAAAATCGTCCATGACCTGCTGGATCTTCTCCCAGTCATATTCGTGCCAACCGACGGTCTTCTCAACACCTCCGGCTTTCCGAATGGCGGTACGCTCCAGCGGCAGGGTCTTATAGAAGTTATCGATGTGGATGGGTTTTGCGACAACCCCTTGTTGCAACAAGCCTTTGGCGATCAAATGGGTGAGCTCCGATTTTCCGCTGCCGGATTCACCGGATATGGCGATCACAAACTTGGGTGTGATCTGCTTCATGACTTCTTCGACGACACCGGCGGCGACTTCACGGTGTTTATCGGCAATTAACAGGACATCTTCAAGCATATTTATTTGAATTACAATGTCATAAATACTATAAATGCAACCACTGCCCAGCCTGGAGGGCAAAGGTTTTACCCTTCCATTCGATGTGTGTGCCCTCATCGGCGCAAACGGAAAGATGGTCTGCACTTACCAGAAGCTGATAGTGGATATTCCGGAAGCTGAGTTTGCATCCGAGTGACTTCCAGCCAATAGGGAGGTTGGGGTTCACTTTCAGGATATCTCCATCACAATCAATGCCGGCAAGTGAATGGAGGGCTACCAGAACGGTACCGGCCATCACGCCGGTATGTATTCCTTCAGCCGTAGTTCCACCCTGAATGTCCTGATAATCACTGCCGAGCGCCACATGATACAAGTTCCAGCTCAAGGTGTGATCACCAATGATGTTGGCCAGGTGGGCATGAACGACACGGCTGAGGGTTGAGCCATGCGAAGTGCGTTGCAGGTAATACCGCAGGTTACGTTCAACATAATCTGCCGGCAGGTCATACCCAAAGCCCCGGATGATGCCGGTAACCACGTCCGGATCCAGGTTATAGAACAACATCAGGGTATCCGCCTGCTTGGCCACTTTGAACTCATCCGGCGTCTTTCCTTCGGCTTTCAGGATGCGGTCCAT
Source organism: Lentimicrobiaceae bacterium (assembly GCA_018001695.1). Taxonomy (GTDB): domain Bacteria; phylum Bacteroidota; class Bacteroidia; order Bacteroidales; family JAGNHN01; genus JAGNHN01. Next base: position 6,432 of record JAGNHN010000023.1, read on the forward strand.
GCGGTATACATTCCCATACTTTGTCCTGTACTCCTCCCAGCTCACCTCCTGCAGATCAAAATACCCATCAAACTGAGCAATGATGCCTTCCTTATTGATAATCAGATTCATGGAAGATGAGATTTCTGCCCATCTTTGCGTTTCCCCGCTTGTAAGCTGCAGCGCAGCCAGGAGTGGCGTCCGCTTTTCATCCGCCAATCCGTCGAGCCATGCCAGGGTTTGTTTCATCATCCAGGCAGTCATGACGTTGGTATAGGCATTGTCCTTTAACCCTCCGCCGTCTGAGCCCGGTCCATGCTCATGGAACTCATCCGGGCCCATCACCTGTGCAATTGTAAAGCGCCTGATCTCGGGATTCCACTTGGCTTTGCTGCTCCACAGCCGGCAAATTTCTATTAGCATCTCTGCCCCGTAATCTAGCATAAAATCCTCATCCTGCGTATAATGATGGTATTGCAGGATGTTGTAAGCGATGGCCAGGTTAACATGGCGTTGAAAAGAGCTGTAGTCGGGATCCCATTTACCAGAGACTGGATTAAAATGAAAGCGCTGTGTCTCTTCACGTCCGTTGCTACCACTTTGCCAGGGGAACATGGCTCCCTGGTATCCAAATTCGGCGGCATAATTCCGGGCTTCCTCCAGTCGGCGGTAGCGGTACATCAGTGCTGAACGGGCAAGTTCAGGGAAATGCATGAAATAAAGGGGGAGGATGTAGAGCTCATCCCAGAAGATATGACCCCGGTATGCTTCCCCTGTCAGTCCACGTGCAGGAATACTGAAATCGATGTTTTCGTTATGGGGAGAGAAGGTGCTCATCAGGTGGTAGAGGTGGAGACGCAACAGCTTCTGGGAGAGGCGGTCTCCCTGCAACCTGATGTCAATATTATCCCAGATGCCTTGCCAGGCTGCGGTCGAAGCAGCCAGTAGCTGGTCGAAAGAAGGCAGTTGCTCCAGGAATTCTCCGGGATTTTGGTGGATGAAGGAGGGCAAATGACTGGCCTGAATGCAAACCGTTTTCACAGTTTCGAGGGCCTCTCCTTCCCTTACCTCCACACTGAACTGGCATTCTGAGACACCGCTTCTGCCATAGCTTTCAAAGGCCGGGAGCAGCTCCCGGCCATCCAGAGAAACATTCAGACGGGCTGTCAGTGAAATATGGATATTGCTTTGTGTTGTCTTTGCTTCAAGGAACTGGTGAGGTCCTTCGACCCATTCACTGACCGGGGCAAGGTGATGCTGATTCAGCTCAGCGTAACGCTTCACGCCATCGTTAATGTGATCTGCGCTAAGGCAGGATTTCACCCTGATACGTGCACTATAGTTCAGCGGTTTGATGACATAGGATATACAAGCCAGATGAGGCTGGTCCATGGAAGCCAGGCGTCTGGAGGTAATTCTGGTTCTCCGGCCCAGGCTGTCCTCTGTCTCCATGACTTTATGGAGTACACCGGTCCTCAAATCCAGCCGGCGATAGAGGTTGAGGATGCGATCCCGGGACAGGTCAAGCCATTCACCGTCATCAACAGAAAAAGTGAGCGGCAACCAGTTGGGAAAATTCACCAGGTCTTCGTTTTCGATCTCCCTTCCAGAGACCTGGGATACCAGCCGGTTATAACCTCCTGCCAGGTAGGTACCCGGGTAATGATGGTCACTGATGACAGATTCTTCCAGGGCACCGCGGGTGCCAAAATAGCCATTCCCTACCGAAAGAAGGGCTTCCCTGGACCGCTCGCGGGAGGGATGAAAACCATGGTACACCAATGACCACATGTCTTCTTCCAGGCCACGCTCAAACCAGGCACAGATTCCTTCAAAACCTATTTCTGCGATATCACTAACGGCGATATCTGCCCCATGGATCAGCAGTTCTGCTGCATTTTCCTCTCTGGCCAGACCAAGCACCAAACCGAAATTCCCTTTCTTCCCAGCCTGCACACCGGATATGGCATCCTCCACGACCACCGTTTCAAAGCAGGACACGCCCAGGTTATTGGCTGCAGTGGTAAAGATGTCCGGCTCAGGTTTACCTTTCAACCCAAGTTCCGCTGAAACAACGCCATCTACGCGGGTTTCGACCATCCCGAGCAGGCCGGCAGCTTTCAGAACCATTTCACAGTTCTTGGATGAAGAGGCCACTCCGATACGTATCCCTTCCTGCTTCAGGCGGTGCATCAGGGCAACCGTGGAATCATAGACCTCCACGCCGTCCCTTTCAAGGATCTCATTGAATACGATGTTTTTTCGATTTCCTATTCCGCAGTATGTTTCCTGAGAAACATCATCTGAGGCATCGCCATAAGGAAGGATAATCCCTCTGGATTCCAGGAAAGATTTCACCCCTTCGTAGCGAGGTTTGCCATCCACATAAGGCAGATAATCTTCAGAATGGGAAAAAGCCCGGAAAGGTTCTCCGAAGCGTTTTTCCCTGTCTTTCAAATAAGTATCAAACATTTCTTTCCACGCCCGGCTGTGCACCAGGGCCGTCTGTGTGATGACCCCATCCAGGTCAAAAATCACTGCTTTAAAACCTAATCCCGTTGCCATATTATTCATTCCGAGATTTCGACAATGCTTTATTTCAATCATTTATCCAACAGTAAGCCCAGGCAGGCAAGCTCAATTCCTTTTTAACGGAATCATACGCCACTTCCTGACCCAGGGCATCGGTTCCCTCTATCGAAGGTGTGCTCCAGCCCATCGTGACGGCCTTGCCACTAAGGTTATGCAGGCAGATGATACTTTTCCCTGCCCATTCACGCCTATAGGCCAACACCTGATTCAGTGAGACTCCCTGAGTGGTTGTTACGGGCAGCCATTTCAGGTTTCCACGACCGAACACGCCTGCTTCAGAACGGAAACGAAGCATGTTTTTGAGGCGGCTATAGACCTGGGCTGTAAGTGAGGCGGGGTTGGACAGTTCCTTCTCCACCTCCTCCCATTGCAGTCGCCCCCGCACCAGGAAACGTGTGTCGTCCTTGCCTACCTCGCGTATCTGTTCGTTGTAATAGGCTTCATCATTAAGTTTTCCAAACTCATCCCCATAATAGATCACAGGTGTACCTGGCAGGCTCAGCATGATTGAAAAGGCGAGTCCAATCCTGCGTGGATCCCTTTCCATCAGCTCAGCCAGGCGGGCAGATATGCCCTGGCCTTCGCGAAAATTCCACAACGGCTGACGGCAGTAGGCATCATGGATGTACTTCCTGTCTTCCTCTGTCACATACACCAGTTCAAGGCTCAGCTCGTCATGACATCTGAGGAAGGTGAACCACTGTGCAGCCGGCGGAATGGCGGGTGTAACTTCCTCGCTCAGCGTCCGCATTACAGGCTCAGCCTGTTCCGAAGCGATGGCCTTAAATATCTGCGGCATCAGTGGGAAATGATAACCGGCATGGCATTCATCACCACTGCCAAAATATTTCACAACCTCATGTGGTTTCTGGCAGGCCTCAGCCAGCAGCAGGGTGTTTGGCTGCACATAATCCAGCACCTGTCTGAAGAATTTAACGATGGTATGCGTATGAGGCAGGTTTTCGCAATCTGTGCCCTCTTCTTTCCATAGGTAAGGAATCGCATCTGCGCGAAAACCATCCACCCTTCTTTCGAGCCAGAAGAGGAAATTCCGGCACATATCCAGCAATACTCTGGGATTGCGGTAATTCAGGTCCGGCTGAAAATCAAAAAAACGGTGAAAAAACCAGGCATTGCCTTCCTGCTTCCAGTTGCTTTCTTCTATTCCCTGAAAGATTATCCGGGCATCCAGGTATTGGTCAGGCTGGTCACGCCAGATATAGTAATCACGGTAAGGATTAGACCGGCTCTTGCGGGATTCCTGGAACCATGGATGAGTCTCGGAAGTATGATTGATAGCAATATCGAAGATAACCCGTAAGCCCTGCTCATGGGCTTTATCAACAAAAGAGACGAATGCAGCCTGTCCTTCTTCTTCCGGAAGCAGGTCATTCCTGATCCTGCGGTAGTCACGGATATCAAAACCGGCATCCCGCATAGGAGAATCCAGGATGGGCAGCAACCACAAACAACTGACGCCCAATTCCTTCAGATAAGGCAACTTATCCTCAAGACCCCTGAAATCTTCATTAAAGAGATCAACATACAGCGAATACACGACAACATCCTTATACCATTCCTGGGGAAGAGAAGAACCGGCAAGTTGTTGTTTATACCGGTCCAGCTCATTGACAAAATCAACCAGCAAGGGCAGTTCTTTATCCCCATACAACTGATGCCATAAAGGTCGGAGAAGGGTCATCAACTCCTGACTCATATTCTCTTTGATTTCCATTTGTTATTCAGGCTTTTCTGCTGTTTTATGTTCCGATATAAAGACGGTGCTGACGGCACCCAGAATCATCAATACACCAGCCATTAGGATGGAGGTCATTGCATTGCTGTTGAAAAGGTATTTCAGGATGAGTCCGCCAAAAATCCCGTTTACGATCTGTGGGATGGTGATAGACATATTGAAGAGACCCATGAACACGCCCATATGCTTTGGAGGGAGTGAGCTGGCGAGCAGGGCGTAAGGCATCGCAAGGATGCTTCCCCATGCAAATCCGATGCCTATCATTGGAATGATCAGCATCACAGGATCTTTGATGATGGCAAAAGAGAGATACGATAATCCTCCAATGGTCAGCGCCAGGGCGTGTGTCAGCTTCTTGCCTATTCTGGATGCAATCACGGGCAAGCTCAGCGCGATGATGGCAGCCACGCCATTATACACACCGAACAAGATGCCCACCCAGTTCCCTGCTTCCTGGTAAGCAGGACTGTTTGGGTCAGAGGCACCATAAAATTGAGAAGCCACCGCCGGTGTGGTATATACCCACATGGAGAACAGGGCAAACCAGGAGAAGAACTGCACGACCAGCAGTTGCAGCATCACCTTTGGAATGGCAAAACCCTTGCGGCTTTGTTTTTCGTCCTTATGTTCTGCTTCATAAAAAGATGGCGGATACTCCGGGGTAGTGAAGATCGTCCAAAGTATGGTGGAGATCAACACAACAGCTCCGAAGTAGAATGAGAATACGACATTGGGTGGCACCAATCCACGTTCACCTGCTTCGGCCGAGATACCCAGCCAGTTGCTGAGAATATATGGCAGCCATGAACCCACCACAGCCCCGATACCGATAAGGACAGATTGTATCGAAAACCCTTTGGTATGCTGTTCATCCGGCAGTTTATCAGCTACCAAAGCCCGGAAAGGCTCCATGGAGATATTGATGGAAGCATCCATGATCATGAGCAGTCCACCTCCGATAAACATCGGGGCAATGAAAGTGGCCAGGTGCGGTGCGTTCGGCATCAGGATGAGGGCCATGCTGGTCAGCAGGGCACCCACCAGAAAATAGGGGCGCCGGCGGCCCAGGCGGTTCCAGGTACGGTCGCTCATATACCCCACGATGGGCTGCACGATCATCCCTGTAATGGGTGCCACCAGCCAAAACCAGCTAAGATGGTGGACATCGGCACCAAAGGTGAGCAGGATGCGCGAAGCATTGGCGTTTTGCAACGCAAACCCAAACTGTATTCCCAGAAAACCAATGCTCATATTGATGATCTGGGCAGTACTTAAACGCGGTTTTAGTTTCATGATATGGCTGAGGATTAGGTCAGGTGTTTGAACACAGTTGCTATCACATTTATCCCGGAGAAGGGTTTTCTCTCCTGCAGAAATAATGCTTACCGTATGATCAACTTTTCTGTCTCGGCAAATCCACCTGCGGCGATCCGGCAAAGATACACCCCGGATCCCAGATGAATACCGCGCTCCTTCAATGACACAACGTCCCTTTTCAAGATTGTGGTCTGAAAGCCTCCCACCAGCCTTCCAGCCATATCGGTAAGCCGGATATCAACTTCCGTGGGCACTTCAAAAGGCAGATCCAGGTAGATATGGACATCGCCTGCTGATGGGTTGGGATAAACATGAACCATGCCCTCCGTAAAAACAGGCAGCAAGGGCCAGGCACTGGCCAGGTCCTGAGGCTTAGGACGTTTCTTCGATGTGAAGAGATGGAAGGCACCGGGAGCCAAAGGCATGAGCATGGAGGTATCGGCTACCTGCAGAGAATCTCCGCTGAAGTAATCATACCACCATCCTGTGTGGGGGAAACGCGGTCTTGCAAGTTGCTGTGAAACATCAAAATTACCTATCACAACCACATTCATCGAACTGTGCATTAATAAGATACGCTTCACATTCCCTGCAACATCCAAATCGAAATCTTCGGTATTAAACGCCTCATTCTGCATGCGGAGGGCATTCAAAGCACCATAGAACCTGTAAAGGTCCTTGCGTCCAGGTATGTTCAGGTAGTCCCACCTGACGGGCTTCTCACCGGTACGTCCGTTGTAGTCTATGGAATAATCATATCCATATTCACCGAACTGCCAGATCATCTTGGGGCCCGGTATGGTCAGAAAAAAGGCCGTGATGAGCTTCATCCTTTCCAGGGCAACAGCTTCCTGTTTGATGGAATACGACAAATTTTCATTGCCCCACTGCAAGGCTTTGTACATGATCCGCTCCTCGTCATGGCTTTCCATATAACCGATGAGGTGAGGCTTACTCCAGCCTCTCTGGCGATGCGACACATACGAGAAATCCGATTTCCCGCCGGTATGGTAACCCATAGCCGCTTCAGCATAGGCATGATTGGCATTGCCCCAGAGCAGCATTCCCCTGGACGATAATTCGATTTCCTCCGGATTATCCGCGAAATGTTCCAGGATCACGTAAGCATTCGGGTTGACAGACCACACCGTATCAGCGTAATCACTCAGGATTTTTATACGGTTTGCATCGTACTGCCCCCAGGCGCTTACATTTCCCAGCGTTTGCTTCTGTGTAAAGCCCTTGGACAGGTCAAAACGGTAGCCATCCACGCGGAACTCTTCCAGCCAGAACTTCAGGGCGCGGCCAATGAGCTTTTTGGTAGCCTGGCTTTCATGATTGAAGTCGAATCCCACATTAAAGTCATGCCTGGGCGTCATATTGTAGAACGGACTATTGGCAGAGGGCCTGCTTTGGGCCTTATCCCAGTAGAGCATGACGTAAGGTGCGGTCCCAAATGAATGATTATAGACAACATCCAGAATCACGGCTATGCCATGGTGGTGCAAGGTATCGACGAGCCGTTTGAAGTCATTCTTTCTGCCATAGTACTTATCTACTGCAAAATAATAGTTGGGATTATAGCCCCAGCTGCTGTTGCCTTCAAACTCATTGACCGGCATCAGTTCAACCGCGTTGATCCCCAGTTTAAGCAGATAGTTCAGACTGTCGATGACGGCCTGAAAACTATGTTTATCAGTAAAGTCGCGGATCAGTAATTCATAGACCACCAGCTTTTCTGGTGACGGGGCGGTGAAATTGGTGGCCTTCCATTGATACGTTTCCTCATTGATCCTGAACACACTGGCTATCCCCTGGGTTTTCCCGCTGGGGTATGGGATCATCCCAGGATAGGTGGCAGCGGTGATATAGCTGTCATTCCAGGGGTCACTCACCCGTTCACAGTAGGGATCCCCTATCCTGATATCACCATCAACCAGGTATTGAAAAATATAGGGTTTATCCGCATCCAGGCCATTGAGTTCCACCCAGAAGTGGTTCAGGTCAGGCGTGCGACGCATATAATAAGATGTGTCCAGTTCCCAGTTGTTAAAATCGCCGATGGCAAAGGCGTGTTGTTTCAGGGGTGCATAGAGGCACAGGACCACCGAATGAGGGCCGGTGATATTGATCCCTTCCCGGATACCTGCCGGCAAGGCTTGTGTGATCACAGGAGGGCGGATAAACACGTAGAAAGAGTCGGCGACCTGTGAGGTGACATCCTTGGCGATCCCTTTGATCCAGAACTTTCCGGCTCCGGGTGCCTCCCAGGAAAGCGAAAGCGAGTCACCGGTGCCGGCAGCCTGTGTGACCTGATTGACCTGGATAAAAAGTGAGTCTGCATCCTGGGCTTGCAGGAGCACATCCAGTGTATCTCCCGGGTTGAGGATGGCATGACCACCGGAAGGCTTGTTCAGCTTTATCTGTAACCCACTTTCATAAACATCCACGTAGATGTCTCCTCCTGCGGCAGTTTTTCCTTCAAAGTATCCTCCATTATTCACAGGAAGGTCACTCCGGAACACAAAGGCCATCTGCAGGATCTTCTCGTTTGCTGGAACACCATAATACGCCCGGATATTGGGTGAAATGGTCAGTTTGTAGAGATTGGTGCTGATCCTGACCAGGCGGGTGGCCGGGGTATTCTGGCCCCAGTTGGTCTTCACGTATTTCCAGTCGGAGCCCGATGTGCTGTTCTGGGTAATCACGCCCGTATGGGCATAGACATCACCCATATAGTTTTTAAGTCCTCCGGAGCCCTCCGCACTGTTGAAATAGATTACAACCGAATCGTTGGCCCTGGGGAATGCCGGGTCTGTCTGGATCAACTGGGGCCAGGCCGGAAGACCGAAAAAAATTAACATTGACAGGAGGCTGAATAAGCGTATATTTAATCTCATCAACTGCAGATTTAATCAAAGATTAATATTCATATATTTGCAATCCTTTATACCGCCCCACCACGAGAGGAACAAAGTTATCAATTAATGGTTTAGGCCTAGTCAGGTGATTTATAACTTAAGAACGTTTGTTTTATGGGAAAGAAAAGATCACGTATCGTCGGTAACTGGCTGATCATGGCAGTGATGCTGATGCTCACAACTGCTCTGACTGCCCAGAACCTGAGTATTTCAGGGTCCGTCAGTGATGCAAATTCAGGTGAGATCCTCATTGGGGTTACACTGCTGCAAAAAGGAACCACGGTTGGCACCACAACCGACCTTGACGGCAAATACAGCCTATCTGTTCCCGCGGGAGCTGTGCTGGTTGTGTCCTATGTAGGTTATGTCACGCGAGAAATCACTGTCCAGAAAGCCGGAAAGCTTGATATCAAGCTAGCACCTGCTGTCACTGAGCTGGAAGACCTTATTGTCATTGGCTATGCAGTGCAACGCAAGAGCGACAAAACAGGTGCTGTCAGCAGTGTAGAGGCCGGAGAACTGCAGGGAGGGGTCATCACAGATCCCATCCAGGGCATCCAGGGGAAAGCATCAGGTGTTTCCGTTACCAAGAAAGGGGGTGACCCCAATGAAGGATTCTCTGTGAGGATCAGGGGAGCGTCGGGTTTCAGTGCCAGTACCCAGCCATTGTTTGTGATCGACGGGGTTCCCGGTGCCGATCCTACCATCATTGCGCCTGAGGACATTGAGTCATTCAACATCCTCAAAGATGCGGCCAGTACTGCTATTTACGGATCCAGGGGTGCCAATGGGGTTGTCATTATTACAACCAAGAAGGGCAAATCTCCTGATCCTACCGGGAAAGCTGCTTCTTACAGCCAGGTTGACTTCAGCACCCAGGTCTCTATCGACCGTGTAGCCAGGAAACTGGATGTACTGGACGCTGCAGGTATGCGCGACTTTGCCAATACCTTGCTGAAGGAAGCCCAGGTTACCAATCCCAATGCGACCATCGACAGTGTATTCATAGATGGCGGCGCCAGCACCGACTGGCAGGACGAAATCTACCGGACAGCTGTCACCACCACCAGTAATCTAAGCTTATCCGGAGGAAACCAGCGTAGTTCTTATTATGCCTCTGTGACCCAGGCCAACTGGCAGGGCGTGATGCATGGAACATCCAAGGACCGTACCTCTGCCCGCATGGCTTTTACACATACGGCGTTTGAGAATATGCTGAGGTTTTCCGGGAATATGATCGGTACCTTCGAAAAGAATGATTACGAGAATTATGATGGCTGGGACAAGGATGACATCATTTATCAGGCGATATCACGTAATCCTACCGATCCTGTTTACCTGAGCGATGGAGAAACATATTATCAGACAAGTCGTGTTTTCAACTATGAAAACCCCATTGCCATCATCAACGAAGTCACCAACAACCGCGATGCCAAGCGTTATCTTGGCAACATCAGGGCTGACCTTGAGCCTCTCAAAGGCCTGATATTCAGCGGCAACTTCGGCTATACCCGCAATGATCACACTAAAAATTACTTCCGGCCCAGTGGATTGTATGCTTCCGCCGACAACGGCTTTGGAAAAAAAGAATACGAGAACGTTACCGAAAAGCTCATGGAGCTCACAGGAACCTATACGACGACAATACGCGATTTCCATAACGTGAATGTATTGGGAGGTTACTCCTGGCAGGAATCTGTGAAAAGTGGCTTTTTTGCCCAAGGTGGCGATGCCCAGTCTGATCATGCCGGCCCCGACAACCTGCAGGTCCTGAATCAGATCAAGTGGGGTGACATTAATTCCTGGAAGGGAAAATGGAACCTGATCGGCTTCTTTGGCCGTGTCCAGTATAACTTCAATCAGACCTATTATCTTTCGGCTTCGCTCCGCAGGGACGGCTCCTCCAAGTTCGGCAAGAACAACAAATGGGGTACCTTCCCAACGGTGGCAGCTGGCTGGAATCTCACCAATGAACCTTTCCTGAGCGATGTGCGCTGGCTGAACCAGTTGAAGCTCCGCGCCAGTTACGGTGTGGCCGGTAACCAGGAGATCGGGGAATACCGCAGCATCGTGGTCTGGGAACCCTCCGGAAAAGCAACCAATCCCGAAACCGGTCAGGAGGTCATCACCTTTAAACCTGCCTGGAATGCCAATCCGAACCTGAAATGGGAAGAAACAGCTGAAGTCAATGTCGGTATTGACTTTTCAATCTTCAACAGCCAGATCAGTGGCAGCCTGGAAGTATATCAAAAGACAACCACTGACCTGCTTGGTGAATATAATGTCCCCGTCCCGCCAAACCTTGCCTCCAAAACTTTTGCCAATTCAGGATCCATGGAAAACATGGGTATCGAACTCTATGTCCAGGCATTCCCCCTCAAGAGCAAGGTACTGGATTGGAAAACCAGCCTGACTGTTTCCCATAACCAGACCAAAATCACCGACCTGGGTGATTATTTTGAAGAAGGAGCTGTCAGGAAAGAAGGATATGTAGATGGTCGCGGTATGGTTGGTGAAGAAAATTATGTGACGGGCATCATGGTTGGTGAAGCAACCGGGGCATTCTATCTGCCTGTTTATGTAGCGCTGAAGGATGGAAAATTCATCTATGAATCGGCGTCCGGAGGGTTCACGGATAACCTGGCCGAAGCCAAGCGTGTGGTGGTTGCCAATGCCGCCCCTTTCCTGGAAATCGGCTGGTCCAATTCCCTCACATTTAAGAAGCGTTTGCGCATGGACATGACCTTCCGCTCCATGATTGGTAACCATGTCTACAATGCCACCAGGATGTTCTTTGACAACCCGGGTAACCTGCCTTCACTCAATGCACTTCCTGATGCCATCGACTGGCGGGAAAAAGGCAGATCGTCCGGATCCGGCATCGCTGATCTCTACGTTGAGAATGCCACCTTCCTGAAGCTGGACCATATTGCCCTGAGTTATCTTTTTGATATGACCCAAAACAACTGGGTGCGCGATTTAAGTGTCTTTGTATCTGCCAACAACCTCTTTACCCTTACGGGATATACCGGTGTTGACCCGGAAACAAAGATTGATGGATTGGCGTTTGGGATCGATAAATACAATGTCTACCCGAAAACGCGTTCTTTAACCCTGGGTGTACGTGCAACTTTCTAGATCTACAACTATGAAGACGAGATATTATTTCATGATAAGCCTGGTGCTGGTTGTTGTGTTCTCAGCCTGCACCAAACTGGAAGAGGAAGTATATGATAAAATCCCCGGAAGTCTGTATCCGGAGAACGAAGGCCAGATCGGGAACCTGAGCGTTGAAGCCTATGCTAAAATGCGTACCCTGATTGACGACGAAGGCTGGTGGTTCCTTGCACAGGAGATCAGTTCTGATGAATTATGCGGTCCTACAAGGGGCAGCGACTGGTATGATGGCGGGAAATGGGTGAATGTACACCGGCATGAATGGACCAACGACGAAGAAAGTGTCAACCGTATGTGGAGTGCATTCTGGACAGGCATCACTACCTGTAACCAGGTTCTTGACATGATGAGAGATCTTCCTCAGAATGACGCGCTGATGGCGAAGATGAAGGAAGTGGAGGTTCTTCGGTCTTTCTACTACTACCTGCTGATGGATAACTATGGCAGCGTACCTTACCTGACGAGTGCCAAGAATGCCCCTGAAAAACCTTTCAAGATCAGCCGCCAGGCCGTCTATGACACCCTGATCGCCACAGTTACTGAAGCCTTGCCCTATCTCAAGCCCATCAACAATAAGTACATGGCCACGCGGTACATGGGATTTGCGCTACTATCCAAACTCTATCTGAACGCGGAAGTCTATACTGGTACCCCGGCCTGGGAAGATGCAGGACGCTACCTCGACAGTTTGTTGGCAGGACCGTATTCACTTGTTTCTGATGTGCGTTCTCCTTTCGCCACCAATAATCAGAACAATGCGGAGATCATTTTCAGTATTCCTTTTGATGAAGACAATTTCCAGGGTTTCCGCCTGCATATGCGCACCCTGCATTACCAGCATAACCTGAAGTTTGACATGCCTGTCGGGCCGTGGAACGGATTTGCAGTTGTTCCCACACACTTCGACCGTTACGCTGCCAATGACCTCAGAAGGGAAGCCTATCACATCTTCGGACCTCAGTTCACACCGGGTGGCGTTGCCATTTATGACGGAGAGACCAACAAACCTCTCGTTATTGATCCACATCTGCCAGCATTGTATATGCAGGCTCCTGATTTCACGCCGGAACAGATTCGCACCACGGGAGCCAGGGTAGGAAAATATGAGATCAAGCTTGGAGCCAAGGAAAACCTGAGCAACGACTTTCCACTTTTCCGTATCACGGATTTTTATCTGATGAAAGCGGAGACAGAAATCCGTCAGGGACGCAGCGGAGATCAGTGGATTAACCCTATCCGTACCAGGGCAGGTGTACCCTCATGGACAGGTGCAACCCTGGAGGATCTGCTGGATGAGCGGGCGCGTGAACTCTATGTGGAGGGCCACCGCCGTCAGGATCAGATCCGTTTCGGAACCTGGGAGCAGGCCTGGTGGGAAAAACAAGCTTCCACCTCAACAAAAAACCGCACATTTCCCATCCCTAAATGGGCCACAGATGCTAATCCAAACCTTTTACTTTAGTATATTTGTTTCACTCTTTTATTAACCCAAAATCAATCACTATGAGAAGTTTAAGTGTAAAAAGTCTGTTGAAGCTCCTGGCCATGTTCTTCCTGGCCTCCGCCGTTACCTTCACCGGTTGTAAGAAGGATGACGACGATGATGAAGATCCTATCATTGTGCTGGATGGTATTTATGTGAAGGGCGATGCTACTGCGGTTCCTGATTTTGCTGACAAAGGCAGGATGAAGGTTACCCGCAATGAAGTCAACCAGACTGAACGCGCCAGCCTATATGAACTCTACATTCCGATCAAAGCTGCCGGCGGTTTCAATATCGTAAAAGTGGCTGGTAATGTGCAGACCGTTTGGGGTCCTGGTACAGGCTTTGGTAACATCACCAATCCGACCAACGACGAGCCCAAGGTGACCTTCCAGAGAGGCCCTGCTGCTGTTACAACCACCAAATTCACCGTTCCCGCTGATGGGATGTACCATGTTGTAATCGATACTGAACTGGGCAAGGTCGCCATCATGCCCGTACATTGGGGCATCATCGGTGCTGCCACACCTGACGGCTGGGGCACCTCCACCGATTTGACCGAATCCGGCTTTAACCTCAACACCATGTCATGGACCATCTCCAACCTGGAGCTGCGTTCCGGCGACTGGAAATTCCGCTACTCAAATGGCTGGAAAGTAGAACTGGATACCACCCTGGATATTGGTGGTGGTAACAAAGGCGTAAAGGTGAACACCAACTTCGGCGGCGCCATCAACGCCCTCGTTCCAGGTGGCGCCAATATCGTCAACACAGTCCCTGGCCTCTACACCATCTCCCTTTCATATACTCTCGGAACCGGTTACACTGCTACAGCTACCAAAACCGGCGACCTGCCGCTGACAAACTGGACAGGTGTACAGTGTGATGCAGTAGGTACAGGTGTTAGCGTTGACAACCCCAACTCAACTCCTGACCCAAGCAGCTGGAACTGGGGACGCGTTCAGCTCGCTGACAATGGTGGTATACCGACCGTTGCCGCTGGTGTTTACACATGGACATGGACCGGTATCATCCTGGAAGCCAATGAAGGATTCAAACTCAGAACCCTCAACGGTGTTGCTCCTCCGGTAGGTGGTGCCAACTTCGATGTCGGTTATTCTGCAGTCAACCTGACAGCCAGCTCACCCAATGTGGTCGACCTGGGTGGCAACCTCGGTGTTTCTGTGAAAGCCGCTTACACCATCACCCTCACCATCGATGCCAACAACAGCGATGCCAAGGTGATTACCATCAACTAAGCACAAAAGGATCCAATCAAAGGGCTGCCTGAACGGTAGCCCTTTTTTTATGCTTATCCTTTCGGGGTAGTCATAGCCATATGGCCATTATGTTGTATTTTTGAAACACCCGCCAAATCACGTTAAAACGCATACCATTCATGCTAATCAGACTACAACTCCTTTCCATTATAGGGCTACTGGCAGTAAACATGTATGCCGGAGGTAAGCTAAGTCATGTTGAACCTCCACACTGGTGGACAGGAATGCAGGAAACCAGGCTTCAGATACTGGTTCATGGCACACAAATCGGCCTGGCTGAAGTGCGCATCAGCCATCCACAGGTCACCCTTCAACAAGTTCATAAAGTTGAAAACCCAAATTATCTCTTCCTGGATGTTTCCATCCCGCCTCAAACCAGGCCAGGCATGGTAACCTTGCAATTCAAACCCAAGGATGGCCCCGGATTTGATTATTCCTATGAATTGAAGGCCCGGGATCCCCAATCTGCTGAGCGAATTGGATTTGGAGCCGAAGATGTGCTATACCTCCTGATGCCGGATCGTTTTGCCAATGGTGATCCTGGCAATGACAATATAGATGGCATGCGGGAGATAGCTAACCGCCAGGATCCCGATGGGCGCCACGGTGGCGATATGCGCGGCATCCGCAATCAGATTTCATATCTTGAAAAACTGGGCATCACGGGACTGTGGATCAATCCCCTTCTCGAAAACAACATGCCACGCTATTCCTATCATGGGTATGCCATCACCGATTTTTACGGTATTGATCCACGTTTTGGCAGTCATGAAGAATACCTGCTGCTGAGCAGGGAATTGAAAAACAGAGGGATCAAACTCATTAAAGACATGGTTTTTAACCATTGCGGAAGCCTGCACTGGTGGATGGAAGACCTTCCTGCCAAAGACTGGGTGCATCAATTCCCTACCTTTACCCGCTCCAACTATCGCTCAGAAACCCTGATGGATCCCTGGGCATCCGATTCTGACCGCTACCTGATGCAGCATGGATGGTTCGATGTCACCATGCCGGACCTGAACCAGCGTCATCCTCTCCTGGCAAACTATCTCATACAAAACAGCGTCTGGTGGATCGAGGAAGCCGGACTGGGAGGGATCAGGATGGACACGTATCCTTATGCTGACCAGGATTTTATGTCAAAATGGGTTCAACGCATCCGGCAGGAATATCCACGGTTTACCATCCTGGGTGAAACATGGCTCCAAACGGAAGCCCACACAGCCTATTTCCAAAATACCACCTACCCGCAACTGAAGCCGGCCAATAACCTTCATTACCTCACCGATTTCCCGCTGCATTATGCCATGACCAAGGCCTTCGTGGAAACGGACAACTGGACCGACGGTCTCTCACGCCTGTATTATGTTCTGTCGAAAGACTTCCTTTATGAGAATCCCTTTCAACTCATCACTTTTCCCGACAACCATGACCTGGAGAGGTATTATACCAGCCTTAACCAGGATTTTGACGCCTGGAAAATGGGAATGACCTTTCTGTTCACCACACGTGGTATTCCGATGATCTATTATGGAACAGAATACCTTGATCAAGGCAGCAAGAAAGAAGGAGATGCCATGCTTCGCAAGGATGTTCCAGGTGGCTGGAGCGGAGACATGATGAATGTTTTTACCGGTACCGGCCTGCAAAGGCAGCAAGTGGAAGCCATGAAATACATGCAGGATCTGATTCGCCTCCGGCGTTTGCATCCGGCCCTGCAATCCGGGCAACTAACGCATTATATCCCTTATGATGGAACCTATGTGTACTTCCGGACCCTGGGCGAAGAAGTTATCATGACCCTTTTTAATAATAAACATACAGATCAGCGGATAGAACTGGATCGTTTCGCTGAATCCATAAGGCAGGCCGGAAATGCCGAAAACCTGTTGGATGGAAAGGTGATTGCATTGGGAAAAGATCTGAACCTACCGGCCCGCACTGCATTGATACTCAAATTAAAACCCTGATACCATGAACCGCTGGTTTCATCTGTTACTCCTATTGCCCCTGCTCCTATCCTGCAAAGAACAGGTCGATGTCCAGGTCCCGGCACCTTATATCAAACTGAACCAAGCGGTTTGGCTGGAATATGACAGCACCCCCATCTATCCTCAGGATTTTGTTTATGATGCGACCTCGATCGACTCCATTACCATTGAGGGCGTGAAGGTCGACTGGACAAGCTCACAACCGTATTTTGTTTACCAAACACCTGCAGGGGCACCACATCTGCTGATGATGTCGCTATGGACCAGTACAGGAGAAGAGGTGGTGGTACTGAAAAAATCCAATAAAACCAAGGTTTCTTTTACGTTTAATCCCCGCGGAACGGCATATAAGACGATCGCTTTGAAAGGTGAATTCAACGGTTGGACCGAAAGTCGCACACCCCTGAGCCTGCAGGACGGGCTATGGCAGACTTCCATGTTGTTGAACCAGGGTAAATACCAGTACCAGATCGTTCTGGATGGGGTCGGGCAGGTGGATCCGGGCTGTCCATATCAGGTCGATAACCAACAAGGCGGGTTCAACTCGCTGCTTATTGTTGGCGATAGCCTGGCCATCCCAAGACCAGTGCTCACGGGAACGAAATTTTCAAAGAACAGCATCCTGGTTCAGGTCGCGAATCAGGCTGATGGTCTCATTGTACTGTGGAACAACACCTTACTCAGCGATGAGATGTTGTCGTATCAGGAAGACATAGCCCGGATCCAGATTCCTGCGGCTGCCATTGAACATCAGAGGTCATGGATCCGCATTTTTGCCTGGAATCAGGGGGGGCTTTCCAACGATATGCTAATACCCCTGCAGTTCGGCAAGGTAATTACGGACCCTGCACAACTGACCCGCTACGACCTGCATGCCAATATCCTCTACAATGTTTTCGTTGACCGTTTTGTCAATGGTGACAGTACCAACGATAAGCGTTTACCTTTTGAAATTGTCCTGCCCAAAGCCAATTATATGGGCGGAGATATTCAGGGAATCCAAAAGAAAGTCGAGGATGGTTATTTCGCCGCACTGGGCGTCAATACACTCTGGATTTCACCCATCGTCAGAAATACTGATAGTGCCTTCGGATACTGGCCTGACCCCCCTACCAAGTTCTCCGCCTATCATGGTTACTGGCCAATATCATTTACCGGTATTGACTCCCATTTTGGTCATCCTGAGGCGTTTAACTCTCTGATAACAACCATGCATGGGAGGCAGATGAACATCCTGCTGGATGTCGTCGCCAACCATGTACACCAGGAGCACCCTTACTACCAGGCACATCCTGACCATGTAACCCAGCTCGTTCTTCCAGATGGGACCCTGAACCTGGAGCGATGGGATGAACATCGCTTAACGACCTGGTTTGATGTATTCCTACCCTCTCTTGATCTTGAGAAAGAGGAGGTGAGTGAGATGCTATCCGACAGCCTGCTTTGGTGGGTTCGCACCTATGGTATCGACGGGTTCCGCCATGATGCTGCCAAGCATATCCCCCTGGGCTTCTGGCGCAAGCTGACCTACAAAATCAACAGCCAGGTGATCACACCCGAACAACGTCCCGTCTACCAGCTGGGTGAAACCTATGGCAGTACAGAGCTGATTAACAGTTACATAAGTAAGGGCTTGCTGGATGCACAGTTCGATTTCAATGTCTATGACGCTGCCGTTGGGGTTTTTGCCGGTGGACAAGGTTTCGGTATCCTGGCGGACAGATTGACAGAAAGTCTTTACTATTATGGTTCTCATCATCTTATGTGCAATATAACGGGGAACCAGGATCGTGGCCGCTTTATATCCTATGCCGGAGGTGATCTTCGGTTTGATGAAAACGCAAAGAAAGCCGGATGGACCCGTGAGATCGGTGTCGGTGACAGCCTGGCATACAAGAAGCTGCAGCTTCTGATGGCCTTCAACATGTCCATACCCGGATTACCTGGCATCTATTACGGGGATGAAATCGGAATGCCAGGGGGCAATGATCCGGATTGCCGCCGCATGATGCGCTTTGGGGAGGACCTCAATAGCAGCGAGCAAGCTACGCTTGAAATAACCCGTAAGCTTAGCCACCTCAGAAGCCAGAACATGGCTTTGTTGTACGGCGACCTGATACTGGTAGAAAACAAAGGCAAGGTCCTGACACTAGCACGGAAGTATTTCGGGAACACGGTGGTGGTTATTCTCAACAACAGTGAAGACCCCTATCTTTTCATCAGTCCGGCCGGCTACGCAGGGGAAAAAGCCAAAATAAACACGCATTTCGGTGCCCGTCTTGATCAACAGAAATCAGTGTTACAGTGTGATGTGGCACCTTATTCCTTCGAAATAATCAGTATAAACGAATAATGATCCTTCTTATGAAAAACTGGTCATGGATTCCGCTTACCCTGTTGGTCCTGTTGCTGGGGGCCTGCCGCACCCAGCCGAAAACAGAGGAAACCCAAAACCTTCCTGCACTGCATGAATGGGCAAAAAATGCGATCATTTATGAAGTCAATGTGCGGCAATACACCCCGGAGGGCACCTTACAGGCTTTCAAAGCCCATCTTCCCCGCCTGGCTGAAATGGGTGTCGACATCCTGTGGCTAATGCCGGTTCATCCCATCGGTGAACTGAACCGGAAAGGCAGCCTCGGCAGCTACTACGCTGTCAAGGATTATACTGCTGTCAATCCGGAATTCGGAACCCTGGAAGATCTGAAACTAGTGGTGGCAGAAGCGCACAAGCTGGGAATGAAGGTCATTCTTGACTGGGTAGCCAATCATTCAGCCTGGGACAACCCCTGGGCTACCACTCATCCTGACTTCTATGAGAAAGACAGCAGCGGCCAGTTCCTTTCTCCTTATGATTGGACCGATGTAATCTCTTTTGATTATAACAATGCCGAGATGCGGGATTCCATGTTAAGCGCCCTGAAATACTGGCTTACCGCCGCTGATATCGACGGTTACCGCTGCGATGTCGCCGGTATGGTGCCCCTGGATTTCTGGGAACATGCCATAATGGAGCTGAATAAGATCAAACCGGTGTTTATGTTGGCCGAGGATGAGGATAATGTGGATCTGATGAAAACGGCTTTTGAAATGAACTATGGCTGGAATTTTCATCACCATATGAACCAGATCGCTAAAGGAGAGAAAACAGCTGCTGATCTCTGGACCTACCTGGACTGGAACAAGGAGCGTTTCTCAGATACAGCCTACAGGATGTACTTCGTTACCAATCATGATGAAAACTCCTGGAATGGAACCATCCACGAACGGCTGGGTCCGGCCGTCGATGCCTTCACCGTGCTCAGCTGGACACTGCCTGGCATGCCCCTCATCTACAGTGGTGAAGAATCAGGAGAGACCAAAAGGTTGCGGTTCTTCGACAAGGACACCATCGATTGGAGCAATCAGGATCGCTTAGCGTTTTATTTGAAATTGAATAAATTACGTACAGAAAATCCAGCCCTGTGGTCAGGCTTTTACGGCGGTGAAGTGCAGCCTTTTGGCTTGAAGGATAACCCGCACCTCATGTCATTCTTCCGTGAAAAAGACAAGGATAAAGTGGTTGTGATCCTCAACCTCAGTGGAGAAACTCAGCAACTAAAAACCGGTGATCTTCAGACAGATGAATCCTACGAAAACTACTTCACCGGAGAAGTTATGACATGGAAAGGGATCAGGGAAGTCGATCTGGGTCCCTGGGCCTACCAGGTATGGATACGAAAATAATGTAAGGAGGATATTTCTCATCAAATATCCACTGTTTTTTAAGCTGATACAACAAATATTTTGTATCTTAAGCAACCTTTTTGCCCGGTCACGCATCTCATAATAAAGACATATTACCATGCGTACCCTGCTGGTTCTGCTCATCACCGTGCTATTAAGCCCGGTATTTGCACAATACTTGGTTATCAACAGTTTAACCATCACCCCTTCCAACCCCGGACCCTATGATAATGTTGGCATTATCTGCCAGTCCGCGCATGCTTCCGGGCCCTGCCTGCTCAATAATGTGCAGATCAACTGGACGGGAAACCATGCCACCATTCATGCCTGGCATTATCCCGGGATATTGACTTATATCTGTAATAGTACAGACACTACCTGGCTTGGGGTGATCGGCGAAGGTTTTTTTAAGGTAAGCTACATCCTTTCCGACCAATTCCCTTCCGGTCCGGTCTATTCCGTAACAGATTCGTTGCAGTTCAGTATCATAACTACCGGCACTGATCCTGCTTCTGAAATTCCCTTGTGCATCACCCCAAACCCTGCACGTGATTACATTAACATCCCGGATATCGCGGCCAGCACAGGTTCAGACATCAGGATCTACGACCTTTGCGGAAGGCAGGTGATCAGCCGTCCAATTCCGACAGGTAGTACAAAGCTCGACATCCGCAGTCTCAGTCCTGGCATGTACATACTACAGCTGCAACTGCCAAAAGGCTCAGTAACAAGAAAATTTCAGGTGAGCCGCTGAGCTGGACACAGATCCTTTTCCATTATCGGGGTGGATTAATTGAGACAGCCTGTTGAAAGGCTGATGAAGAATGGATAATTTTACGGTCCGGGAGGCGTTTTACCTTCCACGATTTTATCATGAGCCATCCTATTCTCAGCCTGATCAACCAGGGCGAACATCAGCAACTGGATTTCAAATTCGAGATATCGGATTCCAGGAAGATTGCACGGACGCTGGTCGCCTTCAGCAATACCGACGGGGGAAAACTGCTCATTGGTGTCAAAGATAACGGGAACATCGCCGGGGTACGTTCTGATGAGGAGTTCTACATGGTTCAAGCTGCCGCTGAAATGTACTGCCGGCCAAAAATTGAGTTTACGACACGTGAGTGGGAGATAAACGGTAAAATGGTGCTGGAAGTGACCATACCGCGGCGGAATGACGGCCCCTTTTCAGCCCAGGATGAACATGGAAAATGGTTGATATATATCAGGGTGCAGGATCAGAACATCCTGGCCAACAAGATTTGGATCAAGGTTTGGAAGCGGCGCAAAGCCCAGCAAGCCACCTGGGTGCGGTATACGGATGCGGAAAAAAGCCTTCTTCAATACCTGGAACAGCACCCCAGGATCACCATGTCGGGATTCCTGAAGCTGGCCGGACTGCCGAAATACAAAGCGGAAACTGTCCTGGTCAACCTGATATGCCTCAACATCCTCGACATGACCATCAATGATAAAGGGGTCTGGTACCATCTTAAACCGGGATACGATCGCAATCCTGAAACCAGGGCCCTGAAACATGGCGACGAATTGTCATTTGCATAGCCGGATGCATGGAAATTTTATCTTTGTCTAAATTAAAAAAACCGTACATGAAACATCTGATCTCCATCGCCCTTCTTCTGGCCTTGCTCTGGCCGCTGCAGGCCCAGGTGAATGTAAGCTCCAAATCTCCTTCAAGTGCCTTTGGCTCAGGGATGGATCTGTTCACTGATGTCTGGATGAACCTGCCTGCCGGTATCGAAGCCAGAACCATCAACCAGGGAATGAACTTCTATACAACGTATAGCAATCCCATTGGCAAAAGTCCTTTTGCATTGTCTGTCGGCCTATCGCTGGGCGCACATAACCTTTATTCCAACGCATCGCTGGAGAGCGACACCAGTGGTTCCTTTTTTGTGAAGATACCTTCCACCGATCTGGCAGGAAAAGGAGAGAAGATTGAATATAAACGCAACAAGCTGGTTCTGGCCTACCTTGAGCTTCCCCTTGAAATCGTCCTGAAAACAGAAAAAGGCCTCAGTGCATCCCTGGGTGTTAAAGCAGGCCTACTGTTGAACGGTCACACAAAATACAAGGGAGATGATCCAATGGGCAGTGGGACAGCCATTAAAATCAAACGAGGCGATCTCCCGAATCTCGAAAGCTACCGCCTGAGCGGCATTGTCAGGTTGGGCTACAAATGGGTAACCTTGTATGGTGGATACGCCCTGACACCGGCATTCAAAGAAGGGCTGGGCCCGGATATTTATCCGGTTTCTGTAGGTATCTCCCTGCGTCCCAACTGATTAAAACACCAGAAAACTAATCAGCATCATCCCTGATCCCATCAGAAAGCCCAGGTAGACCTGGGCCGGGGTATGGGCTTGGAGCAATAATCTGGCTGAGCCTGTCAGTCCACAAACAACCAGTGTGAGTGGGATCCACATCTCAACCGCAGCCAAACCGGCGAATGCCATGGCCAGAACCAGGCCAAACAAGCCACCAACAGCGGCCATGTGTATACTGATTTTGTAAAACAGGCTGACAACCAGACCTCCGGCAGCGATCAGACTGGCACCCAGGAGGAAGACCGTATAGATGTCCGGAAGATTGAGCCGGCTAAAAAGGTGGTATGTCAGGTAATACATGATAATCCCAAGAAGCAGCGGATAAAGACGTTCTTCGCGCTTATCAAGGTCAAGAGAACTCACCAGTCCCAGGCGTTTCAGAACAATAATGGCCAGCAATGGCAGGAGGGCCGCGTTGATGATCACGACCAGCAACAGGGAGCGCTTGGCAGACCATGGTATGATCAGGGAGAAATAGGCATCCAAGCTGAACATCAACAGAAAAGCCCACACCGGCATGAGCAGCGGGTTGAATACATAAGAAATAATCCGGGCAAAGCTCAGCCAGCCCCCGGCTGCGTAAGGCGCTGTTGTCATAGTTCTTTCCGTAAGCGGGCCACAGGAATATTCAGCTGCTCGCGGTATTTGGCCACGGTCCTCCGTGCAATCGGGTAGCCCCGCTCCTTCAGCATCTGTGTCAACTGGTCATCCGTCAAAGGCTTGCTCTTATCCTCCGCCTCGATGGTATCCTGTAAAATCTTCTTGATTTCCCGTGTCGAGACCTCCTCTCCACTATCCGTCTGCATCGACTCCGAGAAAAAACTTTTCAGTAGGAAGGTCCCGAAAGGTGTCTGAACATATTTGCTGTTGGCGACCCTGGATATGGTCGAAATATCCAATTGGACAACCTGTGCAATATCCTTCAGGATCATGGGTTTAAGCTTTGTCTCATCCCCGGTCCTGAAATATTCCTGCTGGTAATCCATGATGGCCTGCATGGTAGTCAGCAGCGTATCCTGCCTTTGACGTATGGCATCGATGAACCAGCGTGCTGAATCAATCTTTTGCTTGATAAACATCACGGTCTCCTTATGCTGGTTGCGATCCTTGCCCTTGCTATTGGCATAGCTCTCCAGCATTCGCTGGTAACCCTGGTTAATGCGGAGCTCTGGGACAGTGCGGGAGTTCAGGCTCAGTTCCAGGTCTCCATTCATATTGGTTATGATGAAATCAGGTATAACCGGGTAATTGCTGCGCGCTGTGTCACTCTGGGAGTTGCCCGGTTTAGGGTCCAGCTGGATGATCTCATCAATGGCCGATTTTAGGTCTGACTCAGTTATTCCCGTCTTTCGCAAGATCTTGTCATAGTGCTTTTTTGCGAATTCATTGAAGTGCCGGTCCAGGATCTGAATAGCCAGGCGCACACCATTTGATTGATTCTCTTTGCGGCGCAATTGGAGGAGCAGACATTCCTGCAGGCTGCGGGCACCAATACCAGCCGGTTCAAGCTGCTGGATGATTTCGAGTACTTCCCGCATCTCTTCCCGGCTGGCTTCAATATTCTGTGAAAAGAGAAGATCATCGGCCATGGCATCCAGCTCACGTCTCAGGTATCCTGCATCGTCCAGATTACCAATGATCTGAACGCCAATAGTATATTGTTTCTGGCTGAGCTTTCTCAGCCCCAGTTGTGATATAAGTAGTTCCTGAAAGCTGGTTCCGGAAACAAACGGCATCTCGGTATAATCATCATCAGGACTATTATTGGAAATGGCGGTGCGATAGGCCGGAATATCGTCATCATCAAGGTAATCCTGCAAATCGAATTCATCCTGACTTTGATCGTATTCCGCTGTTTCTTCTGCATTTATATCATCGGACATGCTTTCCATTTCCTTACCCTCCAGATCCTGGCCATCGTCTTCCCCATCCCGGGCATCCAACAATGCAGGGTTATCCTCGATTTCCTGTTTGATGCGCTGTTCAAGTGCAATAGAAGGTATCTGAAGCAGCTTCATCAGCAGTATTTGCTGAGGAGACAGCTTTTGAAGTAGCTTTTGTTGTAGTTTTTGCTGTAACATTTCTTTATCCCTGGAACATGCCGGGCTTTATTGTTGGTCCTGCATGCGAAGGTGTAGCCAAGTTACGCAAAAAATCCCGTATAGCAAGGAAAAACGAGGTGTTTAGAACTCAGCGTTCTGGGGTGTCCTCGGGAAGGGTATCACATCCCTGATATTGGCCATGCCTGTGACAAACAGCAGTAGACGCTCAAAACCAAGACCAAAACCACTGTGCGGCGCGGTTCCAAATTTCCGGGTTTCAAGGTACCACCACACATCTTTTTCGGGGATATGCAGTTCCCTGATCCTGTTGAGCAGGTTCTCGTAGATTTCCTCACGTTGCGATCCGCCGATGATCTCTCCGATGCGGGGGAAGAGGACGTCCAGTGCCCTGACTGTCTTACCGTCATCGTTTTGCTTCATATAAAATGCTTTGATCTCTTTGGGGTAATTGGTGAGAATAACAGGACGCTGGAAGTGTTTTTCTACGAGGTAACGTTCATGTTCTGCCTGGAGGTCAGCGCCCCAGAAGACCGGAAATTCAAACTTCTGTCCTGAATCCAGCAGGATCTGAATCGCTTCGGTATAGGTAAGCCGTTCAAATCTGGCTTCGACAACCCCCATCAATCTGCTGATCAACTCATTATCATACATTTGGTTAAGGAAGGCCAGGTCATCGGGACAATGCTCCAGGGCGTACCTGATCAGGTATTTGAGGAAATCCTCAGCCAGGTCCATATTGTCATGGATATCATAAAACGCCATTTCCGGCTCTATCATCCAGAACTCAGCAAGATGGCGGGGAGTGTTGGAGTTCTCCGCCCGGAAAGTGGGACCGAAGGTGTACACTTTTGACAGGGCCAGGGCGCCAAGCTCAGCTTCAAGCTGGCCGGATACAGTCAGATTGGTTTCCTTACCAAAGAAATCCTGGCTCCAGTCCACTTTACCCTCAGGGGTCAGGGGAGGCTTGACAGGGTCAAGGGTACTCACCCTGAACATGGCGCCGGCACCTTCTGCATCGCTGCCTGTGATGATGGGTGAATGCAGGTAAAAGAAGCCATGGTCGTTGAAATACGTATGAATAGCGTAGGCCATGGCATGCCTGATTCGCATCACGGCGCCGAATGTGTTGGTTCTGAACCTCAGGTGCGCAATTTCCCTGAGGAACTCCAGGCTATGACCCTTCTTCTGCAGAGGATAGGTTTCAGGGTCGGCTGTGCCATATACCTCTATTGTTTCCGCCTGGATTTCAACAGGTTGTTCCTGACCTGGGGAAGGAACCAGGACACCGGTGACATGGATACACGCTCCGGTATGTACTTTCTTCATCCATTCAGGATCGAACCTGGAGAGATCGGCTACGATCTGGATATTATGGATAATGGAGCCATCGTTCAGGGCGATGAAAGCGAGTTGTTTGTTTCCGCGTTTGGTGCGGACCCATCCTTTAACGCTTATATGAATGCCTGTCTCCTGAGATTTCAGAAGAGCCGCTACGTTCATCCGGGTGGTTTCTTGCATAGGTCAATATTTTGTGCAAAGGTAGTTTGCATTCATGAATTTATAAAAAGGCCGGAACCTGACGGCCCGGCCTTTTCCTGTTTAGAATTCTTAACACAGAGCTAAATACCTGCAGTCTTTGCAGCCTTCTTGCGTGTAGAGTAATTGATTTTGAAGGCGCTTGCTGTTCTGAGTTCCTGTTTCACATCCGTGACGATACCCATTTTTGTTTCTCCATCCACTTTGAGCGAAGTTGTGAGGAACTTGCGGTCCACCTCATCACGTGCTTCTCTTTCCATGGCAATAAACTCCCGGATATCGTCGACAGTCCGGTAAGCATCATTGAGCTGGATACGGCTATCGGTTCCGTACATCTCAGGCCGGGTTGGTGGGCCAATGTAGATAAAGCTCACCAGCGACTTTCTTTCCAATTTCTGGACTTCCGTTGCTTCAGGCGCTTTGATGCGCACCAGGAGTGTGGTTTCTCGCATCACGGTAGTAACCATGAAGAAGAAGAGGAGCATAAAAATGATATCGGGCAAGGATGCTGTGGAGATCCCGGGGGTTCCGCCTTCTTTCTTTTTTCTGAATCGTGCCATATCAGTTTCCTCCTACATCTTCAGGTTCGGCCTCGGAGATTGCAACAGGGATTGCCTTCTGGATGGCTTCAATCTTCGTTTCATCCACGAGGTCTTTGAATTTGACACCGAATTTACTTACAGAGAGTTCATCCCTGAGCTCGTTCACTGCGGCCGCCAGTTCATTTTGTACCTGTATATACATATCATAGGAGGTACCGCGGTCGTTCTTCAAGGAGATAATCCCTTTGGAAATGGGTGTATTACCGAGATGAGGCAATTCTTTGAAGGTAACTTCAGGGAAAAGCTCATTATCGATATGAATGCTGAGAAATTCCTTTGCTTCAGCCCTTAGGGTTTCTAGACTTCCTGGTTTGCCTTTAACGAGCAACCTGTCGTTTCTGTTTACAAGAACCGTAAAGATGTTACGCTCTTTAACGTCGGGTGGCTTGATGTTGGGATCAATGGGCGGAGGCAGGATACGCGAGATCCCGGAGTCTACGTCCATTGTGGTTGTAACCAGGAAAAATATCAATAGCAGGAAGGCGATGTCAGCCATCGACCCGGCATTGATTTCACCAACTGGTCTTGCCATTATTCTAAGTTTTTATTTCTTGATGATGCTAGCAACAGCTGAGTAAAGTACGGTAATGATGGCTACACCACCCAGCAGGTATGTTCCAAGGAGGGCGGCTCCGACACGGCGTGCTCCGGCTTCGGTGATCTTTCCTTCGCGGAAAGCCTTCTGCAGCACGTTACTGTCGAGGTTACCCGATGACAGGGAGTAGGCTACAAAGCCTACGACGATGATAAGGCCAAGGACAATCAGGGTTCTGACAGCCTTTTTGGGGTTCTGGATGATGAACACAACCGGGAAGAATATTGCCAGAAAGGCGGCCAGCCCGAGTGCAAAATATGTCACCATCGTAAAAGGATTGAGAATCTGGTTCTGCAATCCGGTATCATTCTTCAGGGCCGTGTCTCCTTTCATCCATATCCATGCGATGAACACGACAGCCAGTGCCATCAGGACATAGGAGACGATACGGAAAACAGTATGAACAACTTTTTCCATGATTTCAGTTGTTATTTACGGTTGTTATACTTGGCGAGGATGTCAATAAATGAGATGGTGCTGTCTTCCATATCATTCACCAATGTATCCACTTTAGAGATGATGTAATTATAGAAAATCTGGAGGATGATGGCCACGATCAGACCGAATACGGTGGTGAGCAGCGCGACCTTGATACCGCCGGCCACAACGGTGGGAGAGATATCACCGGCAGCTTCGATGGCATCGAAGGCCTGGATCATCCCGATAACGGTACCCATAAACCCGAGCATCGGTGCAAGGGCGATGAAGAGTGAAATCCAGGACAAACCTTTTTCCAGGCGGCCCATCAGGACGCTTCCGTAAGAAACGATGGATTTCTCCACGATTTCCATGCCTTCGTCATACTTATCCATACCCTGGTAGAAGATGGCAGCAACCGGTCCACGGGTATTCTTGCAGACATCTTTGGCTGCAGCGATACCACCGCTGTTGAGGGCGCTTTCTACTTTATTCAGAAGTTTTTGGGTATTGGTGCTGGAGAGATTCAGGTAAATGATCCTCTCAATCGCCAGTGCCAGACCAAAAATGAGGGTAAGAAGAACGATGCCCATGAAACCGGCACCCCCTTCAATGAATTTTTCTTTCAAAGCCTGGTGAAAGTTCGCTTCTTCTGCCGGAGCAGCCAGGGTTTCATCTACGGCAGGTGTTTCTTCTGCTACAGCTTCATCAGCTACAGCACTGTCAACTGTAGCTTCAACCTGCTGACTTTGATCGGCTTGAGCATCCTGGGCAATGATAATGCCAGAAAACCCGAAGGTCAGCAAACCTGCTATTGACAATAAGGCAACCAGTTTTTTCATATCCGCTGTTGTGTTTGTTAGGAAATTCAGATCTGTTTGTTTTTGGTTATTTCAATGATTCATGCGGAGAGAGAGGGATTCGAACCCTCGATACCCTTTTGGGGTATACACACTTTCCAGGCGTGCGCCTTCGACCGCTCGGCCATCTCTCCTATCGCACTAATTCGTTTTGGTCAGGGAAGCGTGAATTCCCCCTTTAAAACCGGCGCTAAATTAACAAATTATTCTGCAAACCCTAGCAGATAACGTGGAAATTTAATCTTAAAATCAGCTTATTCTGAATTTCACGCCTCGTGATGGCGGGCATCCCGCTCAGCCAAAAAGGCGGGAGAAAGCTTCATGCACGCTACCTACGGGGATCAGTTCGATCCCCCTTCCCTGTTGCCGGATGGAGCGTGCGGCATGACGTGGGATGAATATTCTTTCATAACCCATCCGCTCAGCTTCAGCCAGGCGTTGTTCGATGCGGTTGATGACCCTGACCTCTCCTGACAGGCCTACCTCGCCAGCAAAGCAGGTTTTCTGGGGAATGGGAATGTCTTCAGCGGATGAAAGCACAGCAGAAACCACGGCCAGGTCGGTAGCAGGATCATCGACACGGATACCACCGGTAATATTCAGGAAAACGTCGCGGTTGCCGCTTCGCAGACCCGCCCGTTTCTCCAGCACCGCCAAAAGCATATGAAGCCGCCTCACATCGAAGCCGGTAGCCGATCTTTGTGGGGTTCCGTAAGCCGAAGCACTCACCAGGGCCTGAACCTCGATGAGCATCGGCCTCAGGCCTTCGAGGGTTGTCGCCACACTGATGCCGCTCAGGGCTTCCTCGTGCGGAGAAATCAACACCTCCGACGGGTTCAGGATCTCCCGCATTCCGGTATCGCTCATCTCAAAAATCGCCAGCTCTGCTGCGGAACCAAAACGGTTCTTACTGGCCCTGAGCAGACGGAAACCATAATGCCGCTCACCTTCAAACAGCAATACCACGTCCACCATATGCTCCAGCACCTTCGGACCTGCAATGAGGCCTTCCTTGGTAATGTGACCTATCATAATGACCGGTGTCGCAGTTGATTTGGCAAAGCGCTGCAGCTCGGCAGCCGTCTCGCGGATCTGGGAAATGCTGCCTGCCGAGGATTCTATATTTTGTGATTGTAAGGTCTGTATGGAATCCACGACGATGAGATCAGGATTCATCTCCTGTGCATAATGCAGGATATTGCTTGTGCTGGTCTCGGTCAGAATATAACAGTTTCCGTGCTCCTCACCCAGGCGAACAGCCCGCATCTTAAGCTGCTGCTCACTTTCCTCCCCCGATACATACAGTATTTTCGAACCACGCATTCGCATCGCCATCTGGAGGCTCAGGGTGGACTTGCCAATCCCGGGTTCGCCTCCTATCAGGATCAGGGAGCCGCGGACAATGCCACCGCCGAGCACCCTGTCAAACTCCTGCATCCCTGTCAACAACCTTGGATGCGACGTCATGTCGATCTCCTCGATAAGAACAGGACGGGCGTTGTCAGCCCCTGTCTGACGCGACCACTTATTGCCTGCAGTTTCCCGTTCAACCACCTCCTCCACATAGGTATTCCATTCACCACAGGACGGACAACGTCCTATCCACCGTGGACTCTGGGCGCCACAGCTCTGGCAGAAAAAAGCAGTACGGGTCTTGGCCATGGCGGATACTATTGACGGGAGCTTCGGATGCGTTCTTCGATGGCGGTCGTGGAGTAACCCGGGATATAGTCAAGGGTCTCAACTCTCCCGCCACCAGCAAGGACAATATCTGCTCCGACAATCTGGTCCAGGCTGTAATCGCTGCCCTTCACGAGAACATCAGGCCGGAGCAGGGTGATGAGCTCATAGGGTGTGTCTTCATCGAAAAGCACCACAGCATCGACAAATGACAATGCCGCCAGCACCATGGCCCGGGCGGATTCATCATTGATAGGCCTTCCCGGTCCTTTGAGCCTGCTGACACTGGCATCCGAGTTCAAGCCTATCACAAGGCGGTCTCCCATTGCAGCGGCCCGGCTGAGATACTCAATATGCCCCCTGTGAAGTATGTCAAAACAGCCATTGGTAAATACCGTCATCCGGTGCTCCCGTCGCAACATCATTGCCAGCTTTTCCGCCTGGCCCAGGTAAAAGATCTTGTCAAGCAGCTGCTGCAGATGATTCATTGGTTTTATTCTTCAAAGGCAGTAAAACGAGCGCAATCCCTCCGGCAACTATGATCATCACTGTCTGGGCCGTCCATGCCAGCCAGCCAAGCGCATACCCTGTTGTGAGCGCCAGGCCATACAGACTGGCTGCTTCAGCAATGATGGCAGGATAAATGCCAATACCACCCTGGACCACCATGATGCCGATCGAACCAAAGACAAGCATCGCCAGACCTGCAGGAATGCCGAGCGAGGAGGAATCGACGAAACAGAAGAAACAGAGATACAGCATCAGAAAATAAAAGACCCAGATCAGCAAAGACTGGAAGATAAACGTCCAGGGCCTTTCGATGCGTGTCACAGAGCGCAATCCTTCCCAAAACCCCAAAACCAGTGTTTTGAAGCGCTGGTAGATGCTGAGGTGTGAAAAACGCTTCCGAAAAATGATCAAAAATAGCAACAGGACTCCCGCAGAGGCGGCCAAAACTGCCCAAACCAGGCTAACATCCTGAAGTATGGCAAACTTGGCGGCCAGGGGTGCATAGATTTTCTCAAAAACGTAATCCTTGATCAGGCTCCACTGGCCCAGCAATACAATCAGAAACAGCAATCCAAAAATCACGAGGTCAATAGCCCGTTCAACGATCACCGTTCCGAATGACTTCTGGAAAGGCACCTTTTCATATTTTGCCAGGATGGTGCAGCGCGTCACCTCACCCAGACGCGGCAAGGCCAGGTTCGCGAGATAGCCCACCATAACAGCAGAAAAAGTATTCCCAATGCGGGGATTGTAACCCATGGGCTTTAAAAGGATGTGCCATCGCATGGCCCTGATCAGGTGGCTGATGATGCCCAGCACAATAGACAGCAACGCCCACCAGTAATTGGCGTCCAGGAAGGAAGCCCAGATTTCCTGCTTTTGTTCGGGGGAAAGATTGCGTAAGAAAAGCCATATAAACAGCAACCCGAGGCCCAGAAAAAACACCAGGCGTAATGCTGACAGCAGTTTCTTCTTCACTGGATCAGACTTTATTATGGGCGTCCGGGAACAAGATAACCGGGCTGTGCTGCCTGGCTTCTTCCTGACTCATCATGGCATAGGAAACAATGATGACCAGATCGCCAACGGCAACCTTGCGGGCTGCTGCGCCGTTGATGCCGATCACACCCGAACCGCGCCTGCCCTTGATCACATAAGTCTCGAAACGTTCCCCGTTATGTATATTATAAATGTGAACCCTTTCATTTTCGATCAGGCCGGCAGCATCCATCAGGTCTTCATCAATGGTGATGCTCCCGATGTAATTTAGATCTGCTTCGGTAATGGTGGCCCTGTGGATTTTGGATTTGAGAATCTCGATAAACATAGCCGGGCAAAATTACAAATTAAAGCAACACATTGTCAATCAACCTCACGCCGCCCAGATAACCAGCCACACAGCCCACAGCACCGGCTGTTGAATCATGCCAGTTCTTCAAAGGCTGCATATTCATGGCATCAGCGATCTCAAAGTACTCCAGCGTAAAGCCTGGTATGGCCTTCAAGCGGTCCGCCACCCTGGCTGCTACCTCTTCCGGCTGATGTACTGAACGCAATTGGATGGCATGCTGCAATGCCTGATAAATCAAAGGAGCATTCCGTCGCTCTTCCACGCCCAACCTGACATTGCGGGAACTCATTGCCAGCCCGTCCGGCTCCCGCACTGTCTCGCAGGAGACAATTGAAACCGGCAGTTTCTCCAACGCCACAAGGCGATGGATCACCTGTAGCTGCTGGAAATCTTTCATGCCAAAATAGGCACGGTCTGGTTTCACGATATCAAATAAACGGTGAACCACACGCGCAACACCCTGAAAATGGCCGGGACGGTGCAGACCCTCCATCACGGTGTCCAGCAGGCCGAGATCGTAAACCTGATGATGGTCATCCGGATATATCTCCCCAGTTTCAGGAACAAAGACCATATCCGTATGCTCACCCTCTAAAAGCGCAAGGTCCCGCTCAAGATCACGGGGATACTTCTCCAGATCTTCCGCGTTGTTGAATTGAACCGGATTCACAAAAATGCTGACAACGGTGGTTCCATTCTCTGCCTTACTCCTCCTTACCAGGGCGAGATGGCCTTCGTGAAGATACCCCATCGTGGGAACAAAACCGATGCGACCACCTGAGGTCCTTTGCTGGTTCAGTTCTTTCCGAAGTGTTTCAATTTTGGAGGTGACAAACATTATGTAACGTTTTATGTCAGGATTGCATCGGCCTCCTGGTTACCATCATTCCTTTCGGGTCAGAATTCCTAGCATGTCTTCCTCCAGACTGGTCAGGGGAGATTCGATGATGCGGCCTATTTCCTTCCCTTCCCTGAAAAACACAAAGGTTGGGACAAGCGTGACCTTCAGATCTGAAATATCCGATTCTCCGGCCTGCTTATCCCTTCCGACACCATACATGGTGATCAGCTGTTCCGGGAACCCGCATACATCCATGATCCGATAGAAGCGAGGCACTTCCCGCTGACTATCGCTGCACCAGGTACCCAGTACAATGTGAACCTGCCAGTCGGTCCCGACCTGCTTCAACTTGCTGATGATCTCAGCATCAGGAGCGTATGTGGCATACTCAGGGGTGTAATAAGCTTCAAATACTGGCAGTTTCAGGCCTGATCGGTCACAGCGACCCAACAATACTTCCTTTTCGATCCTGGGGTCAAGCAGGACCTGGTTCATCGACTGGCTGAAAGCAGTCAATGACCACACCATCAGCACCATCGTCAGAATGCCCTTCATACTGTTCATGGGTTAGTTTTTTTCAAAAGTATACATTAAAGCGATTTCATCCGCAAGGACCACACCTAGGCCGGTATCTATAAGGTACAGCCTCCAGTGAGTGCTTACTGCAGGAAAGGATTCGTCTGCATTTCCATGCCAATGCTCGTTCGGGGCCCATGTCCTGGAAACACCTCTGTATGTGATGGCAGCGAGAACAGCTTCTCACGGATTCCCTGCAGCAACAGACCCATATTACCTGTAGGGAGATCCGTCCTTCCGATACTGCCGTTGAATAAAACATCCCCGCAGAAAAGTCGCGCACCCTTTGCATCGTAAAGACAGATGCTGCCGTCGGCATGGCCAGGGGTGTAAATTACTTTCAACTCCTCTTCGCCCAGGCTGAAGGTATCCCCTTCCTCCAAAAACTGCTCAGGTACTGGTTGCAAAGGAATCCTGAATCCATACATCGCCCCGTGATCGTGCGCCTGCCTGAGAAAATTCACACTCGCCTTGTGCACATATAGTGGAACACCATACTGCGTCCTAACAAAGTTATTACCAACAATGTGGTCCACATGTCCATGGGTGTTGATGACACCAATCAGCCGGATGCCTTGCTGGTCCAGATACTGTTGAAAGGCCTGTTCTTCCAGTGGATTACTCATCCCCGGGTCAATTACAACTCCTTGTCCTTCAGCTGTGTACAACAGATAGGTATTGACCTGAAAGGGATTGAAAACAAAAATCTTTACGTGCATGAATTGTAAGGTTATGTCTCAGGACTGGACTGTATGTTATTAATGACGCTGCAAAGAAAGTTGGTCCTGCAATGCTAACCAAACAAAGGTCCGTTTGTTTATGGGATGACCTTCTTTTCTTTGCAGGTGATGATGAGGCGGAGTGTTCAAAAGCAGGAGCAAGTAATAATATTATCTTTGGGATCCCGATTTACACTGGGTATGCATCTAAGAACAGGGTCTGTCAGGTTGATAAAGCAGGCAGCAATCGCGCTGGGGTTGCTGATCGGGATCTCCTTGCCTTCCCTGCTCAGGGCCCAGTTCTACAATGGCTCACAGATGACCTTTGGTAAGAACAGGGTTCAATACGGGGAATTCCTCTGGTCTTATTTCCGGTTTGATGAGTTTGAAACCTATTTTTACCTCAATGGGAAGGAACTGGCGATCTTTACAGCAGAATACGCCCGAATGCAGATTCCCCGCATGCAGGCCAGGCTTGAAACCAGCCTCGGGGAAAAGATCCAGTTTATCATCTACAATAACCTTTCTGACCTTAAACAGAGCAATATTGGTCTGATCAGTGACCAGCAATACAACACCGGTGGTGTTACGCATATCATTGGTAATAAAGTAATTCTGTATTTTGATGGAGATCATAAAAGTTTTGAAAGACAGATAAGATATGGTATTGCGAATGTTCTGCTCAATGAAATGTTGTACGGTGGTTCACTGACAAGTCAGGTAACCAATGCCACCTTGCTGACCTTGCCCGACTGGTACCTGCAGGGCTTGATTTCTTATCTGGCAGATGACTGGAACACCACCATAGACAATTTCGTCAGAGATGGTATCATTTCCGGGCGCTACCTCAAATATAACCGGCTGACCGGTGAAGATGCACGTTATGCCGGGCATGCCTTGTGGAAATACATTGAGATACAGTACGGAGCACAGACCATTCCTAATATCATATACATGACCAAGGTCTCCAAGAATGTGGAAAGCGGATTCCTCTATGTTCTTGGCACCTCCTATAAGAACCTGATACGGGAATGGCGTCTTTACTATGACATGAAGTATACAGATCTGGACGGAGTGGCGGAATCTCCGGAGAAGATCTTTTCAGGTATGAAATACAAGCCTGAAAAGACCATTACCCATGCCCGGATCAGTCCCGACGGCCGGTTTCTCGCCTATACCACCAACGAGATGGGCAGGTATACCGTATGGCTTTATGACCAGCAAAAGGAGCGCAGTAACCGCATTTTCAGAGGAGGCTACAAGCTGGATGAGAAGACGGACTATTCCTATCCTTTGCTGGCATGGCATCCGGCAGGACATACCCTTGCCTTTATTCTGGAATCGAAAGGCGGCATCTGGCTTCATTATTTTGAGCCTGAAAACCGGCAGCACAGCCGTATGCCCCTTTTCAGGCTGGAAAAGATCGTTGATTTCAGTTATGCTCCTGATGGCAGAACTTTTGTTATATCCGGCGTTCAGCAGGGCCAGTCAGATCTCTTCATCTACAATATTGCCGCCCGGACGCTGGACCAGATCACGAAAGATGTGTACGACGACCTTCAGCCCAGGTATATGGACAATGGCAGGCAGATCATCTTTGCCTCCAACCGGCCGGATGATACCTTACGTTTTGAATCCATCCCGAACATGCGGGAAACATCCCGTAACAGGGATCTTTTCCTGTACAACCTAAGTGGTAAGGGACAGGTATTGAGGAGGCTGACTCAAACGCAATCCAGCGACGAGATCATGCCGCGGCCTTATCCGAACGGACAATTCAGCTTTCTAAGTGATGAGAATGGCATTTATAACAGGTATATTGGCAGGTTAGACAGTACGATCAGCCGTATCGACACTACCATACATTACCGTTACTTCACTTCTGTGAACGCTGTCAGCAATATGGACCGCAGCATTCTGGAATATGACATCTCTACCTCCGATGGCCAGGAAGTCAGGATCATTTATCAGGATGGGCGTTATATGATGTCATTGGAAAACAAGGATTTCCCGGAAAAAGGGCTATCCAAAGCACTGCCGTTGACTGAATTCAGGCAGAAGCTACCGGCGGATACGCTTGCACCTGATCAGGAGGAAGTTCAGGAAATTCCTGAAACACCGCAGGTAAAACAACGATTCCAGACGGTACGGGAGGGAGAGCCATTGCCGGTTAAGCCTGTTCCTGTGGATATTAACAACTACACATTTGACAAACAGGCATTTATTTCATTGAATTCGACAGGTCAGGACACCAGCGGTGGTCGGGCGCTACTTCGCCCTGAACGCCCGCCACTGACAATCCCCAAGCAGCTGAACTACAATGTCGGGTACACCATCAATGAACTTGTCAGCCAGGTCGATTTCAGCTTCTTGAATTCAAACTACCAGGCTTTCAGCGGAACAGGCCAGCCGATCTTTCTCAACCCTGGCCTCAATGCCCTGCTGCAGGTCGGCGCGATGGACCTCCTGGAAGATTACCGCATCACAGGAGGGGTGAGGCTGTCGGCCAGCCTCAACAACAATGAATACCTGATCAGCTTCAGCAACCTTCGCAAGCGGCTCGACAAGGAAATGATCTTCCACCGGCAATCCATTGAGGAAGAAGTTTCCTCACCCATATATGCCCTGGTCAGGCATAACCTCCATGAGTTTCACTATGTGCTCCGGTGGCCTTTCAGTCCTGTTGCCAGTCTGAGAGGCAGCGCCATCCTCCGGAATGATCGTGCTGTGTTTCTATCCCTCGGAGAACAAAGCCTGAGTGAACCGGATCAGGTCAGAAACTGGACCGGTTTGAAAGCAGAATATGTCTATGATGCCAGTCGCGAATTCGGGCTCAACCTTTATTATGGCATGCGCGCCAAGGCCTTCGCAGAGTACTACCGTCAAATTGAGGTCGCCAGAAGCAATATTGTTATTCTTGGTTTCGACATGCGTCATTCTACACGCATTCACCGCACCTTTATCTGGGTCAACCGCCTGGCAGCGTCCACATCCATGGGCGACAACAAGCTTATATATTATATGGGCGGTGTGGATAACTGGTTATTCCCAAAATTCAACCAGGGTACCCGCATCGACAAGTCGCAGCCGTATGTCTATCAGACCCTTGCTACCAATATGCGCGGATTTGACCAAAACATCCGGAATGGCAACAGCTTCTTTCTCATCAACAGTGAGTTCAGAATGCCTTTGTTCCGCTATCTAGCCAATCGTCCCATCAAATCCGACTTCCTCAACAATTTCCAGATCGTTGGATTTGGTGATTTCGGGACTGCCTGGAATGGACTGGATCCTTATGCCCGCAGTAATTCCCTGTTCACACGCATCATCAGCCAGGGGCCACTCACCATTACCATTGAGGAACAAAAAGATCCTTTGGTTGGAGGTATGGGATTTGGCCTCAGAAGCCGTATCCTCGGGTATTTCCTGCGGGCAGACTGGGCCTGGGGTATTGAGGACAGATCCATCCAGAAAGCTAAATTCTACCTTTCACTCAGCCTGGATATTTAGCTATAATATTGATTTTCTGAATATTCTGTCTTTATTAACAAGCATACTGTTAGCAGGGTTGATTTTTCCTGATGGTATTTTGAGCCCTAGGCTGCTTTTTCATGAGACTTAACAATGCCTTAACAGAAAAATATCAGTTTTTCAAGACAGAGCTTGTCTCGGGAAACCTTTGCAGACCGGCAACACACGGCATCCCCCTTCCAGATATACCCTTAAACAATACCGACAGCAATTCATCTCGCCAAAAGCCTTATATATCAATAGATAGGGAAGCCTGCTCTGAAGAAAACTACCTGAACATCAATGAAATCAATGAATCCGGGGCATCCCTTTTCTCTCTTGTCATTGTATTGATACAATACCAAGGATTCCGGAACCGTCGGGCCTGCTGAATGTATATTTCTGGATGGCTTTCAACCGTATTGGCATGTTAATGATACATTAAGCCTGCATGAAGAAAATGAAAACCAGCAATGACAAAGGCCTCCTGATTTATTTATGGTATTAGCGATTTGATTTCAGCCTCTTAAGTCGGATGCGTCTGGTTTTGTTGATAAAGTGTTTTGCCAGGCTTGCCAGGTGAGTGTATCTTGGATCACTCGATTGTCAGCCCCATTAGGCTTAGGCTAATACTCTGAATATTAATCATTTTATATAGGCAATTCACTATGGAGAACGATCTGTTTTCTTCCAGTCAACCGGAATCATGGGTAAGGGAGGATCAGGCACGCCAGGATTTTTATGACAAGGTGATGGAGAAACGTATGCGACCAAAAATAGAGGGACAAGGTACATTGGTTTTGGAGAATTTGGAAGCCAGCGCAGTGGAAAAGACGGTGTCAGCCCCACAATGGGAGCCCAGGCCATTGCCCACACGTGTTTACAGCTATGAAGAGGCTCTTGAATCATCGACAGCCTATTTCAAAGGAGATGACCTGGCCGCCAAAGTCTGGATCAACAAATATGCGCTGAAGGATACTGAAGGTAATCTTTACGAACTCAATCCCGATGACATGCACCATCGGATCGCTTCTGAGCTGGCAAGGATAGAGCGTCATTATCCCAATCCTCTGTCAGAGCAGGAGATCTATGAATTGCTGAAGGATTTTCGTTACATCATTCCACAGGGAAGTCCAATGGCCGGGATAGGAAATGACTTCCAGGTCGTTTCCCTTTCCAACTGCTTTGTCATTGGTAACGAAGGTTCGTCTGACTCCTACGGTGCCATCCTCAAGATCGATCAGGAACAGGTACAGCTTATGAAACGCCGAGGGGGTGTCGGCCATGATCTATCACATATACGGCCGGGAAACAGCCCTGTGATGAATTCGGCTTTGCGTTCTACCGGCATCGTGCCGTTCATGGAACGTTATTCCAACTCCACACGTGAGGTGGCGCAGGATGGCAGGAGAGGTGCGCTCATGCTCACCGTATCTGTCAAGCATCCGGACGCCGGTGCTTTCATCGATGCAAAAGTGGATACCACGAAAGTGACAGGAGCCAATGTCAGTGTTAAACTGACCGATGAGTTCATGCGCGCGGTGGTAAACGACACCACATTCGAGCAAAAGTTTCCGATCAATGCCGCCAATCCTCTCGTCACCAATACCATACAGGCATCCGAGCTATGGCGTAAGATCGTCCACAACGCATGGAAAACAGCAGAACCCGGAATCCTCTTCTGGGACAATATCATCCATGAGTCCATTCCGGACTGCTATGCAGATTTAGGATTCAAGACAGTTTCAACCAATCCCTGTGGTGAAATCCCGCTTTGTCCATATGACTCATGCCGGCTGTTGGCCATTAACCTCTACAGCTATGTAGATAACCCCTTCACCCCCGAAGCTTCTTTCAACTCTGACCGGTTCTCAGATCATGTACGTAAGGCCATGAGGCTGATGGACAATATCATCGACCTCGAACTGGAGAAGATCGACCGTATAATAAAAAAGATTGAAGATGATCCTGAAGATGAGGAAATCAAACGGATAGAGCGCAAGCTATGGATGAAGATCCGCGACAAAGCGCTGCAAGGAAGGCGAACTGGCCTGGGAATCACCGCTGAAGGCGATATGCTGGCCGCACTCGGTACCCGCTATGGAACCGAACAAGCGACGCAATTCTCCGTAGAAGTACATAAACTCCTGGCGCTTGAAGCTTATTCTTCCTCCGTCACGATGGCCAAAGAAAGAGGTCCTTTCCAAATTTTTGACGCAGAGAGGGAAGTCAATAATCCGTTTATCCGCAGACTGCGTGAGGCATCACCTTCGCTTTATGATGACATGGTGAAGTATGGCCGTAGAAACATTGCCCTGCTGACCATCGCCCCGACGGGAACCACCAGCCTGATGACCCAGACCTCCTCCGGCTTAGAACCGGCGTTTCTCATCAGCTATAAAAGAAGAAGGAAAGTCAATCCCAACGATAAGGATGTGCAGATCTCCTTCTATGATAAGGTCGGTGATGCCTGGGAAGAATACAATGTGTTCCATCATAAGTTTGTCACATGGCTGGAAGTGAACGGCTACGACCTTAACGAAGTCAGCCATGCCAACGATGAGGCCCTGAAAGAGATCATCGCCATATCACCCTACGCCAAGGCCACCGCCAATGATATCGACTGGGTTGCGAAAGTGCGCATGCAGGGTGCCGTCCAGAAATGGGTCGACCATTCTATCAGCGTCACCGTGAATGTGCCTGCCGATACGCAAGAGGAGATGATCAGTCAGATCTATAAGACAGCCTGGGAAAGTGGCTGTAAGGGAATGACGGTCTATCGTGATGGTAGCCGGACCGGTGTACTTGTCTCCGGAGAAACCAAGAAAGAGGCTGATTTCATTGAAACTGAAGCCCCCAGAAGGCCACATAAGCTGGAAGCTGAAGTTATTCGATTCCAGAATGACTATGAGAAGTG
The DNA here is from genome assembly GCA_018001695.1 of Lentimicrobiaceae bacterium. GTDB lineage: Bacteria > Bacteroidota > Bacteroidia > Bacteroidales > JAGNHN01 > JAGNHN01. The sequence goes on from JAGNHN010000023.1 coordinate 47,179, forward strand.
GATCTCTTTCGTCGGACTGTACAATGGCCGCCCTTACGAGATCTTTACCGGTAAAGCAGACGACTTCTGGGTCCCGGCCTGGGTCGAAAAAGGATGGATCTTTAAAAATAAACTCGATAAGGGTCAGAGTCGCTACGACTTCCAGTACGAAGACAAGGAAGGCTACAAAGTCACCATGGAAGGCCTTTCCCGTTCATTCAATAAAGAATACTGGAATTATGCCAAACTGATTTCAGGCATACTCCGCCATGGCATGCCCCTGCAATTCGTTGTGCATGTTGTCAATACCCTTGATTTACGCTCTGAATCTATTAACACCTGGAAAAATGGTGTGGAAAGAGCTTTGAAGAAATACATCCCCGATGGCACCAAGGCAGCCCGGAAAACCTGTCCGAACCCCGATTGCGGTGATCCCGAGAACATGGTTTACCAGGAAGGTTGCCTTATTTGTATGAGTTGTGGATATACGGCTTGCTGACAAGGGCTGAACCATCCTGGTTTCCGCAGCACGAATCCATCACAACCATCCATGTGCGCAGTGAATGCTGCGCACATGCTTTTTGGGGGCCATCCTAATATTTTCAGAAATGTAATTTGTGGTAGTCGAAGTACTGACTTTCGCGTAGTTTCTTAATCTTCAGGGCAAGCCTGATAAAAATATCCAGATCACGGGACTTGAGCCAGACCAGCGCTGGCTCTTTACCCTGGCAGGCATCGGCAAACACGATATAAAAGGAATAACCATGTTGCTTTAGCCAATGGTAGGCTTTTTCCCGGCCATCTATGGCCGAATCCAGGGCAGCCAGATCCGGATAGCCGTGTTTCATCAACCACAAAAACGCTTCCTCACTTCCACGCACCGCAGTGGCCAAGGCCCCCAGTTCGGGATAGCCGTTTTTCATCAGCCAGTCCAGAAAGGTCTTCTGTCCATCAATCGCCTCACCAAAGGCCAATAATATCTCTGCAGGGTATTTCAACATACTCAAACCAGCTTGTCGATGAGCGCCGCCATGCGCCTGTCCAGTTCGGTCACGGTATTTCCGGCATCATGGGTTGTCAGACGGATGCTGACTCTGTTATAGACGTTCGACCACTCCGGATGGTGCTGCATTTGCTCAGCCAGCAGGGCCACCCTTGTCATAAATGCAAAAGCTTCACTGAAATCCTGAAAAGTAAAGGAACGCTGAAGACTACCATCCTGTTCCAACCACATGGCTTCTAATTGTTTTACAACACTCAACCGGATCCGGTCGTTTTTGTTCAAAATCAGCCGTAGACCTTGGCCGGGATGCCAGCTTCTTCCGCCATGCGACCGATGGCCAGCAGCTCATCAAAGGACACCTTTTCCAGTTCACGCGCCGGGGTTTCGCGGTCAATAGTATATACCATCACATATTGCGGTTTAACAGCCAGAAGATTATCCACCCAGGCCTTCAGCTCTACAGGTGTTGTGTTATCAATCGCCTGTCCGTTGTATTTTCCCCTGAAGAAAATGGATTGTATGATAAGGTTGCCATCCAGGAGCTTAAACTGATCCAGCAGCTTATCCAGGCTGAGATGGGCTGGTGGTTGATTGATGAGACGGAACATGGCATCCGTACCGGCATCCAGCTTGAGGATATTCATATCCACGTTTTGCAAGGCCTCCAGGACTTTGGGCCTGTGCAGCATGGATGCATTAGATAGCACGCCAATGGCTGAATCTGGAAACCATTTATCTCTGAGCTGCCGTGTGTCTTCAATGATACTGTCGAACTCAGGATGTATCGTAGGCTCTCCATTGCCGGCAAAAGTGATGGCATCGGGTGCCGGACCGGCTACCTTCAGGTCGGCGAGCCTGGCTTCCAGTGCGTCAAATACCTCTCGTCGCGTAGGTAACCGTATGTCCTCCACCGATGGCTTCTGGTTCCAACCGCATTCACAGTAAATGCAGTTGTAAGTACAATACTTATAATGTGTGGGCAAAAGATTGATGCCCAGAGAGACCCCCAGCCTACGGCTCTTGACAGGGCCAAACACGATCTCGTTGAAGAGGAATCCGGTCATTTCCTTAGCGATTAAGCATCTAAAGGTAAACTAATATTTCGATATGATGCTGTACCTAAAGCCATGCTCAGCCTGAACATTTTGCGTTAACTTTGACCCTTTGATCAAGGGATGAGCAAGCTGGACGATATCAAGGGCCCCATTGCAGGGCATTTGGCGGAATTCGATGCGTTTTTCAGAGAATCCATGCAGTCACGTGTGGCTCTTCTGGACAGAATCACGAGGTATATCGTACGCCGCAAGGGCAAGCAGATGCGCCCCATGTTCGTCTTTTTCTCCGCCGGCCTGTGCGGGGAGATCAACCAGACGACATACCGGGCCGCTTCTCTTATCGAATTATTACACACAGCCTCTTTGATCCACGACGATGTCGTGGATGATGCCTATGAAAGAAGGGGGTTCTTCTCCCTGAATGCACTTTGGAAAAACAAAATCGCCGTCCTTGTCGGCGATTACCTCCTGTCCCGTGGGTTGTTGCTCGCTGTTGACCACGGAGAATTCGACCTTCTGAGGATTGTTTCTGAAGCAACACGGGAGATGAGCGAAGGTGAATTATTGCAGATCGAAAAATCCCGCAGCCTCGACATCACTGAGGAGACCTATTTCGAAATCATTCGCAAGAAAACGGCTTCGCTCATCGCCTCCTGCTGCGCCAGTGGAGCGAGGTCTTCCAGTGAGGATGAAAACCTTGTAAAAAAAATGCATGCCTTCGGTGAACTGGCAGGCATGGCTTTCCAGATAAAGGATGACTTGCTGGACTTTAGCGAAAGCCAGGTTACCGGCAAACCCAAAGGGGGCGACATCAAGGAGAAAAAAATGACGCTCCCCCTGATACACCTGCTCAATCAGTCCAGCCCAGGTGAAAGAAAAAGGCTGATCCGTATGATACGCTATCACAACCGCGACAGGGCCGCTGTCAGAGAAATCGTAAACCTGGTGCATACCCAGGGAGGCATTCTCTATGCGCAACAGAAGATGGAAGAATACCGTAACCGCGCACTGCTGCTGCTCAGAGAATTTCCCGAAGGCCCCAACCGCCGGGGATTGGAAGAGCTTGTTATCTATACTACCGAACGCAAACACTGATTCTATGACCTATCCGCTCACGACCTCACATCTGAGGTGGTTACTGCCTGGACTGGCTTTGTTGTTTTGCCTGGTGCTTCCGGCTCAGGACATCCGGACAACCTGGTGGAACAAAGATATCAAGCAAAGCGAAGGGCCCATCCGGGATACCCTCCCACACGGGGAATGGAAATACTGGTATCCTGATGGAAAACTCTGGTCGCAGGGAACCTTTAACATGGGAGAACGTTCCGGAGTATGGAAATTCTGGTATGAAAATAACGCCCTGCACAAAGAGATGGATTATGCCAGCGGCGATTTCCGGGAATGGCACCCAGGCGGACAACCCAAAGTCCAGGGCCGCATCCTGCCGTCCGGAAACACTGGGACATGGAAGCACTACTATCCGGATGGCCAGCTCGAAGAAGAGCTGATATGGAAAGATGGAAAACGGGAAGGCCCGGTGACGAAATATCATCCAAACGGGAAGCCCTCCTTCGTTTCGACCTATCTTAATGACAGCCTCAACGGAGCTGCTGTCTGGTATTATGAAATTGGTACACCTGAGATGGAAGGGTTCCTTAAGAATGATCTGCAGGACAGCCTGTGGACCTTTTACCATCCCAATGGTCAGACGGGCAGTAAAGGACGATTCCTGGCCGGCGAGCAGGAAGGTCATTGGATATATTACTACGACACTGGTGAGAAGTGGAAGGAAGGGGAATTCAGTCAGGGACAGCGCCAGGGTAAATGGATCACCTGGTATGAATCAGGGAGGAAAGACCATGAAGGCCCTTTTCTCAATGACCTGGAGCATGGGTTCTGGCAATCCTGGTACGAAAATGGTAGACTAAAAGACCAGGGCCATTTTGAAATGGGACGCATGGATGGCAAATGGGAAGGCTGGTATCCGGATGGTAAAAAACAATATGTAGTTCATTATCAAAAAGGTCAGCGGCACGGATTGGCTTCATGGTGGTATGATAATGGATTGCAAAAATCAAGTGGCGCATTTGAGCGGGGAGAGAAAAACGGTCGCTGGACAGAATGGTACCTCAGTGGTCACATCAAAGAACAAGGGGCCTACCGCATGAGCGTCCAGCATGGGCGTTGGGTATATTATGACGACAAGGGTATCATCTCGCGCGAACAAACCTTCAAGGATGGGCGCCCGGAAGGCTATTGGGCAGAATACTTTGCCAACGGTAAAAAGAAAGCTGAAGGCAGTTACCTTGAGAATTTTAAACACGGCAAATGGAGCTATTGGGATCAGGATGGCAAACTCCTCTATGGCGTGGTCTTCGATAAAGGAAATAAGATTAAGGAAGT
>JAGNHN010000024.1 GCA_018001695.1 Lentimicrobiaceae bacterium
TCCGCAACCTGAAGGTGCAGCGACTCGCTGCTACCCAGACAGAAAAATGGCATGATTTTCAAGTGGATGACACCAGCAGTACCCATATTCAGATTTTTGGTGCAGATCGTACCCTGGCAAGCCTGTACATCGGGCGGTTTGGGTTTAATCAAAGCGCGAGAACAGGATTATCCTATGTGAGAGTGGATGGTGAAGATGAGGTTTATGCTGTGGAAGGATTTTTGTCGATGGAAGTGAACCAGGGAATGGCCCATTGGCTCAAACAAACCCCGGTCGAAGAAGTACAGGATACCACAGCTTCACCCGGGTAAAACCACATCCAGGCTGGCATGCGAAAGCCCGCCGGGTGCTTCTTGAAGACGACTGAGTTGCTGATAATGCATTGTTCAGGATGAAGGCTGTTGCGCCTCAATCCATTCCCGCTTGATTTCCTCGAACACCTGGGCTACGGTTGTGATGCGCGTAGCCCGGAAAGCATTGGACCCGGCAAAAGCAAAACCTTGTTTCATATTTCCCTTATAGGCATTCAGGAGGGCATTGACGATACAGTAGGGTGTTGTTGTCACATCACATGTTCTGATACAATGGTAAGGGCATTTAACCGGCTTGGTTTTCCCTTCCTTGACCCTATCGATGAATTCATTACGGATGGCACGTCCTGGCATTCCCACAGGACTCTTGATAATCTCCATATCTTCCTGCACTGCATCGATATAGGTTTGTTTAAAAGCCGCAGATGCATCACATTCCTCTGTGGTTACCAAACGTGTTCCAATCTGAACCCCCTTTGCTCCCTTCAGCATGATATTATAGACATCACTGCCCGTGTAGACACCTCCGGCAGCGATGACGGGAATTTCCTTGTTGTAAGTCTCTTCGAAGATATTCACTTCTTTGACCACTTCCGGGATCAGGTGCTCAAGTGAATATTCTTCGGCACTGATGTTGCCGTGCTTAAATCCGAGATGCCCACCGGCTTTAGGACCTTCCACGACAATGGCATCTGGCAGATAGTTATGTACGGATTTCCATTTCTCACATATAATACGCGCAGCTCTACCACTGGAAACGATAGGAACGAGCCGCGTCACACTGTCCGGTTTAAGAAAGGCGGGTAAATCAAAGGGAAGGCCGGCCCCCGAGAAGATGATATCCACTTTTTCAGAAATGGCTGTCCGTACCATATCAGCGAAATTCGACATGGCTACCATGATATTCACACCGATCACACCCCTAGTTTTCTCCCTGGCGAGCCGGATCTCCCGCTTTAAGCCTTCTATGTTGTTTTCTAAGAAATCCAGCGTCGGATTCCGGTGAATCAGCCCAAGTCCCGCTGCAGAGATCACCCCAACACCCCCTTGATTGGCAACGGCCACAGCCAGTCCCGACATCGAAATGCCGATGCCCATACCCCCCTGGATAATGGGAATGGATACTCTTAACCCACCAATATTCAATGCTTCCATTCCTCGTTACGCCAATTAAGTTCAGGCTGCAAAAGTACATAAGTAATGAGTTGCATTTACATATTAATATTTATCGTAAAATATTTAATTACAATCAGATTCTCATACTGTCATGATAATGACCTGGCCTGATTGGCGAAACAGGTTGCTTTTTATAGCTTTGCAACAGCTTCAAGATTATGGAAAACCTGAAAGAGAGATTTGAAGGGACCCGGTATACACTGCAGCCCTATCATTCAGAGAACATCTTAAGAGACACAGGCTGGCTGCTGGATCCGCCGGAAGGTTTACCTCCTTCTTTGTTGCGCGCCTTATATGAAAAACGGCAATTGGACGACCGAGGGCCCGATTATGGTTTGTATCGCTTCGCTGACTGGCTTCCGGTTCACCGTATGCTGAGCGGATCGAAGGCCCCGGTAACCTACCGCAGTCAGGGACTCAGTAAAGCACTGGGATTGGAAGCTTTATACATCACATTCAGTGGATATTGGCCTGAAAGGGGGGCCTTGATGCGCACGTGTTCCTTCAAGGAAACCGAAGCCTATGCCGTTGGCGGAAGGTTGCGGCCCGACAACAAAGCTGTTCTGGTTGTGGCATCTGCCGGAAATACTGCCAGGTCATTTGCGAGGGTATGCTCCGATAACCATATTCCCCTTCTGCTCTGTGTTCCTGAGGACAACATCGACGCATTATGGTTTGACACTCCTGTTCTGGATCACGTAAAGCTTATTGTTTCCGAAGCAGGTAGCGATTATTATGATGCCATCTACCTGTCACAGCTTGCATGCCAGATCGAAGGCTTCCTGCCGGAAGGTGGTGCTAAAAATGTGGCCAGGCGCGATGGCATGGGGACTACCGTGTTGTCGGCCGTTACAACAATAGGCCGCATCCCCGCATACTATTTTCAGGCAATCGGCAGCGGAACAGGCGCCATCGCAGCCTGGGAGGCCAACCTGAGGTTGATAGCCGATGGACGGTTCGGGCAGAACAAGATGAGGCTCATTGTTTCGCAAAACCATCCTTTTCTTCCCATCCATGATGCCTGGAAAGCCGGTTCCAGGGCATTGCTCCCTTTGGATGACGATCTGGCCCGGCAACAGGTTGAAATCATCGACGCAAAGGTCCTCTCCAATCGCCGTCCCCCATATAGCATCCCAGGCGGATTGTATGATGCGCTCCTTGACACAGGCGGAGACGTTGTTCCTGTGACCAATGAGGAAGCCCGCCAGGCCGCCGGCTTGTTTTTGGAGACCGAAGGCATTGATATCCACCCTGCTGCTGCTGTGGCAACAGCGAGCCTGATGGCGGCTGCCGCGGCTAAAAGAGTCGGCAATGATGATCTTATCATGCTGAATATCACAGGCGGGGGCGAAGACCGTTTCAAGCAGGAAAAGAAACTGCATTACCTGAGGCCAGTGCTCCGTTTTCCGGTAAACCCCAATCCGGAATTTGTGATGGAAGAGATCCGGAAACTTCGGTTTAATATATAAGGAGGGAAGAACACCTTACACAGAAGCCTCTTTCCTTTAATTCAAAAAAAATCTTGGCAGGGGTTTCCGTTTTGCCCCTCATTTTTCGTCTATTCTTCTGAAATGCCAGGAAGCCTGGGCCTGGATTAATGGAGGGAGAGATGAAAACACAGATGTTACCCACCGCCAGTCATGTATTCTTCGTATCGCGACATGAGGTCTATCAGCACCGCGCATTCTCAGATCCATGGGACCAAAACCAGTTCATCCAATTGATGGTTAAACATTTGCTGCCTGAAACGCAGCCGCTGGCCTACTGCATATTGCATGACACCTATCAGATGCTGCTATACGTGCCAAAATACGCACATGAGGAGGATGTTAAGTCCAAATTCATCCTACCCATTGAAACTGATTATCAATCACATCTGAACCGGAAGAAGAACAGAAACAACACCATCCTGTCTTTTAGTGGAGAGATCTCCCTGGTCCCTCCTTACCTTATCAAGCAACGGATCTGCGAGATACATGAACAGCCTGTGCTTCATCTGCTGTGCGAACACCCCTTGCAATGGCAATACTCCTCATATCCAAGCATTCTGATGAGGGAAGCGCTGCTGATCGATCCCTGGCTTAGCAGTGGCCTTTTTGGTGGTATCCGTGGGATGAAAGAAGCACATCAAAGCTACCTCCTTCGAGCCAGGCAGCTTTCAGGCGCACTTTAGGGTGATGGCTATCCTTGTTTTTTGTTTATTTGTGCTGATTTGCCGTCTAAATAAGCAGAAGCATGACAAGACTTTCGGGCCTCCCGTTGGGATTAAGCCTTCATTTACAATGGAATATATGTTTGGCCTTACTGACAAGTGTGGTCATGAGCACGGCCGCATGGGGCACTGAAACCGATACCAGCAGGCAGGTACTGAATAAAGCATTGCAAAACAGCGCATTCAGCGGACAGTGGTTCCTTTCATACCTGATGAAGGACGAAGGAGATGATCTTACCAGTCATTTTACCCTCAAACGCGGATACCTGACGTTTACCAAGGAATTCAGCAAGACCCTCTCCATCCGTTTTACGCAGGACATTACACTGGACGAGGAAGGTACGGATGCCGGCAATATTGAAATGCGATTGAAATACTGCTATCTGAAGATCAACACGCATGCCTTCCCCTTGTTGAGAGATGGATATGTTGAAGTGGGGCTGGTTCACCGTCCGTGGCTGGACTTTGAAGAGAAAATCAACCGCTACAGGGTGCAGGGTATGATGTTCCTTGAACGGCAACGTATTATGAACTCGGCCGATTTCGGGTTCACGTTTGTTGACCTTCTGGGGGGGAAACTTCAGAGCGAATACCGTAAGGGGAGTGCTGCTTCCTTACCCGGCAGGTATGGCAGTTTTGCGATCGGAATATACAATGGCGGAGGCTATCACGCCATTGAGAATAACCGCAATAAAACCATAGAGGGACGGATTTCTATCAGACCCCTACCCGATCATATTCCTGGCTTCCAGGTGAGTTATCATGGGGTAAGGGGAAAAGGTAATACCGGTTCTTCTCCGGTATTCAAGGTTGACCATGCATTCGTGTCCTTTGAAAACAACTTTTTATCTCTGACAGCCCAGCAGGTATGGGGGAAAGGCGACGCAGCTGGTACCTTCATCAACGAATCAGGTGCTGCTATTCTGACTTCAGGCATGTCCTTTTTCGGAGAGTTGCGGTATCCTTCTTCCGGGTTTGCTGTTTTCAGCCGCTGGGATGATTTTCATGCCAATACAGGCATCACAAGCGCCATGGGGGGAATTGCTTACTATTTTATGAATGACAGCAAGGCCATCGCCCAGATCGATCGTCAATCTACGGATGGCCAGATCCGCTGGATTTATGAATTGGCCATCGAATTGAAATTCTGACCATGAGATCAGCACAATCCCATATCATCGGATGCGGGCTTTTAATCCTAAGTCTTTTCAGCGGACGAGGGTTATATGGACAGGACTATACCTGGTGGAATCAAAAGCATAACTGGGACGGAGTAACACACTGGACACGGTACATCATCCTTTCGCCTGGTTTTATGGGTCCCAATGCCTTGCCCGTCCCTGAAACACGCAACGGTATTGTTGACACCTCCCTGCATTTCTCAACCTCCTTTGAAATCCACCGCAGTGAAGGCGATAAGACCGAAAACAACTTCACAACATTGTTTATACCGATTGCCAATGGGATAGCCGGACTTGGTTTGGAGATGGTTACGTGGGAACATTATCGTATGGACACGCTGACGCGGGATGCCAGGAGGTCCAGAGATGAAGATGGCATAGGAACTGCCATTGGAGACCTGCAGGTAAGCACCCTCATCCGGCTTGCTAGAAACCACCCAAACTGGCCAGACATGAATCTTGGGATTCATTTGCGAACTGCCACCGGTAGCAACCTGGGTGGGGCCAGGTTCAGCGATGCGCCGGGTTATGCATTCGATCTTGCATGCAGTAAAAAATTGAATAACAAGGCTTTCTGGCTTGAACCCTACTGCGTCCTTGGCTTTGGAGCCTGGCAGGTTAACCGCGATGATAACCTTCAAAATGATGTATTCCGTTATGCGCTGGGTACAAAAGCAGGTAAAGCTAACTGGTATGTCGGGGTGGAATGGAGCGGATACCATGGGTATTTTGACAATGGTGACCGTCCTATGGTTGGCCGACTTAACGCCATGCATAAGGTAGGAAAACACATTCAGCTTTTCATCAAACTGCAGCAAGGCTTTCATGACTACGCATATTCCTCCCTAAGGCTTGGGGTCAGATACACACCTGGCATCACAGCCAAAAGGTCCGCCGGACAATGAGGAAAAATAATACCTTGCAATCAAGAAACCGTTTACCTAAATTTGGTAGGTCTAACCAAAAAAATCCTGCATTATGTCAATGATGAAAGAATTTAAAACATTTGCCATGCGTGGCAATGTGATGGACATGGCGATTGGTATCATTATCGGGGGAGCATTTGGCAAAATAGTATCCTCCCTTGTGACCGATATCCTGATGCCTCCTATCGGAATGTTACTGGGCGGAATGGATTTCACCAGTTTCAAATTCATTATGAAAGATGCAGTGTTGGATGCCAGCGGCGCCATCACCAGCGAAGCTGTGAGCATCAACTACGGTACCTTTATTCAGGTCGTGATCGACTTTCTCATCATTGCATGGGCCATCTTCATGGTGATCAAACTCATGAACCGCTTGAAGAAAAAGGAAGAGGAAGCACCAGCTCCGGCTGCTCCTCCCGCACCGAGCAATGAAGAGAAACTCCTTACTGAAATAAGGGATATCCTCAGCAAGAAATAACAGTCTCCTTATACTTTGAGAATCCCTGTTGAACACAACTTGTTCAACGGGGATTTTCTTTTTTAGAATGTCAGCAACCGCAAGGTTCCTACATTTGCCATAAACCTTTTGACTTTATGAAAGCCCTCACAACCATAAGCCTGCTGATCCTTTCCAATGCTTTCATGACCCTGGCCTGGTATGGTCACCTGAAATTCAAATCGCTAAGCAGGTTGGAAAGCCTCGGTCTCATCAGCATCGTTTTTATTAGCTGGGGTATTGCCCTGTTTGAGTATTTCTTTCAGGTTCCTGCCAACCGCATCGGATATGCCGGGAATGGCGGTCCATTCTCACTTGTCCAGCTTAAAGTAATTCAGGAGGTCATATCTATTAGTGTATTCATTGTGTTTACCTTGGTTGCTTTCAGAAATGAGACACTTCGTGTAAACCATATCATTGCCTTCGTATTCATTATTCTAGCTGTATACTTTGTATTTAAAAAGTAAACAACTGCATATTCAATAACACGCCTATGGTACGCATTTTCAAATCCAGTACGGAGGCATACACGACGCTGCCTTCGCCACATGCCCATTATGGCATACTAACCACCCAGGGATTATGGAACCAGGCCGGTGCCAGACAACTTTCGTTTGATATACGCAAGCTACCTCCTGGGAAATACTCATTCCCATTTCATTATCATCATGCAGCAGAAGAGCTGTTCTTAATCATTTCAGGTAGTGGAGCCCTTCGGCATGCGGAGGGTTCATGCCGCATTGAAGCAGGTGATATCGTCTTTTTCCCTTATGGACCTCAGGGTGCCCATCAGGTTTATAACGATGGTGATCAACCGCTTGAATATCTGGACATCAGGGCGATAGGATTACTGGATGCCATCACTTATCCCGATACACATAAGACTGGTATACTTCCCGATATGATCATGTTCGACAGGCAGCATCAGCCTGGCTATTGGGAAGGAGAAGAAGATCCAGCCCGATTCTGGATCGAAGGGTAAACAGGAGTCGAAGATTAAGGCAGGTTTATTCCGGATCAGAACATATCCATATCGCCACCGCCCCCACCTTCTTCCTGGTTGCCACGCTCCACATCTCTTTTGGGCTTGTAATTATTGATGCGGTATGTAAAGGCGAGGTTAAAAGAAGGACTTAGCCTTCTCATTACAAGGTGCTCGTAATAGTTCAGGCTCTCGACCGTGTAGTCTCTTTTCATGGTCCCCAGCGGGTCTCTGACCTGCAGTACGATGTTGGCCTGCCCTTTGAGCAGGTCCTGACGTAAGGCCAGCTCATTCGTGATCATACCTGCCACCTTGCCCTGCGCAACAACCGAAGGTCCACGGTAACCAACCCGCACCTGTATACGTGTTCCTTTGGCGATCTTCAGGGTGGAGTTCAGCCGTGCGTTCCAGTTGGTGCTTTCCTTATCCACATTGCTCTCATATAATTCCCCCTCCAGGCGGTAGTGGTAGAGGTTGGCAGAGGCATTCAGGGTCAGATTAGAGTTGACTTCCATGTTCAGCATTACCTCGGCACCTGTAGAAAAATCTTTGTTCAGATTTTCAACAGTATGCAGGATAATATCCTCAGCATAAGGAGTTAACACCCTCGTGATCATATTTGTTGTAACGCGATGATATCCCTGAACCGTCAGGAAGGTCATTCCCCACTTCTTCAACCAGCCCAACTCCCAGGAGTCAATATACTCTGGTTTCAAGCCTGGATTTCCCTGCCGGTAGACACCCCGCTCCATATAGGAGATGAATGGATCCAGGTCCCAACCCCTGGGGCGGTTGATTCTGCGTGAATAACTAGCCTGCACCTGATGTTCATTCTTTAGTTTTCGGGAAAGATGAATGCTGGGAAAATAGTCCATCCTGACGAGAGAAGTATCCAGGCTTCCCTCAATGGCTTTGGTGGCTCTGTCTGTATATTCAGCCCGCAAACCTAACTGATAATCAATTCCTTTGAAAGCATTAGCAAAGGTGAGGTAACCTGAATGAATATCCTGATAGAAGTCGGTTGCAGAGGAGAGTTCCAGGTTATCGTCCCACCCTCCGCTGGCAAGTCTTTCACGGAATTTGTAATCTTCCTGGTCTCTTTCCATGCGCGTCTGGAATCCTGCCTCCAGTTTGCCTCCTTTCACAGGCCGGATATAATCCAATGTAAACCGGGCCTGCACATCGTCCCCCTCTTCCAGGGCTGATGTTTCGTAAATAGGATCGCCCAGCTTAGTGAAGTCGCTGTTGGACAGCCACTCCGTGGATTTGTCATCACTCTCGCTGCGGCTGGACGAGTAGTAGAGGAAAGCATCCAACCTGTGACCTGCACCGGCCAGGTTGTGCCGCATGGAAAGATTAGTCTCATAAAAATTCCGGGTGCGGGGTGCTTCAGCTTCGGTGACATAATAATATGAAGTGGTTGCCGGATCGGTTCGTTCAAAATTCTCCGCCTCACTTTCACGCGAGAAAGTAAAGGAACCGGCTTTAAAACCTGCGCCCAGAGTTGTTCGGGGACTTACCGTCCAGTCAACAGCAAGATTGCCTCCGAAGGTTCTATGCGACATATCCCGTCCGCCGCTGAAATCAGTCAAAGTAGCGGTATCATTCCTTGTAATAATGCGCTCAGAAGTACGCTTACCCAGCCAATGCTCATCCCGGAAATCCATACCACCCGCGATGTTAAACTTGCTGGTCCTGTAATTCAGGAGAAAGTCACCCTTGTATGAGCTATATGAGCCTATTCCGGCATTGAGTACGCCGCTTAGACCTCCTTCCTGAGCTTTTCGGGTTATGACGTTGATGATACCGGCTGTTCCTTCCGGATCATATTTCGCAGAGGGATTCGTGATGATCTCTATACTTTTAATCTCGCTGGATGGTATCTGGCGAAGGGCATCACTGCCCGACAAAACGGACGGCCTCCCGTTCACGAGAACAGTGAAATTACCACTCCCCCTGAGCGAAACATTGCCTTCGATGTCCACATCGACAGAGGGTGTATTGGCCAGGGCATCCACTGCTGTACCGCCGGCGGCGATGATATCCTGCCCGACATTGATTACTTTCTTATCAATCTGAAAATCATAAGTGGCCCTTTCTGCAGTAATTTCTGCTCCCTGCAAGCTAATGGCAGAAGGCTGTAACAGAATGTTCGGCACAACAACCTGGGTGGACTTGGGGTTTACCATAATCCCCGGAACCGACGTTTTCTCAAAGCCAATAAAATTGGCGACCAGCCTGTACCGGCCAAAGGGAACATTGGTTATGCGGTAGGCCCCGTGAATATTGGTTGTCCCACCCGTGACCATGACCGAGTCGCGTTCCCTCAAAATCAGAATATTCGCGTATTCTACCGGCTTGCCGGAAACTTTGTCCAGCACCTTACCAGAGACTTCTCCTTCTCCTTGTGGTCTGTTCCCATTTCCCTGCGGTTGCGATATCCCGTTCATCCATCCCATGGTTATGAATCCCAGAAACAAACCACTCCTTACGATTTTTAACAACATGCGCTGCTTATTCTAAATGAAACATTGTGACTGCGTCTATATAGAAGACTTCTATAAGACAATTGACGGCAAATATAGTTTACCTATTCCAAACAAATTTACTGATTTGAAATTTACAATTATTCTTAATCTCTGAATAACAGACCTTTGAGAAAATAACAACTTCAATGCAGCACTAAGAAATATTCATGAGCCTGCTACACATCCAGTTTCCGTATTGCATTTCCTGCTTTGGAAACCCTATCTTTGCGCTGAAAACCGTATTGCTTTATGTCATTCGAAATTCAGGGAAAACTGGTACATAAATTCGCGGTGAATGAAGTAAATCCCAGCTTCAGGAAGCGTGAATTTGTCATTGAACATAGTGAAGCAGCCAATGGGAGAGAGTTCACGGACTACATCCGTTTTCAGCTAACCCAGGATCGTTGTAGCCTGATTGACAGGATTAATGAAGGAACTAATGTCTTGATAAGCTTCAGGATCAGAGGCAGGAAATGGGAAAAAGATGGAGAGCCGGTTTACTTCACCAACCTGGAAGCATTCCGGGTGCAGCCAATCACCACAGAGGATAGTCGCCCTGCAATGGCGCAGGCGCCCGACGAACCGCTGGAGCCTCTTCTCCCTGATGGTGATGATCTGCCATTCTGATGAAAGTAGCACTGACAGCCCTTGAAGTGAAGGCCTTCCTTGACGAAGGGGAGGTGGTGCATTTCATCGATATTCGTCCACCGGTTGATTTTGAACTGGTGCGTATCCCCGGAGCCATTAATATCCCCAAGGACAAGCTTTTTGACAGCCTTGACCAGCTCCCGCCGGAAGGTAAGAAGATCGTCTACTGCCGCTTTGGTATTAAGAGCACCCAGATTGTACGCAGTTTGCGTGAGGAATATGGCGTACAGGATGTGTATGCCCTCCGCGACGGACTGCTGGAATGGGCCATCGATATTGATCCGGATATGCCTAAAGACCTAATTTGAGTTCTTTTGATTGCCCCCTGTTGACCTCCGGCCAGACCTGTTGCGACCTTGGTTGTTTTTACCAGATGCCGGCCGTCGCTTGAATGAGTGTTGACCTCCGGATCGTTTCCGGCTCCCGTCTGGCAAGGCCACAGGACTGAAGCCCTCCGGCAAGGGGAGCATCCTTACCTTTTGTTCCATGAGTTGTTCTATTCTCCTGAAAGCATGGCTGTCTTTTGGATTGACAAAGGTGATGGCCAGGCCGGTCGCCTCAGCTCGCGCCGTACGCCCCACCCTGTGGATGTAGTCTTCCGCATCCTGAGGCACGTCATAATTCAGGACCAGATCAATCCCTTCAATATCAATACCCCTGGAAAGCACATCCGTGGCAACCAGGACCTGCGTTTGCCTGTTTCGGAACGACAACAGTACATCCTCGCGCTCACGCTGCTCCAGGTCCGAATGAATCGCCCTAACCAGCATGCCTGTTTTATTCAGGAGTTGGGAAATCTCCTTCACAGCCCTTTTTGTAGCAGAGAACACTAAAATGGATGTAAGATCTCTGTTTTGAATCAGGTGAGTCAGGAGCTTAAGTTTCTGCGCATCATCTATGGCATAGGCAGCCTGCAGTACGCCTTCAGCCGGTTTCGAAAGTGCTATCGATATTTCTGCCGGATTCTGTAAGAGCTTGGAAGCCAAGCTTCTGATCTCTGATGGCATCGTGGCGCTAAACATCAAGGTTTGCCTGCTTCCTTGAATGTAACTCAGGATATCCATGATATCTTCATGAAAGCCCATATCCAGCATACGATCTGCTTCATCCAGAATAAAATACTTGAGTTTGCTGAAATCGACATATCCCAGTCTCAGGTGCGACAGGATCCGTCCCGGTGTGGCAACGATAATGTCAGTGCCCTGCATAATGGCCCTTTTCTGCCTGTCCCAGTCAACGCCTTCACCTCCGCCATATATCGCGGCCGAGCTTAGCCCGCAGAAGAACGACATACCCACGGCCTGCTGGTCGATCTGCAACGCCAGCTCTCGCGTCGGCACAATGATAAGTGCCTTAATGTGATGATCTGCATCATCGGTTTTCACGATCCCGTCGATGACAGGTAAGAGGTAAGCAGCTGTTTTTCCCGTTCCTGTCTGGGCCGTTGCCATAACATCACGGCCGGCGATAACTGCTGGGATCACCTGCTGCTGTATGGGCGTAGGGTGAACGTAACCCATCGCATCAATGCCCTCCTGGGTTCGCGGGTCAAACTCAAAATCTATAAAAGTCAAATGAAATGAGATTAAATTGGTTAGACTGGCAAAGTTAGTGTATTACAGCCTAGCGGTGACATCGGTCAAAAAGCTTTAAAAATCCTGGCCAGGCTGTGTCCCGGTGCAGCCATATCGAGGTCAAGAAACCACCCGAAAGGGGTCTGGGTCACATGATATTCTGCGGCTTCCAATCGCTCCTGTACCCGGTTAAACAGCTCCCTGGTCCAGTCTGGATCAGCTTTTGATTCGGATAAGTGACTGAATGAATGTAAGATAATCAGGCGGGTGTTGTTTTTTCCGGCAATCCATTTCAGATTTTTAAGCAGCTTTTTTTCTACCTCCGCCGCCTTCTCCATATCGTCCGCTTCAGCATGAATAAAGCCAACGGCTGCATCGAAATACTCCTTTCTACCATGCTGTGAATCAGCACTTTCTAGTGCCTTCTGAGCTGGAAGAAAAGCAAAACGGGCACAATACCACATGAGTAACTTCATACAACAAAGATAGGAAAGGAAAACGAGGCCATTTACCTACCTTTACAGCAGAAAAACCGGGATCATGGATCACGCGAAGCACATACCTCTGGCAGAGCAACTGCGTCCCCGGACCCTGGATGATTATCTGGGACAGGAGCACCTGGTTGGTAAAGGCGCCATTTTACGCCAGAGTATCCAGACGGGTAATATTCCCAGTATGATCTTATGGGGGCCTCCCGGGGTTGGAAAGACCACCCTGGCTACGGTTATTGCACATTCGCTGGGCCGGCCATTCTTTACGCTAAGTGCCGTCAGTTCAGGCGTAAAAGATGTCAGGGAAGTGATCGCCCATGCTGAGGATGTTTCAGGTGCTATCCTGTTTATCGACGAGATTCATCGCTTCAATAAAAGTCAGCAGGACAGCCTGCTGGGTGCAGTTGAAAAAGGTATCATCACGCTGATGGGTGCCACCACCGAAAATCCAAGTTTCGAAGTTATCTCTCCCCTGCTGTCCCGGTGCCAGGTCTATATTCTGAAACCCCTTGAGGAGAAAGTCCTCCTGTCGATGTTGCAAAAAGGGCAGCAACGTCTGGAACAAATGCATGGACAGAAGATTGACCTGGCAGAAACCGAAGCGCTGCTGCGCTTGTCCGGAGGAGATGCCAGAAAACTGTATAATGCCCTTGAGCTAGTCAGCAAGCACCTGATGGCTGATACGAGCGGAGAGATCCGGATCACCGACGAGATATGTCTGAAAGTCGTACAGCAAAACCTTGCATTGTACGACAAACAGGGAGAGATGCATTACGATATCATATCAGCTTTTATTAAATCAATACGTGGTGGTGATCCGAATGCAGCGGTTTATTGGCTTGCCCGTATGCTGGAAGGTGGTGAGGACGTAAAATTCATTGCCAGGCGGTTGCTGATTCTGGCGGCCGAAGATATTGGTCTGGCAAATCCTAATGCCCTCTTGCTCGCCCAAAGCTGTTTTCAGGCCGTTCATACCATCGGGATGCCTGAATCCAGGATTATTCTGTCTGAGGTCTCCATCTATCTGGCAACCAGCCCGAAAAGTAATGCATCTTACCTTGCTATCGATGCTGCTATTCAGCAAGTCCGCGAAAAGGGCGACCTGCCTGTTCCCCTGCACCTTCGGAACGCACCAACCAAACTCATGAAACAATCCGGCTACGGTAAAGCATATCAGTATGCCCATGATCATCCGGGGAATTTTGTTGAACAGGAGTTCCTGCCAGGCGGGCTGGAAAAACGGGTATTCTACAAACCTCAGTCTAACGCCAGGGAACAGGAGATCAGGCAAAGATTGCTGCAATGGTGGAAAAACAAATATGCTTGGTGATGAGCATGTGTTTAGAACTCTTAATAAGTGCCTTCGATGGACTATTAGATATTAGGTGTCAGCACTCTTGTAATCGAAATAAAAGCAATAAGGTTAACATTCTGTAAAACAACAACATATGACCATGCTATCCGATCAAATATATTCTGAAAGTCGACAGTTCTTCCTCATCGCTGGTCCTTGTGTCCTGGAAAATGAGGAAATGGGATTCCCGATTGCCGAGACCTTGCTTGGGATTTGCGACAGTCTTGATATTCCATTGATTTTCAAGGCATCTTATAGAAAAGCCAATCGCTCCCGCCTGGATTCCTTCACTGGCATCGGGGACCAGCGTGCGCTCGAAATCCTTCAAGCCATTGGCGAAGCATACATGATTCCTGTGATTACAGATATCCACAGCCCGGAAGAGGCAAAGCTGGCAGCACCCTATGTCGATATGCTCCAGATACCGGCCTTTCTGTCCAGGCAAACTGATTTACTGATTGCTGCCGGAGAGACGGGGAAATCAGTTAACATTAAAAAAGGCCAGTTTCTCTCACCGGAAGCCATGGCATTTGCTGCTGATAAAGTCCGCTCCACAGGCAATTCAAATATTATGCTAACAGAGCGGGGTACCCAGTTTGGTTACACCGATCTGGTGGTGGATATAAGGGGCATACCAAGAATGCAATCACTTGGTTATCCTGTCGTTGTGGATGTCACCCATTCCCTGCAGCAACCCAACCAGGCCTCAGGTGTGACAGGAGGACAGCCGGCACTCATTGCAACCATCGCCAGGGCAGCCATCGCTGCCGGGGCTGACGGTATCTTCCTTGAAACGCATCCAGAACCTGCCCGTGCCTTATCGGATGGGGCCAATATGCTACCGCTCGACCAGGTGGCTGATTTGCTGGGTGTCTTAACCCGCATCCGGAAAGCCATTCAATAATCAACATTGTTCATACTAACTGTCACTTTGACCCGTTGTTTCAATATATTTGCATGAAAGAATAAACATATATCATACTGATACCTAGACTACATGGACAGCCATATCATCCGCAACCTCGCCAAAATCATCACCTATTACACTGCTGAAGAAATCCTGCATTACTTCCTGACCGAGTTCAGGGGGAAGGTGGCCTTTGCCAGCAGCCTGGGCGCCGAGGATCAGGTAATCACACATATGATCGCAGGGATCAATAAGCAGGCACGGATTTTCACACTGGATACCGGGAGGATGTTTCCAGAAACCTATGATCTGATCCACCGGACCAACAGCAAGTACAAAATCAAGATTGAGGTATACTTTCCCGAACATAAAAGCGTGGAAGAAATGGTAAAGACCCATGGTGTTAACCTCTTCTATGACAGCATCGAGAACAGGAAGTTATGCTGCCATCTCCGCAAGATCGTACCCCTGAGGAGAGCACTGGCCGGTATGGACGCCTGGATCTGCGGTCTGCGCAAAGATCAGGCTGCCACCAGGGGTCATGTTGCCAGTCTGGAATGGGATGAGGGCAATGGTATGATCAAGGTGAATCCTCTAGCTGAGTGGACTGAATCCCAGGTATGGGAATATATCCACGAGCATAAAATCCCCTACAATCCCTTGCACGATCAATCCTATCCAAGCATCGGCTGCCAACCATGCACCCGGGCCGTTGCGCCGGGGGAAGATATCCGTTCCGGACGCTGGTGGTGGGAAAACCCTGACACCAAGGAATGTGGGTTGCATAAAGCGCACTGATCACCGCATGGTGATCACCTTTACAGGGCGTATTCGTGTGATGAGATAAGTAGGCAGTACCATGATCATCATAGACAGCAGCAGGGTGACGCCATTGAGTATCAGCCATCCCATGAGATCAAAACGAATCGGCACCACTGGCACATAATAAGATTCCTGAGGCAGTCGGATCAGGCCATACTGCCACTGCAACCAGGCCAGGAACAGGCCCACCAGATTTCCGATAAGCATTCCTTTCAGTGTTATTGAAAGCGCCTGATACAAAAAGATATGGCGGATACTCCAGTTTCTGGCACCCAAGGCCTTGAGTATTCCGATTAATGTTGTGCGTTCAAGAATGAGTATCAGCAAGATGGAAATCATGGTGATGGAAGCTACCATGGCCATGAGGCTCAGGATGATGATCACATTCATATCCTGCAGCTTTAGCCAGTCAAAAATCTGGGGATATACAGCCCTGATTGTTTGGGCGTTAAGATCATGACCCACTGCATAATAGATATCCTCTCCCACCCTGTCAAGATGCCTGAAATCACGGATAAAGACTTCAAAACCGCTGACCATGTCATCCGTCCATTGATTTAGGCGCTGCACATGCCGGATGTCACCCATCACATAGATGCGGTCAAATTCTTCCAGGCCTGTCTCATAGATTCCTGATATCGTGAACTTACGCCCCCGCATATTGCCTCCGCCTTCATCCACGAAATACATCCTGATCTCCTGGCCTGTATCAAGATCCAGGCGTCTGGCAAGTACGGCCGATAAAGCGACCTCGTCTGAGCGAAGGCTGTCATCCCACCCGGGCATATACCCCCTTACCAGAGCGTTGCGAAAGAAAGACCAATCATAGTCCTTTCCAACACCTTTGAGAACGACACCTTCAATCTGTTCGCCCGTGCGAATGATCCCGGCCTTGGTAGCATATACCTGAATATGTGTGATCTCCGGCACCTCTGCAAAAACAGGGTAGAAAGCCTGTTTCATGCTCACCGGCTTAGCCTCATAACCCTGACTCAGGTCATAGGAAGTGATTTGAATATGACCGGAGAAACCTGATACTTTGTCACGGATACTGGTCTGAAAGCCCGTTACGATAAACACCGCCATGATCATTACGGCAACACTGAGCGCCACACCTCCCATGGCAATGCGCACCAGTGGCCTGGAATAGCCGGGCAGCGACTTTCCCGCCAATCTTGTTGCGATGAATCTTTCGTATTTCACCAAAGCTTTTATTACTTTGCAAAGGTATGAAAGTGCACGGGTTCCTTATCTCGTTCTCCCTTATGTTCCTGCTCATCCCTGCAGGGATACCCCTCCATATGTGCCAGGCTGCAGGGAGCAGTATTGGCCATGATAGTGTTAAGATCATTCCGGCTGCTGAGCGCATGTCGCTCTACCTGCCCATGCTCAGGGGTAAAAATGTGGCTGTGACGGCCAACCACAGCTCGCGTATCGCCGGGACACACCTGGTGGACACCTTGCTCTCCCTGCGTATCCAGGTAAAGAAAGTATTCAGTCCGGAGCATGGTTTCCGTGGCGACGCTGCAGATGGACAACTCATCGATCATCAGACAGATCCAAAAACAGGCCTTCCTATCATCTCGCTGTATGGCAAAAAGAAAAAACCGGAAGCCGAAGATCTTAAAGATGTTGAGGTAATCCTCTTCGACATCCAGGATGTTGGAGTACGCTTCTATACCTATATTTCAACCATGACCTATGTCATGGAAGCAGCGGCGGCAGCCGGCATACCCGTGATCGTGCTGGACCGGCCCAATCCCCATGGCCATTATATCGATGGGCCTTTGCTGGAACCTGGCTTAAAGTCCTTTGTTGGGCTACACCCGGTTCCGGTGGTTTATGGCATGACCATCGGAGAATATGCCCTCATGGTAAATGGAGAGGGATGGCTTGAACATGGAATACAGTGCGATCTGACGGTTATTCCGCTGGACGCGTATGATCATACCATGTTGTATCACCTTCCTGTGCCTCCTTCACCCAACCTCCCGAACATGCAGGCTGTCTATCTTTATCCCAGCCTGGCCTTCTTTGAAGGCAGCATCGTGAGCGTTGGCCGGGGTACAGACCTGCCGTTTCAGATATTCGGGCATCCTCTGATGGCCAGTGGAACATATCTTTTCACACCGCGCAGCATCCCGGGGGCCAGCCTCAACCCACCCCTTCTGGGTCAGGAATGTAAAGGATACAATCTTAAAGACTTTGTTGCCGCTCAGGCCCGGAATGGTGGGAGGATTTATCTTCACTGGCTGCTGGACAGCTACAGGGAGTTGGGCAGTCAACCTTCTTTCTTCACCCCCTACTTCGATAAACTGGCAGGCTCGCCGTCCCTGCGTCAGGCAATCCTCGCCGGCCACACCGAAGCAGAGATCAGGCTAAGCTGGCAGGATGGCTTGAAACAGTTCCGGATGATCCGAAAAAAATACTTACTCTATCCTGACTTTCAATGATGAAGAAGCCCGAAAAAGTCTCCGTCAATAACAGGAAGTGGATGCCATCTATGGTGATCGCCGTGCTTGTGATCATTCTCTATGGTAACACCTTGCGTCTGGACTATGCCCTTGATGATTACCTGGTGATCACGGGCAACTCATTTACGAAGCAAGGTATTGCAGGGATACCAGAGATCCTCAGCAACGACTCTTTCACCGGATTTTTTGGTCAACAGAAGAACCTTGTGGCGGGTGGCCGGTACCGACCCTTATCACAGGTCATGTTCGCAATTGAATATGAGTTATTTGGATTAAATCCTTTTCTAAGCCACGCCATCAACCTGATACTCTACATCCTGCTGGGCTGGATGACATTGCGCATGCTCAACCGCCTGAATCTTGGAACCGGGAAACCCTGGTACATCAGCCTGAGCTTCCTCGCGACACTGCTATTCCTGGCGCATCCCATCCATACCGAAGCCGTTGCCAATATCAAGGGCAGGGATGAGATTCTCAGCATGCTTGGATCAATGGCCGCCTGGTATTTCTCCATCCTTTATGCAGATGAACGCAAGCGGAAATGGTTGATATGGGCAGGGATATCCATGTTCCTTGGGCTCATGTCCAAAGAAAATGCAATAACCTTCCTTGCAGTGATACCCCTTTCATTGTATTATTTCCGAACACTGAAAAAGCCAGGCATCTACATCCTTACCCTGATTCCTTTGCTGACTGCCTCTGTCGCTTATCTTCTGCTGAGGTACAATGCGTTGGGGTTCTTTCTGGGGGGAAGCGTTCAGACTGAGCTGCTTAACAATCCCTACATCCTGGCCAGCCCTGTGGAAAAAATCGCCACGAACATCCTTACATGGGGTCTTTATATCAAACTGTTGATACTTCCTCATCCCCTCACACATGATTATTACCCTTTCCATATTGCCTATCAGTCGTTTTCGGATCCAGGCGTATTGGTCAGTCTGATAATTATCTTGTTACTGATTGGATTTTCCTTCATGTTATGGCGAAAAAAACACATACTGTCGTTTGCTATACTTTTCATTATCATTACGTTCAGCATCTCCAGCAATGTGGTCTTTAACATTGGGACATTCATGAATGAGCGTTTTCTTTTTGTGCCTTCACTGGGATTCAGTCTGGCACTCACATGGATACTACTGAAGCTCAATCACAAAGCACATAAGAAGACAACTCTGGTCGGGGTCACTACCGTTATCCTCCTTCTCTATTCGGTAAAAACGATTTCCAGAAATCCGGCATGGCAGGACGATTATACACTGTTCACCACTGATGTTGCAGTGTCCTCGAACAGCATCAAATGCCTGGTATCAGCAGGTGGTAAAACCATGGAGCGCTGGGAATCACTTCCGGAAGAGGCCAGGGATATGCGGGATATCGATCAGGCCATTATCTGGATTGATAAAGGCGTCCGTTTGCATCCCACATATTTTGCAGGCTGGGAGCAGCTAGGCAAAGCATATTATCTGAAAGAGGATTTTGAGAATGCCTGGCACTGTTATGAACAATGCATGCTCATCAAGCCTGGTTCTCAGCCTACCCTTGAAAATCAAATCCTGATTGCCCGGGCAGCCGATTTTCGGAAGAAGACAGCACTGTCTGCCCGTTTCTGGGCGCTGTTGTTTGAGCGGCATCCCCAGCATGTGAATATTGCCATGCAATACGCTGATATGAAGGCCGGTTCCGGCGATCCGCGAAATGCCATGAATGCTTTGAAAGCCAGCATGGAGTTCAACCCTGAAAATGCGAAACTGATCGGCAAAGCAGGAGAGATCTGGGGCCGGTATCTGAATCGGATGGACAGTTCTGAGGTATATCTGAGGCGTTCCATCGCCCTGGATCCCAAATACACACCCAGCCTGGAAAACCTGGGTGTCGTTTGTGGTTTAACCGGCCGCTCGCAGGAGTCGCTCGAATGGTTGCTGAAAGCCATGGAAACCGATCCTGATAATCCCAGGATTCTTACGAATATTGCCAATACGTACCGCATCCTCGGCAATCAGGAAGCAGCAGCGACCTATCAGGCCCGTGCCAATGCAGCGAACCAGGCCGGAACACCTGAGCAATAGGACACAAATAACCCTGGGCAGGGATTACGCCAAAGTCCTTCCAGGATATACTTTCAGTGCCTCGGAAAGACAAACCATGGATTGCTCCAGGTCATTGACATTTAGCACATAACTTATGCGGACTTCATCTTTCCCTTTACCTGGTGTGGCATAGAAGCCCGTTGCAGGAGCCAGCATAACCGTTGCACCCTGATAAGAGAAATCCTCGAGCAGCCATTGGCAGAAATGATCGGCATCGGTGATGGGCAAACGCGCCACAACGTAGAAGGCACCTTTCGGATTCGGGCAAAATGCACCGGGCATCTTGTTAATGGCCTTCACGACCACATTACGTCTGGCATGATATTCGGCCAGGACCTGGGCGAAGTAAGATGGTTCCACATCCACAGCTGCTTCAGCGGCTATCTGTCCGAACGAAGGAGGGCTGAGCCTGGCTTGCGCAAATTTCATGGCAGCGCCCATAACCTCCTTATTTTTGGAAATAATACAACCGATCCTGAAACCGCATGCACTGTAACGCTTTGATACAGAATCAAGCAGGACGACATGCTGATCCAAGCCGGGAAGATTCATCACACTGTTATGGGAGGTACCGTCATAACAAAACTCCCTGTAGACTTCATCTGCAAAAAGGAAGAGGTCATGCTTTCTGACGATGTCAGCCAAAATCTCCAGCTCATCTGCTGAATAAAGGTAACCGGTCGGGTTGTTTGGATTGCAGATCATTATGGCCTTGGTACGCGGCGTAATGGCCTTCTCAAACTCTTCTATGGGAGGAAGGGCAAAGCCCGTCTCAATGGCAGAGTAGATCGGTTTAACGACGACACCTGCGTTGATGGCAAATCCATTATAATTGGCATAAAATGGCTCAGGGATAATGATCTCGTCTCCGGGATTGAGGCAGGTCTGCATAGCAAAAAGGATGGCCTCAGATGCCCCTGCCGCTACAATGATCTCATCTGTAGTAACTGTAATTCCCTGACGATCATAATACTCCACAAGTTTTTTCCGGAATGACAGGTTACCGGCTGAGTGGCTGTAATCAATGACCTTCTGATCCATATTGCGGATGGCCTGAAGGGCGACCTCCGGTGTAGCAATATCGGGCTGGCCGATATTCAGGTGATACACTTTGGTACCCCGCTTCTTGGCCGCTTCGGCGAAGGGAACCAGTTTTCTGATTGGTGAGGGAGGCATCATGGTCCCTTTAACAGAAATGGTAGGCATAACAAATTGGTATTGAGTGTATAAAAAAAACCCGGTAGCCAGAGCTACCGGGAGCAAATTTGCAAAATTATATTCAATCAGAATAATTATTTCGCTTTGGGTGTGACGCCGCCGACATCTGTTTTCTGAGGAGCTGCTTCAGCAGGTGGATCCACCACATTGCCAGCAATCCTGAGCACGACAGACGAATTCTTGGCATTGGATAACACGGTAACGTGTTTGTTGATAGCGCCCAGACGGCGGGTATCATACCGAACCTTAATGGTGCCTGACTTGCCGGGGAGGATGGGTTCGCGGGTCCATTCTGGCACTGTGCATCCACAGGATGACCTGACATTGGACAATACGAGCGGCTCTTTCCCGGTATTGGTGAACTGAAACTCACAATTTCCATCACCATCCTTGTAGACTGTACCATAATCATAAACGGTACTCTTAAAGGTGATTTCCGGTGCATTCGGATTTTCTGCCTGCTGAACAGGTGCCTGGGCATAGCCCATGAGCCCCAGCATCAATCCTGCTGCTAATACGAGCATTAACTTTTTCATCTTGTTGTTTTTTTTGATGAAACGAATCAAGTGACTTGACAACCGACAAATATAGGTGAAAATGTCCTTTTTGCCGGCTCTTTAACATTTTTTTTAATTATACAAACAACATGCCAGGGTGTTTTGAAATTCCAATTAATATTCATTTTTAAACCGGTTCTTCATCCTATCTTAGCATGGAATTTCGTATATCCATTAAACGCAAAAAACATGAAGAGGTTGTCGACAGGTATCATTTTTATCATCCTGGTGTCGGGATTTTTTTTGATTTCCAATAATTGTGCACGTAAATCGAATCAGCAGCAACAGGCGTCACAGGTGGAGCCCTCAAGGCAAACCAGTGTCGGACCTAGCGTGATGGTGTACAAGACCCGGGCAGACTACCGGCAACTGGTGCCCGTCATCCTTTCTGAGGATCGCAAGACCATTATCTCCTTCCCTGCTCCAGGAGATGTTTATTATAAAGGTGAGTTGGCCCTGCCCCAACTACTGGAAAATGGTTTTCTGCTGGATCGCCGCGGCATTGATGAGCGCGTTGCCTTTATCGGCATGACATACGAAGAGTACAGCCAGCTACAGGAATCCCCAACACCGGAAATGCTCGTTCAACTCATCGTGGATAAGGACCCCATTACTGAGATGTATCATTGCGGATCAGCTTACCAGTACCAGGACCTGGAAGCTGAGATGCTGCGCAGGTCAAGGGATAATGACTGGAGTGGATGCCGGAAGATCAAATAGCTATCATTGGCTTCCTGCATACGGGTCATCTGCTAAAACTGTAACCAGCGTGGGTATTTCCCGGGCCCATCCGATCGCATCCTGCCATTAGCTGGAATCATTATAAATAGCAAACACAGCTATTTCCTTGACATGGCTCAACTTGGCGCACCCCGCTAAAGTTCTTACTTTAGTGCCCTGCCATTTTTGGAAAAATTTTTTAACATGATAAACAAGGAACTAATTCATCCACAAAGCATTGTCGTAGTAGGTGGATCCAATGAATTACAAAAGCCGGGCGGAAAAGTATTGCATAACCTGATCCGTGGTGGATTTGCAGGCAAGCTCTATGTCGTCAACCCAAAAGAGACGGACGTTCAGGGTATCGCATGTGTCGCCAGACCGGAAGATCTTCCTCAGGTGGACATGGCCATCATGGCTATCGCCGCACGGCATACTTTGGCAGCGGTCACGACGCTTGTACGCGAAAAAGGAACCAGGGCAGTGATCATTCTGTCTGCTGGCTTCAGTGAAGAGAACGAAGAAGGAAAAATGCTCGAGAAGGAGGTGGTCAGCGTAATTGAATCAGCCGGCGCGACACTCATAGGACCTAATTGTATCGGCGTACTGACACCTTATCACCAAGGCGTGTTCACGGAGCCTTTGCCGGTTCTGGACAAACATGGATGTGACTTCATCTCCGG
The DNA here is from genome assembly GCA_018001695.1 of Lentimicrobiaceae bacterium. GTDB lineage: Bacteria > Bacteroidota > Bacteroidia > Bacteroidales > JAGNHN01 > JAGNHN01. Next base: position 23,348 of record JAGNHN010000024.1, read on the forward strand.
TTCAGGCGCCACAGCTTGTTTTATCCTGGAAGCCGGTATCCCAAAAGGATTGCGGTTCTCCAGCGTATTCAGCGTCGGTAACAGCGCCCAGATCGGGGTTGAGGAAGTGCTGGAATATCTGGACGAATCTTTTGATCCGGGCCACAGCTCACGTGTGAAACTTCTGTACATAGAAACCATCAACAAGCCGGCTAAACTGCTCAGGCATGCTGTATCCCTGATCAGGAAAGGCTGCCAAATCGCGGCGATCAAAGCAGGCGCATCGGAAGCAGGCAGCCGGGCTGCCTCTTCGCATACAGGTGCCATTGCCACCCCCGATTTTGCTGTCGAGACACTCTTCCGCAAAGCAGGCATAGTCCGTTGCTATGGACGGGAAGATCTGATTTCGGTAGCCTCCGTTTTCATGCACAAACAGCTGACGGGTCCCAATCTGGCTGTGATTACCCATGCCGGAGGCCCGGCCGTCATGCTGACCGATGCGTTGTCGACAGGCGGACTCTCCGTTCCTCATATTACACATTCTGCTTCTAAAGAACTCCTACAGCATTTATTCCCAGGCTCTTCCGTAGCCAACCCCATCGATTTCCTAGCCACCGGCACTGCTGAACAACTCGGTACTATCATCGATTATGTCGAGCGGGACTTCGATGAAATCGATGGCATGATCGTCATCTTTGGCACACCGGGTTTAAGCAGGATCTTCGATGTCTATGATGTCCTTGATGAAAAAATGCGCAGTTGCCGCAAACCTATATTCCCAGTGCTTCCTTCGACCCTCACAGCAGCGGAAGAGGTAGCAGCCTTCGTCCGGAAAGGGCATTGTTACTTCCCCGATGAAGTAGTACTGGGCAAGGCCCTGGCCCGCACTTACTTCACTCAGAAAAACGTTAAATCTGACAGCATTGCAGACATGCCTGCTGTCGATATGCCTAAAATCAGGCAGCTTATCAATCAAAGAGATAATGGTTACCTGGCACCTGAGGATGTTCAGCATCTGCTCGATGCCGCCGGCATTAACAGGGCTAAAGAATACGTTGCCCGCGACAAGCAGCAGGCTTTCCAGGCCGCTCAGTTAACTGGATTTCCTCTTGTTATGAAAGTGGTTGGGCCCATCCACAAGAGCGACAGTGGTGGTGTCGTCCTGAATATCAAAGATATGGCCGGAGTGGAACAGCACTTTGCCAGTCTTATGGCCATTCAGGATGCAGAAGGCGCATTGTTGCAGCCTATGCTGACGGGTTCAGAGGTCTTCATCGGCGTGAAACATGAGCCGGGCTTTGGACATCTGATATTGTGCGGACTGGGTGGAATTTTCATCGAAATCCTGCATGATTTCACCTCGGCCTTGTCTCCGGTCAGCCGGGAAGAGGCCATGGACATGATAAGCCGTCTGAAAGGGCATAAATTATTTGCGGGCGTCAGAGGGCGGCCTGGTATCAATGAACCGCTGTTTGCAGAAGCCATTATACGTGTCTCCGCCCTCGTGCAGGCAGCTCCTGAGATCATCGAAATGGACATTAATCCCCTCATGGGTAACCCGGAACAGGTTGTGGCAGTAGATGCCCGCATCCGGATTGAAAAACACTGATAACATGGCCGCAAAAATCATTGTACTCAGTCTTTACGCCCTGATGATTATCGTGATCGGGATCATCGGGATGAGACGTACCCGGTCTTTTTCCGATTTCCTCCTTGGCGGTGGTAAGGTGGGCCCATGGATGTCGGCCTTCTCATACGGAACAGCCTATTTCTCCGCCGTACTCTTCATCGGCTTTGCAGGTAAGATCGGATGGGAGTTTGGGTTTTCCGGACTCTGGATTGCCCTGTTCAACGCGATAGTGGGCGTGGCCGGCGTCTGGCTGATCCTGGGATGGCGAATCCGGAAAATGGCCGGAGAACTGCAGGTGCATACCATGAGCGAGTTCCTGGAACAACGGTATAAGAGTCCAGCCCTCAAACTGCTGTCGGCCCTGGTGATGTTTGTATTTCTGATCCCTTACTCCACGGCCGTTTTCATGGGTCTATCCTATCTCTTTACAGCCAACTTCAATATCCCCTATGTTTATGCGCTGCTGTTTATGGGAGGATTCACCGCACTCTACCTGGTGTTAGGTGGTTACAAATCCATGGCTATTATTGATATGATCTTCGGGATGATCATGTCGCTTGGTGTCATCATATTAATCATCAGCACCATGAACACTGGCGGCGGACTACCAAAGATCTCTTTTGACCTGGGAAACATTGATCCCGGGCTTACAGCCTGGATAGGTCCTCCGGGCTTGTGGCCTCTGTTTTGCCTGGTATTCCTGACGTCAGTAGCACCCTTCGCCATGCCACAACTCGTTCAGAAGTTCTATGCCATCCGGGATAGACAATCTGTGCGGACAGGGGCAATCGCCTCCACAGTGTTTGCATTGCTCATCGGTGGTGTGGCCTATTTTGTCGGATCAACAACCCGCGTACTATTGCCTGCAGTCGAACATCCCCAGGCTTTCAATGCTGAAGGGGCACCCATCTTCGACAGGCTGATGCCTGAGCTCCTGACACATGTGATTCCTCAGTCCCTGAGCATCGTAATCCTGCTGTTGATCTTATCCGCGTCGATGTCAACCCTGGCTTCACTGACGCTGACATCTGGATCTTCCTTTACCAAAGACTTCATCGCCGGGTTCATTTACAGGAACATCAAAGACAAGCAGTTGACCCTTGTTATGCGCATCATGAGCCTGGTCTTCATTGCAGCTTCCGTCTACTTCGCCTATCTGGGACCTGAAAGCATTGTTGCCATCCTGAGCATTAGCTGGGGTGCACTGGGCTCGTTCTTCCTGGGCCCATTTATCTGGGGACTACTCAATCCGCGCACAGGCCGAAATGCTGCCTATATTGCTGGTGTCGGAGGACTTGCTACCTGCCTTATCCTATATATGAGCGGGACACCATCGCCTGAGGCCGGGACCATCGGAATGCTGGTTAGCCTGCTGCTTCCAGCTATCGCTGATCCGAAGGCTGTTCTATTTTCAGCTAAGAACGGCTAGACCGTGCTCTCAGGATGGCTAACTGAAAAACTAATGTAGTTTGTAAATTGTATGCCATGAAAAAGATCATTCCCCTATTCTGTCTGGTAGTATTTACAATCAGCTTCTACCGGCTTTCCGCACAGGATACACCACAGGATAAAAAATGGGAGATGGCTTTTCATGGTTTTATTAAGTCTGATTTCTGGTATGATAGCCGCCAGGTTGCCGGTGCGCGTGAGGATCTGTTTCTCTTGTATCCAAAACGTCCTGCTTTTGACAGGAATGGCAGGGACATCCATGATATCCACAGCTTCAATTTCACAGCCATCACCACCCGGCTGAATGGTACGGTCAAGGGACCTGATGCATTCGGTGCGAAGAGTATGGGTGTCATGGAGGCTGATTTCTCAGGCCTTTCCAATGCCGATGTGAGTGGATTCCGCTTGCGGCATGCCTATATTCAGCTCTCATGGAAACACTCCCGCCTGATCATGGGTCATTACTGGCATCCCTTTTTCGTTACAGAAGTATTCCCTTCAGTGCTGGCCCTCAATACAGGCGCGCCTTTTCAACCCTTTATACGAAGCCCCCAGGTTCAATTCAATCATCAAAAAGGAAACTGGACAGCCACCATTGCTGCCCTCTCGCAACTCGATTACATGAACGATGGTCCTGAAGGACCATCCCCAAAATACCTGCGGCAGTCGGGTCTTCCCAATTTCCACTTTCAGATGCAGTATCAACAGGGGATGCTGACCATGGGATCGGCTGCCGACTGGAAAAGGTTAAGACCAAAAGTGACCACTGACAGCCTGGTTTACACTGAGGCTACCGTTGATGGATGGTCTTATATGCTGTATTTCAAAGTACTGAGGGAGCCATGGCAATTTAAAGCAAAAGCCATCTACGGCCAGAACCTGACAGAGCACCTCCTGCTTGGTGGCTATGCCGAGAAATCATATGACGCCACAACGGGAACTGCCACTTATACTCCTACCCAACACATGTTCTTCTGGGCGAACTTGATCTATCAGGCATCCCCTGCCCTTGATCTCGGGATTTTCACCGGCTATGCCACAAACATGGGGACTCTGCATAATAACACGGGAAGGTATTTTGCCCGCGGCAGCGACATCGAGTATGCCTATCGTATCGCGCCCCTGTTGGTATTCAAATCAGGAAAAGTGCATTTGATGACCGAGATCGAGTATACGGTGGCAGCTTATGGACAACCTGCGGCAGATGGCAGGGTAAGGAATAGCAGGGAAACAGCCAACCTGCGCGCGCAAATCACGGCTTTCCACTTCTTCTGACCTGGTTTTACGTCCGGAACTCAAATCAAAAACAGGACGATATCACATTTTGAAATATAAATAAAAGCACATATTTTTACCGTCACATCACTTAGAGCATAACATGATTAAGGAAACACCCATCGACTTTGAGGTAGTCAGCAAGCACATCAGGCAGAGCGGACTTAAGAGCGTAGGAAAAGCCTCTATTCGGGAGATTAAAAGACTCATCGACAATATACAGGCAGAGACAGGGAAGGAATACATCCGCATGGAAATGGGTATACCAGGCTTACCTGCAGCCAACATCGGCGTGGAAGCTGAAAAAGCAGCCCTCGACACGGGTGTGGCCGCCATCTATCCTGATGTACATGGTGTTCCTGTTCTCAAGCAGGAGATCAGCCGTTTTGTAAAGAACTTCCTGGACCTGGATGTAAGCCCGGATGCCTGCATCCCGACAGTAGGGTCCATGCAAGGCAGCTTTGCAGCTTTTCTCACCATCAACAGGATGTACAGCGAGAGGGAAGGCACCCTTTTCATCGATCCCGGTTTTCCTGTCCATAAGCAACAATTGCGTATCCTGGGACAGGGTCAGTATGCCTTTGATGTTTATGATTACCGTGGAGAAAAGCTGAGAGATAAACTGGAATCTTTCCTTTCAACAGGAAAAATCAGTTCGATCCTTTATTCAAATCCCAACAACCCATCCTGGATCTGCTTTACCCAGGAGGAGTTGCAGATCATTGGAGAATTGGCCAATAAATATGATGTGATCGTAATTGAAGACCTGGCTTACATCGCCATGGATTTCAGGCATGATTACTCCAAGCCGGGTGTACCACCCTTTCAACCAACCGTTGGCAAGTATGCCAATAAGTTCATGTTATTGATTTCCAGCTCGAAGGTGTTTAGCTATGCCGGCCAACGCATCGGCATGATGGTATTATCAGACACACTTTTTAATACTGAGGCGCCGGATCTTCAGCGGTATTACCAGTCGTCCAAAGTGGGGAATGCCATGATCTTCGGCACCATGTACACACTGAGTAGTGGTGTATGCCATTCAACACAATATGCCCTCACCGCCATGCTGAAAGCCGCCAATGAAGGCAGGTTTAATTTCATTGAGAGTGTAAAGGAATACGGAGAGAAGGCCAGGATCATGAAAAAGCTGTTTACCGATAACGGCTTCTATATTGTTTATGATAAGGATGATGGAGTCCCAATTGCAGATGGATTCTATTTTACCATCGCCTACCCCGGTTTCACCGGCGAACAACTGATTGAACGTTTTCTCTACTATGGCATCAGTGCTATCTCCCTCACCATTACAGGAAGTCAAAGGGAAGATGGATTAAGAGCCTGTGTATCATTGGTTAGAAGGGATCAGTTCCCAGAGTTGGAGGCCAGATTACAGGCCTTCCATGCGGACCACCGAGCTGATTAACAATCAGATAAAGGGGAATACTACCAGACAAAAGCCACACCCATCACCTATTCCTCTCCCTGGAGCAGGCTGTCAGCAGGGACGTGACCGGGTGGTTTACGGCCCGGCATGTAACGGTTTTCTTCTTCGTCTTTCCGGAGCGTCCTGATGTTCTTGTCCTGCCTATGTTCTTCCACCTTCACCAGATAACCCTTACTGTATGATTCCGTCCTGATGGTCAGTCCTTTGTCATCAAAGCTCAGCCATTTGCCATGCTTCAGACTTCGCCTATACATCCCCGAAACCATGATCGTTCCATTCGGGTGATAAAAAAGCGACAGACCGTCAAGCAGATCATTCGCATAGCTGATCTTAGCCTTGATCGTGCCATCATGATAATACTGAACAGAGACCCCATGCCGCTGATCTTTCTTCCAGGGCATTTCTTCGCTGACTTGCCCTCCCTCATAATAGGTGAACCATGTACCGTCCTTTACCCCAGCATGATATGACTCCCTGGCAACCATCTTTCCGGCAGTGCTGTAATATGTCCAGATACTATCCTTCTGGGTTCCCAGGTACTTTCCCACAGCCATGACGCCCCCTTCAGGGTGATATAAGGTCGTTCGTGACACCTGTCCCCCGCTCTCAAAATGAGATACCGCCTTGATGCTCTTATTGTCATAGTAATAAGTGAAGGTCCCGACAGGCTTATCATCCCTAAACTGACCCTCATACTTAAGAACACCTCTTTCAAGTTTCCGCCAAGGACCCTGCTTGCGACCTTTGCTATCGGTCTGGTTCATGGTATCCTGGGCAGACAGGATCGATGACATGACTAAAAAGCTGATTACAAGGGTGGAAATTTTGAGGGATAGGGATGGGGATGGGGATACTGAACGTAAAATACGCCTTGGTTCAGAAACGGATTCACTATGTATCTTCATCATGAACAACTTATATAACAGACACTTACTGAATTACATCAGGGGATTAGCAAAAGTGATGTTCTCATCCATATTCAAATGACTCTTGATCAAGAAAACAGCCCTGCAATGACATTCATGAAAGCGGCAAAGCACACCAACATGAACAAGCCTCAGGTCCCAAAATTACATCAAGATCGTGTACCTTTGCCTGTTTTGAATTGTTTACAACGGTCCATTCGCATCTCAAATTATGTACGACATACCTTCACGGCTTGTTGAAACAGCCATACAGGAAATAAGCCGGCTGCCTGGTATCGGGCGTAAGACAGCCCTTCGCCTTGTTTTGCATTTGCTCAGAAAGGATACGGGTGAAGCCCTGGCACTGGGACAGGCCATCATTCAGATGCGTGAGCAGATTGTCTTCTGCCGTGAATGCCATAATATTTCTGACCACGAACTATGCCAGATATGCGCCAATCCTTCCCGGGATGAGCGTTTAATATGCGTAGTGGCAGATGTGAGAGACATGCTGGCCATTGAAAACACCCAACTGTTCAAGGGCAAATACCATATCCTGGGCGGCGTCATCTCGCCTATTGAAGGCATTTCACCTGACCAGTTGCACATTCATTCCCTCGTTAAACGAACACACGCCACACCTGTGGATGAGATTCTACTGGCTTTGCCCAGTACCGTGGAAGGAGACACGACCAATTTCTATGTATATAATCAGCTTAAAGACAGCAATATAAGATTAACCATCCTGGCCAGGGGCATCGCGGTGGGAGATGGACTCGAGTACACGGATGAGGTGACCCTGGGACGATCAATACTGCAACGTCTGCCATTTACGGCATCGCTTGGACGCACCTGACGGGCACTTTTTGTCATCCCTGCATTGTAAATATGTGAGATCTTGAATGTATTTTATTTTTCTTTGCAGTATTAACAGGCGTCAACATTGAACATCCATCTCTATAAAACCTGACACTATGAGTTATCTTACGAAGTCCATACTGATTTGGATATTTTCTGTAATATTCACCCTTTCAATCGCTGTTTATCAAAGACTTACTGGCCCTACGCACCCGGAACGCGGCAAAGTAGAACTTCAGGGGGAGGAATACCGTTACCGTTTACTGAGGTCCTATGGGGGGCCGGACGACGCCCCTGTGAAAATCAAGGTTCCGGCAGAGGTCGAAGGCTCATTCACCTACAGGCGTTACAAGAGCTATGATGATTGGCATACCATCCCGATGCAGCGCGTTGGAGAAGAGCTGGTAGCTTATGTTCCGCATCAGCCACCGGCAGGTAAGGTTGAATACAAAATTGAGCTCATCACACCGCAAGCGAGCATCAACCTGACCCCGGATCCAATCATCATTCGGTTCAAAGGTCATGTGCCGGGTTATGTCTTAATACCGCATATCATATTTATGTTCGGAGCCATGTTGTTTTCCACCCGTACCGGCATCGAAGCTCTGATCAAAGGCAAACATACCTTCAACTATACCACTGTGACCCTCATACTGCTCACCCTTGGCGGTATGATACTGGGTCCTGTTGTGCAGAAATTTGCCTTTGGAGCCTATTGGACGGGTTGGCCAGTCGGACATGATCTGACAGACAACAAGACTGCTGTCGCCTTCCTGTTCTGGATCATCGCATTCATAAGGCTGCGCAGGAACAGGCAGGCCTATGGCTGGGCCATCGCGGCTTCCGTTGTGCTGCTGCTCGTCTATCTCATCCCACACAGTGTCATGGGATCTGAAATCGATCATACCAAACTGGAGGCACCTCCGGCCACCTCCTGAGGGGGTAGTTTGGAAAAAGGCAATTAGGCCCTGTATCAGTTCAAGATAGGGTTGGCTGGGTAATTGGACCAGATGGCATAATCCTTACCCATGCCACGAATGTAATGTTGCCACATCGTCTCTGTATTCAGATGAATGACATCATGCAAGGATGCATCCTTCACTATCCAGCTATGCTGTTCCAGCTCTGAATCCAATTGATTGGGACTCCATCCGGCATATCCAACAAAGAAACGGATCTGTTCCGTTGAAAGTCGGCCGGATAATATTTGCTCCTGTACATCTTCCAACCTGCCTCCCCAATAAAGACCTTTCATGATTGGCGCACTATCCCGTATCTCTTCACCAAGGGTATGGATGAAGAAGAGTGTATCGGTTTTCACAGGTCCACCCAAAAACAGTGGCGCATCAAATACCGGAAAGTCCTTGACAATGTCGTTAAATCTGACTTTGACCGTTTTGTTCAGGATAATACCAAAACTGCCTTCTTCTCCATGATCTGCAAGCAGCACTACAGAACGGCCAAAGAAGAAATCATCCAGATGCGGCTCTGAAATAAGGAGAGCGCCAGCCCTGGGTCTTATCTGATGTTTGTCATCCATGTATTCGGTTTACCAATCACAATAACAAAGGTAATTGCCTTTTTGTTGTGCGGGTCACCGCATCTCCGCCATTCTATTTAGTACCTTTGTCACCATAAAGATAACGCTTTCCAGCCTTATGTCCGGCCCAACCAGCCCTCCCCTTTTCCATCAACTGCGTGAGCAGCATACTTCGCTGGTCTACCACAGCCATGAGGTCCGGGTGGAGAAATCCACAGTAGTGATGGCCTGGAAGTTTGAACTGACACCTGGCATCTTTTTCAATCCGGAGATGACTTTTATTTTTCCGGAAAAAATGACCTCTGCTGGCATGGATCAGGGCAGCCTGGAACATCTGGCCTTTCATATTGGCATGATCGAGTTGATCAGCTACTACAAAGCAGCCTGCCCGGCGGAAATTATCATCAGGCCATATGCCTTGCCTACGGATGCCATCACGTTCTGGAAACACATTTACTTCCTGGGCCTTGGAGAATTTCGTTATCTCAATCATATTCAGGAAGATCTCGACGCCTTGTTCTCCATCATAAATAAAGGAGCACCACTACCTGATCTGAATGGACAGGTAGATGCAGGCCGCCTCATGGTACCGGTTGGCGGTGGTAAGGACTCAGCCGTCAGCCTTTGGCTACTGTCAAGATATCATAAGGATTATGAACTTATTCCCTTCATGGTGAATCCGTGGCCAGCTTCATGGCGTACGCTGGATGCACTTGGTTTTTCCAGGCAGGACGCCCTTACGGTCAGTCGGAAGCTTGACCCTAAGCTCCTGGAATTGAACAGCAAAGGGTATCTGAACGGGCATACTCCCTTCTCCGCCCTATTGGCGTTTACAGCGCATGCTGCCGCCATGATGTGCAAAGCTGGTCACATTACACTATCCAATGAATCCAGTGCCAGCGAAGCCACCATACCGGGAACCGAAATTAACCACCAGTATTCTAAATCCATTGATTTTGAGCAGCGTTTCAGGAATTACCTGAAGCAAATATCCAGGAGCCAAGTGAACTACTTTAGTCTGCTCCGTCCACTGAATGAACTGCAGATCGCAGCTATCTTCAGCAGAATGACCGCGGTGCATCCCGTTTTTCGGAGCTGCAATGCTGGAAGCAAAACAGACTCCTGGTGTGGAAAGTGTCCAAAGTGCCTGTTCACAGCAGTGATGCTAGCACCCTACCTTGACGACGGGCCGCTTCTGCAGATTTTCGGCAAGGATATCCTGAGCGACAGCTCAATGCAAGTTTATCTTGACGAACTTGGTGGATGGGCGGAGGCTAAGCCATTTGAATGTATCGGAACTGTGGACGAGGTAAGGCAGGCCTTGTATCTGGCAAGGAAAAGAAGGAATTTTAATGACCTACCCTTTCTGCTCGATTATGCCGGAAAATGGTTAACTCAAAATGAGGGTACTTACACCACACATCACCTTAAAACATTTGATCGCCAGCATTTTGTCCCTGCTGAGTTTATGGAGCGCTTACAAGACGTCATATGTCAATCCATACCCGGAGCAAAAAGATGAACCACAAGGGATTTGATCAATATCTCAGGGATACAGCAGGCAGGAAAAGCATCCTTATCCTCGGTTATGGCAGGGAAGGCAAAAGTTCCCTGCAACAACTTGAGCGCATATTACCTAAGGAACAACTGGGTATCGCCGATCTGAACCCGTCTGCGACATACACTCTGGTCCAGTCCGGATACAATGTCTTCACAGGTCCTTCGTACCTGGAAGCGCTGCAGATGTATGACATCATCCTCCGCTCACCTGGTATTCCACCTTCTTTGCTGAAAAACAAGAGAAAGGATGCGATTATCACTTCGCAATCGGCCTTATTTCTTGCATATTTTCATGATCAGGTGATAGGTATTACAGGCACCAAAGGGAAAAGTACGACCGCGACTTTGACCAATATGATGCTGAATAACAGTGGATTGAAATCATTTTTAGCTGGCAATATCGGGCTTCCACCTTTTGAACTTGCGGACAAAATGGAGGATGGGGTATGGGCTGTCCTGGAGATGTCAGCACATCAGCTGGAAGATATAACACGGGGACCACGCCTTGCGAGCCTATTGAACCTGTATGAGGAGCACCTGGATCATTTCAGATCAACACAGGCTTACTTCGCAGCTAAGTGGCGCATTTTTATATCCCAAAAAGCAGGTGATACCGGTCTATACCCGCTGGATTCAGCACCGGTTCAGGCATTGATTAGGGAACACCTCCCTCCTTCCGGGATGCTGGGCTATTCATCTGAATCCGTCATGGCACCGTTTTACCTTGAAGATGAGACAATTTGCCTTCAGACTGATCAGGGCTTGCTGAAGGTCGATGCAGGCGACCGGCCCGGGCTGCCTGGTAAGCACAATATGCTCAACAGCCTTGTTGCCTCGGCGCTGGTCAGCCTGGCAGGCGGCAATGCAGCAGGGATACAAGCTACGCTGAAGAATTACAAGGGTTTACCGCACCGGATGCAATACCTCGGACTTATTGATGGTATTCATTGTTATAACGATGCCATAGCCACAGCACCAGAAGCAACCATCGCAGCCATTGAAACCCTTTCGGATGTTACAACCCTGATACTGGGCGGCATGGATCGTGGTATTGATTATGATCCTCTGGTCACATACCTGATCCAGAAACGTATTCCATGCATATGTACCTCAGGTCCAGCCGGGAAACGCATCGTACAACTCCTCCGTGATGCCGGCGCCACCGGAATGTTTTACTATGACACCCATTTTTCGGATGCTGTTCAAAAAGCAAAAGGGCTCACACCGCATAGTGGAACCCTTTTGTTTAGTCCGAGCGCGTCAAGCTATGATGAGTTCAAAGACTTTGCTGAAAAGGGCAGGTTTTTTGAACATCTGCTCCGCAGTCCTTCTTCTCACGCTGTTTAATCCTCATTCCATTTACTCTTCAGCGGTATCCTTGGGTTTCTTGACAGCCTTGGTTTCTTTTTTTTCTTTTGGTTTAGCTGCCTTGGGTTTGGTCGTTTTCTCCACAGACTGTGTTTCTACGGCCGGCTCTTCGGCAGCGACAACCTTCTCCGGTTTAACCTCAGGTGCCGGAGCGGGAGTTGGGAGTATTCCGGAGGATTTGCTGCGGCCAGGTCTGGTTTTCCCGTAGGATCCCCGGATGATTTTTCCGCGGCGCGATTTCTTGTCACCTTTTCCCATGTCTGTGTGTTTTTTGGTCAGAATACAAATGTATAAAAATTGTCAATCCTCCAAATGATAGCTTCGCTGGAATGCCGCTTCGATGAGATCCGCTTTACGCACACTGGCCCTCATCCATTCAAGCAACAAGGTAAGCTTTTCATCTTCTGATAATTGCCACAAAAGAGATGCATTCCGCAACCTTGATGTAAGGGTATAAAGGCTGATGGCTGCAGAGACAGAAAGGTTAAGGCTCTCAGTGAATCCCACCATGGGGATGGTAAGGTACATATCTGCCTGGTCCAATACCATACCGGACAGCCCTTCTCTTTCAGTTCCGAACCAGAGTGAAACGGGTTGCCCGAGTGGTAATTTTTCGGGGGCATATCCTTCAATGTGTGGTGTAGCTGCCACGATCTGATAACCCTTCTGCTTCATATAATCCAGACAGGCTTGCGTATTGGAGCCCTCCTGGTTGTATGGATGCAGGTTGACCCATTTGGAAGAGCCCATCGCCACATTGGGGCTCAGCTCATACGCATACCTATTCTCAATGATATGAATATCCTGAACACCAAAGCATTCACAGCTACGGACAACGGCACTGACGTTATGTGATTGGTATATATCCTCCAACACAACGGTGAGATATCTGGTCCGTTGGGCAACCTTGTCCCTGATAAGTTCCACCCTTTTCGGGGTCAGGAAGGTGGACAGATGATCGAGGAGTGCTATGTTATAAGGGGCCTTCATCATAAAAAAACTCCCCTTTACCAGGGCAAAGGGGAGTCTCTTACACTGACTGTTAAGGTTTATTTCACCTTCTTAGCCAGGTCAGCGCCCGGTTTGAATTTCACTACCTTTTTGGCAGCAATCTTGATTTCTTTGCCGGTCTGCGGGTTGCGACCCTTGCGGGCAGCGCGCTTGGCAACAGCAAAGGAACCGAAGCCGACCAGGGCAACCCTGTCGCCTTTCTTAAGCGCTTTGGATGTTGCACTGACAAATGCGTCAAGGGCCTTTTTGGCATCTGCCTTGGTCATTTTTGACTCTGAAGCCATGGCTTCAATCAATTCTGCTTTGTTCATAGTTTCCGGTATTAGGTTAACAAAAGGGCTGAACCACTTGCAAATATACGCTATTAGCGGCAAAAGTCAAGCGCAGAGCCTGCAAACCCTTGATTTTGTTAATAAAATCAAGATTCCTGTTAACAACAACCCCATGAAATAAGGATTTCAGAGAATCAACGCAGTGATGAAGCCCGCATCAACAATCAAGCCAATCTAGGCTAAAAATGGGAGTTTAACATATTAATTATCATCCCCTACCGGACTTGAATCAAAGGTCCAGCCGTCATGAAGCGGATGGCCTGCCAGCAATTCAACGGTTGTATTACGTTTACGACCAGGCCATTGGGCTTCAAGTACCTCAAAATAACTGTCGGAACAGGCGATGAGCAAACGTTTTCCATCTATTAGGATGGCACCCGGGTTTTTAAGTGGACGCGAAGATGTGCAAAGCTTGCCTTTGAGGATTTTCAGGACCACTTCTTCTCCTGTGGTATGTCGCAAGATGGTCCAGGCCCCTGGATTGGGACTAAGACCTCGCACGCGGTTATGCACCCATGTTGCCGTATTGTTCCATTGGATCTGAGCATCGCTGCGGCTGAGTTTGGGAGCTTTGGGCAAGGGTTCGAGCTGGTGTGAGGCCTCCTGCGGCCTGCTGTGCAATGTCCCTGCGTTGATCTCATTCACGGTCCTGAGCAGTAATGCCGCTCCCCGATGCATCAGGACGTCATGCAATCCTCCCGCATCCATATCATCAGGAATGGCTACCTCCTCCTGCAATAAAATACGTCCGGTATCCAATCCCTGATCAATATAAAAAGTTGTGAGCCCGGTCTTAGTCTCCCCGTTCATCAGGGCCCTGTTGATGGGTGCAGCGCCCCTGTATCGAGGTAGAAGGGATGCATGGAGGTTAATCGTACCGTATATTGGAATCGACCAGATAGATTGCGGGAGCATCCGGAAGGCTACAACCACGATCAGATCGGGATTCAGATCAGCAATACGCCTGATGAAATAAGGGTCATTGAGCGTCTCCGGCTGAAGTAGCGGCAGTTGGTGCAACTGAGCATACGTTTTGACAGCCGATGCCCTGATCTGCTGGCCACGGCCTGCTGGTTTATCGGGTACCGTCACAACACTGGCGATGAGATAGCCTGCCTCATGCAGTATAGCAAGACTGGGTACGGCAAAAGCAGGCGTACCCATAAAAACGATCCTGAATTCTTTATGCATGAAAAAGCAATATGCGCAGGCAGGTCGAACCGGTATCAGGATTCAGACATCCCGTATTCTTCCGAATCTTCCTCCATCTCGTACTGCATCTGTACCATGGTAAGGACAGACACTGCAGCCTCCGACCCTTTATTGCCATACCTTCCACCGGCTCTGTCGAGGGCTTGTTCGAGATTGCCGGTCGTCAAAATCCCGAAGATGACCGGCATATGATAATCCAGGGCCACCCTGCCCAGGCCTTCTGTTACGCCTTTGGCGACAAAATCAAAATGCCTTGTATCGCCCTGGATGATGCAACCAAGTGCGATGACACCATCCACATCGGTATACTCAGCGAAGAACTGTGCAGCCAGAGGTAGCTCGAAGCTTCCCGGAACCCATTTTACAATGATATCTTCCTCCAGGACGCCATGCTCACGGAGGGTGTCTCTGGCACCCTGCAGCAACCTTTCGGTAACCTTGACATTCCATTCCGCTACGACAATGCCGATACGCATGCCCTCTGCATCCGCAAAGAGGGGTGTTGGTTTGTTTTCTGTATCCTGTGACATATCAGTAGGAGTTAGTGATCAGGAAGTTTTAGCCATTTGACGGGCGCGAACGATATATTTTTCAATATCCCTGCTTTCCTGGCTCAGTGGATGTTCTTTCTTGATCCGCTCATAAACATCGGCTGCTTTAGCGTATTGTCCGCTCACCTCATAAGCCCAGCCGGCTTTCAACAGAAACTGGGGAGTCGTCATATCATTCGGATTCCGGTCTGCAGCCTTAAGATAACTCTTAATGGCATTTTCTGTATCGCCCAGCTCCATGTGACAATCACCCATCACGCTTATAGCCATGGCAGAAACCAACACATCCTTACTACTGAATCCTTTGAGATAACGGAGAGATTCTTCGAAATCCCCTTTCTTAAGGTATATCAGGCCAGTATAGTAATGGGCCAGATTGGCACTCTTTGTCATACCATAATCATCGATGATTTCCAGAAATCCCGGGAAGTTGCCATCTCCGTTGAGAGCGAGGTCGAGTGAATCAGATTCGAAATACCGCTCTGCCATAAACATCTGAGCCTGTGCTTCTTTCTCTTTAGGAGCAAGGTAAAAGCGCTGAAAAGCAAAATAACCCAGCACGATGATAATGATGGCACCAATGACAATACCTAAAATCCGCTGATTCTCTTCGATAAAGCGTTCAGTTCTGGTCAACGCCTCCTCAACGGCAACAATGCGATCTTCTGCCTGATCCTTTTTTCTGGCCATTTTTCCTCAAATTTTAAGGTGCAAAAGTACGCTTTTTTTTTCACCCTTGTTGCAATGCGCTATTTTTGAAAGCGCTTACAGTATTGCTTAATCATTTTAACCTGCTCATCATGATCCACATTCCTGATATCCCGCTCCGTCATCCTGCCCAACGCACCCACGCCGGAATACTGAGATATTTCCTTATTGTAATCATTTTCGTCATGTCCGGGCCATTAACCTTGGCCTTGAGTGACAGTACCCTCATTATCAAATGGCTATCTCCGGGCATGCTACCTGTGATACCACCTGCTTACGGGTCACAACCCAATATAAAGAGAAAGGCATTTCAGGACAGTGACCTGTTTGAAATGGTCAAAATGGCCGAAAATTCAACGGCCATACAAGCTGGAGAAAAGATGGAATGGCCAGGCACAGCATCCGTTAATTGGCAGGAAGTGAAAGCCGGCAGGGACGGATTTGTTGAAATTAAGACACAAAATGTTCAAAAATCATCCCATGCGCTCGGGATAGCTGTGGTTAACCTCCAGGCAACACGTTTTTCAAAAGTCCAGCTGAATATACAAAGCTCGCATATGGTCCAGCTCCTGCTGGATGGATCTGAACATTCCAAAGCCCATTCCCGAAAGGGCAAGGAGCCATACACCGTACAGCAAACCCTGACGCTTGAGCCTGGATATCACACGCTTGTTATCAAGGGTATATACACGCATGCTGTATCTCCCAATGAACCCTGGCGGTTTAAAGCCAGTATCAAATCCGGTACCACAGGTGTGGATCATCTCCGGTTCACCACTGAGCCGGTCATTACCAAAGATTTACGCTTGCTGCTGGAAGGTATCCGTATCCATGCTGTCAGACCTTCCTTTCAGGGTGATTATTATTTCATTGATTTTGAGGAAATTCAACCTAACACAGGAAAGAGCGAAACATGGACAGAGCTGTGGCAAAGAAATCCTAACCGCATCCTGCGGTCCTTCCGGGCCTCGGAGATGCGACAGTTTATATGGTCACCTGTCAGCAATCAGTATACCTTCACATTAAGGGATAAGGAAAACACACAGGTCTGGCTGGGAGAAATGAGCGACGCCCGAACCCGTATGCTCTTCACTGATAAGGAAATCGGGAGCCTGCGATGGAGCCCGGATGGGAACACCATCTTCTTCAGCAAAAGTGAACAACCTGAGCCTGTAACAGGGGGTGTCCATCGTATTGAGAATATGCCGGCCCGCTGGCCCTGGTCAAAAAGAAAAGCATATCTGAATGCGTATCATCTGCCATCTCAGGTGCAGACAAGGTTGACCTGGGGAAAGGCGTCTGTGCAGCTTATGGACATACACCCTGATGGCAACAGCCTTTTGATCAGCACTTCCAC
This sequence comes from Lentimicrobiaceae bacterium, assembly GCA_018001695.1. Taxonomy (GTDB): domain Bacteria; phylum Bacteroidota; class Bacteroidia; order Bacteroidales; family JAGNHN01; genus JAGNHN01. The sequence goes on from JAGNHN010000024.1 coordinate 40,530, forward strand.
TCCAGACTTTTCGGAACGTCCCTTCAGTATTCAAACCCTGATGTCGCTCGACCTGCAGACACTGGAAACCGACACCCTCATGCGCACCTCATTCGATGTGCAGGCCATGTATAATCCAGACGGGACAAAGCTCCTTCTGACCGGAAGTGCCATGCTCTTTGATGGATTGGGATCTTCCTTGCCTCCCGGCAGTGTCCCCAATGATTATGACAAACAACTTTATCTCTTTGATCCTCTTACCAGTCAAGCCCGGCCATTGAGCCTGACCTTCGATCCATCAATTGATCAGGCCGTATGGCACAGGTACGACAAATTCATCTACCTCCTGACCACCGATCAGACCTATAAACGCATTTACAGGTATGACCCGAATACTGAAACCTATACACGACTGGACCTGCCGGCAGATGTGATATCGCAATGGCAGTTATCATCCTCGGGGCCCTGGCTGGCCTTCACCGGATCATCCATCAGCAGGCCACCTTTCTCCATGCTTTATCATGCACAAACAGAAGAGAAGTTATTGATCTCAGACCCTGAAGCAGATGCATTCACGGATGTACGCATGGGTGAAAACTTTGACTGGAACTACGAAATGCCAGGTGGCCCTGTGATTCAGGGACGTGTTTACCTTCCCCCTGATTTTGACCCGGCTAAGCGATACCCTGTCATTGTCCATTATTACGGTGGCACAACACCTGTCGACCGCTCTTTCCGTGGCCGGTATCCAAAGAACCTGTTCGCAGCCCACGGTTATATCGTATATGTAATGCAACCGAGCGGAGCCATTGGCTACGGACAGGAATTCTCCGCCAGTCATGTCAACAACTGGGGTCAAACTGTGGCAGATGAAATTATTTCCAGCACTAAACAGTTCCTGAGGGAGCATCCCTACGCCGACTCAACGCGTGTTGGCTGCATCGGTGCATCCTATGGCGGATTTATGACCATGCTGCTGCTGACGAAAACACAAATGTTTACAACAGGGATCGCGCATGCCGGGATCAGCTCCATCTCAAGTTACTGGGGAGAAGGTTTCTGGGGTTATCTATACAGCGCTGCAGCCAGCGCCAACAGCTATCCTTGGAACAATGAAGCTTTGTATGTCGGACAGAGCCCGCTTTTCCAGGCCGACAAAATCAAAACACCCTTGCTGCTCCTTCATGGCCGGGATGATGATAACGTACCTCCCGGTGAAAGTATTCAGTTATTCACTGCCCTGAAAATCCTTGGAACGCCTGTAGAACTCATTGAAATTGAAGGACAAGGTCACCATGTCATGGAATACAACAAGCGCATCAGATGGCAGAAAACTATCCTGGCCTGGTTTGCAAGATACCTGCAGGATGATCCTTCGTGGTGGAAAGAACTATACCCGGATACCTAAGACATTTTAAGGATTCCTGGTAGTAAAACCATGATAATCACAAACGAATCTATAGGGGAGTAAGGCATCTTGGCCTGCATAGGCAATACCGATGCGGGGCGTGATCTTTATCTCAGGAGTCTCAAAGCCTCTGTCTTCAAGCCATATTCGCTCCCCTTGGAGGTCTTCTCCGGTATCTCTATAATGAATGCCCAATGCTTTGGAAACCAAACCCGGCCCCTGAGTAAGGCCCCCATGGTAGGAGCTTTTACCCAGCCGGCTCAAGACCGCCTGAATTCCTTCGATGACAAAAACCCCGCGTATCAATATGGCATGTGGGATATCACGCCGATTGGTAACGATATTAAACAGGGAATGAATCCCGTAACAAAGGTAGACGTATGCCAGTCCGCCCTCCCTGTACATCACCTCTGTCCTCGCTGTCAGCCGTCCACCATATGCATGGGAAGCTTTGTCCGAGACACCTTCATACGCTTCAGTTTCTGTGATAACGCCAGCGGTGCAGACACCATCGAACTCAGTGACCAACACCTTCCCCAGTAGCTCCTTAGCAATCAGCGTCACGCTTGATCGACGAAAAAACCCGACTGGCAGCTTCTGAATAACACCCATACGATCAATCCTTACCTTTCCAACGCATCCGGCCATCCGCACCGGAGGTTATCTTACCCGTATCCATAAGCCACTGGATGGCACGGACGATTTTTTCCTCAGGGATATTGCGAACCATGGTCATCAGTTCGGGCAGGGTTCGCCCCGCTTCTCTGAGAAGCGGTTTAATCTGATGGATGACGGCATCAAAAGCCAGCTCACTCAGGCCTGCTTTATTCCTCTCCCGGCAAACATCGCAAACGCCACACCTCGGGGCCCGCTTTTCTCCAAAATATACCAGCAGTTGCTGACTACGGCAACGGGTATTGCCCTGCACATAGCTGAGCATACCAGTTACACGCTTCGCAGCCACCCGTTTCCTGATCTCATATGCCTCCGGCGATAAGTAAACCTGAGTATCGTCGAGCCGGTCCGTCAGGAACAACACCTGGGGTGTGGTCCGGCGGGGCAGGTACTCAATGACTTCGAGTTTCTGCAGCGCCTGCAACCATTGTATGATTCTGGACTCATCGATTCCGGCCCTCCTGGCCAGCTCTCTTTCACTCAAAGGAACCAGTTCGGACAATATTCCGGGATAAGACCTCAGTAACAACTTCAGAAAAGGATCAAAACCTGGGTAAGACACCTGAAAACTATACAGGTCATAGCGTTTCAGACGGATACGAATCCGAGACACAGATTCATCTTCGGTACCGAACATGAGGTAACCTTCCCGTTCCAGCAATCTTAGGGTATTGAACACAACGACCTTAGACAATTTATATGTCTCACAGAACTCGGCCAGATCAAAATCATAGACCTGTTCGCGTCCGGCGCCCACAGGCAGTTGGAAATAGTTGCCGAGCTGCCGGTAAATCAGCCTTATGAGCGCCAGATCAGGAAATGATTCGGTATGATACCGCTGTAATTCTCTGGCATCTGCTTCCTCCCAAAGCAGCACCGCAAAAGCCCGCTTTCCATCCCTGCCCCCGCGCCCCGCCTCCTGGAAATATGCTTCCAGGCTGTCGGGCATATCAAGGTGAACCACGATACGCACATCAGGCTTATCGATGCCCATACCAAAGGCATTGGTGGCGACTATGATGCGTGTATTTCCCTTCATCCAGTCATCCTGCCGCTGGCTTCTTTCCTCGGAGGCCAGTCCGGCATGATAAAAAGCAGCGCGAATACCCAGGGTGTTCAGCCTTTCCGCAATCTCCTGGGTGTAGCGGCGATTCCTGACATAGACGATACCGGTGCCGGGAACCTTCGCGAGGATGCGCACCAGCCTGCCGAGCTTATCTTCTTCCTTATACACCAGGTAATTAAGGTTCTTTCGCTCAAAACTCGCCTGAAATACGTTATGCGCTTTAAACTTAAGCTTCTCCTGTATATCGATCACCACCTCCGGTGTTGCAGTGGCCGTCAGGGCAATCACAGGCACTTTGGGAAGTAAGTCCCGTATATGGCCGATTTCCAGATAGGGAGGCCGGAAGTCATAACCCCATTGTGAAATACAGTGCGCCTCGTCGACCGCGATCAGCCCAACCCGCATTTGCTGTATATAATCCTGCATGGAGGGTGTGCCAAGTCGTTCTGGAGATAAATACAGAAAACGGATATCACCATAAAGGCAATTACCCAACACACGTGTGATCTCATCCTGGGACATGCCTGAATATATCGCTACCGCAGGGATACCGCGACGCTTCAGGTTGGCCACCTGGTCCTTCATTAACGCGATCAAGGGGGTGACAACCAAACATATACCATCCAGAACCAGCGCGGGAACCTGAAAACAGATACTCTTGCCTCCTCCGGTAGGAAGCAAAGCAAGCGTATCCCTCCCTTCCAGGACAGCCTGAATGATCTCCTCCTGAAGGGGCCTGAATGCCGGGTGACCCCAGTATTTCATCAGGACCTGCCTGGGTGTTGCTTTCTGCATTTTTTTCAACATAGGGTATCAAACAGATCGTATGGCCCGGTATTTGATAAATACTTTCCGGTCTTCCGATGTCGATCGCTGTACCAATTAGAATGCTCCTTCAAATTTACTAATATTGGGCTTTATGAAAGCGAACTACTTTCATTGGTCGATAAACATTCAATGGATTCTGCTAGGCTGCATTATGCTATGGCCGGCAGCATCATTGAGAGGTCAAAGCGACACTAACATGCGCCTGCTGGTTGCTGCCCACGCCAATGACACCCTGGCCGTTTTCGAGGCCCTGGCCGGTGGCGCAGATCCCAATTCCACAAGCTACGATGGCATCACCGCATTAATGTACGCGGTGCAGCATGAGCGTCCTGAATTAACCATTATGCTGCTGGAGGCCGGTGCACTGCCTGACCAGCACGGAGAAGGCTGGGCCCCTCCGCTTTATACCGCTGTTGAATTTGGTCATGAACAGGTAGCAGGAGTCCTTATTGCTGCCGGTGCTGATCCGGATAGTAAAGACCCGGACGGTCGGACAGCCCTGATGGCTGCGGTCAGATACAACGATTTCCGTATCGCCTGGATGCTGTTGCAGGCCGGTGCCAATCCCAATGCCGCCGACAATGCGGGGAAGTCACCCCTGCATCATGCCGCTGCTTCCGGAGCCTATGAATGCGCTGCATTGCTGCTTGATTGGAAGAGCAAGGCCAATGCGACTGACCTCTCCGGGAATACAGCCCTCATGTATGCTTCAGCCATAGGTGATGTTGACCTCTGCGCATTGCTCCTTTCCAATACCAACAATGCTTTGCTACGAAACCAATATGGGATTGGAGCGCCCGCATTCGCCGCCATGTATGGTCACCTTCCAGTTGTGCAGTTGCTGGCTGAAAAGACAAGGACTGGTGATTCAGATACCTTGACACCCCGAATGCCTGGAAGTGAGCAGGACTTCAGGCAGTCATGGAGCAAAGCAGGTGAAATTGCTTTAAGAAGCGGAAACACCAAGGATTACCGGGCCATCCACCGATATACGGGTGTACGTTATCTGAAACCCATCCTGGTTGCCTGGCAATCGGGTATCACTTACCAGTTTAACTCCGGCACGCATATGGAGGGAGCATATGTTGGTATCAAGGAAGCGCATACCCGATTGAACCTCCAGGTGCATTACCAGACCAGGTTGAGACCCGACAAACAGCGTCATGTACTTGCCCGCCAGGAGTTTCAGTTTCGTGAACACCGCAGTGCAGCCGGATTGAGGCTCAGAAAAGATATCACGCTCTACAGGCACTCCAAAGGAACACTGGTCTGCCAGCCACTCCTGGGAGGCCATTACACATGGGGGCGTTACCGGGGTGCTGATCTGGAAGCAAAGCAGGGGTTTAATGCTCATGCCGGTATCCCTCTCGCCTGGCAGTGGAAATACGGACAACTTGGTATAGCCTGGATTTATCAGCCCGTCTTCCCTGGGATTGAATCGCCCCACCTGATTGAACTCACTGCAGGAATCATCATACCCAACTTCAATCACCGGAAATACAGTATTTTATGATGAATACAATGCATATCAATGGGCGCTTCCGTTTGCGCTTGACCGCATTGGCAGGATGGGCCATAGTGCTTGCGGCCCTGTTCACCACGGCGTCCTGTCACAAATATGCCTACGTCGACTGTGAAACCTATGACTACAGCGATTGTATTGAAGATGAACCCTTTTCCGGCAATATGGAAATCAAGGTAAGTATCTCCGCTGCGCAAGCTGCTGTGCCGGTGGCCATATATGAAGGCCGCTTCCCGGGCACCGTTCTGGTTTTGAGGGACACGTTGATCACCGAATTGCGCAATTTAACCCTCGAAGCCGGTAAGCGATATACTATCACGGCTGAATATCACAGAGATGGCAAAACTATTACTGCTGTGGACGGTGATGAGATTACCAAAAAGGCCTACGACGTCTGTGAAGCCGTGTGCTGGGATGTTCAGGATGGTAAAGTCGATCTGCGGCTGGCAGATTAACTGCCCTCCGTCGCTTCTTTCCGGCGATCCGCCTCATATCTTTCCAGGAAACTGGCTAATTGGTCGGTAAGTAAACGTTTGGCGACGATCTTTTTATCCTTGTCTAATAGATACATCACCGGTGTAGAATAAATATCATACAAGTCATGGTATTTACCGGTGAGGCTGCGTGGGCCATTGACATTTATCCAGGGAAGCTCATTGTCACGGATATACTTCTTCATCTTTGCATAAGAGGTATCTGCGCAAACAGCAAATACTTCCAGTCCATAGGTTGACCTGGCCGTAGCATAAAAATCCCTTAGTTTGGGTGATTCCTTCTTACAGTGTCCGCACTCTGTATCCCAGAAATAGAGCAGGGTATAATTCGCTTTAATCGCATGCATGCTGACAGGACGTTCATTGGTATCAAGCATGATCAGATTGGGCGCTACCTTGCCCAGGAGAATCGGACGAAGGATATCGGCACGCTCCATGATATTGTTCAGGACTGTTTCGTTGATCCAGAAGGCCTGCCCGGTTGCATAATATGTATCGATGAGGTGAACAAACACCGCATCAAATCCCATGACCTTGGAGGTCTCATACTTGATGGTCAGTAGCCACACCAGGTATTTGAACATTTCCTGGTTCGGCCTGGTCAGTGCAATTAACCGGTCGGCCTCCTTGATGATGGTATCCGGGTGCTGGATCAGAACCTTGTCAAAATACTGCTCATACTTCCCATGCAGGATTGGAGAGCGCAGCAGGCGTTCATCCGACAAATCGATATTATCCCAATAGTGTGAGCGATAATAGCGGTATGCAAATGTTGAGTCTTCCCTGCCGTTTTCCAGGATGGGGGCGGGCGGGATTTCAGGGTCCTTCATGGCCTTAAAAAAGGCTGCCAGAAAAGTATTGGGGTGATTGGCAATGATAGCTAAGCGATGTGATTCCACATCTTCATTGATCTTCTTCAACTGCTCGCGGATTTCAGCAACACCTTCATCGTCGGCCGCTTTACCCTTGAGTTGTTCCTGCAGCGGTTGTGCTTCTTTATATTTGTCGGCATTGAAGCGGATATACTGAAAAAATAAATCATTTTCCGGTGAACCCTTGATGTGCATATTCGCAACATAATCAGGTCCGGAGGTCTCAAAAGTCATCACCTGCTCCTGGTTTACGATAAACTCAAAGACCCTGTTTTTCCCGGCTGCGACAATATAAATACCGCCGGGAAGAGGCTCACTACCTTCAAATACGGCAATGCCTCTGGAATTTGTCTTTGCCGTGTCCGTCATATATGTCTTTTCACCGTAATAATTTGCCAGGTGGATCGTAGAATCCGGCATATTGGGGATGCTGACCGTGATTCGGTAAGCTGGCTTGATTGCTGTTGACTGAGCCCCTGCCTGCATGGTGATCAAGGACATCAGGCCGAGAGAGAAAGAAATTATCAACAGTTTAACACTGAGCGAATTCGACATGACTATATTAATTTTAAAACGTCCTGAAAAAATCAGTTCACAAAAATAAGGAAAGATCCTTACAGGAAATGCGCATGAATCCACGAATTCCATACACGAATCCCAATCTATCAGGTCAAAATGAAACCTGAGCCCTTGAATGACGTATAACCCGGGACATCGGAATGCTTCAGTGCTATTAACATTTTTTAAGGCTAAATCGAAACGTTGACAAAAATTTAACGGCTTAGTCTTTGTAATTTGTGCGCTTACTAATTACATTTGCAGGATATTTTTCTTATTATTGATAATTCTGTTAATCTTCGTCAAACCAAACTTTACCTCATTATGAAAAGAATTACTGCGCTACTGGCTGCTATGTTACTGGCTCTGGTAACATATTCGCAACCGATCTCGACCAGCGTTGGTAACCTGACCACCTGTACGGACAACATCGTGGTACCGATCGAAGTCGTTAAATGCAACAACGTCGGTGCCATCTCACTGACACTGGGGTATGATATGTCGGTTCTGACTTTCAATAGTTTCCAGAACCCGCATCCAGCATTGTCCACAGGTTATCTGTTGGTAATCAATCAGGCCAGTGGCAAGATTTATTTCTCCTGGCATTCTGTGATTCCCCTGAACATTTTCCAGGGCACACTGATTGAGTACACCTTCACCTCTGCCGGAGGTTACAGTGCCCTCAACTGGGACCTTACAACACAGGGTGCCTGCGAATACAGTGATGTACCGGGCAATATCCTGCCGGCGCAGTTTATCAATGGCAGTATTACTGTCGTGCCCGATCCTGTCGTGGTAAGCCAGCCTGCCAATGTTGAGCTGGAAGAAGGCCAGAATGCCAGTTTCACTATTTCTGCCACCAATGCTACCAGCTATCAGTGGCAGTACAGCGATGACGGCGGTGCCACATGGACTGACCTTGCCAATGGCATTCCCTATTCCGGTGTCACAACAGCTACACTGCAGATTTTTGCAACCCCGGTTTACCTGAACGGATACCAGTATCGTTGTATCGCCAGTGGCCTTTGTGCTCCTCCGGCTACTTCCAATCCGGCGTCACTGGTTGTTCACCCGATCATCAACACCACCATCGGAAACCTCACCGCCTGTGCAGATGAGATTGTGGTCCCCATTAACGTCAGCCATTTTTATGGCGTTGCCGGGATCTCCCTCACCCTTGGATATAACACCGTTGTGCTGAATTATACCGGTGTTCACAGCAGCCACCCGGCCCTGGCCGTAGGCACATTCTTTGACAATTCCTCTCTCGGAAGGGTTTATATTTCATGGTTCTCCCTCGTACCGGTGAACATCGGCGATGATGTACTGCTCGAGCTTTCATTCTCCAGCAGCACACCCGGAAGCACCACGCTTGTATGGGACAACCTCGTATCCGGCAACTGCGAATACAACAATATCCTGGGTAATGTGATAACTGCCTTCTTCCATGATGGCAATATCAACGTTTTGGCCGTGCCTACTAAATATAATGTAACAGGTGGTGGAGAATACTGCGCCGGAAGTAATGGCAAAGCAGTCGGGCTCTTCGATAGCCAGAACGGAATTACCTATAACCTGATGCGGGATGGCGTGCAGGTCGCTCAAATGGCTGGCACAGGCAATGCCCTCAACTTTGGCACCTTTACCGATATTGGCGTTTATACCGTCTATGCTTTCAACCCATCAACCGGTTGTGATTCTGATATGAACGGATCTGTGAGTATTGCTGTGAATCCTGTTCCTACAGCTGATGCAGGTGCCGACCATATCATGCTCATCGGCCAGAATGTTGTTCTGGATGGCAGTGCCAGCGGTGGCACACCAGGTTACACCTACCTGTGGACACCCGGTGGTGCCACAACGGAAGATGCAACGGTATCGCCTGCTGCAACAACAACCTACACCTTACTTGTTACTGACAGCAAAGGTTGCCAGGCCAGTGATGATGCTACCGTTACGGTGTATACAAACACTATTGGTGGTTATGTAACTTACAACAATGCCGGCGCTGCACCCCTGGTTGGTGTTACGGTATACCTCCAGGGCCAGGGCGGCAGCAAGTCCGTCATGACCGACGTGACCGATGCCAATGGTTACTACGAATTCCCTGCCCTTGAAAACGGAACCTATGATCTGTGGGTTACCAGCACCAACCCCTGGGGCGGTGTCAACTCCACCGATGCCCTGTTGATCATGGAGCATTTTATCAATCTGCTGCCTATCACCAACCCGCTCAGATTACAGGCTGCTGATGTGGATGCCAGTGGATTTATCAACACCTCCGATGCATTCAATGCAGCCCGTCGCTTCGCTCAGATCATCTCTTCTTTCCCTGCAGGTGATTGGGTATTTGAAACTGCCAATATCACCCTCTTCCTCGACAACTTTGTTCAGGCCAACCTGAAGGGCAACTGTGTTGGTGATGCCAACAGCTCGTTCAATCCCAACCTGAAGGCTGCTCCGGAAGTGAGCCTGGTTGAAAAAGGACAGATCCATGTAGCTGGAAAGAACAGGATTCAGATTCCGGTACAGGCCATGGCCAATATGGATGTTGCTGCTATCTCCCTCGTGATGGATATGCCGGCTAACCTGACTGTTGATAAAGTCACCATGGACGGAGAAGAAATGGTGTTCACACAGCAGAACAAGACCCTCAGGATCTCCTGGTACAATACCGAAGGCAAGTCTGTGAGCAAAGGTCAGACCCTCTTCACGATCTCAGCCAGCCTCAAAGGCCAGCTCAGCTCAACAAGCTTCAGCATTGTGGAAGGCGAATTGGCCACCACAGGCGCACAGGTTATTCCGGGTGCTTCACTCAGCATGCCGAAACTGTCATTGATTCCTTTGGCGCTCAGCATGCAGAACTACCCCAATCCGTTCAATGCCAGCACACAGATCACTTACCAGCTCCCTACGGCCGGTAATGTCAGTCTGAAAGTTTATAACCTCCTCGGAGAAATGGTAGCTAACCTGGTCAACGGATATCAGGATGCAGGCAGTTACACCCTTCCTTTTGATGGAACAAGCATTGAGCCGGGTATCTACCACTATCGTCTCGATGTAAATGGAGAAGTGATCACCCGCAGCATGGTCAGGGTTCGCTAATCCAGAAACGAAATATCCCGAAAGAGGCTGTCTGTAACGGACAGCCTCTTTTATTTTATACTGAACTCGAACTTTTTTTTCTTTTTTTCGTTAGAAAACCATGCAATTGTGCGTAAATATGTTATTTATGTGTTAACTTGTGATGGTATTTTAAATTTGCCATTACTGGATCGACGTTTTGCGCTATTTTTGACAAGGCAAACAATTGCAAGTGTCACGGTTGTCAGGAATTTGTGAATATCAATTTAAAGATATCGCATATTTGCTGTGGCAATTGTGTATATTGTTTCATACTTTTGCATATTCTCGGAATTGTATTATCT
>JAGNHN010000069.1 GCA_018001695.1 Lentimicrobiaceae bacterium
GCCAGGAACAGCAGCTGGACTGGGTCCGGGCGACAGACAATGAGGCCACTTCTCTCAAGGATATGCTGGATGGCTTCAGGCCGGAGGTTCTCAAAGATATGTACCTTGCCAGCACTGTGCAGCATTCCTTCATTTGAGGCCGATTCCCGGATGTACGCGACATGTCCGGGAAGGCCTGCAACCTGCTTAAGCAGCGTATTCTCCAGGGACTCATCTGCTTTGTGAGATCCGGTCAACCAAAGGCAGACACTATAATCCAGAACACCCGGATCAGCCTTCCATTCTCTGATATCACGGATCACCCCGATGTCAATGACAGGCACATTTTTTCGGTTTCCGACAGCCTTTGGGGCGGGAGATCCGGCCATCAGGGGATCACTGATCCACCATTGCCGGTACCTGGAAATATGCCTGTTTTGAAGGCAAATGGTATTCTCTTCTAACTGGCTTCCTTCTGAATCAATCAGACCAAGTGTTACAAGAATATTGACAGCCCGAGGAGCATACATGTCGGTGCGGCTCACGGCCATCATGACATGAATAGCATGATGCGCTATCAGACGGCTCAGACGCCGCTGTTTAAGCCAGGAACGGAATGGAATCAGAAGGCTGGTCCCTATAGCTTGTATCTTTGACGAAACATGGAATGGATTTGGATCAGGAATCAGTTTCAGGGTCTCATAATACCCCCATTCCGGTCTGTAATCCTGGCGGAACATCACTACCTCCAGGCCATTCGATGTCAGCGATCGGATAAGGCTCCCAAGCGGCAGCAGCGGGCTGGAGAAGGCCGGAGGCGGGGCCAATAAAATCCTGCATGGTGTTTCCACAACAGTACTTGTTTTTCGTCTATAACTAGGTCAAGATAATAATAATCCCTCATGGGTCAACCGGAAAATGAATTGTTATATATGCTTGCCTTGCGACTGGTTCCTGGTATTGGTGACCTGAATGCCCGGAAACTGATTGCCTGGTGCGGGAGTGCAGCCCAGGTTTTCAGCACCCCGGCGGGAAAACTACGGCGTATCCCCGGAATCGGTGAAGTTCTGGCAAAGACGGTAAGGTCCAGTCAGGTACTGGACAGGGCCGGAGAAGAGCTCGCCTTTTGTGAAAGACATCACATTGAAGTCCTGGCTTACCTGGATCAGGGATATCCTGCCCGCCTCAAGGAGTGTGATGACGGACCCCTGATCCTATTTAAAAGGGGATCGGGGACCATGGAAGCCAGGCGTGTGCTGGCCGTTGTTGGTACACGAAAGGCTACCGACTATGGCATTACATTCTGTGACCAGATGATTGAGGAATTGACTGCGGGCCAGGTAACCATTATCAGCGGACTGGCTTATGGGATAGATGCGGCGGCGCATCGGGCTGCCCTGCAACATGGTTTACCCACCTTCGGTGTGCTGGCTCACGGGCATGACCGCATCTATCCTTACAATCACCGGCGCCTTGCCCAGCGTATGCTAAATGGGGGCGGACTTGTCACGGAATTCCTCAGCCGGGAAATCCCTGAGCGCATGAATTTTCCCAGGAGAAATCGCATCATTGCGGGTTTGTCGGATGCCATCCTGGTTGTCGAGGCAGCGCATACCGGCGGAGCCCTGATCACCGCTGAGATAGCAGGTTCCTACAACAGGGATGTCTTTGCCATACCGGGGCGCGTAGGTGATCCATTCAGTGAAGGTTGCCTGAATCTCATCAAAACCAATAAGGCAGCCCTGGTTACTTCAGGCAGGGACATCCTTCAGATGATGAACTGGGATCAGCAGGGAGAACCGGGCGGGCAATTAGCGCTCTTCCCGGCTTTGGATCCTTTGGAAGAAAAGGTCATATCCATTATTTCACCTGCTGGTGCGCACATCGACATCATTACTGTACAACTGGGCCTGCCTCCGGGAAAAGTCAGCTCATTGCTGCTGGATATGGAGTTCCGCGGGCTGGTCAGGGTACTGCCTGGCAACCGCTTCGCACCGGCCGTGAGGCGGCCGGGCGGATCATCTTCTGTGTTATAAATCCAGGTAATACAGTCCGCCTATGTTTCCCGTCACACGATTCTGGCTAACTTTGCTTCACAATACCATGGATAATCAGGAATATAGCGGCGTTGTAATACGCTCTACCGGTAGCTGGTATACGGTGCGCGATGAGGCTGGAAACATCCTGGACTGCCGCATTAAAGGGAAGTTCAGGATGAAGGACATCCGCACCACTAATCCGGTGGCGGTGGGTGACCATGTGGTTTTTACCTATGGAAGGGACGGGGAAGGGATGATCACTGCCATACTGGATCGCCATAATTACATCATACGGAAAGCCACCAAGATGTCCAGGCAGTCCCATATCCTGGCTGCCAACATCGACCAGGCCGTCCTGATCGCCACCTTGGCCCAGCCCCGTACTTCCTCGGGTTTTATGGACCGCTTCCTGGTCACGGCAGAAGCTTATCATATTCCGGCCCGTATCGTATTTAATAAGATGGATTTGTATGACGAAGACCAACAGCAACGTTATGCGGATCTGAAAGAAATGTATGAAGCGATAGGATACGAATGCCTTGGGGTCTCTGCCCTCAGGGGAGACAACCTGGATGCCTTCCGTGGACTTCTCCAGCACAAGGTGAGCTTGCTGGCAGGGCATTCCGGGGTGGGGAAATCGGCACTCATCAATGCCATCCAGCCTGATCTTCAGCTTCGGACGGGTGAAATTTCCAGCTATCATTCCAAGGGCCGGCATACAACGACCTTTGCAGAAATGCATCCCCTCAGCTTCGGCGGATACATCATCGACACACCAGGGATAAAAGAGTTTGGTCTGGTGGATTTTGACCGCCGGGAGGTCTGGGAGCGCTTTCCTGAGATGCGGGCCCTGATGCACCTTTGCCGGTTTACCAATTGCACGCATGTGCATGAACCAGGCTGCGCCGTGAGAGATGCCCTGGATGAAGGCAGGCTTCCGCTGGAGCGCTATATCAATTATCTGAGCATTCTGAACGACGATTACTGGGAAGAAACGGAAAGCGATTACGACAAATGAGGGTAGTTATTCAACGCGTCAGTAAGGCCAGCGTAACCATTGATGGACAGGTTCATGGAGAAATCCTGAACGGTCTTATGATCCTTTTAGGGATTGAAGAAAGTGATGAGGTTGAGGATGTTGAATGGCTCACCAGGAAGATCGTACAACTGCGCATATTCGCGGATGCGCAGGGTGTCATGAACCTATCGGTTCAGGAAGCCGGAGGTAGTATTATGGTGATCAGTCAATTTACCCTGCATGCCTCCACACGTAAGGGCAACAGGCCCTCGTACATCCGTGCAGCCCGTCCTGAGCATGCGGTTCCGTTGTATGAGCAATTCATTGAGAATCTGGAGATCTTGACATCAAAAAAGGTGGTATCCGGTGTATTCGGAGCCATGATGGACATTTCAATGGTAAATACTGGGCCGGTTACCATTATCATCGACAGCAAACAAAGGGAGTAATGAAAGACATCACAATCCAACAGATGCAGGAGCAGGTGGATCAATGGATCCATACCAGGGGAGTGCGGTATTTTAATGAGCTGACCAACCTTGCCATCCTGATGGAGGAGGTTGGAGAACTGTCGCGGCTCATGGCACGAAAATATGGGGAGCAATCCTTCAAAGCGAGAGAACAAGAGGCCGATCTGGCCGATGAATTTGCCGATGTCATGTGGGTTTTGGTATGCTTAGCCAACCAGACCGGGGTAAACCTTACCCAGGCATTTTATGATAATATGGAAAAGAAGTCATACAGGGATGCTGAACGGCATAAGAACAATCCCAAGCTGCAGCCATAAATTTTCTAACCACTTCAGCTAACAATCAGGCCTGCCGCGCCGCGGGCTGCCTTCTTTAAACCTTTTTTCAGGTCTTTCTCCATATTGTCCAGCAGAATCCGGTAGGTATCAATCCGGCTAGCCGGCAGCTGTGATTCGCTGATAAATGATTGCAGCTGAACAACCCCTACGTCCAGGTCATGCCATTTCCCGATAGCTTGTTCTATCCGTTTCAGGGATATGGTGGTGAATATCCGCTGCCGGATCCGGGCACGGCTCAGCGTTGCCATATTCATCAGGTACATAACCTGCTTGAGATAACGCCTCGCACGATGCAAATCCTCAGCAGCCCTGCTTTTCTCCCATGATGCATAATGCGTGCTGAATTGATCATAAGTGATGCGCATATGCTCCCGGTATGACTGCAGGAGGGATGCCTCCGTATGCTTGGCGAGGGCGGCTTCAACGATGGATTTACGGGTAAGGCGTGGGATGAGCTTGTCTTTGGACATTTGCTTCAGTAGCCTGGTCTGATGGAGGGCCATACCAGCCTGAAGATGAGCGTGGTACTCAGGGAAGGGTAGACCTAGTTCCAGCTCCAGCCTGCGGACCAGGCCCTGCTGCACCTGCAGATCCCTCAGGCGGCCGGCGTGCCGGAAAACCCTGGAAGCTTCCTTCAGGAATTCGGCGGAGCGCAGGGTCTTCTCCTCCAGAGGTGCAAAAAAAGCGAAGAAAACACGCAAGCGTTTGACACTCAAGCGCATATTATGAAGCGCTTCTTCTTCCAGACTGTCACTTACGACACGGTAAGTGCGCTTCAGCTCGCCGCTATGAAAAGAATAGTATTCCAGTAATTTCGATTTCAGCATAATCAAAGATAAGGATAGATATCATTCGTTTTCAGCTTGTAATGGCCACATGATAAACTTAATCCGGATCCAGGCTCAACAGCCGCCAAGCTGTTGTATATTTGACCTGCAAATACGCTTCATATGGCCTGGAAACATCAGCAACGTTGGATCGCGAGCCTGGCTGCCCTACTCTTTCTGGCCTGGTTCGTATGGTATTTCTCAGCCCTGGTGGCCTATGTACTGATTGCCGCTGCCCTCTCCTTTATCGGGCATCCTATTGTCAGGTTTCTGGACAGTCTCAGGTTCCGGAAATATCATATCCCTCACACCCTCAGTTCGGTCATCACCCTCATCCTGTTGCTGTTGATTATCTTTTCACTGATCGGGGTCTTTGTTCCGCTCATTGCCCAGCAGGCCAATATGATTTCCCGTATCGCCGTTGATGAGATTTATGCTGCATTCAAGGAACCCTTGGACAGGATGCAGGTCTTTCTCACTGAATATGGCTTACTGAACAAGGAGCAATCCTTGCAGGCCATTGTCACCGGCGAGCTGGAGGCTGTTTTTTCCGCTATCGATTTCAGCAGGATCGTCAACTATATCGTGACATTCACCGGAACCATTTTTGTTGGCCTGTTCGCCATTGTCTTTGTGACTTTCTTCTTCTTGAGGGATGAACAGCTTTTCTTCCGTTCCATCATGCTCATTGTGCCGTTGCGCTATCAGGAAGAAGCTGAAAACATCCTCACTTCTTCCAAGCGGCTACTTTCCCGTTATTTCATCGGGATCGTGATCGAGATTCTGACGATGATGTTCCTGCTTTCCCTCGGCCTTAAGTTACTGGGCGTCAAGAATGCTTTGATGATCGGGTTTTTCGGCGGGCTAATGAATGTCATTCCTTACCTGGGACCTGTGATGGGCGCCATTCTGGGGGTGGTTATTGGTGTCACAGCCCAGCTCAGCTATGGTTTGTACGGAGACCTGTTCATGGTGATCGTAAAAATACTGGGGACCTTCATCGGTGCCAACCTGATCGATAATATGGTGTTGCAGCCATTGATATACAGCAGCAGCGTAAAGGCACATCCCCTGGAGATATTCCTGGTCATCCTGCTGGCCGGCAGTCTGGCAGGCATACCCGGGATGATATTAGCGATACCCACCTACACAGTCGTGCGTATCATTGCGAAGGAATTTCTTTCCCAGCTTCGGATTGTGCAGAAATTAACGGAACGGATGTAGATAGATCAGATGGTCATCACATCTTTTTCCTTGGCCGCCAGGACCTCATCCACCCTTGTAACGTAGCGGTTGGTCATTCCCTGGATATCGTTTTCGAGCTTCTTGATATCGTCTTCAGGGACCCCGTCCTTTTCAAGCTTTTTCGCCTGTGTATTGGCATTCTTGCGGATATTGCGAATGGCAACTTTGGCCTGTTCTGCCTCGTTGCGGGCCTTTTTGACCAGGTCTTTGCGCCTTTCTTCTGTCAGTGGAGGCACGAAAATTCTAAGAACGATGCCATCACTTTGCGGGTTGAAACCCAGGTTGGCTGCCAGGATTGCTTTCTCGAGGGGTCCCAGGGCGGTGCGGTCCCAGGGTTGAACGATCAGCTGTTTTGGATCAGGAGAGCTAATGTTGGCCATTTGCTCAATGGGAGTCAGGGTGCCATAATAGTCGGCCTTAACCCCTTCAAGCAGCTGAGGTGATGCTTTTCCGGCCCTGAGCTTTTGAAACTCACGTTCGAGGTGGTTGATGGCATTTTCCATATCATCCCGGGTCTCTGCGAGGCACATCTGACAGAATTCATTCATATAGCGTCATATTTGGGGATACAAAAATACAAAAACACAAAAAAAACTCCGATCTGTCATGGAACGATGAGGCTACCGCACTTCTCTCCCTGAATAATCCGGGCCAGGTTTCCCTCCTGATGCATATCAAACACCAGGATGGGAAGATTGTTTTCCTTGCAGAGGGTAAAGGCGGTGAGGTCCATGATACCCAGGTTTTGCTGCAGTGCCTGATCGAAGGTAAGCTGGTCATATCTGACGGCTCCGGGGTCCTTTTCCGGGTCGGCAGAATAGACACCATCCACGCGGGTGCCTTTGAGCAGGACATCAGCCTGAAGTTCTGCGGCGCGCAATGCGGCTGTGGTATCTGTCGTAAAATAAGGGTTTCCTGTTCCTCCTGCCAGAACCAGTACCTTGCCTTCTTTGAGGGATTCCAGCATCTTTTGACGTGTGGGATAGGTACAAAGACGGTCTACCTTGAGGGCTGAGAACAGCACAGCAGGAACCCCTGCCCGCAGCAGCTCATCCAGCAATGCCAATCCATTAATAATCGTGGCAAGCATTCCCATATAGTCACCACGCACCCTGTCGATCTGCAATCCGCCGGTGCGAGCGCCACGGTATATGTTTCCACCACCGGGAACGATGGCGATTTCAGCTCCTGCCTGGTAGGCTGTCCTGATTTCTTTTGCAAAGCGGCTCAGACGAACTGCATCAAAACCTCCCTGTCCGGTGCCCAGTGATTCACCACTGATTTTCAGAAGTAATCTTTTATATGCCATAGATGGGTATGATTTGGTAGGGATTAGCTTGCGGATGTAAAGTTAAATAAAGCTGAAATCTGTTGGAACAGATTTTATACCTGTTTCAATGGCAGGGCAGCCAACTTCCTTGCAAAAAAAAAGCTACCCATAAGGAGTAGCTTCAGGATCATTAGAATGCAGGCAGATCAGGCACCCAGCATCAGTCTGCGGAAAGCGACCACTTTGAGGTTCTTGTCCTTGGTGCTGAGGTACTGTCCGACGGTCAGCTTGGAATCACGGATAAACTCCTGGTTAAGCAGGGTGTTTTCCTTGAAAAATTTATTAAGCTTGCCCAGTGCGATCTTATCGAGCATGTCTTCGGGTTTGCCTTCTTCGCGGGCCTGTTCCCTGCCGATTTCGAGTTCACGTTCGCGCACCTTTTCCGGCACATCATCCACGTCGATGGCCACGGGGTTCATGGCAGCCACCTGCATGGCAATCTCATGGCCTGTTTCATCAAAGCCGGCCATATTCATGCCAAGCAGTGTTGCCAGGCGGTTACCCTGGTGGTTGTAGGCATTGACCTGCGCTGCATCGACGAACTCATAATGAGCAATATCCATCTTTTCACCGGTCTTGGCAACCAGCTCAGTGAGGTGCTCAGCGATGCTGCGTCCATTAAGGGTCAGGGCTTTCAGTTCATCGAGACTACCTGGCTTATTGGCGATGGCCAGGTTGATGACCTGTTCGGCCATGTCGATGAATTCCACGTTTTTGGCAACGAAATCCGTTTCGCAATTCAGCATAATCGATGCGCCAAAAGTCTTGGCGTCATTGGTGCGTGCGATAACGATACCTTCATTGGCATCGCGGTCAGCGCGTTTGGCTGCGATTTTCTGGCCTTTCTTCCTCAGGTAATCGATTGCGGCTTCGAAGTCACCGCCTGTTTCCATCAGGGCATTTTTGCAGTCCATCATGCCTGCTCCGGTCATTTGCCTGAGTTTATTGACGTCTGCTGCAGTTATCTGGGTCATGGTATTAATTCGGTTTATGATTGGTATTCTATTCCGGAAATGCTATTTGTCTTCCTCTTCTGTGGCTTCTTCCTCTTCATCGAGTTCGTCCTCATCAAGGAGATCCTCAAGTTCTTCTTCATCATCCTCAACGATGGCCTTGGCGGCCGCGGATTTTGACAGACTGAGACTGGGCAGTGCATCATCTTCCTCTTCTTCAACATCCACGAGGATCCGTTTGGTGGAGATGCGTTCTACTTCAACCTGGTCTTCTTCATCTTCATCACCACGGCGTTTTTCACGATCCATCTTGCGTTCGTTCAAACCTTCCTCGATGGCTTCGGTGAGGGCGCGGACTATGACCTCGATGGATTTGCTGGCGTCGTCATTGGCCGGGATAGGGAAGTCGATCAGGTTGGGATCGGTATTGGTATCGACGATGGCGAAGGTAGGGATATTGAGTTTCCTTGCTTCGTGAACGGCGATATGTTCTTTGTTGATATCCACGATAAAGAGGGCAGCGGGCAGCTTACCGAGGTCGGCGATACTTCCGAGGTTCTTTTCCAGTTTGGCCCTTTCGCGGGTAATCTGAAGGCGTTCGCGTTTGGAGATATTGTTGAAGTTGGGGCTATCCACCAGCTTATCGATGCTGGCCATTTTACGCACCGCTTTCCTGATGGTGGCGAAATTGGTAAGCATACCACCGGGCCAGCGTTCTGTGACGTAGGGCATCCCTACCTTGCGGGAGTATTCGCCTACGATTTCCTTGGCCTGTTTCTTTGTAGCGACAAAGAGGATGCGTTTTCCAGATTTGGCGATCTGCTTCACGGCATTGGCAGCTTCATCAAGCTTGGCCATGGTTTTGTAGAGATCGATGATGTGGATCCCATTGCGTTCCATGAAGATATAGGGCGCCATGTTTGGGTTCCATTTACGTCTGAGGTGTCCAAAATGCACACCGGCATCGAGGAGCTCGTCAAAAGATGTTCTTGGCATAGATTGGATTTGTTGGTTTACGTTCTGTTAAAAGCAATTGCCGAGTAGTGCCGTGGGGCAGTCTCGGCAATTTAGATACTAAACCGGCTTAACGTTTGCTGAACTGGAAGCGTTTACGAGCCTTCTTCTGGCCGGGTTTCTTCCTTTCCACCATACGCGGGTCGCGTTTTAGCAAGCCCTGGGCTTTCAGCGTCGGGCGGTATTCCTGGTCAATCTGCAGGAGGGCACGTGAAATGGCGAGGCGCAGGGCTTCGGCCTGGCCTTTGATACCACCACCGTCGAGGTTGACCTGCACATCATATTTACCTGCTGTTTCTGTCAGTTCAAACGCTTGTTTGACAATATACTGCAGGGTGGAAGTGGGGAAATACTCGGCCACGTCCCTACCGTTAACGGTGATGTCACCTTTGCCTTCTTTCAGATAAACGCGGGCAACAGCACATTTCCTTCTGCCCAAAGTGTTAATGACTTCCATATTGGTATTTTACTTGATCAGGGTAAGGTCAATTTTTCTGGGTTGCTGAGCGGTATGAGGGTGCTCGGCTCCCAGGTATACTTTCATGTTTCCAAACATCTGGCGACCGAGCCTGTTGCGGGGCAACATGCCCTTAACTGCCTTTTCCACAAGGCGCTCCGGGTGCTTGGCAAGCATTTCCTCGGCGGTGGTGAAACGCTGTCCTCCCGGATAGCCGGTGTGGCGGACATAGGTTTTATCCTCCATCTTGTTACCAGTGAGCTTCACCTTATCAGCATTGATAATGATGACATTGTCCCCACAGTCAACGTGCGGGGTATAGGTCGTCTTATGCTTACCGCGCAACAGGGTGGCTACTTTGGAGGCCAATCGTCCTAATGCTTGATTTTCAGCATCAACCAACAGCCATTCTTTTTGTTCATGTGCAGCTTCCGTGCTGATTGAACGCGTCTTAAAACTTAATGTATCCATCACTGAATATTTTCTCAGGTCTCTTCTTCCCTTCAAAAGGGGGGTGCAAATGTATGACATAATTTTATGACTGACAAACTTTTTCAACATAACATCTCAAACGCAGATTCAACACACAAATGTTAAAAATCAATACCCTACCTTTTTGTATTTTCGTGGCATTCAATGCAGGACTGCTCCTGCCTCCACACAAACAGCGTATGTCAATAGAAGTTGAAAGGATCAGCAAAGTTTTTGGCCAGCAATACGCCCTCCGGGATGTGAGCCTGACCATCGGAAGGGGTGAGGTTGTCGGACTGCTTGGGCCCAACGGGGCAGGGAAATCGACCCTGATGAAGATCATCACCTGTTTCATTCCGCCCACCAGCGGACAAGCAAGGGTATTTGGCCACAGCATCTTTGAAGAACCGTTGGAAGTGCGGCGACGCATTGGCTACCTTCCGGAAAGCAATCCTCTATATACTGATATGTATGTTAAGGAATACCTCAGCTTCATCGCAGGCTTGCACGGCATTTCCAATCCTGCTGTCCGTGTAGCCGATATGATCGAAAAGACTGGCCTGACGCTGGAGCAGAAGAAAAAGATCGGCACTTTATCAAAGGGATACCGCCAGCGCGTTGGCCTGGCCCAGGCCATCATTCATAACCCTGATGTCCTCATTCTGGATGAGCCCACCTCCGGCCTTGATCCCAACCAACTGGTTGAGATCCGTCAGTTGATCCGGGAGCTGGGACACAATAAGACGGTGGTCCTCTCAACCCATATCATGCAGGAGGTTGAGGCGGTATGTAGCCGCGTTGTGATCATCAACCAGGGTCAAATCGTGGCCGATGAAGGTATTGAGAAGCTGGCAGCCTTGGCCGCAGGAGAAACCGTGCTGGAAGTAGAGTTCAGCGGCCCGGCAGACCTGCCGTCGCTTAGCCGCCTGCGCGGGGTTCGCGATGTTAAAGACAATGGCCAGCATGCCTATACCATCCTGACGGATGCCAGCCTTGACCTCCGCGAAGCCATCTTTAATTACGCCGTTGAACATCAACTGAAAATTTTGTCGCAACGCATTGCAGGGAGAAAACTGGAGGATGTCTTCCAAACCCTTACCCGTGGAAGTGGCCCTGAAAAAGGGTCTTAAGCAGCCTTTGGCGAATATATGTACCTTTGTGCCGCCCAACCCGGGCCAAGTTGTCGTTTAATATGATTTAAAAATAGCTTACCATGCCTTATCTGTTTACCTCTGAGTCGGTCTCTGAAGGCCATCCCGATAAAGTAGCCGATCAAATCTCGGACGCGCTGCTGGACGAGTTTCTGCGTCGCGATCCCCA
>JAGNHN010000025.1 GCA_018001695.1 Lentimicrobiaceae bacterium
ATACTATAAGGGAAGCTTTTGTGGAATAATGCAAACCGTGGGTAATCGAGTAGGCCGCCCCGCCAGCCAGCGCTAGCGGGGAGAGCCTCTCACACTCAGGAAAACAGTTTCGCCCATTCGTAACGCGGGCGGTCTTTCCAATAGCCTTTGTGATAGGCATGGCTGACGATGAGCGGAAGTACTGTCGTGGCTTCGGCATAGACCATCTGCTCATAAACAGTGTCCACCTTACCCCAGGAGGAGGCTTCCTTAAGCGTTGAGCTGGAGCAGGCGCCGTCTCTGACGTCGGCCACGGTGATCTGCACGGCATATTTGTGCATCGGGACATCCAGGCCCAGCATTTCGGCGCAGACCACGGTATCCTGGGCAAAATTCTTAGGGACGCCACCGCCGATCATGAACAGGCCGGTCGTTTCGGCCTTGATCTTGATCTGTGTCAGCTCATGAAAATCCTTCACCGAATCGATGGAGAGGTGATTACCAGGACGGCTGGCCTGGTGCATGACCAGTCCGAAGCCCGCGCTGCTGTCGCTAAAGGCCGGACAGAAAATGGGCACGTTGTGCTCGTAGGCTACTTGTACCAGGGAATCTTTCTTCACGGCATGGGTGGTGAGCCATTTCCCCATCTCGCTGATGAATTCACGGGAAGAATAGGGTCTGGGCTCCAATGTATCGGCGATCTGGCGGATGGTCTCATCGCAGGCACGCAGGTCATCCTCATCGATGAAGGTATCGTAGATCCTGTCGATAAAGAGATCCCGCAACCTGCCGTCATCCACGAAGGGCGTACCGCGGTAGTGCTTGAACCCCAATGCCTCGAAGAAGTCCATATCCACGATGGCAGCGCCGGTTGCCACGATGGCGTCGATCATATTGTTTTTAACCATATCCACATAGACCTGCATGCATCCGCCTGCGCTGGTGCTACCGGCCAGGGTAAGGATGGTCGAACAGGACTTATCCTGCAGCATGCGGTTAAAGATATCCGCCGCCGATGCGGTGTCGCGGGATGAGAAGGACATCTCACGCATGGCATCGATGATCGGGGTGGCATCGAAGCTCTTGACGTCGATGTGTTTGATGGTTGATTTCAGGAGGTCTTTCTTTTCCATGGTCAGGGTTTATTTTGAGATAAAGCGGTAACTCAGCAATTTATACACCAATTTGGCAGCCAGAAATTCAGGGGAACGATTGCCTTCCTTCGGGCTTAATTCAACCACATCAAATCCCACGATGTCGGCTGTTTCATTCACAGCTTTCAGCAGCTCAAGGACCTGGTACCAATACATCCCGCCCGGTTCAGGTGTTCCCGTTGAAGGCATAATGGATGGGTCAAAAACATCAAGATCGATGGTAACATAAACTTTGGAGCTCAGTTGCTCCAACACCCTGGGTATCCAGTTTGTCTGATTATGTATTTGTTCAGCATAAAATATACGTCCTTGCTGGACGCCGGCTTTTTCAGCCACATCCATACTACGGATCCCCACCTGTACGAAGGGCACTTTCTCAGCTACCCTGGCCATCACACAGGCATGGTTGTTTTTACTGCCTTCATATTCCTGCCTTAGATCCGTATGAGCATCGAGTTGCAGGACTGTCAGGTCTTTAAACTGTGCCGCATGGGCGTAAACGGCACCTATGGTGACCGAGTGTTCTCCGCCGAGGGTCACCACAAACTTGTCAGCTTTGAGGTGTTTGCGGACTTCCTGTTCAACCGCCTTCACCATGGCTTCAGGGGTATCAAATCCTTCCAGCGCAGCGGCTGTCGCGATGCCCTTGAGGTACACCTCGCTATCCGTTTCTATGTCATACAATTCCATATTGGCTGAAGCTTCCAGCAGGGCTGCCGGACCCTGGTCCGCACCTTTACCCCAGGTGCTGGTGCCATCGTATGCGACGGGGACGACCACGATGGGGGATGTATCATATTTGCAGTATTCCTCAGGAACACCTCCGTAATGTATCATATCTGAATGGATTAGTGGCGGCAAAGGTAGCAAATAATCAGGGTGTTCCCCAAATGAACAGAGACCGGGAGGTCACCCCCGGTCTCTGGTTGGAATGATTGGCAAGCCTGTTATCTGCTCTTATCCGGTGGAACCGGGATAGGCGGCAGGGCTTTGTATTGTCTCAGATCTTCCAGGATCACTTCGATGGCTTTGGAGAGCTGGTCATCGATACCCCTGTATTCGCGGGCAGGGTCGTTATCGATCCAGATGTCGGGGTCGACGCCTTCGCCTTCGATGATCCATTTGCTTTCTTCTGAAGAATAGGAGGCGAACTCAGGGCGACGGAGGTCAGCGCCATCCACAAAGGGCAGGGATCCACGGATACCGACGACACCGCCCCAGGTCCGGACGCCGATCACCTTGCCCAGCTGATGCTTCTTAAAGGCATAGGGGAAGAGGTCGCCATCGGAAGCTGAATACTGGTTGATCAACAACACCTTGGGTCCCAACATCATCTGACGGGGCGTCTGATTCAGATCCAGCACATTGCGGGCCATATTTGCGCGGGTCACCTCGCGGCTGAGGCGTTCGATGAGCATGGGTGACACATTGCCGCCGCCATTGCCACGGTCGTCGATAATGAGCGCTTTTTTGCTAAGCTGGGGATAGAAATATTTTGCAAACTCATTGAGGCCTTCCGGGCCCATATCGGGCACATGGATGTAACCTACTTCGCCATTGGTGGCTTCGTTGACCTTGCGGATATTTTCCTCCACCCAATTGAAATAGTAGAGTCCGGATTCATCGTCGATGGGTTGCACCAGGACCTTGCGGGCGCCGGTGAAGCTGGGCGTTGTATTGAGGCTGAGTTCGACCTGTCGACCCGCTGTACCGATCAGGGCCGTGTAGATATCGTCCATCTCTTTGGTGGAGATGCCATTGATGGCAACGATAAGGTCACCTGGGTTGGCATTGACCCCCACCTCGGTCAGGGGTGAACGGCGGGATTTGTCCCAATTCTGTCCTTTCAGGATTTTGTCAATCTGATAGAATCCGGAAGCATGACGCGAAAGCTTGGCTCCCAGCAGGCCGGTCTTAATCCTGTCTGGTGACGGGCGTTCTCCTCCATTTACATAGGCGTGACCTACATTCAGTTCTCCGATGAGCTCTCCGATCAGGTAGTTGAGGTCATTGCGATGGCGCACATTGGGCAGCATCACTGCATATTTGGTGTGCATGGCTTTCCAATCAACGCCATGCATATTCGGGACATAGAAGAAATCCCGCATCTGGCGCCAGCTTTCATCATAGATCTGCTTCCATTCTTCCTTCTTGTTGACCATCACCTTCATACCACTCAGATCGAGCGTATTATCCATTTTGGCGGCACCCACCGGCAGGTCGATGATGGCATACTGGCTGCCTTTTCCAAGCAGCATCTTTTTTCCATCTCTTGAGATTTCGAACCCGCCGAACTCCCCTATTTCGGTCTCTTTTTTCTTTTCGAGATCGAACATCTTCAGATAGCCTTTACGCTCGCGTTGAGAAAACTCATTATAATACAATCTCTTACCTACACTCTGGAGATTGCGGTAATAGCTGGATCTCACGGGGAGGGCAATAATACGGTCTGCGATACCATCGAAATCAATGACGACGGCATTGGAGGCAGCCGGTTTCTCTTCCTTCTTCTCCTCTTTTTTCGCAGGTGCTGCGGCCGGTTCTTCCTTTACCGTGACCTCATCATTGACCAGTGCAAACGGTGATGGTGTGCCCTTGGCCAGCGTCAGCATATAGATGCGGGACATCTCCACATAGGCGTGGTTCCATTCTGTGGCCGAATATATCGGGTTGAAATCCCTGTCAGATACAAAGAAGAGGTATTTGCCATCCTCACTGAAGGCAGGACTGGAAGAGCTATGCCATTCACTCGTTACGGCCGTGCTGGTTGCTTTCTGGGTATCGTAAATATAGATGCGGCTCATGTCATTGGGCTCAGGACGGACAAAAGCAATCCATTTGCTGTCAGGCGACCATGTAAATTGATTGTATTCCCAGGTAGTGTTGCGATCGACCAGGGTCACCTTTTTGCTGTCGATATCAATGTACTGAAGGCGCAGCATTTTGTCGTTCCACATGATCTTTTTGCTGTCGGGTGACCAGACCAGGCTGAACTTATAGGTGTCGGCACCGGATGTAAGCTGAATGGGTTTTTCGCTGCCATCCTGGCGCTGAATATAGATTTCATATTCTCCGTTAACATCTGACAGATAGGCAATATACTTACCATCGGGGCTCCAGACAGCGCTGCGGTCATGCGCGTTGGATGAGGCTGTCAGGTTGCGCGTGATGCCATTCTCTGCCGGGACAGTCCATACATCCCCCCTGGCTGAAAACAGGGCGCGTTTGCCATCGGGTGAGATTTCATAACTAAAGATGCGCTTGCTGGCATCTGCCCATTCATCGCGACCGTTGATCTCATCGTCGGCGATGCGGATGTTCAACTGCCTGGATTGCTGCGTATTCAGATCGAGGTAATGGATATAGCCTGCCTGTTCAAAGACGATGGCGTCTTTTCCAAGCGAAGGGAATTTAACGTCGTAATTGTTGAACTGCGTGACCTTCCGGGTTGCTTTGGTGCGGGTATTGTAGGCAAAGATGTTCATGATCCTGTCGCGGTCCGAGAGGAAATAAATCTCTTCCTTCCACCACATCGGAATGATATCCTGCGCTTTGTTATCGGTAATCTTCGTCACTTCGGCCGTGCGTGTGTCATAGATTCTGATATCATCGGCCATGCCGCCCTGGTAGTACTTCCATGTCCTGAATTCGCGGAACACCCTGTTAAAAGCCAATTGTGTTCCATCCGGCGACCAGGAGCAGAATCCGCCTGTTGACAGTGGCAGCTCGCTGGAGATCCCGCCCTGGAAGGGCACACTGAACAGCTGACCTACGAAATCATTAAAGGACTGCTTTCTGGATCTGTAGATGATATTTTTTCCATCCGGTGTCCATCCCATGACAATATTATTCGGACCCATGCGGTCGGAGATATCGTCCCTTCCCAGTGTGGCCGTCGTGGTAAGGCGCTTCGGTTTTCCGCCCTCGGCAGGTATGGTAAACACCTCTGTATTACCATCATACTGGCCGGTAAATGCGATTGTACGTCCATCAGGGGAATAGCGGGCGAACATCTCGTAGCCCTCATGTGAGGTAATCTTCCTCGCGATTCCCCCATCCTTTGAGACGGTGTACAAATCACCGGCATAGGTAAAAGCTACCTGTTCTCCGTTGGTAGCCGGAAAACGCAGCAGTCTGGCTTCTGGCTGCGCCAGTGCCAATCCTGCCCAAGAAAGGGTCAGGATCATCATCATTGTCCTGTAATGTATCATACTAGGTGGTTTTAAAAGGTTCATGCAGAAAGACTAACAATCCAGCAGAAAAAGTGTGCACGGCAAAGCCAAAATTATGCCAATTAATTTATCAACCTAATATACAACGACATATAAACGAAAACATCGTTGTGTGGTGTACGTTTTTCAGGAAGCCTGTGCGTTTTCGAACAGCTGTTGCACCCAGCCCGACTTACCCTTACCTTTGCAGCCACCAAAACTACCGAAAATGACAGAGAGTTTCATGGATTCCAGTTTGTTTACCTGGGTCGTCCTTCCCCTCCTGATTTTTCTGGCCCGTATTGCTGATCAGACCATTGGGACCCTCAGGTTGATATTCTTATCCAAGGGCTACCGTTTTCTGGCGCCTTTGCTGGGCTTTTTCGAGGTAATCATCTGGCTGGTGGCCGTCAGTCAGATTATGAAGCACCTGGATAACGTGATGTGTTATGTCGCCTACGGCGCAGGCTTTGCAATGGGCAATTATCTGGGTATCAGGCTTGATGAGAAATTATCCCTGGGACATGTGCTCATTCGTATCATCCCGAAGTTCGAGACCGACAGGCTAATTGCCCATTTGCGGGAGCAAAACTTTGGGGCAACGGCCATTGATGCAGAAGGGAGCCGGGGAAAAGTAAAGGTGGTGCTGACGATCATCAAGCGCAAGGAGATCAACAATGTGATTCGCATCATCAATCAATACAATCCCAATGCTTTTTACACCATTGAGGAGGTAAAGTCGATCAATGAGGGGATTTTCAAACCATCCCAGGGCATGATGCGTTACGAATCCCTGCCATTCAGGCTACGAAAGTTCAAATGATCCCGGACAATCTCAGACGAATTGTGATCATTTCATTCCGGACGGGGGACAGCGCAGATGTGTCGTTGCCGGCCTTGGTTCAGCTAATGGCTTACGCGGGTAAGTCATTGGATTACAGATACATCGGATCATCTAAAATAAAGATAAATAATGAATGGGTGAAGATCTCCAGCACGGAGTTGCCGGTACTTGTACCTGAGCTTCACCGCTATGAATGCACCGAATGTGGCAAATGCATCAGGACCTGTGCCGGGGGTGCCTTGAAGAAAACACCTGAGCGCAAGGCCATCCATTTTGATACCTCATCCTGCCGGTTATGCCACCAGTGCCTGATCGCATGCCGGCAGCGACATGCGTTACACACCAGGCCATGCATTGCAGGTCTGTTAAACATTTACAGCAATGGACAGCACCGTATCCATGAGGTGGTAACCAATGGATATCCTGTAATGACAGCCTATCTGGAGCGCTACCTCATGGAATTGCAGGCAGATGAAGGCCGGTGTATCGTACTTGCGTTGTCCTCACGTCAGGGCAAGGCCCTGGAGCTGGCCCTGAGCTGGGCTGATGAGGTATGGATTGAGGGGCTGCAGGCAGGTCATCGTGAATCAGATGATGCTGCATGTTTGAATGAAGTCATGATATCAGGTAAAGCGATCCGGTATATGAAAGAGATACCTGGGAGAAGTTCTTCAGAAAATAATTGTTTATGAAGCCCTTGCCATCTGAAGGACAAATATCCGCCTGTGTCCTGCTGCCGATGACCTATTTGGGCCCCATTGCCTGGTTTGCCGCCGCTGCATCATTTCCGGAATGCTTCATTGACAATCAGATGGCATACCGGAAGCAGAGCTACCGCAACCGTTGCATCATCATGAGTGCAAATGGACCCATGTCTTTAACGATACCGGTTAGTCCTGAGAGCAGAAATCAGCCAGGCGGATTGGTTCCGATTGACTATTCCAGGGCCTGGCAGCGCATCCATTGGGGGGCCATCACTTCGGCTTACAACCGATCCCCGTTCTTTATGTATTACAAGGATTATTTTGAAAGTCATTACCGGGGCATTGAGCCTGACACCCTGGGGACTTTTAACGATACACTCAATGGCATCATTTTCAAATTATTAAAAATCAAACCGCCGATAAGGAATCTATCAGAAGTGGAAGGGACGACATCGTTACAGATAGATTTGCGTACGGCTTTTCATCCGAAAAAGCCTGGTTTTCTTCCCGGGGAGATGATGCGGGAGTACAGGCAGGTATTTGCTGAGCGTCATCCTTTTCAAGCGGAAGTCAGTATTCTTGATTTGCTTTTCAATCTTGGGCCTGAGGCAGGCGTCTATCTTCAAACCCATACGGCATTGGTAACCGAAATACTAAATACTGAAAGTAAATCGATTAGGCCTATTGTGAATAATAATTGAAAAAGAGTTCCCGTTGTTATCCGGTGGGATCATCAAAAAACCAGTAGTTTTAAAAAAAATTATGCCCAGACTATGATGTACGGGATATGCACCCTAAGTGTAGCGGCAGTCCGCAAGGAACCCAGCGACAGATCCGAGATGGTGACGCAGGTGCTTTTTGGGGAATTATTATGGATACTGGAGCGTCAAAATAACTGGCTGTTTGTCCGCCTTGCCTGGGATGATTATGAAGGCTGGATGGATATCAAACAAGTCACCCAGGTAGGCGAGGATTATTTCAGGTTTTTCAATACACGGCGGAATGAGGTTGTTTCTGATTTGTCGGCCGAGCTTTATGATGACCGTGAGCGCCGTCACCTGCTCATTCCGGGTGGTAGTGCCATGCCCGGGATCAAGGGGAGGCTGCTTGAGATAAACGAAAGGAAGTATGTCCTGAATGGTGACACCAACCGTTTGATTCTGGTGGAGAAGAATAATATCCGGCAGAATCTGGTTAACATCGCTTTAAAGTACCTGGAAGTTCCGTATTTATGGGGAGGTCGGACCGCCTTTGGCATTGATTGCAGCGGCCTAGTTCAGATGGTATACAAGATCTGCGGCATCCGGCTGCGCAGGGATGCAGAGCAGCAGTCGATGGACGGTCATGCCCTCAGCTTTCTGGAGGAGGCCCGGCCCGGTGACCTGGCTTTCTTTGATGATGCACAGGGTCGCATCATCCATGTTGGAATGCTGATCGACAAAGGGCGCATCCTGCATGCTTCGGGGAAAGTGCGTATTGACACCATTGATCACCAGGGTATTTATAACCAGACATTCCAGAAGTACACCCATCAGTTACGCCTGATAAAATCCTATTTGCCGGGTTGATCATGGGCATGTTCAGGACATATGGGCTGATGCTTGCCTGCTGTGTATTACTTTTTCTGGCACCCAGACACGGCAGCTCCCAGGTCGTGATACAGACCAGTGTTTCGCAGATCACATTATGCCCGGGTGACACCGCAACTGCGGTGGTTCAGGTGTCCAATTTTGTCAATGTTGCGACGATTTCACTGACCCTCAAATTCAATCCTGCCAGGCTGGAGTATATTGATTATCTGAATGCACATCCCAGCCTGGGAGGGGGTATGTTTTTCGTCAATAATACCGGACAGAATATCAAGATCGCCTGGTTTGCATTGAGTCCTGTGAATTTTGACACCGGGAGTATTGTCAGTCTGCGGTTCCGTCACCTCTCAGGCCATGGTGCCCTGCAATGGGACACCTTAAACCCGGGCAGCTGTCAATACAGCAATATCAACGGGGTTTTCCTGCCGGCTCAGTTTCACGACGGTTACGCCAGTGCGCCAGGATCTGTTACGGTGCATCCTGTCAATGATACTATTACCACCCTGGACACAGCCAGTTTCTCAATAGGAACCCATGGAACCACCCTCACCTATCGTTGGCAGGAGAATGCCGGCAGTGGTTGGGTTGATGTTTTCAATGGTTTCTTTTACAGTGGTGCCGGCACCTCGCAGCTCAGGATCATCAAACCCGCACTGGGCTTCAGTGGACGGCAATACCGCTGCCGCACAACCGGAACATGTCCGGCTCCCGGCCATGCCGACACATCCCAGGCCGCTACCCTGACGGTATTGACGCCATGCCAGCCTGCGCAGGTCAATGCAGGAGTGGATACCCTCATCTGTGATACCGATTCACTGCAGCTTTCGGCCACCGCCTTGCATTATCAAGCCATCAGCTGGACCGGCGGGGATGGTCAGTTTTCAGCACCTGCCAGCCTGAGTGGATATTATAAGCCCGGGCCGGGCGACATCCTGAACGGAGGCGTTATGCTAAAGGTCACAGCCACGGCCACGCCGCCCTGTGCTCCCGCGACGGACAGCCTGTATCTTGGGATACAGTCCTGCTATATAAATCAACCTCCGTTTTTCAATCTGAATGGCATTCCTATTGACACGCTGAATATCAGCGCTTTCTATCAAACAACCACACAGGTATGTGTCGCACTGAACGATCCTGAAAATGATACCGTTCGCCTGCAGCAGATACTGCAGTACCCCAGCTACGGACAGATTCAGGGATTTTTCGACAACGACCTCTGCTTCACTTACACACCAGGGCCGTTCTATCTCGGACCTGATCATCTCATCATTCAGGGTTGTGACGCACAAGGTCTTTGTGACACATTGGTGGTCAGGCTGGGGGTTATTCTTCCACCGAACAACTTACCTCCTGTAGCTGTATTGAACGGCTTCGTAAGAGACACACTGCATATGCTGTTACCGGTAAACAATGGCGGTCCGGTATGTGCTAGTGCTTTTGATCCGGAAGGTGATGCCTGCGACCTCACCAGCATCATGCATACGCCTCTGCATGGGCAAATCAGTGGTTTGGGAGACGGGGATACATGCGCATATTACACCCCTGATACACTTTTCCTGGGTCAGGATACCTTTC
The DNA here is from genome assembly GCA_018001695.1 of Lentimicrobiaceae bacterium. GTDB lineage: Bacteria > Bacteroidota > Bacteroidia > Bacteroidales > JAGNHN01 > JAGNHN01. The sequence goes on from JAGNHN010000025.1 coordinate 10,057, forward strand.
GGCTGTTGCTTTGCGATACAGCCGGCGGCTGCACTGCTCTGACGTTCATTATACAGGTTGCTGATTTTCAATTTCCAACCCCGCCTCAGGCCTTTGCAGATTTCTATTCACTCCCGGAAAGCACCTCTCTGCTTTGCGCTGTCCTTGACAATGATATAGATATCAATGGAGACATTGACACGACCAGTCTGGAGATTGTCATTCCTCCCATGAACGGGCAGGCGCAGGTGGATACGATCAGTGGCAGGATTTTATATGTGCCGCTGTCTTACTATTATGGCACTGACTACTTCGTTTACCGGATATGCGATTCAAGCGGCTATTGTGATACAGCACAGGTGATGCTCAGTATCCAGGCTGTTTTTGATCCACCCCAGGCCGACCATTACCTTGCTTTCGAGGACCAGGGCAGGGTTTGCACTGTACTCGACAATGATCATTATCCTTACCAGGTGCTGGATACAGCCATGTTAAGTATCTGGACAGCGCCAAAACATGGGCAGGCCATTGCCGACACCCAGAGCGGGCTGATTATGTATATGCCAGATCCTGACTATGCCGGCCCCGATACCTTCTATTACCGGATTTGTGACACCCTTCAAATGTGCGGCATCGGCAGGGTAAGCCTGGACATTCAGCCCGTCAATGATGCGCCCCGCCTGGTGCGGATAGACGGTATGCCCTTACCGGGAGGTATACCCGTGCTGACCGGTTGTATGGAAGAACCGCTCATCTTCTGCCTGGGACTGATGGACCCTGAGGGGGATACGGCATACCTGGCCGGCCACTGGGCAGTTAAGCCTGGTGCCACAACCCAGTCGATGCCGACGGGGGATACCTGCCTCATCTACCAACCGCCAGCGGGACTGGGTGGCTCAGATACTGTTTACTGCATATTAAGTGATGGTTTTGATGACGACACCATCATGATTCTGATCCAGTTACAGGAAAAGCCTTATGTATATGCCGGGCCTGCTGTACAAACCTGCAGCGGGCATCCTTACATCACTTTTCAGTCAGCCGCCACGGCTGTGAGTCAGGTTCAATGGCAAACCAGAGGGAGCGGCGTTTTCATGGATCCGGCGGCATTGCACACGACCTATATTCCTTCCAATCAAGACATTCTGAACCAGGGAGTATGGCTGATCCTGACTGGTCAGGGGTTAAGCCCTTGCGGAGCGGCTATTGATTCGTTGCATATGCAGTTTTTGCCTTTACCTACCACATGGCTGGGAAGCGATACCACGCTCTGCCGCAACATGTGGCTAACCCTGGATGCAGGTCCGGGATTTCAGCAATATCGTTGGTCGACAGGGCATTCAGGGCGTTATCTTTATGTAGACACCAACCTGGTGGGCATTGGAACACACCCTATCACTGTCACTGTCACGGATATCAGCGGTTGCAGCAACGAAGACGAGATACTTATCACCTTTATCTCATGCCCCGGCATTGAGGAATCGCCAGGTAGCAGGCTGCCTCAGATATACCCAAATCCTTCCAGTGGACAACTGTACATACTGATGCCCTCCATTCCTATAAATGATTTTATATCAGAGACTTATGACACAAAAGGCAGGTTGCTCCAACGCAACTCGAACCGGGCAGGGATCAATCCTGTGCAGGTGGACATAAGTCATTTGCATCCAGGTGTTTATATACTTCGAATTCACACAGGGGGAAGGTGGCATAGTCACAGGATTATCCTGCGTTAGACCTGGTTATCTTCATAAATTCCTAATAACACACTAGGGGACAACACATTACATTCTCAGTCCTTCTGAAATTTAATACTACTTGCATAATTAACTTTCCCTTAACCTCAGGCAATGTCGGGCGGGGTAAATTTGCTGCATCAACAGAAATAGTTATTGACAATCCGAAGGAGGAATGCGGGTTTTCGTGAATAACTTTTTATGCAACACCATTTAAGGATAATCCGATCCCTTACTAACTTGAGACCCCCAAATCGAAACTAATAAACCCCTAAAACAACGTTGCTTATGAAACACAAATCCGCACTTGTGATGCTGCTGGTCATGTTCCTGATCGCGGCAAACAGTTTTTCGCAGGTGACCACTTCCGGTATGAATGGCCGGGTAACGGGTAACAACAACGAGACCCTTCCCGGCGCCAATGTGGTAGCAGTGCATACTCCGACAGGCTCGGTCTATGGCACCATCACAGACGTGAATGGGCTATACCGTATCCCCAATATGTATGTGGGAGGGCCATATAAAGTCACGGTGTCTTACGTAGGCTATGAATCCTATGTCAGGCAGGATGTATTTCTCAGCCTTGGGCAGATGTTCAGACTAAATGTAAACCTGAGTGAGAAAGCCGCCCAGATTACCGGGGTAGAGGTAGTTACCTCCCGCAACGAGATCTTCGACGGCAACCGCACAGGTGCTGAAACCAATGTGGGATTGCAGACGATTGAAAGGTTACCTTCATTAGGCAGGAACCTCTCTGACTTCACCCGTCTTACGCCCCAGGCAAGGGTGACACAGTACGGCGGTCTGGAAATTGCCGGTACCAACAACCGTTTCAATGCCATCTACATCGACGGTGCTGTCAACAATGACGTATTCGGACTGGCTGATGCCGGAACCAATGGCGGACAAACCGGGATTTCACCTTTCAGTATGGACATTATCGAGCAGTTCTCCATCTCCATTGCACCTTATGACGTGAAGCTGGGTGGTTTCGCCGGTGCCGGTATCAATGCCGTCACGCGCAGGGGAACCAACGAGATCCAGGGATCGGCTTACCTCTTCAACCGCAACGAAGGATTGGCCGGAAAGACCCCTACCAATGATGAAACAGTAGAGCGTAAAAAATTGGCCGAATTTACCTCCAACACCTATGGTTTCAGGGTTGGTGGCCCCATCATCAAGAACAAGCTCTTCTTCTTTATGAATGCTGAAATCCAGCGTGACGAATCACCCCAGCCTTTTGATTTCAGCACCTATGTCGGTAGCGTTACCCGTGCCCAACTTGATTCACTCAAGACCAAGCTGAACGGAATGGGCTATGACCCGGGCAGTTTCGAAGGAGGATCAAGGACCCTGGATGGCACCAAGTTCTTTGCACGTTTCGATTATAACATCAATAAAGTGCATAAGCTGATGCTGCGCCATCAGTATACCTATGCTGAACAGACCAGTCCAAGCAACCCCAGTACCACTAACCTGAGGTTCAGTAATTCCGGGATTTACTTCCCTTCCACCACCAACTCCACTGCCATCGAGTTGAAGAGCAACTTCAGCAACCGCATGAGCAACAGCTTCATGGTCGGGTTGACATATGTAAGAGATGACCGTGACCCCATGGGGGACAACTTCCCTTATGTCAGGATCAAAGATGGTAACGCCAATATCTATTTTGGCTCGGAAGAGTTTTCAACCGGCAACCAGCTTAACCAGGACATTATCACGATTACGGACCATGTTGAGCTATACCGCGGCAAGCACACCATCAGCTTTGGAACTCATAATGAGTTTTACAAGATGTACAACCTGTTTATCCGCCAGACATTCGGATCCTACCAGTTCAACAACATCACAGACTTCCTGAATGGTGCATCTGCATATCAGTATGACCGCACCTTCTCTTTGCTTGACAATGTTACCGGTGATGGATCCAAGGCTGCTGCTGCATTCAGTGCCATGCAATTCGGACTCTATATCCAGGATGAATACCAGGTGAACGACCAGCTCAAAGTTACCCTTGGGTTAAGGGCTGATATGCCAATGTTCACAGATGAGCCTCCACTCAATGAGGACTTTAACAATCACGTTATTCCCAAGCTCGACTCAGCCGGTTGGGACCTGATGGGTGCCAAGACAGGCCAGATGCCGGATCCTGTGATCATGCTCAACCCACGTTTTGGTTTCAACTATGATGTATTTGGTGACAAAACCCTGCAGCTCCGCGGGGGTGCCGGTCTGTTTACCAGCCGCATTCCTTTCGTATGGCCGGGTGCTTCATTCCAGAACAATGGTGTCACAACGGGTGGTATGCGTGTGACCACCACCAGCGGTGACCCTGCTTACCTTGTTTTCAACCCGCAATGGGACAAGCAGCCCTCCTTGCCTCCTACCCAGCCGTCAGGTCAGGTAGATATCTTTGCCAAGGAATTCAAATTCCCGAAAGTCTTCCGTGCCAGCATCGCAGCTGACAAGAAACTGCCGTGGGGATTGATTGGAACGGTAGACTTTACCTATACGAAGACCATCAACAACGTAGCCTATTACAACCTGGCTTATGTAAAGAAAGGTGAACTCACCGGAACCGGCGATAACCGTCCGATCTGGGGTAAAGTAGACCTTGGGAAAGATCCTAACACAGGTAAGAACAGGTCCTACACCGATATCATTCTTGGTTACAACACCAATGAAGGCTATGCTTACAACTTCATGGCCCAACTACAGAAAACATTTGATCATGGCTTCAGCGGCAGTATTGCCTATACTTTTGGCAAAGCTACTTCTCTCAATGATGGTGTTTCCTCCCAGAACAGCTCACAGTGGCGTGTTCCCAATGTCAGGGGGAAGAACGACGTTGACGTCGGGATTTCCAACTATGACCTCGGTAGCCGTATCGTTGGTTTTGTTTCCTATAAAATTGATTATCTGAAACATGCTGCCACTACCATCTCCCTGTTCTACACCGGACAATCCGGCGAGCGCTTCTCCTATGGCTATGCTGATGGATCTTCCAAGTTCCTGGGTGAAGACAACCAGAGCCTGGAGTTGATCTATGTTCCCAAGGATCAGAATGATATCCGCCTGGTTGATCTGAAAGACAACAATGGCAATATCACTTTGTCGAAGGAACAGCAGTGGGCCGACCTCAATGCATTCATTGAAAACGACGATTACCTGAAAGATCGCCGTGGACAATACGTTGAAAAGAACCATAGCAGGGTTCCCTTCATGCACATCTTTGATTTCCGCATTGCACAGGAGTTCTATATCACTGCCGGCGGAAAACGTAACACATTGCAGGTATCACTGGATATCTTCAACTTCGGCAACCTGCTGAACAAAGATTGGGGCAGGCTCTATTATGCGTCAGGTGCCTATTACAGCAACTATCCTCTCATCAAGTTCGAAGGCTTCGAATCCGATAACACAACCCCCAGGTTCTCATTCACAAAGCCCAAGGGTGATGTTTGGGCCATCGATGATCTAGGTCTGTTGAGCTCCAGATGGCAAGCCCAGCTTGGCGTCAGGTATACCTTTAATTAATCCTGATTCTTGTTTTAAGCTGCTCCGGACACACTGCTCCGGGGCAGCTTTTTTTTATCCTGTCTTCATATCTTTACAAAAAAAACACACTGGCTACCATGGTGTCAAGACTTCGCAGCCTCCTGTTCATCCTGCCTTTAATTTTTTCACAATGCCTTCAAGGGCAGCCTAAGCAAGACACCTATGTACTGGTGGTATCCATGGACGGGTTCCGGTGGGATTATCCGGAGAAAACCGCGCTCCCGCACCTGAAGCGTATCGGAGAATCAGGAGTGAAGGCGGATGCCATCATCCCCTGTTTCCCGAGCAAGACATTCCCCAACCATTACAGCATGGCAACCGGCCTGCATCCAGCGCAACATGGCATCGTCATGAACAGTTTTTATGATTCTGATCTTGAGCTGTCCTACCGCATCTCAAACCGCAAGGCTGTCATGGATCCAGTTTTTTACGGTGGGGAACCCATTTGGGTCACAGCAGAAAAACAGGGCCTTACGTCCGCTTCATTCTACTGGGTAGGATCCGAAGCACCTGTCAAAGGTATACAGCCGACCTATTGGAAGCCTTACCAGCATGACTTTCCCTATGCACAGCGAATCGATACTGTTATAGCCTGGCTGAATCTCCCTGAACCCCAGCGTCCCCGCCTGATCATGCTATATTTTGATGAACCGGATGGGGTTGGACATGCCTTTGGCCCCAACGCTCCTGAAACCTTTGCCGTCCTGAGGCAGATGGACAGCCTGATAGGTATGCTATATACACGCCTGCAGGCCTTGCCGTTCTTCGACAACCTCAACCTCATCGTCACCTCTGACCACGGCATGGGGCCGATATCGCCTGATCGCACTGTTGTCCTGAGTGAGATACTGGATCCTGCCTGGATTATCCGTGCGGAAGGTGGTAATCCATCTTACAATCTCCAGGTTAGGGAAGGTTATATGGACAGTGTGATGAGCCGCCTCAAGGCCCAGCCGCATCTGCAGGCATGGAAGACCAACGAGGCCCCGGAAAGACTGCATTACAGAGATCAAGTAAGGTTGCTGGACCTTTGCGTCGCGGCAGACAGTGCCTGGAGCGTCCACTGGCAACGGAAAGACAGCTATGCCGGTGCCGGTACGCATGGGTACGACAATGCCAACAGCGATATGCATGCCATCTTTTATGCCACAGGGCCAGCCTTTAAAAGGGGAATACGTGTACCTGCTTTTGCGAATGTCAACCTATACCTGCTGATTTCACGTCTATTGGGGCTGGAACCGGCACAAACAGAAGGGAAGCTGGAAGTCATACTGCCCATGCTCAAAGAGGAGTAAGCATATCAAGGTAAATCAATCAGATAAAGCCTGCCCAGAAAGGAACCGCCGCTTATCTCCTGGTGATCACGAAAACCGTCCGCCGGTTCTGGGCCCTTCCTTCTTCAGTAGCATTGGAAGCGATGGGTTTGGATTCACCATGGCCCACATAACGCAGGCGTGCTGCCGCTATTCCTTGACGGATAAGATAGGCATGAACGGCATGGGCGCGTGATTCAGACAGACGCTGATTATACCCGGCATCCCCCACATCATCGGTATGGCCTTCGATGGAGACATGGATCCCCTTGTTTTCCTGCAGGAACTCGATAAACCCATCAATGACGAGAACAGAGGAAGGACTCAGGTTAAAACTGTCGGTATCGAAATAAATATCATTCAGGTCATAACTGGCGCCAAGCTCGATGGGTTTAACATCCAGATCGATTTCCACGAGGGTCCCGGCACTGGTATCTTCATCAACCTCAATATACCTGGAAGTATAGGCAAACCCTTCCTTTTTGACCGTCAGTATATGATCATGGCGCAATGGGACAACGGCTACATATTCACCCGTTTCTGTATTAATAGGGATCTCTGTAATGGTGCGGGTAACGGCATTCTTCAATTCAATACGGGCCTGGGTGATGGTATCCAGCCCATCGGCCTGTACAGAGCCCTTGACCAGCATAATCTTCTGTGGTCGTGCTTCCGGGTACAGGTCGAAGGAGTATAGGTCCCAACCTCCAAACCCCTGCAGCTTATTGCTGGCAAAGAATCCCAGCTTGCCATCCATGCTCACAAAAAATCCCACGTCATCATCCTTCGAATTAATGGGGTATCCAATATTGACCGGTTTTCCCCATTTCCCATCCTTCATTCTGGTATAAAAAATATCGTACCCTCCGAGTCCGGGATGACCATCGCTGGAGAAATAAAGCGTCTGTGAATCAGTATGTATATAAGGAGATTTCTCATTCCCAGGGGTATTGATAGGCTCTCCGAGATTGCGGGCCGGCCCCCACTCCCCTTTCTCATTTCTCTCCGAAACATAGATATCATACCCCCCTAATCCTCCCGGCCGGTCACTGATAAAGAATAGCTTCTTCCCATCCGAGGTGACGCTGGGTTGTGATTCCCAGGTATCTACCTTATTGATCCCCTTTCCGGCATTACTGATCTCCGACCAGGAGCTGGTTCCACGCCGCGAGGTGCAGATATCGCAATTGTAGTAACCGGTACTGCTGGTTTCGCAAAGTGTATAAAATAACTCCCTGTTATCGGCCGTCAGTGTAGCACCTCCTTCATTCTCCCTTTTATTGAAGGGAGAAGGCATGGGTTCTCCCTTTCCAAACCGCCCGTTTTCGTTGCGGCTGTAAAAGAACATCTCCCGCTGCCTGGACCTTGGAACCAGGTCATCCCTGTTGGGGGGCAAGGTGATCCTGCGGGTAAAAAAGGCAAATTCATTGTCTGGGGTAATGATAGGCAGGTATTCATCCTCATTGGTTGATATACCAGGGACCGGACTGGGGTTGAAGGGCACCGGATTGCTGATGAGTTCATGACACACCTCAGATATCCTGAGCATTCGCAGGGCTCTGTCATAGTCCCTGTCACTTTTGATCTTATCCACGTCGGCCAGAAAATGCTTCAACATGGTCACCGCCTCGGCGTAGTCCTCCCGTCCATAGGCCATATCACCCAGGTAATAATACGGATAGACATCCAGTTCAGGGCATAGGCTGATGACCTGGCGGAAGCATTCGGCGGCAACCTGCAGGTTTGGATCAGCGCGGCGGACCTGAAACATTCCCAGCAACAGCCATGGTTCTGCAAAGTCAGGATCTTCCTGTGTGAAAGCCCGCAGGAGGGGAATGGCCGTCTTATAGTCACCCCGTTTGTAGGCTTCCTTCACTTTCTCAAAATCCTTCTCCATTTTCCGGCTGGAGGGCCCGGGGCAGGGGCTTTCCTGGCCATGAACAGGCATCATCACAGGAAGGAATATCAATAAACAGCCTATCGCTATTCTTAATTCAGCCAACCAATAGATCCTGTTTACGCGCATGGTTCAAAAATAGGTCTTTCATCACAATTCACACCTCACACACCTTGTTAAATGGCCTGCGCACGCTTGTTTCCCTCTTCCAGCACCTGGTCCGATTTCTTTTTTGCCTCCTGCATGAGGGCATCTGCCTTCTGATTGGCCTCTTTCTCCAGGGCTGTAGCTTTATCATACCCTTCTTTCTTCACTTTTTCAGCTGATTTCTCTGCCAGGGATGCGGCAATGGGTCCGCGGGACTTACCTTCGGCAATGATCCTGGCGGCCTGTGCATCAGTTTCCTGCCTGAGCTTTCTGGCGGCTTCAGCAGCCGTATTGCGCACAGCATCCGCCTGTTTACCCGCCTCTTCCATAATCGAAGCAGCCTGACGTTCTGCTTCTTTCAGTATTTCCTGCGCTTTCTTTGATATTTCCTGCCGCACCTCTTCCTTGATCTCGGACTTAATTTCCTCCACTTTCTCCTGCACCGCCTGCCTGATCTCCTCCTGGAGACTGGCAGCCATACCTGCCAGGCCTGTCCGGACCTCAGGTTGCTTGATGGTTCCACCGATCAAAACGTCCAGGTTGATGGTTGATCCAAGGTTCACTGGCAGTCCTTTCTGCTGTGCCTGCTTCAGCCAGCCGGAAACCAAGGCATCTGCCTGGTTGCCCATGATCGATCTGGGGAACTGCATCTTCATGACATAGGCCAGGGTCTGGTCAAATCCTGTTGTTCCACTCACATCGGCGGTAATTTCTTTAACCTTGATTTTAAATGGCTTAACTTCAACCTTACCATCTGAAAAAGCAAAGAATGCGCTGACAGGCTGCAGGGTAGCCTCTCGCAGCATATCGAGGGCTGCTACATCCGCTATCTTTTGCATCACGGGTAATCCTGCAACAAGGATGGAAGTGGTACTGAAATTCCCGGCACCATTTAAGCTTGCATAAACAGGGTTCAGGTTCTCGTCGAGCTGTCCCTGAAGCTTTAACCCGGTTGTTACGTTCCCACGGACATGGCGCGCCACGGGTGCCAGTTTCCGCATCAGACCCGAGGCCTCATAGGCTTTGGAAATGCTGATACCGTTGAGGGAGAGATCCATATCCACCTCAGGCTTGATCAGTGAGGTATGGGTATACTTCCCTTTAGCCTTGATCTCGCCATCCCAGGTTCTCATGCTCAAGCCATTGAGCATCACACTGCCATCACGCACAATCACCTCTCCCTGAACGGATTGCAGGTTCATATCCCCGAATAACAGCTCAGAAACCTGGGTACTCAGGACGAAGTCGATATTGGTTGGGATCAGAGGTGCTGTCAGTGTCATGCCTGAATCAGCTGAGGGCTCGGCCTTTGTCTGGTCATTGTCTTGTCCGAGCAGCGAATTCAGATCAAGGCGCGGACTCATTACCCGGAGGTTACCCTTCAGCACCTCATCGCGCAGGAACCAGCCAAGGTATTGTGTCAGTTCACCTTGCGCCTTCAGGGAGGAAGGACCGCTGACAAACTGCATGTCTTCCAGTTTCAGGAAAGCAGGATTAAAGGCCAGCCTGAAAACCGGGATGTTCATCTCCGGGACATCTGTTGCGGCATACTTAAGGTTAGCGATCTCGATACGGCCATCCGCCTTGAACTCATCATATGCTTTCTGATCGAGCATTGACTGACGACCCTCCAGGGCTACATTGGCATCCACCAGGCCTTCCAATGATGTGCCTTCCAGTGGATAGAAGCGGGTAACATCGGCCAGGTCCAGCTTTCCTTTTAGCTGCGCACGGATATCGGGATCTGATACCGGTGTCTGAAGGTAAAGGCTGGCATCTACCGGGGTACCTGCCATGATCATATGGAAGCGACTCAGGTCGATGACGGTATTATCCGGCACACCATCCGGATTGATAACGCGGCACAGTAACTGGATATCCTCTACTGCGGCTGGGAGGTCTGGGTATTGAAAGCGTGCATCGATGACATTCACCTCCACATCAAATCCAGGAATCGTATTATCGCTGAACAAGCCATGCACGCGGCCTTTAAGGGAGAAGGATCCGCTCGTCTGAACCTGCTCGAAATCCTTTGAATACACTGCCGGCACCAGGGAAAGCGCCTCACGAAAATCTGTGCCCGGTGCGGCGAATTGGATATCCATATCATATCCGGCCTCCGGCATCGCAAACCATCCTGAGGCGAGGACTTTTAAAGCATTCACATAGAGCTCACCATTGGTAAAGGCAAAATGGAAGGTATTCAGGTTCGCATCGATATCCGCAATCACCTTCCCCGTGGCCTGGCGCAGGTATGTTATGCCATCATACGTGACCGTCACATTCTCGGCAGTTGTAAAGGTTTTTAGCGTTGTCTGCTCAAGGTTGAGGTTCCCGGAAAGTGTATGAGCAACTCCGGTTGCGTTCACATATACTGGCAGGGCCTTGTCGTCGTAGATGAAATGCCCATCCTCTATCACCAGTTTCTTCATTCTCAACGTAAAACCTTCGCCTGAGGCAGCCGTATCCACCAGTGTGGAATCCTCAGCTGCTTTGGCGATGTCCCAGTTAACCCTTCCGTCTGCCAGTGCTTTCAGGCATATCTTAGGTTGTGCAAGATCAACACGACTTATCTCGTAGGGTGCCGGGCTGAACAGCTGCCAAAGATCTATAGTGACTTTAAGTCGCCGGATGGCTGCCAGTGTATCTCCTTCGAAGGGGGCATGGTTGGCGATACTAAGGTCATGGATGCTGAGGCTCAGATGAGGGAAATGCCTGAAAAAGCTCAGGCTTACCTTCGAGAAGTCAACCGTAGCCTCAAGGTTTTTATTCGCCGTCTGCTTTACCATGTTCACGAGTTTGCCTTTAAAGGCAAAGGGAAGGATGACGGCCGTGGCGAGAATAAACGCAATAACAATCAGCAATATACGTAACACCCTTTTCATAGGTCAATAAGTTGTATGGTGGATCAAAGATAGGCCATTATCAGCGATCAGTTGGCAGCGATCAGCGATCAGTTATCAGTTATCAGTTATCAGTCATCAGCAACCGTTCGTAATTCGTAATTCGTAATTACCTGATTCCTAATCCCTAATTCCTAATTCCTAATTCCTAATTCCTAACTCCTAACTGCCCTCCCACTGATTGTCGCAGGAGATGGTCTGCCAGCACCAGGCTGGCGAGGGATTCAAGGATTGGGACAGCCCGTGGAACGGGGCAGACATCGTGGCGGCCTGCGATAGCGGTTTGCTTTGTCGTTCCTTTGGCGTCTATCACAGGTGAAGGAAGGCGTGTACTCGAAATGGGTTTGAAGGCCACTCTGAAACGTATCTGCTGCCCGGTGGTGATACCTCCCAGGATGCCGCCAGCCCTGTTGGATTGGAAAAGCGGCCTGCCGTTGGCATCCAATCCTGAAAAGGTATCCTTGTATTCACTTCCCAGCATGGATGCTGAGCGAAAGCCCTCCCCTATCTCAAAGCCCTTCACAGCATTCAGGTTCAGGCAGGCTTTGCCCATGTCGGCCTGGAATTTATCAAAGACAGGATCTCCGAGCCCGGGTGGAACGCCATCTATCAATACAGTTATCACACCTCCAAGGGTGTCCCCGGCGTCCGCGACTTCATGCAGCCGTTGTATCATCATGGCAGAGGTGTCGTGATCCGGGCAACCCACATCTGAAACGAGGACATCAACGGCCTCAACCTGAGCTGGTTCCTCTTTCATGGATATATCTCCAATGGCTGAAACAAAACCAGTAATCCGGATTCCCTGAGCGCGCAACCAGGAGCCCACGAGACTGCCTGCCACGACCCAGGAGATGGTTTCCCTTGCTGATGCCCGTCCACCTCCACGATGATCACGGATTCCATACTTCATATGGTAGGTGACATCGGCATGACCCGGCCGAAAGACATCGCGAAGGTGATCATAATCAGCGGAGTGCTGATCGTGGTTGCGGACCAGAAAAGCAAGTGGTGCGCCCGTCGTCTTTCCTTCAAACAGCCCGGAAACATACTCCACCTCATCTGGTTCCTTGCGCTGGCTGGCGTAGAAGCTGCCAGCCGTGGCCCTCCGCATCAATTGGTGGCTGACATAATCAAAATCGGGAGTTATCCCGGCCGGAAGGCCATCCAGAACACCACCCATGAGCTTACCATGAGATTCGCCGAAAGTCGTGAGCCGCAATAACGTACCTATGCTATTCCCTGCCATGCTCCAAAGTTAAAAGGATTTGTACAATTTGAATTATGAAGGGGGTTGATCAAAGAAAAACCGGAGACCTTCAAGGGCCCCCGGTTTTAAAAGCAGTGCTAATACTCCAGACTATTCTACTTCCCTAAGCATCTTGAGTTTGGCTTCAAGCAAGGCAACTTCCTGTTTGGCCTTGTTGATCTTTTTGGCGAATTCCTCCTTCAGTATTTGCGCTTTCTTCGATTCAGCAAAGAAACCCAGGTTGTTTTCCCAAAGGTTGATCTCCTCCTGAATGGCAGCGATCTTGTTTTGAATCTGCATCCGTTCCCTGGAGATCATCTTACCTCCATCGCGGTTGTCACGCATGGAATCCAACTTCGTCCGGTAATTGGAGCGATTCATCTCTACCGAACTGATATTCAAATCCTTTAACTTGGAATCGATGGCATCACGGAACGTCTTCTGGATTCGGTCCTTATCGTTGATGGGCACATGGCCGATCTCCATCCATTCCCGTTGAAAGCCCTTAATCGTTTCCAGGTTTTCCGACTTGTCATCGGTAAATGCATGAGCTTCAACCCGTTTAATCAGATCTTCCTTCATGCGCAGGTTTTCCGACTCCTTGCCCTGGATCCCACTGAAATGGGCGGATTTGGCAGCGAAGAAATCATCACAGGCTGCCCTGAAACGCTTCCATATTTTGTCACTGTGCTTTCTGGGAACAGGTCCGATTTCCTTCCAACGCTTCTGTAAATTGATCAATTCCTGCGATGTCTTCCTCCAGTCGGTGGAGAACTTAAGGGATTCTGCCTGTACACAGAGATCCAGCTTCATATTGTAGTTGTTGAGCTGCTCGTCTTTCAGCTTGTCATAGAAGTCTTTCTTGGCTGCAAAGAAGGCTTCCATGATGGATCTGAAGCGGTTCCAAACCTCATCATTCTGTGCTTTGGCAGCAGGGCCTATGCTCTTCCATATCTTGAAAAGCTCATTGATCTTATCTGTATGGTCCTGCCAGTGGCGGATGGTTGTCATTTCTGAGGACACAAGACCTTCTGCCTGTTCACAAAGCTCCTTCTTGGCCAGGAGATTCTTATCCAGCTCTTCCTGGCGCTGATCGTAATACTCCCTGCGTTTATCATTGATAAGGTCAGAGGTTCGCTTGAAACGTTCCCATACCTCATCTTTCTTGTCCATGGGTACAGGGCCAATTTCCTTCCACTCCCTGTGGTATTGCTGCAACAATCTGAAAGAGCGATCAATGGAGGTTTCGATCAGCAATTCTTCCACTTTCTCACACAACGCGACCTTGCGTTCCAGGTTACGTTTCAGATCCAGGTCCCTCAGTTCCCTGTTGATCTTAACCTTATCAAAGAACTTCTCAACCAGGAAGTGGTAGTTCTGCCAGAGGTTGTTGTTCTCGGTACGGGGAACCATACCGATGTGGCTCCATTTTTCCTGTAGCTCCCTGAACTCATCATAGGTCTTCTTCAGGGACTCTTCCGAATTGATCAGCTCCTTGAGCTGCTCCAGGATGTGTTGTTTTTCAATCAGGTTTTGGTGGCGGAGCTTCTCCTGATCCACTTCCCAGGCTGCCTTCTTATCTTTATATGTATTGAATGCGTTTCTGAACCTCTCCTCCAGGGCATCGGGTGCATCGCTGTATGCCTCTTTCTCACCCCCGTCCTGGATGAATTTTTCGAACCGGGCATTCTTCTCGTCCCGGGTTTTATTCATGAAAGCCACCCTGATCAGCGCAATCCTGCGTTTCATGATGCTGATATCATCCAGCGTTACGGCTTCTTCCATCGCGGTAACCAGTTCTTCACGAAGAAGCGTCTGGTACTTTTCCTCTGTTTCCAGGAGGTCCTCTGTGATGTCTTCATCTTCATCATGCTCCTCTTCTACCTCAGGCAGTTCTTCAGGAGTGATGGCAGGTAAGGCTGTTTCAGCGATGATGACAGGCTCAGGGTTTTCCTCGACAACCGCGGTTGCCAAATCAACTTCAGGTGCCGGTTCTACAACAGGCTCCTCCACTGACGCAATCTCATGCTGTTCTGTTATCACATTCAACAGCGGGTCCGCGGTTTCCAGGGCATCTTCAGATGGCATCCCATCCTGCGGGCCTTCGACCTCTTCCACTACTGCGAGCTCTTCTGGCAGGACAACAGGCTCCATCGTCATCTCTGTTTCCGCAATCATTGATTCTGCGGGTGCATCCTCAGGCAGTGCCTCCTGCTCCGCTTCCGTTGGTTCTCCGGGGAAAGCAGATTCTTCAGGAATGACCAGTTCTTCAGGAATGGTCAGATCTTCAGGGATAACCAGCTCTTCAGGAGTGGCCGGTTCTTCAGGAGTGGCCGGTTCTTCAGGAGTGGCTGGTTCTTCTCCTGGTGCAACAATGGTTTCCGGGAATTCTTCTGTTGAGATCGGATTTACAACAGGGGCTTCGGGCTGTTCGATTTCGATAGGATTTTCCTCCGGAGAGGTTTGCTGATCGTTGATCGGCAGATCCGCATTCATCTGCGTCTTGTCTTCCATGGGATCGGTTGCTAAGATGACTAATTAAAGTGAGATGGTTGTTACGTTATGGTTCCTTGCGGTTTGTTTGATCGATCTTGTTGGCAAATGATGACACTGCGTACTCAGGTTTTCCCAAAAGGGATTGCAAAATTAAGGTTTTATGGCATATGAACAAGGCGAAACGCCTGACCGGGAAGCATAATTTGCTAATCAGCAGGATGCCGGTGGAAGATAATATATCCGATGTTAAAATTCAGAGACCAGGCGTCCTCTTTTCTTTCGTAATAATTCATACTGAGGCTGATAGGCCCTACCGGAGAATGGAACACTACTGCTGAGCTGATAATGGTATTAAGGATGGACATTGGTTTTCCATAGGCTGCTGTGCGGTCTGGCTCCTCCTCAATGACCTGGAATGGAGCAAAAAAGTAGGTTTCAAATCTGAGGTCCAGGTTTTTGACCGGATTGACAATATGCCGGAATCCAACACCCACGTAATTATGTGCCCTGTAGGAAGGAAGAAAAAGGGTGCGGCTCTCGGGAATAGGTGCATAAACCGGACTGGCCAGCATGGTAGATGTGTAGTTCTTCAGGAAATTATAGTTGGAAATGACAGTTTCTCCTGACAATCCAAATGTATAGTAGGCGGAAATGTTGAGATAATTCTCGAGCATAAACCTCAGCCTGAATCGGTTATGGTTTTCCCGGCCTATGACACCCAGCAGGGAGGTTGAACCAGGGGTATACCTTTCCTGCAAGGTGCTAAAAATGCCATCCATCGCAAACCGGGATCCTTTATTGGCATACTGTTTTCGATTCAAGGTATTCGTTTCCAGCAGAAAGCGGGTTGAGAAATACTCAAGCCTTGTTTGATCTGCTGTATCCAGGCGTGAAAATACATTGGTTTGGTAATAGTCATATTTATCCGTCCCCAGGGCAACCCCAACCTCAAATTTGCCCATATTGGTCAGTGGAACACCTACATCCAGCATCAGGTGATTCTCGTTGGCGATCAGGTATGAAGGGGTCTTATCTTCGAAGAAATAAGTCGATGTCTTAAAGTAGTCATACTGGCTCAAGGTAAATCCACCCTTGAGATAAAAAGGGTATTGACCGGGATAATCGACCCTCGCCTTCAGGGCAACTGAACTGTAGAAACGGCCTATGTAACTACTTGCTGCGGCAGTAATAGCCTGGCGGCCAAGGTATTTATATTGAATCTCGACAAAAGCCTCGTTGATGGGACTTGAAGAGATATTCCCCCCAAAACTCAGGTGCAGGTCCTTTTCCCTCTCTACATCGAGCATCAGATTAAAATGCTGTTGATCAGTATCATAGACGAGTGTGGGATATAACCGGTTGATTTTATCATCTGCTGTCAATTCATAATAGATATCCCTGATTTCTTCCATTGTAATCTCCCTGTCTTTTCTGGAAAAGCTTCGGCGCACATACTCACTTTGATGTGGACTTAGACCGGAAATGTGGATAGCATCGATGTTGAGCTCAGGTTTTGAGGCCCAATAGACTGCCCTACGCCGTTCCATCTCCAGTGGGCTTACTGATTCAAATACAAAAGCCCGTATCTCTGGCATCATTCTTTTGGCGGCTAGGTAACCACTGTCTATCAATTCACGGGATCGCGAGAAGTCGATCAGGTTCAGGCGGGGAAGAACAGGTTCAATCAAAACGCCATTGTCGCATATCACTGTATAGTCCGTCTGCTCCATAAACACTGTCTGTATCTGGCTAATGATATCATCTTCACGGGGAGGAGCGTAATTTGATGCCACCTTACTGCCAATAATGATATCCGGGAAAAAATCCTCATACATGACATCCGAGGGGAAGTTATTGTACATACCTCCATCCAGTAACAGCACATTATCGATACGGATCGGTTTGAAATAGAAAGGAAATGTCATGGATGCACGGATTGCCTGGCCTAGATCGCCCTTATCAAGTACCACAGAGCGGTTATTGGCGATATCAGCTGCAATGCAGCGAAAGGGCACGAACAGACTATCGAAATCATACTTTGCGGCAGCTCCTGCACGGGCAAAATACTCCATGACGGCAAAATCCATCTGAAAGGGAGAGACCAGACTGGAAGGCAAAGCAGGAAGGATGAGGCTGTCGACGCTAAACCTGAGCCTTAGCCAGGAGGCATCAGGGTCTGGCTGTTTGTATAAGAAATAGTATTTATCGTCAATCACACCTGAGGCCCATCTGGAGAAGTCAGGGGAGGTCACGATTTCCTCCATCTGAGCCGGCGAATAGCCTGCTGCATAAAGACCCCCGATGATGGCGCCGATGGAAGTACCTGTGATATAGTCGATGGGAATGCCTTCTTCTTCCAAGGCTTTGATCACGCCGATATGGGCTGTTCCGCGCGTTCCGCCACCGCTCAGGACCAGTCCTACCTTCTGCGCGCTCAGACTATGTCCAAGGCACACCAGCAGCAGGATACCTGCCCTCATTGAATACATCCTGAATCTTCGTAGCACCTTGCAGGTGGGTTTGTGCAAATTTGCTAAAAAAAACAGGGATAATCAAGGATGCCTGAATTCCTTAATACTCAATCAGGCATATTGAAGGGCCTGCTCCAGGTCAGCGATTATATCGCCAACATCTTCAATACCAACTGATAACCTTACCAGTCCATCTGTAATTCCTGCAAGACTTCTGGCTTCCTGGCTCATCTTCGAATGCGTCATGGAGGCCGGGTGCTGGATCAGGGTCTCTACGCCCCCAAGCGAAACAGCAAGTAATGCCAGCCTGACCTGGTTCATCATGGCCTTGCCAGCTTCGTAACCTCCCTTAAGCTCAAAGCTGATCATGGCTCCCGGCCCTTTCATCTGTCTGAGGGCCAGCTCATACTGGGGATGAGATGGCAATCCGGGGTATTTTACCCATGCAACTTTGGGGTGGTTAGCCAGAAACTCAGCGACCAGCCTGGCGTTTTCCTGGGCCCGCTCAACACGGATGCCGAGGGTACGGAGCCCGCGCAACACCATATAGGCCTGGTGAGGGTCCATATTGGATCCCATGTTCACCATCATGGTGCGCAATATTTTATAGTGTTCCTCTGTACGTGTCACCAGCATACCCGCCACGATATCGGCATGCCCGTTGATGAACTTCGTCATGGAATGCAGCACGATATCTGCTCCCAGCAGCAATGGGTTCTGCAGGACAGGGCTGCAGAAGGTATTGTCGACACAAAGCGGAATTCCCCTGCTGGCAGCCAGTTCAGAAACGGCACGAATATCCATAATACCCATGGTAGGGTTGGCAGGTGTCTCCAGATAGATGAGCCTGGTATTATCACGGATGGCAGCCTGGACATTTTCAATATCCGTCGCATCCACGTATGAATAGGTCACCCCGAATCTGGAGAATACATTTTCCATGATACCCCTGGCCGGTCCATACAGTGCATCATGGCTGACGATATGAGCACCCTGTCCCAGGAATGCATGATAGACGGTCGAAATGGCCGCCATGCCGGAAGCCGTGGCGATGCCGCCAAACCCGTGTTCCAGGGTCGCTACTGCATCCTCCAGGGCAGCGATGGTAGGATTGCCCAGTCGTGTATAGATATACCCATCGCTGGTGCCGGCAAAACAGCGGGCCCCCTCATCAACATCGCTGAATTTGAAGGTTGAAGTCTGATAGATTGGAACGGTAGCGCTTCCCATGCAGTCATCGATCTCTCCGGCATGAACAGCCTTGGAGTTAAATCCCAGGTTCTTGTCTTTCATTTGTTGTGTCATTGATCCACGACAAAGGTAGGATGTATATCGCAAGTCAAAAAAAAAGAAAAGGCGGAGACCTCATCGCTCTCCGCCTTTTAGCTACCCCTTCTCCCGCTATTAAGCAGTCTTCTTCAGCAATACTTCATCAATAACCTGTATGAAGCTTTGCTTGGGCAGTGCACCCATTGCCATCTGAGGCGGTTCGCCCATCGGGCAGAACAACAGGCTGGGAATACTCCGAATTCCAAATGCGGCGGCAAGCTCCTGCTCCTGTTCTGTGTCTACCTTATAAATATTGATTTTACCATCATATTCCTTCGCCAGTTCCTCGAGTACCGGAGCCACCATTTTGCAGGGTCCGCACCAGTCGGCGTAAAAATCGATCAGACAAGGAAGTTCACCTTCAAATTTCCATTCCTGGTTTTTCTCATAATTGAAGACTTTTTCAAGAAAAGCCTCCTTGGTCAAATGCTCAATCATTGTGTTCTTTTTTTATGGGTTGATTAATTATTGCTTACACTTCCCTTGCCCAGGAGGAAATTCTGGATCACCTCCTCATAGGTTTCCTTTGGCAAGGCACCCTGCGTCATCTGGGGTTTGCCTTCATTGGGACAAAACAGCATGGATGGGATGCTGCGGATTCCGAAAACCTGCGACAGCTCGCGCTCCTGATCAGTATTAACTTTGTAAATGTCTATCTGACCTGCATACTTAGCTGCCAGTTCATCCATGATGGGGGCAACCAGCTTACAGGGACGACACCAATCTGCATAGAAATCTACGATGCAGGGGCGTTCTCCTTCGAAGACCCAGTTTTCAGGGTTTTTCTCGTAGTTAAATATCAACTTCTTAAAGTCGGCCGTCGTCATTTGTATCACTTTGCCCTGCGCTGCAGTGGGCGACGCCTGGGCAGGGGTTTCGGGCCCTTTTGCAACTGGCTGCGTCACCTGCGGCTGCTCCGGTGCAGGGGTCTCCTGCACAGCTGGCGCTTCCTGGCTGGTTGCCTGTTCTCCGGATCCTGAACCTGTACAAGCCGAAACAATCATCGTGGCTGCCAAGGCGGCAATGGTAAGCATGTGGCGTATCATCTTGCTGCTGTTTTTCATGTTATCATCCGTTTTTCGGGAGCAAAGATATGTCAATATTTTTATATAAATCGCTTTAGTATCACTAATTTTTTTAATTTTGTCATAATTTTTTTGCAGAAATGACAGATTTCGTTGCCCACATCCATCACATCAACCTGAAGAAGCTTTTCAACAATACTGATGATCAATCCTTTGCGTCACAGTACATGACACAGGAAGATTGCCTCGCTTTTCTGGCCTCTGAGAAGTGGAAAGATGGATATACCTGCCGAAAGTGTGGGCACCAGAATTATTGCCAGGGAAAGACGCCTTATGCCAGGCGCTGTACGCGCTGCAAACATGATGAATCGGCTACAGCACATACCATATTCCATCGTTGCAAAGTGGATCTTCCCAACGCCTTCAGAATCACCTATATGCTATGCAATGAAAAGGAAGTTTCCAGCCATGAGTTGTCACGCCGGCTCCATTTGCGTCAGATGACCTGTTGGAAACTGAAGCAGAAGATTGAAGATTGCATGCGTGATCAGCAGGTAATAAAAGACTGAAGGGCGCTTGGCCAGTGTCGATCCTCCATAGGCAATCCGGTTTGCCTATCGAATCACTGCTAACCTTCCAACCCGCCGGTGTTCTGTATCCTTTATAACCACAAAGTAGATCCCTGGCCTCACCTTTCCCAGGCTAACCCTGTGCGCTCTATCTGCCTCCAAAAAGCGCTCCTGGTGAACCAGCATGCCCTGAACATCAAAAATCCCGATGTCAACGGAGCCATTCACCTCCTTAAACTGTAGGTAGAAATGGTCTTTGCAGGGATTTGGATAGACATCCAGCTCCATACTGCCCAGATCATCAATACCTGCACCGCTGGAGGTGTATGTGATCTGCCAGCCATTGGCGGTTTGATCCTGGTTTGTCACCCATTCGAGGTAAACCGGACCTGGTACCTGGATGTCTGGTGGTAACTGGGAACCCGAATAAGCCCCCAGGAGCTGCTGTGTGTTGTAATTATATACCCGGAGGATGTCTTTATTAGGCTCAGTATCAAAGTAATCAAAGCTAAGGTACACCATGGCAGCGGAGGCGGGTTGAATGAGCCATGTACACAAATTGCCATTATTGTAATGCTTGCTGCCACTGCCATCATCAAAAGTATGGGCTGCAGCCGAGTAAGTCACCAGACCACTGCACCAGGAAGGACTTACCACCTTATAGGATATAAGAAATCCATCATATTCCAGACTCCCATTGGAAACGAAAGTAATATACGCCTTGTTGCCATTTACCGTGATCATCGGCGGCAAGCTCGTGCCGGAATAGGTTCCGATCAACGCACCAGTGGCGTCACCGCCCTGATAGACAGAGATCTTGTCAATCCCCTGCTCCGTGTTTAACCTATTAAAAACCAACTCTATGCGCTGGACTGAATCATACGCATTCACCTGCGGCGCAATCAGCCAACTACATTGGGAAAAGGCCTTATATGGCCGGGCCGGACCGCTGCCATCCTCCAGGGTTCCTGCTTTCGCTGTCAGTACGATGGAGTCCTGGCAATACAACGGATAGCTGGCCTGCAGCGTATCGGGGTAGGCATTGATGATCAGTTCCTGGGCGAAAGTGAACTGAGACCCACCCGGTGTCAGGTTATTGGTATAGAAATATCCGTCCTGACTTCCACCCCATCCCCAGTTGAAATGATAAAAATTCCCCTGGACTGTTGATTGATAACCATCGCAGATAAAAGCATGTCCACTGGTTGACCCAACCGCAGCCCAACCAGCATAATACATCGGAATGCGCCGCTCCAGATGGCTTACCAACAGGCTGTCCCAGTCCATATTGGTACTGTCTCTGAAAACATATTGTGTTGCCGGACTGAAGTTAAAATGTGTCCTCAGGGAATAAGCCGCCTTGTGGTTGTACATACCTGAGCTGTTTGGTCCATACACCATATCCACCGATACACCGAAGTGGTACGCCAGCTTGGCCATCTCAGCATTATAAGTACTCGTGGCATTGAGCATCTGTGAATAATCATATGTGGCAGCTGAAAAATCCACAGCCAGGTTACCATAGACTGGATGCGTATATGCATAACTACCGGAGCCATGCTTAGGAAAACGGAAATAATACATCAGCTGGGCACATGCGGTGGCAACACAGCCCGTCACGGCATGTCCGCCCGGGCCGGCAGGATCGGGAGGGCAGGCAGTATTGTAGGGATATCCCTGGTTCCAAGTTGAGAGCAGCATAGGTTGGATGTTCTTCCCTTCCGTTCTGGTCTTGTTCTGGTCAATACAATCGTAGTGTTGCCAAGCCTTACGCACATCGGGATCCACTAACGTCATTCTCTGTGCCTCAAGGATCTGCCCAGCATATTCCCGTATCCACATCGACCAGGGCCCTTCCGAATCTGACCAGCTACCAGCTAATGCATACGCTGCTACCGGATATGCACGCTGATCTGCGCTTACCAGGACCCAACCTGAGGGTTCAAACTGAACGACATAAAAGACGGTTTCAGCCTGATGGAGGATAGGACTTATGCGGTGGAGCAACAGGGTTGCATTCGTGGCATCAGATTCAGATCTCGCTTGATCCAGTAAAAAGTTATAGCCGATGCGGTTGGCATCCTGAACTGAAATCTTCTGGCCTTGCAATGATAAGGTGATCAGAAAAAGTAAAACCGGCAACAGGAAATGGATACGCTTCATGGCAGCTCGTTTGGTGTAAAGTTAAAATCTTTACACAGTATCTGCTACGTGTAGGTTGAATTGCCCGATTTTGGAGATGAAAAGGTATGCTACTGTTTGATGAACTTCTTCTGGAGGATATGACTGCCGGATCTTGCTTCAATATAATAAATCCCTGAAGACAAGCTACTTATGTCTATCCTGGCTCCGCTTTCATCATAAACTGTACGTAGACCAGGGAGAATCCTGGCATTAAGATCCCGTACCTGAATTTTCGCTTCGCTCATGCCATGAACAGGCCAACGTACTATGAGTTCGTCACGTGCCGGAACAGGGAACACTTCCAAAGGTAGAGTCTGAAATTCCTCCATTCCCACTGTGGCAGCGCTGTACTGGGCTGTCCAGCCACCCTTGCTGACCGCACCATTGGTGAAGAAGGTGATGAAGAAAGCACCTGTATTGGAAATCAGGGTTGGAGGCAGGCTATTCCCGGAGAATTTTCCAAGCAAAGTTCCCTGGTAAGTGAGCGGATCAACTTCATATACTTCAACAAAATCATAAGTGGGTTCTGTATCAAATGAAGTGAAGCTAAGCGCGGCGGCCGTTGCACCCTGTGGTTTTACGATCCAATGGCAAATACTCTGATCACGGTAGTTCTTTGAACCGCTACCATCCGTCACAATACCAGCGGAATCATCCATTACCTGAATTGACTGGTTGCAGAATATGGGAAGCACCGTGCTGTAGGAAGCAAGGAAGCCATCTGCTTCGATACTGTCATTGCGGCTGAAGGTAATATACATCATATTCCCTGTGCTATGGAGAACCGGAGGAAGGGTAGCGCCACTATAGGTTCCGAGCAGAGGTGCTGAAGCACTGCCTCCATCATAGACAGTAACCTTGTCGATGCCATCCTCAGTTGAGAATCGGTGGAAGCGAAGGCTGATGGATGTGATGCTGTCCTCGGGATTGACCTGGGGTGCGATCAACCAGGTGCAGGTTCCGCTTGGAAGGTAATCGGCAACTGGCCCGCTACCATCTTCAAAGGTGCCCGCTGAAGACGTAAGCACGTGATCACCACCACAGAAGTAGGGATAGTTTTGGGCAGGGATACTGTTAATGATGGCACCTTGTCCATTTGTAAATGTAGATCCGCCCGGGTTCAGATTGGAAAGGAAGAAATAGCCGTTAAAGGAACCGCCCCAACCCCAGTTGAAATGGAAATGGTCATCACCCTGATAGCCATCCAGGTTAAAGGCATGGCCACCACTCCCATAACCATGATAGTACATGGGTTGTCCGGCATCCAGCTGGGCACGCATCAGGTCTTTCCATGCCTGGTCTGAATAGCTTTGTTTGTAAACCAATTGTGTAGACGGGCTATATTTGAAATAGTTACGCATAGCCGCAGCTGCATCCGAGCTGTAGGCGCCGGAGCCATTGGGACTGTACATCATCTCAACCGCTACACCGCAGTGATATAAAAGCTCAGCGATGGCTGTATTCGGTGTATTAATGTGATTCAGCATTTCTTCCCAACGATAGGTTGTATTTCCATAGTTGGCTGACTGAAGACCATACACATTATGTATATAGCTACTGGCACCTGTTCCTGTTATCGGATAGCGGTAATAATACATAACCTGGGCCATGGCTATAGCCACGCAGCCGGCATAGACGTAACCACCAGGCCCGTTCGGATCAGCCGGGCACAGACCGTTATAGGGCGCGTTCTGGTTCCAGGTTGAGACAAGTAATGGTTCTACAGAGCGCAAGCCTTTGACAGCCGCGGCAACCGGCGAAGTATAATGCGTCCAGGCATCCTGGATTACTTCGTCGGCAGGAGATGCCTGATCACGGTGATACCGGACCTGATCGGCATAGCCCTGTAGCCAGGAAAGGATATGTTCCGGAACCTGGGTCGTGGGGAAGTCATTTTCGAAGGAATAACCCAGCAAAGGATAGACATTGTCCTCAGCAGCAACGAGCACAAACCCGGCAGGTTGAAGCGTAATGATATAATAGGTTGCGCTCTGCCCTGCCTGATCGGTTCTGACCGAACCCAGGGTTGGCAACTCCCCTCTCAGGCTGATCCCGGCACGCTCCAGCACCAGGTTTTGTGCAACCTGCAGGGCTGCTTCTCGCGGAACGAAAGCGCCATAAACTGAAAGTGTTGCGACAATGAATAGCCAGGATATAAAACCGGCTTTCAGACTTGCTGACAGACTTCTGTTTGTTCCCATGAAAACAATCCCTCTATTGCTTACTGTAAGAGGCTGCTCCTCTTAAGGAACAGCCTCTTTGAATGAATGAATCGGTTATTAATGAACCACAATTTTCCGGCTCAGGCGTCGGCCATCATTGCCTTCAAGTTGCAGCAGGTAGACACCGGCACGCAATCCCCTGACGTCGAGCTGGTATTGTCCCTGTCCTGTCTGAATATCCAGGCTTTGTGTCCTGAGTTCCCGACCGGTAATATCCATCAATGTAGCTTCCAGACGCTCTGGTCTGTCAGCATAAATATCAATCGTGAGCTGATCCCTTGCAGGCTGCGGATAGACTTGCAGGCTGGTTTGCCAGGCTGCATCCTCGATACCGGCACCACCAAGCGTGTATGTAGCTTCCCAACCCTGGCCGTTGTGTGCCCAGTCGGTCTTGAATTCTATATAGGCAGCCCCACTCGGTGCAACGATAGCCGGTGGAGGTGTTGTTCCTGAATATTTATTCAGAAGCAGGGTTTGTGAACCCCAGTCATAAACATTGATATAATCACCTTCTGCGACATCAAAGTTGGTGAAGCTGATGGTCAGGTTACCGCCGCCTGAGGGACTGATGAGCCATGCGCAGGTAACATTATTCGAATACTTGGCAGCACCGCTACCATCACTGATTGTACCTGAAGGAGCAGTATGGGTCGCCTGACTGCTGCAGAAATTCGGGTTGCTGGTCGTGTAGTAGGCCTGCCAGCCGGCGGCTGTACCGGATCCGTTGGTGGTCCAGCGAAGCAACATCTTGCTGCCGGTTGAGACGACCTGAGCCGGGGGGCTGGATAGCTTAAATGTTCCCAGCACTGGTGCGCTCGTTGTTTCTCCATTGTAAATGGTCACAACATCACCATCATCTGCAACATCAAACATCGAGAAATTCAGGTATATTTTGGTGACTGAATCTTCCGGATGGATGAGCCAGTAGCAGTCCATGTTGTTTTCATAATTCGCGATCAGGCTGCTGCCATCGTCGATGCTACCCGAACGATGGGTAACCAATTTGGTTGAGGAACAACCTGTCGGGTAATTCCCTGCAGGGTAGATATTGATGACCACTCCCTGATTGTTGAGGAAGGGAGGCTCGGTACCAGGTGCGAGGCTGTTGATGGAGTAATACCCATCGCTCATCCCGTCCCAACCCCAGTTGCAATGGAACATAACGCCATTGGCTGTGGTTTGATAACCGTCGAGGTTCCAGGCATGACCACCCCCCGGAGGCGCTTGTGTCCCACTATAGATGAGCGGCTTCTTGGAATCGAGCTGTGCTTTGATAATATTTTCCCAGTTTGTTGTACTGTATTGAGCACGCTGGAGATAAGAAACAGAGGAGGAATACTGGAAATTGTTCTTGAGCGCCGGTACAGTATAGGTCGTCTGTGACCCACTCTTGGTGGGACCGAAGGCCATGTTCACCGAAACGCCGGCATGGTAGCACAATTCAGCTACACTCAAATTGGCGTTGGAACCATTGAGTGTGTTGTTCATACCATCCCAGTCGTAAGTAGCCGCGGCAAAATTGACAAAGAGGTAACCGTAATCGCCATATCCACCGCTGGAGTTATTGGCATAATAACCGTTTGTTCCCACTCCCTGTGCAGGATGACGATAGTAGTACATGATTTGAGACATCGAAGTGGCCACGCAGCCAACGAGGGCATGACCATCATCACCTGTTGGATCTGCAGGACACATGGCGTTGTAGTACTTGCCCTGTCCCCAGGTGCTCTTGAACAGGGGTTCAACATCGGTGACGCCTTCCGGCCTGCCGAGGGTTGTAACGTCAGCCGTTAGGTAACGTTCCCATAAGGCGCTGACACTTGCATCTTCTGCAGCATGTGTTCTCAGGTAGGAAATCTGGTCACGGTATTGTTCCATCCATGCAAGATGTGATGGCGATCCCTGACCGGGCACATAGGCACCCTTTGTGCCATATGCAACGATGGGATACGTGACATCATCTGCGGAGACGATCACCCATCCACCACCCTGGAAATTGAAAATCCGGTAATCGGGTTGGGTTTCCGATGGAATGGAAAACTGCTCCAGAATCAGGATGTTCTGATATCCTGTCCCACGGGCTGAGGCGACCTGCTCATAAAAGAAGTTCTTAGCTACGGCAGAGGCTGCACTGGTGCTCACTTCAGCAGCATACACATATGTACTCAACAGAAGGGTGAATGCAACCAGCAGCGTAATTGTCCTGTGTTTAATCATAATAGGTTCTCATTTCAATTGACGGTTCGCAAATATACAATTAGTCATCTTTATATCATGCACATTATCCTCACTTTGTCATGAAAGCCGGAATGACTAATTTCGCCGGCAAGCGCATACGGCAACGAAAAAGAATGATATGGAGATTATTATCCGCAATATCAGCGAGTTAATTCTGACAGAAGTAGAAGGTCAGACCCAAAAGTTTTTGGCAGGTAGTCAGATGTCCGGCATAGAAAGGAGGCAGGATGCCTGGCTTCACATTCGCAATGGCCTGATCGAAGGCTTTGGATCCATGGAAAGTTTCACGGGATCGGCCCGGCGTGACATTATGACTATTGATGCGAGCGGCTGCCTTGTTCTTCCCGCCTGGTGTGATTCGCACACCCATATCGTTTATCCCGGCAGCCGGGAGATGGAATTCGTAGATAAGATCCGGGGATTGAGTTATGAAGAAATCGCCAGAAGAGGGGGCGGTATTCTGAATTCAGCAGCACGATTACAGGATACCAGCGAGGAGGAACTCGTCAAGCAAGCTTTGAAGCGGATCAATGAAGTTATCTCTTTCGGAACAGGCGCCATTGAAATCAAGAGCGGCTACGGACTCACAACCGAAGCCGAATTGAAAATGCTCAGGGTGATCCGCAAACTGAAGGAGCTTACACCCGTTACCATCAAGGCCACCTTCCTCGGAGCCCACAGCATCCCCATGAACTACCGGAACGATCCGGATAAATATGTGGATATTGTTGTGAATGAGATGATACCACAGGTCGGGGAAGAAAAACTGGCCGATTTCGTCGATGTGTTCTGCGACCGTGGTTTCTTCACTCCAGAACAGACTGGTCGTATCCTGGAAGCAGCCGCAGCTTACGGCATGCGGCCAAAAATTCATGCCAACGAGCTGGATTATTCCGGTGGCATCCAGACGGGTGTCAAATACGGTGCGCTGTCTGTTGATCACCTGGAATACACGGGTGATGAGGAAATCGAAGTACTTAAAGGGTCCGGCACCATGCCAACCATTTTACCAGGAGCGGCCTTTTTCCTGAATATGCCCCATGCCCCTGCGCGGAAAATGATTGATGCCGGTCTGCCAGTTGCCTTGGCCACAGACTATAATCCCGGCTCCTCCCCTTCGGGCAATATGCAGCTAATCCTCTCCATGGCCTGTGTTCAGTATAAGATGTTGCCCGAAGAAGCCATTGCCGCAGCTACCCTGAATGGCGCCTACGCCATGGGAATCGAAGCGACACATGGCAGCATTGCCCCCGGGAAAAAAGCCAACGTCATCATTACCCAACGTGTTCCATCCCTGGAATTCATGCCTTATGCATTCGGATCCAACAAAGTGGACACCGTCATTCTGAATGGCGAGATTGTACGGGAAAACAAATGTTACTAAGCAAACCGACTAACCCAGCAATACTTATTATATGCGCAAACTTATTGAATGTGTTCCCAATTTCAGCGAAGGCCGCGACATGGCCATTATCCGCCAGATCACTGATGAGATCGAAGCTGTAGAAGGCATTAAGCTTCTGGATGTGGATCCGGGCGCGGCTACCAACCGCACTGTGGTGACTTTCGTGGGAGAACCTGAACCTGTTATCGAAGCGGCTTTTCGTGCAGTCAGGAAGGCATCACAGCTCATCGACATGAGCAAGCACAAGGGGGCCCATCCCCGTTTTGGCGCCACAGATGTTTGTCCCCTCGTTCCGGTTGCCAATATCACCATGGAAGAAACGGCTGCCTATGCCCATCGCCTTGCTAAGCGCATTGGCGAAGAACTGGATATCCCTGTTTACTGCTATGAAAGCGCCGCCCTGATGCCGGAAAGGCGCAACCTGGCCAACTGCAGGGCCGGAGAATATGAAGGCTTGCCGCAGAAGCTGGCCAGACCTGAATGGAAACCTGATTTCGGACCGGCTGAATTCAATGCACGTGCCGGAGCTACCGCCGTGGGAGCCAGGGATTTCCTTGTTGCCTTCAATGTGAACCTCAACACCACCTCTACCCGCCGTGCCAATGCCGTGGCCTTCGACGTACGCGAAAAAGGCAGGCCGCTGCGTGAAGGTGATCCGGTTACAGGCAAGATTGTGAAGGATGCACAAGGCAATCCGGTCAACATCCCAGGGACGCTCAAATCCGTCAAAGCCATCGGCTGGTTTATCGAAGAATATGGGATCGCACAAATCTCGATGAACCTGACCAATATCAGCATCACTCCTGTACATATCGCTTTTGACGAAGTTTGCTCCAAGGCAGCCGAGCGTGGACTCCGGGTCACAGGATCAGAGCTCGTGGGTGTTATCCCTAAGAAAGCCATGCTGGAAGCCGGACGGTATTTCCTTCATAAGCAGCAGCGTTCCAGCGGTGTTTCCGAAGATGAGCTCATCAAGATCGCAGTGAAATCAATGGGAATGGATGACCTGCATCCTTTCAACCCTAAGGAGAAGATCATAGAATACCTCCTTGAGCAGCCCGGCCATACCAGACTGGCATCCATGGACCTGATTGCGTTTGCCGATGAGACAGCCTCCGAGTCGCCCGCTCCCGGTGGTGGTTCGATTGCAGCCTATGCCGGTGCCCTCGGTGCCTCCCTCGCAACCATGGTGGCCAACCTCAGCTCACATAAACGTGGATGGGACGAACGCTGGGCATTCTTCAGTGAATGGGCAGAAAAAGGCCAGGCCATCAAGGACGAGCTGATTTATCTGGTCGACGAAGACACCCGTGCGTTTAACCGTATCATGGATGCATTCGGACTCCCAAAAAGCAATGATGCCGAGAAGGCAGCCCGGCACGCCGCCATTCAGGAGGCCTCAAAATACGCCATGGAAATCCCCGCAAGGGTTATGCAGCGCTCCTTCGACGCCTTTGAGCTGATTCAGGCCATGGCCCAGGAGGGGAACCCCAATTCTGTTTCGGATGCCGGTGTGGGGGCCCTCTGCGCCAGAGCCGCCGTATATGGCGCCTATCTCAACGTGCGCATCAATGCAGCCGGCGTGGAAGATAAAGAATACACGAAGGAAAAACTCAATTGGGCTGACCAGCTGCTTGCGCAAACCATCCAAAAGGAAAAAGAAATCCTGGACATCGTGAAAGATAAAATCGATCAGCTTTAATCCTGATCTTCCCACCATACACACCGTGCCATGGATAATGTACTGACAGTTTTTATACTGTATTTTACGTCCTTCTTTTCCATCATCAACCCCATTGGTGTGATGCCGGTCTTCATGACCATGACGGCCAAGCTGGACCGGAAAGCAAGGCGTCGTACAGCCATTAAAGCGGTGATCACTGCCTTCATCACCCTGATGCTGTTTGCCTTGGGAGGTCAGATGATGTTCCGGTTCTTCGGCATTTCTGTCAACGGATTCCGCATCGTCGGTGGCATCATCTTCTTCGTCATGGGCTTTGACATGCTCAAGGCACGACTCAGCCATATCAAGGTCGCTGATGAGGATGTGCGGGAATATGTCAACGACATCAGCATCACACCCCTGGGCATTCCGATGCTCGCCGGGCCGGGCGCCATCACCAATGCGATTGTGCTCATGGAAGACAGCCATACGCTGGCCATGCAGGGTGTGCTGCTGGCCTCCATCGTGGTCACTTTAATTCTGGTCCTCATCACTTTCATCAGCGGCGGGCCCTTGATACGCCTACTGGGAGATACCGGAAACAAAATACTCCTCAAGCTCATGGGTCTGATCGTCATGGTGATCGCAGTGGAGTTTTTCTTCGCAGGTCTGACGCCCATTGTGCAAGGCATGTTGCGGTAAAAGATACGTAAACAAAACATTATCAACCACATAAACACCCCACTTCTCATGCTCAAGCATATTGTCATGATGCGACTGAAAGAAACCACGGATCCGGTTGAAAAAACCCAAAGAGCCTGGCAACTGAAATCAGCCCTGGATGAACTCCCCGGACAGATCCCGGAGATCCTGGCGTGGGAAACAGGGATCAACGTCAATCCCTTTCCGCAGGCCTTTGATCTGGTGCTCGTTTCAGTGTTTGCAGATGATGCCGCGCTGGATATTTACCGAAACCACGCGGACCATCAGAAGGTGTTGGGTTTTATCCGTGAAGTCGTCAAAGACCTGGCTGTGGTGGATTATCCCGTCTGACGGCCCTTTTCCGTCAACCACAAAGCCACCAGTGCCATGGGAATGAGGAACAGGAAAAGCTGTTGTATGGCTTCTCCCTGAAACAAGGTCCCCAGTCCACCCAACATGGCGCTACCCGTAAGCTGGCCCAGACTGATGAAAACTGAGAGGGTGCTCTGTGCATGCGTGCGCACCTCCGGTTCGGTATGGTGAATCATGAGATAACGCAGACTGGGACTTTCCATCGTCGACATTCCCGCCCCGAAACAAACAGCCGATAACAACCAGATACCCCATCCGGATAGGCTGCCCATCAACAGCAGCGCTATTCCCATGAAAATCCATCCAAAGCGCAACACCCTCCAGGGGCCCCAGCGATCACTCATTCTTCCCCATACCAGGTTGCCGGCAGTGAAAGCAAGGACCACAGGCACCAGCATCAGGCTTGCCCTGGATTCCGTAACAGGCAGCCAGGCATGCAGGGTGGCAGGAATATAAATATATAAGGCCTGAACGATCCCGGTGCCAAGCGCAAGCATCAGGATGAATCCGAAGAACCTCCGGCGGATGTAAGGCTTATAGAGGATACGATCAGCGTTGATTTTCTCCGTTCTCACGAAAAACCAGCCGGCAGTAACCCCCACTGCGAGCCATAAGGCTGACGATAGCAACACAGGCAGGCCCGTGATCGGGGTTCCGGATAAGAGGGCAGCCCAGGACAGGAGCGCGAGACCCAGTAGCATCAACGAGCGCAGGGGAAGCCTGGCACGTACACCACCTTCGTCTGATGGCAGGATGCTGGCATTGACGGCAAAAGCCAGCAAAGCCAGGCTACCTGTCAGCCAATACAGGCTTCGCCAGTCGAAATGGGACAGTAATCCCCAGGCCAGCAAAGGCCCTGTGAGCAGCGCCAGGCCAAATACCGATCCCAGTGCACCCAACATGGTGCCCCGCTTTTCCACGGTGGCTATGTCTCCGAGCAGGGAGGGAATGACAGGAAAAATTGCAGAGGCAGATATGCCCAACACGATCCTGGCAGCAAGGAGCATCTCCATGCTACCAGCCATCGCCAGCATAAAAGAAGCCAAAACAAACAGAAGAAGGCCTCCCAGTAAAAGTCTGCGCTTACCAATCCAGGCCGCCATGAACCCGGCCAATGGCAGGGCGAGCAGGTTAGCCAGGGTATAAGCACTGAAAACCCAGCTCAATGCCCCGCCTTTCCAGGGAAATGCCTGTCCGATACCCGGCAGACTAGGTCCCAGCACCGACAGATCCAGTGCTGCAGCCAGGGTGGCCAGCATCAGCGCGTAAAAGGCTGGTTTTTTACGATGCAGGTCCTTCATTGATTGGTCACATGGTACGTCCGGCTGTAAAGGTAAAATATGCCCGCATTCAAACCTGGCATTTCGCTTATATTTGCTGCTAAAGCCACAAAAGATGAGAGCGGAGAAAGACTTTCTCGGGGAGGTAAGCATACCACAGCAGGCACTGTATGGTATTCAGTCATGGCGGGCGCGGCAGAATTTCCCTGACAGGACGCCCTTTCCACCTGAGTGGTTCCGCGCCATGGGAAGGGTGAAACAGGCCTATTACATTGCCTGCCAGTCGTTCCGGGATACGCTCCAACAGGAAGGCCTGCATGAAAAGCTGAGCATCAAGCTGCCCGATACGGAGGTGCTGACAGTGATGATACAGAAAGCCGGCGAAGTAGCTGAAGGTTCCTTCTTCGATGACTTCATCGTACCGGGTATCAGCGGAGGCGCTGGTACAAGTATCAACATGAACATCAATGAGATCATTGCAAATTCATCCCTGAAGCAACTGGGTTTCGACCCTGGCAGGTATGACCTTATAGATCCATATGAAGACGCCAACATTTTCCAATCCACCAACGATGTTGTCCCGAGTGCCCTGAAGCTTGCTGTGATGCAGCAGCTCCGGGTATTGGAGCAGGAGGTCAACCTGCTCCGATCTGGTATTGAAGGCCTGGAGCGTGAGTACAGGCATGTTCTGCGGATGGGTTATACCCAGATGCAGGCAGCCGTCCCTACTTCCTGGGGAAAATTATTCAGCACATACAGCGATGCCCTGTCCAGAGACTGGTGGCGTATTACGCGTTGCCAGGAACGCATCAAAGTGGTCAACCTGGGCGGCAGCGCCGTGGGGACAGGACTTACCGTGCCCCGTTATATCATCATGGAAGTTGTGCAGGTGTTGCAGCGACTCACCGGATTACCCATCACCCGGGCCGAAAACCTGGCCGATGCCACCTCCAACCTGGATGCTTTTGTAGAGGTCCATGCCACACTGAAATCACTGGCGGTCAATCTGGAAAAGATGTCAGGTGATCTTCGCATCCTTGCCTCCGATCTTACCGGCAAGCCTGCACTTAAACTTCCCCGTAAGCAGGTTGGCAGCTCCATCATGCCCGGTAAGGTGAACCCGGTCATCCCTGAGTTTGTCATCAGTGCAACTGGGCGCATATACAGCAACGACGCCCTGATTTCGGCCCTGGCTGCACGGGGATGCCTGGAGCTCAATGCCTATGTCCCGGTCATCGGGATGGCCATGCTGGAAAGCATACATTTATTGGTTTCATGCTGTTCAACGCTACATCTCAACCTGATAAATGGCCTGAAGATAGACACTGATCTCAGCATCAATACATTGTGGCGGAACCCGGGGGTGGCGGCTGCCCTGATACCCTTGCTGGGTTACCATGAGGCCAGTCGCCTGGCCCAGCAGATGATGGCCAATGATTGGGACATCTTCCGGGCGAATGCTGAAATAAGGCTGCTTGAAGAAGAAGTATTACGGCGATATCTGAGCCCGGACCGCCTGCTTCAACTGGGTTATTCCATAAAAGACCTGTAAGATGACGCGCATCAGGAAAGGAAAAGAAACAACCCCTCATGTTGGGATCTTCGGTCGCCGCAACCAGGGAAAGAGCTCACTGATCAACGCCCTGGCCGGTCAGGAGATTGCCATCGTTTCGGATATGGCCGGAACGACCACCGACCCGGTAAAAAAATCTATAGAAATTGCGGGTATCGGACCCGTTATTCTGGTAGATACCGCCGGCATCGATGACAGCGGGGAGCTGGGACTGAAGCGCGTCAAACGTAGCCTGCAGATCCTGCCTACTATCGACCTGGCGCTGGTAGTCCTGGCTGATAATCACATCGACAAGCCGGAGGAGGATCTCATTGCCATGCTTCAGGAACATGCTGTGCCATTCATCCTTGTGCATAATAAGCAGGATCTGGCGCCACTGAATCCGGCAACCCAAGCGAAATGGCAGTCACAATATGGGGCCACAGTGGTTACCTTCCAGGCACTGGGGCGTCATGATACCGGACAGCTAGTGCAGGCGATCCGGCATGCCATTCCGGAATCTGCCCTGACAGGGCCCAGTCTGCTGGGAGACCTTATCGATTATGGAGATGTGGTTTTGCTTATCACTCCCATCGACATCGAGGCGCCGGAAGGAAGAATGATCCTGCCACAGGTGCAAGCCATCCGCGATATCCTGGACAATGATGCGGTGGCTGTGGTCATGAAAGAGCGGGAAGTGGATGCTTTTATCCACCGTCTTCAACCCAGGCCAGCCCTTGTCATCACCGACAGCCAGGTGTTTCTCAAAGCCGATGCCTCCATCCCGCGGGATATCCCACTGACCAGCTTCAGCATCATGCTGGCCCGTTTCAAGGGTGACTTCGAAAACTACCTTAAAGGCACACCCCATATTAGCAGGTTAAAATCCGGGGACCGTATCCTCATCCTGGAATCCTGTACCCATCATGTCAGTTGTGACGACATAGGCCGGATGAAGATCCCCCGCTGGATGACCCATTTCACCGGCCAGGATCTGCAGTTTGATGTCGTCAGCGGCCTTTCGAACATTGAAAGGGATATCCATGAATATGCGCTGGTGGTGCAATGCGGAGGATGTGTCCTCACCCGCCGTCAGGTTATCAGCAGGTTACGTCCGGCCGTGCAGGCCGGTGTACCTGTAACCAATTACGGCATGGCCATCGCATGGATGCACGGAATATATAGCCGCGCAATCGCTCCCTTTGTCAATACGAAAGCTAGCTCCACAGATTACATATAGTCATTATCACAATAGATCATAAATATTGCCTCATTTAGTTTATTTTGCTTGACAATTCCATTTTTTATTTTATCTTTACTCATCTGCCAGTTCTAGACATTTATTCCAGATTACATCACATATACAGGTGACTGATTTGTAATGCTTTGTAGGTATTTCTAAATAGAAAACCCCTAACCCTAACGAACATATGAACATCATCATTACAGGAGCAAGCCGTGGGATCGGATACCAGGTGGTCAAAGCTTTCGCTGAAGACAAGGATAACAATATCCTTGCCATCGCCCGGAACAAACCCGCTTTGAATGAATTAAAGCGAACCTGCCGTTCAGAAGGCCTGCACGGCAAAGTGTTTTCCCTGCCTTACGACCTCGGAACCCCGGAACTTGAAAAAGGACTGGAACCGCGCATCAATGCCTACTTCAGCCATGTTGATCTGCTCATCAACATTGCCGGAACCATGGTTAACAAGCCATTTTTTGAATTGAATGACCAGGATTTTGACGCCCTTTTCAATGTTAATGTCCGCAGTGTCTTTAAGCTCTGCCAAATCGTTACCAAACTGATGAAGCCGGGCGCCCACATCATCAACGTCAGCAGCATGGGTGGATTCCAGGGCAGCACAAAATTCCCGGGCCTGTCGCTGTATTCCTCCAGTAAAGGTGCTGTATCGATACTCAGTGAGTGCCTGGCTGAGGAACTCAAACCTGCAGGTATCAGTGTTAACTGCCTGGCATTGGGCGCAGTACAGACGGAGATGCTGGAAGAAGCCTTCCCTGGATACGAAGCTAAAATCGACCCCTATGCCATGTCCCGTTTCATCAGAGCATTTGCTTCGGGCGGGCAATTATTCATGAACGGAAAGGTATTGCCGGTATCACCCAGTGTACCTTAAAAGCCATAATCTGTAACTTTGCCGGAAATAGTTCCAGATGGGTGAAACAGAAAAGATCCGGCATCCGGGTATCGTAGAATCGGTTTACCCTGATCACGTTATGGTCAGTATCCTGGCAACCGCAGGTTGTGCATCCTGCTATGCCAAGGGTTCATGTTCAATGGCCGAGATGAAGGAAAAACAGATTGAGGTACCGGTGGTATCTGGTTCGCAATTCCATACCGGGCAACATGTTGTGGTGGAGATGGACTTTGCCACGGGGAAGCGGGCGGTCTTTCTGGGATATCTGCTGCCTTTTCTGATCCTCATGGCTGTCATGGTGACCACCTATGCGATCACCAGGAAAGATGGACTGGCGGGTTTACTTGGGCTCGCTTCGCTGTTGCCGTATTATTTTACACTATACTATTTCCGTGATAAGCTGAAGAAGCAAACTGTCTTCCGCCTTGTCGTGATGGATTGATCCAATGCAATACTTCATCGCACGCTCGCCGTTGGCATCGTAAATGTAGTGAGAAATCTGGCTCCCGTCACTTGTTGCTATCAATCGGTTTATTTCGTCCCAGCAAAGCCGTTGCGTGATGCTGTTCCCTTCATCATGATGGTAAACCATGTTGCCGTTCGCATCCCACAATTACTCATAAGAGACTATGATATTTCCTTACCAGATTTCCTACATAGAAAAATGCGATAAGTATAATAAGAACATACAAAATACTTAAGTAACTCAATAGTTGCCTCTTGCTGCTTTGTAGTCCTTCATATTCATTAATTATCTCACGATACTTACCCTTCCTGTTCACATAACGCATTATAGCAGCTAAAGTAATGATTGCAAGGTACTTGTAATAAGTATTAGCTTCACTAATCAATTTTGGGTTGATTATGAGAAGTAAAAGATTAGCTACGATCACGAAGTTTGCAACAAAAATGAGGGATATAACGGATGATGCAAACCAATGAGGTATCTCCTTTTCCTGGAAAAATCTCAAGTAAAAGAAATACACTTTACTGAATATGAATTTATACAGTAACATCTGTTTACTTAAACCATTTATGATCATTCTTTCCGAACCAAGTACTTGGTCCGTAATCCTTACCTAGATTCCATCCTATACTCCAGGCTGTCCCAAAGGTAGGAATGAATCCTAAGCCGTTGGAAATCTGCTGAATTGCTCTATCTGTATTGCCGATTTGACCGTTAGCATATTGTGCTTCTATATCCATCACACCGTATAATCCAACAGCAGAACCAGCCCACTTAAAATATCTGCTCGTATTACGTGCAAATTTATATTTACCGCCTGTTCTACCATTTCCTCCCCAAGTTTGACTGCGCATCTTTCCATCTTTCCCGATCCATGTATTAAACCTCTTGCTGAAAATGACTTCACTAGAAACGCTCATAGCACCACCAACATATGGAGCAGCATCTCGTGTTCCATTTGATGAACCATTCCCTCCTGCAGGTGTGGAAGGATTAGTTGATGGCTCAGCATAAAATGAGTGAAACGGGGACCCATCCGACCTTTGCCCAACTGCTCTCCCATTTTCTACACTAAATCCATCCCCCTTGATAACTTCAGTTCCGACCGGTGCACGCTCACCTGCAGAATTCACATATGTAATATGCTGTTCGGTAGCCCCTCCTTTATCATTTACTCTGGTTGCTTCATTAGTCTCTACATTAACTTCCCAGCCATCCTCAAACATCCCATTAGGATCAATGATTCTAATGGGATTATTGAACGCATACCGGTACGGTGTCCATCCCGGAGCTTCATCACTCAACGGATCCACGGAAAGCCAGATAGAGATATTCGGGTCATAATACCTTGCCCCGAAATAGGAGTACCCCGTCTCATCATCCAACTCTTTCCCCGAAAACTTATACGGAGTGTTCCAGTTGTCGACTATGAATTTATTCATTACTTGTTCGTCTGATGCGCCGAAATATTGCGAGAAAATTCTATTACCCTCCTCATAGAAAAGGAATGACATCTCAGAAATGTGTTGATTTTCGATCATCAAAAAATAGCGTTTTAATCGCCAGTATCTAACCTCGATTTTATCCTACGAATATTGACTTTGCGCAATTTCTTTTTAGTTAAACTATAAGGTTCTAAATATGGAATTCCATCTGTATTATAGTCTTGCCCATACCCATGTATATAATTGTATGCAATTTGAGTTACAAAATAATTCGATATTTCATAAAGAGACCCTTCATAAGAAAATTCTCTTTCCTTATGAACTCTTGTAATTGGAAGTTGAAAAGTCATTACTTTCCCAAAGTTCTCAAATTCAATGGGTAATTCGGTTACAAAGAAAACATCCCATCCACAATAGTTATAATAATATACTCTCTTAAAATTTAAATACCCAAAATTTGATTGGCTCTTTCTATGCATTAATCTAATTCCAATTCTATATGGTGGATCAAAATCAGATTCTTTAAATTTTGAAAAGTCAAAATTAGAATATTGAAGATTATAAATGCTTTCGTCTCTTTTTGGGAAAGGAACATCAATTACAATCCAAATTAATTGCTTATCCTTATTGCAGCTTGCAAACTTATGATTTATGAACAAAATATGATAGTTAATTGCAATTTGAATCTTATAATCTATTCTAGTTAATTCAATGGCATTGATTATTAATGTATCTTCAATAGAATTATGAGCAATTTCGACTTGTCCATACAATGGTTTTATAAAAATCAACATTACTAAGACAGAAACAACGGAAAAGACTTTATCAGTATTCAACATTATTTCGCCCTCCTCCATTGCATTTGATAACCTCTATTTACTACTTCATTATATGTTCTACTATCATATTCCCAAATTTTATTGTTCGGGACATCATATACTTCTCTCTTATAGTCATATTTTGAATTAGCCGCATTATATAAATCACCACTTCTCCTTGGTGATCCAATTGAAGGTGGTCCGCCGGAGCCCGAATGCGAATGTGACATTAAGGAAATACTTGACGTAAAGAAACTTTCATATAATTGAGTCATCCGCGTATTCTCGGAACTATAATCGGTTCCGACATGTCCCCCTCCTGTATTAGTCAAGCACATTGCAATTTCGGCATTACTGCTTTTTGCCCAAAAATAGTAGAGATCTTTTGCTTCAGCGTGACTACCAAATGAGAATGACTGATATTCTTCTTCGTTAGTTTGTTGCCTTCCTAAAATCCCAGCAGAAACATCAATTGTTCTTTCCTTTTCATTTGAAAGCAAATCAACTTCTGTCAGCGTTGATAAATCAGCATTTCCCTGATATACTTCACCTGCCTTTACAATAATTCTGCTTCCATTTTGATCCAAATAATGCTTGTTTTCATTCACTCTTGATATTTTTCCGGTTACCCCGTTGATTTCCCATTCATCTCTTCCATCAGGATCAAGAACCATTACTGGTCTATTACCTACATAAGAAAACGGCGTCTGATTCGGATACTTATCACTCAGCGGATCCACAGAGAGCCAGATAGAGATATTCGGATCATAGTATCTGGGGCTTCCTCAAAAAAGCACAGAGTTTATTCGTGACAGTATGTGTAACGGTCTGAATAGGGTTCAAAGATTGTTTCGGGGATAATCGGTTTATACTGCAGCAAAAACTGATCATCCCAGACGTGTTG
>JAGNHN010000026.1 GCA_018001695.1 Lentimicrobiaceae bacterium
AACCAAAAATTTTCTTTAAAGATCGTTTTTCAACCAAATCTGATCTTGCAATTTCCCAGAACGATTTATTTACCAGTTATTAATTTTTGTCACTCATAATAATAGCCCCTTTTTAGAGGGGACTCAATATTGGCGAAAAAGATACCTAGACGGTTATCGTGAAAAGATTGAGTATTTTGATAACAAAGAAAAGAAAACAGAAGGATCCCCTTTATTCAAAGATATGTCAAAGGTCATTCTTAAAAGAGGATATATTGAACCTGACGAATTTGTTAATATCTGCAGATGGAAAACTAATCGTCCTCAATCTAGATATTCAAGTGAAGATAATCTGAAGACGATAAAAACAATGTCTAAGGATATTATTGCATTTCATCTACGAGAAGAGCAGGATCGTACTTCAAAGTCAATAAAATTGTTAAAATCACTTAACGGAGTACAGGTGCCTGTCGCATCTGCTTTGTTAACGGTAATGTTTCCAAAAACATACTGCGTTATTGATTATCGAGTAAGAAGGGCAATTTATTTTCTTGAAAATAGCAAGAATGGGATTCTAGCATTTGAACAGTATAGTTCGTTTACAGGATGCCTAGATATAACAAGTAAAGGACCTTCGGTTAAAGACTATGTAGAATACTTACAAAAAATATCAAGAGAGTCAACGAGATTGAAATGCACACCAAGAGAATTGGAAATGGCTTTATGGGAATATGATTCACAAGTTGGGGAAAAAAAATAATAGCAGAAGCATAAATACCATAATCATTTCCAGTAACACCTTGGATCCTTGATGTATGACATATGAAAAGCCTACTAGTTATAAAGGTGGAGCTACAATCCAGTAAAGATGATGAAAATAGAGCCTAAACCAAGTCGTAAGGATAATCAACATGTTGTCCCCAGAATTTATTTAAAGTATTGGAAAATAGCAAAGGACAAGAATTTTGTTTATGGAATTGACTTTTCGAACAAATACAAGAAAAGAGTACAAGAGTTTGGTTTGAATCACAAGGTGTTTAAGGAGAGGAAATATTATTGTAACCCATCATTTTCCAATCCATATATCATCGAAGATTTACTGGGGAATGAGATTGAACCTCGCTATGATGAAATAATGGACGAGGTTACCAGGGAAATCAATTTGTCATTTGGAATCAGGGAAAAGGTCATTCAATGGCTTTACTATTCTAAAATGAGAAGCCCCATAATAAGAAACAACACCGCTAGAATGGCAAGTTTTCTATACAATACAAGCCTCAGCCTGAATGAACAAAGCTTAAGGGGTGCAGAGAAAAAAGAGCTGGTGCGAAATGAAACCCGAATGGCAAAGGACGTTCAACTAAATACCTTTGCTCATGATGGGCAGCTAGAATCACTATTAACTCTTTTTATTGAGACACTGAATGCGAAACATTGGAGGATACTTAAATCCATTCCTCGGTTTGAATTTTTAACTAATGACAATCCAGGATTTTCACCCAACACTAATACCCTATTTGCTAAAGATGTTCCCTTCCATCATGTGATGGAAATGAATGCAGATTCAATGATATTTTATCCTCTGTCGCCTTCTTATTGTCTAGAAGTTGCACCATTTGTAAAAGGAACTGCACTTAATGTTTGTGCAATGGAGATGGAAATCAAATACGAACAAGCAGAACCGGAATTGATAGATTTTATAAATGAGGGGGTTAAATACACCTGCAGTAAGGTTGTCATTTCCAGCACTAGAAATATATTACAACATTTACTTACTTAGTATTGGACATCAGGGTATTATACTATTTCAAACGCTACGATCTAGAATGAAGAGAAATTTGTAACCCAAGGAAGGATCTTAACCGCACCAAGAGTTTGCCTTCCTAAGAAAAACACTATCTTGCTGTCCTGAGTTATTGACAAAATACGGAGCCAATACGATGATTGAGAAATTAGACATGAGTAGCCCGGATCTGGTGAATGCCAATTTTGAAAAGCTGGCAGCGCTCTTCCCCAACTGTGTTACCGAAAGTGCCGAGGGGAAGGCCATCGATTTTGACCTGCTGAAGCAGGAGCTTAGTCACGCGGTGGTGGAAGGCAGCAAAGAGCGTTACCGGCTGGAGTGGCCAGGGAAAAAAGAGGCCATTGTGACGGCCAACATTCCCTCAACCAAAACGCTGCGCCCGGTGCGGGCAGACTCGGTTGACTTTGATAATACTGAGAACATATATATTGAAGGCGACAACCTGGAGGTGCTAAAACTGCTGCAGGAAAGCTACCTGGGCAAGATTAAGATGATTTATATCGACCCGCCCTATAATACAGGAAAAGACTTCATATACAAAGACAACTTTGCCAAAGATACCAGGCAAGAACTGGAGGAAAGCGGACAGGTCGACGAATATAACCAACGCTTGGTCGTGAACCCTGAAACAGCCGGACGTTACCACTCCGACTGGCTGAGCATGATGTACCCAAGACTTAAACTGGCAAGAAATCTCTTACGAGAGGATGGGGTGATTTTTATTTCGATTGATGATAATGAATCACAAAACTTGAGAAAGCTTTGTGACGAGATCCTAGGAGAAAATAACTTCGTTGCTGATGTTTGTGTAGTCAATAATCTAAAAGGAAGAAATGATAAGAGATATATTGCCACAGCGAAT
Organism: Lentimicrobiaceae bacterium; assembly: GCA_018001695.1. GTDB lineage: Bacteria > Bacteroidota > Bacteroidia > Bacteroidales > JAGNHN01 > JAGNHN01. The sequence goes on from JAGNHN010000026.1 coordinate 2,646, forward strand.
GAAAGATTATTTATGTATGTAAAATCTGACCAATACCAAGAATGTGGATTACGGTTGCCGGATGAAAGACTTAATGAATTCAATAATCAAGATGAAATCGGTAAATACAGAGAGCTAGGTCTAAGAAAACGTGGTGGAGCAGACACAAGAGAGAAGAGACCTCATATGTTTTTCCCGCTTTATATAAATCCTGTTAATGGGGAAGTTAGTATTGATTGGTCAAAGGATTTTGCAATTGAAGTATTCCCAAGAAAATCTGATGGTTCAGATGGTTGTTGGCGTTGGGGCAAAGTAACTACAAAGCTACGTTTAAAGAATCTTATTGGCAGAGCTGTAAGTGGAAGTATTAAATGGGATGTATTTGAAAAAGATTATTTAGAAACAGAGGGTGAATTAAGAAAGATTAAACCGAAATCTGTATTTTTCGGTTCAGCTTATTCTACTGATAGGGCAACGAAAGAGTACAGATCCCTTTTTGCTGATGCTGATTTTCCTAGCCCTAAGTCTGTTTCAATGCTAATTGATATAATAGAATACTCGGTTCCTGCTGATTCTAATGAAATAGTTTTAGACTTCTTTTCAGGTTCAGCTGCTACAGCTCATGCTATCATAGAAATTAATACGGATCAAAACGGCAACAGGCGATTCATCATGGTTCAACTACCTGAAACCACAGATGAAAAAAGCGAAGCATTCAAGGCTGGTTACAAAAACATCTGCGAAATCGGAAAAGAGCGCATCCGCAGGGCTGCCAAAGCCATTGTTAATGAGAAACAGGCCGAAATAATCAAGAAGCAGGAACAACTTGAGAAAATGATCAGTGGACCGTTGTCCATGGTGAATGGTCAATGGGTGTTTCCGGAAGGCAGGATCATAGAGGATACGGCCCGGGAAATGTTAGATGAAATGAATCAATTGCAACTCGGCCTTAATAACTTAGACACTGGGTTCAGGGTGTACAGGCTGGATACCAGCAATATGCAGGACGTGTATTACCGTCCGCAGGATTATAAGCAGGAAGAACTGGCGCTGTTCGCTGATAACATTAAGCCGGATCGTAGTCCGGATGATTTACTGGCGCAGATCATGCTGGATTGGGGATTGCCGCTTTCCCTGAAGATCGAGCAAATCAGCATACAAGGTAAGCAGGTATTCAAAGTGGCCGGAGATTCTCTTTACGCTTGTTTTGATAAAGGGATAGATGAGGCTTTCGCAAAAGAAATCGCCAGGCACAAGCCCCTGCGCATCGTATTCCGCGATAGCGGCTTCAAGGACGATACCGCCAAAACCAATGTCAAGCAATTGCTCAGGCAACTCAGCCCGGAGACGGAGATGAGGGTGATTTAATCAATGGTTAATGGATAATTGTTAATTGTTAATGAAAAAAGTTAACCCAATAAAGGATAAGAGTTTTGCTTTTGCGGTTCAGGTGGTGAATGCTTATAAATTTCTGACTACAGGACATAAGGAGTATGTGATGAGCAAGCAATTGTTGCGTTCAGGCACTGCGATTGGAGCATTGTATGAACTACCGAGCATTGACCATTGAAAATTATCAATTAAAAATTTGTAAAAATGAGAATCATTCGTATATTTGCGGGTAATAATACCTGCCACGCTTCCCGTAAGATCAGCGCACCCGGGCGGGTTTTCGCTTTTAATGGGTTATCTTTCAATTCTTTACATAAAAGGTAACCCGATGATTTACAGCAAGAAAGCGCTTCCCATCCCGGATCAGATAAGAAAATTGAAGGAAAGGGGTCTAACTATAGAAGATGAGACCAGAGCAGCCTCATATCTATCCAATATCAGCTATTACAGGTTAAGAGCCTATACCTATCCTTTTCAGGATAATGATAATCCAAATCACCCGTTTACCGCTCGGATAAGCTTGGATGAGATTATTGGCTTGTATGTTTTCGACAGACGACTCAGGCTCCTGGTATTGAATGCCATCGAGAAAATTGAAGTTTCAATTCGGACCCAGATCATTTACCACTGGGCCATGAAGTATGGCAGCCACTGGCATTTGGATGACACCCTGTATCGCAATCAAATCCTGTTTAGGAAGGACATTACACGCTTGCAAGAGGAAATAAACCGCAGTTCAGAGACTTTCATTGATCACTATAAAAGCAAGTATTGTAATCCACCCGACCCACCTTCCTGGATGAGTCTGGAAGTAAGTGGTTTTGGATTACTCTCTACCATTTTCAAAAATCTCAAACAAGGGGTAGAGAAAAAGACAGTGACAAGATACTACGGTATTTTTGATATCGGGGTAATGGAGAATTGGATGCATTCGTTCAGCAACCTACGCAATATTTGCGCGCATCATAGTCGCTTATGGAACAGGCGATTGACTGCACATATAAAACTGCCGACCCGAACGAAGAATGTATTCATACAGGATCTAAACATCTATCCTTATAAACTGTACGCAGCACTATGTTGCATGAAGTATGTCCTTGATATCATTAGCCCGGGACACTCTTTCTCCAGCAAATTAAAGGATCTGATGCATGATTGCCCGTTAGCCCAGGAAAAGGAAATGGGTTTTCCACATACCTGGCATACTGAAAAATTTTGGCAATAATGAAATTACAGTTCAAAGAACAGGACTTTCAGGTTCAGGCGGTCAAGGCGGTCGTGGACTGCTTCGCGGGGCAAGCGATAAAGACAAACCGCTTCACCCTGGAGCGTAGTGCAGCCCTTATACGTAAGGCTAAGCAAGCGGCTGAAGGGGTGCAAACCCTCGCACTCGAGACCGAGGTCATGGAGGAAATCGGTTACCGCAACAGCCCAATACAAATACCTGAATCACAAATACTAAAGAACATACAGGAGGTTCAGCAACGCAATGATCTCAAGCTTAGCCAGGAGATTGAACGGCCCAAAACCATTCAGCTTGGCTATAATCTGACCATTGAGATGGAAACCGGTACAGGGAAAACCTATACTTATATCCGTACCATGTATGAGCTTAACAAACATTATGGCTGGAGCAAGTTCATCATCATTGTGCCTAGTATTGCTATCAGGGAAGGTGTCTACAGTTCTTTCCTGGTCACGCAAGACCATTTTCAGGAGTTATACGGTCACAAGATCAATCCTTTCATATACAATTCTGGGCGCCCACAGGATATCGAGAATTTCGCATCCGACAGCCGTATCAGTGTGATGATTATCAACACCCAGGCCTTTAATGCCAGCGGAGCAGATGCAAGAAGGATCTATCAGGAGTTGGATCAGTTCGGCACCCGAAGACCCATTGATATCATAGCCCAAACCAATCCGATTCTGATCATCGATGAGCCGCAGTCTGTCGAGGGAGCAAGGACCATGGAAAGCATGCAGGACTTCCATCCCCTGTTCACATTGCGATACTCAGCCACGCATAGGGTGGAATACAATAAAGTGTATCGCCTGGATGCCCTGGACGCATATAATAAGCGCCTGGTAAAGAAGATACAAGTAAAAGGCATCAATTTGAGAGGCGCTACAGGTACAACAGGATACCTCTACCTGGAGCAGATTATCCTGAGCACCAATAAACCACCATATGCTGTGGTAGAATTTGAAAAGCGGGTTGGTGAGGGGGTAAGAAAGGTTCGCCAGAAAGTTAGTGAGGGTGCGAACCTTTTTGAGCTTTCAGGAAATCTACCTGCATACAAGAACCAATCCATCACTGAGATTAATGGATATCATAATAAGATCGTTGTTGGTGGACAGGATATCTTCCCTGGAGATATTGTCAATGATATTGATGAGAATGCATTTAGAAGGGTACAAATCAGGGAAACCATTATCTCACACTTAAAAAAAGAGAAGTTACTATTTGAGAGAGGCATCAAGGTACTCTCGCTATTCTTTATTGACTCCGTTGACAAGTACCGGATTTATGACGAGTCAGGAGAACAGGCCCCGGGTGAATACGCCCAGATATTTGAGGAAGAATACGGGCAATTAATCAAGGAATATACGCCGGATTCCAATACAATGGATCCAGATGAAACCCGCGGCCATTCGCTATCAAACATGGTGAAATACTGGCAAAGGGATGCCGCGCAACATGTACATGACGGCTACTTCTCCATTGACAAGAAAGGTAAAGCTATAGATCCCGCCCTTAAGAGAGGTAGTGAGGATTCAGATGATATATCCGCCTATGACCTTATCATGAAGAATAAGGAAAGGTTATTGAGCTTCGAAGAACCTACCCGGTTCATTTTTTCTCACTCCGCGTTGAAAGAAGGCTGGGACAACCCCAATGTTTTTCAGATTTGCGCGCTGAAAAATGTGGACAGTGGAAGCCAGACAAGGAGACGGCAAGAAGTAGGAAGGGGGATGCGTTTATGCGTCAACAGAAACGGCAATCGTCTGGACTTTGAGATGGTGGGGGACCAGGTACATGAAATAAACAAGCTAACGGTTGTGGCATCGGAAAGCTATGAAGCCTTCGCGCAGGGGTTGCAGCGTGAAATTGCGGCAACGCTCAAAGACCGTCCCCAAAGGGCAGAAGTGGAATACTTTATTGGCAAGTTGGTTAATAATGAGAAAGACGAGGAATACAGGATCACGGAGAGTGATGCGAAAAAGATTCAGTTTCAATTAATAAGGGCAGAGATTATTGATGAAAGTTACAAGATAACTGCAGCAGGCAGGGAAATCATAGAGCAAAATAAGATGCCTTTGCCCGAAAACCTCGAACCATACAGGGAATCTATCGGCAGGTTGCTTCAATCCATCTACACGGGAGAAGCATTCAAACCAGAAGATGAAAGAAAAACCATCCATCTTAGCACGAACAAGAATTTCACCAGGAAAGAGTTTCAGGCCTTATGGGAGAAGATCAACATAAAAACCATATATGAAGTAAAGTTTGATACCGGCAAGCTAATCAGTGACAGTAAAAGCCGCATTAATGCACAACTTCAGATTGGGGATCGTGCCTATGAAGTCAAAACGGGTGAATTAGAGGATGGCACCAAAGAGCAATTGGAAGAAGGTGCACTGGTAAAGGAATCGGAACGTCAATACCTGACACTGAATAACACGTTGTTTACCAATACGGTATATGATATTGTAGGTGAAATCGAGGCACTTACTAACCTTACACGGGCTACCATTGTTGCCATACTCAAGGCTATTGAAGAAGATAAGTTTTTATTGCTTCGCAAGAACCCGGAAGAATTCATTGCCAAGTGCGGTAAGCTCATTAACGAAGTAAAAGCTAGTCTGATTATCAACAATATAGTGTATCATAAGACTGAAGAGCGACATGATGCCAGAACCGTTTTCACCAATGACAAGTATGCTTTACGGAACTCGGAGATGTTGAAAAAGCATATCTATGACTACATTACTTCTGATTCAAAGATTGAATCTGAATTTGCCAAAGCACTTGATAACAGCACTGAAGTAGTGGTTTACGCCAAGTTGCCAAAGAGCTTTTTTATCTCTACACCTGTAGCCAATTACAGCCCGGATTGGGCCATTGTTTTCGATAAGGAAAGCGTGCGTCATATCTATTTTGTAGCCGAAACCAAAGGTTCTGATTCAGATTTGGAATTGCGTGAAATTGAGCGACTCAAAATCCATTGTGCCACTGAACATTTCAAAGAGATAAGTGGCAATGAAGTAAAGTTTGAGAGAGTAAGCAGCTATGAGAAGCTATTTGAAATAGTGCAATTAAAGTAAGCGCATGCAGCTGATAGATAACGTAAATCGTCGTCTTGGTGATGAGCTGAGGGTCTGCATTAAGAAGGGAAGCAAATTAAGCATTGCAGCTTCATCATTTTCAATTTACGCATTTGAAGCGCTGAAGAAAGAGTTAGAAAGAATCGATGAATTGCGGTTTATTTTCAGGTCACCTTCGTTTATTGAAGAAAATATAGACAGGCGTAGTCTTCAGTTCTATATCCCTCATATCTATAGAGAAACAGACCTATGTGGTGGTGAGTTTGAATTGCGTTTGAAGAATAAGTTAAATCAAAGAGCTATCGCTTTCGAATGCTCGAAATGGGTCAAGGAGAAAGTGGTGTTCAAATCAATTATACACCCGAACACCGCCTTACAAGGAATGATCCATGTTAAAAATACAAATCAGGACGATTTCGTTTATTCAAACATCGATAGTTTCACAACTTCCGATCTGGGAATAAGTCGCAGTAAGGGTTTTCCAACACTCATTCAAAGAAACAACTACCCTGATAGTAACGCTTACTTAGATTGGTTCAACCAGATCTGGGAAAATGAGAAAGACCTGAAAGACGTAACCCAGAATGTCCAGGATTACATTGAACGGGCATACCAGGAGAACAGCCCGGAATTTATTTACTTTATCACGTTGTATAATATCTTCAATAACTTTCTCGAGGACATATCCTTAGACCATCTGCCCAATGAACAGATTGGATTTAAGGACACGATCATTTGGAATATGCTTTATAACTTTCAGAGAGATGCCGTTATTGGTGCTATCAATAAGCTTGAGAGATATAAAGGATGCATACTGGCTGATAGTGTAGGTTTAGGGAAGACTTTCTCTGCCCTGGGAATAATCAAGTACTATGAAATGCGAAACAAAGACGTGCTGGTACTTTGCCCAAAGAAGCTCGAAGCAAATTGGAATACCTATCGTTACAACGACAAGAACAACATCCTTTCAAGAGATCGGTTTCGCTATGATGTTCTTTTTCATACAGATATGAGTCGCGAACGAGGGATGAGTAATGGCAGAAGGCTGGAGCACGTGAATTGGGGTAATTACGGGCTATTGGTGATTGATGAATCGCATAATTTCCGAAACAACAATCCTTATGCTGATAGAGAAAATAGATACCAAAGCTTATTGAGAAAAGTGGTAAAAGAGGGCATAGAAACGAAAGTCCTTATGCTGTCAGCGACACCGGTCAATAACCGCTTTAATGATTTAAAAAACCAATTGGCGCTCGCCTATGAAGGCAACCCTGAGTTGATTGACAACAAACTTGCTACCAAGAGTGGTATCGAGCAGATTTTCAGACGAGCACAACAAGCGTTCAATGTGTGGAGCAGGTATGATACGCAGGATCGTACCACTGAAGCCCTTTTGGACATGTTGGATTTCGATTTCTTTGAAATACTTGATTCCCTGACCATTGCTCGCTCCAGGAAGCATATCACTACCTACTATGATACTACTGTAATTGGCAAGTTCCCTGAGCGAAACAAACCAGTATCTATTCAAAGCGCATTAACCGAAAAACCTTACGTAACATATGTAGAGATAGCCGTGAAATTAACCTTGCTCAATCTCGCGGTCTATTCGCCGTTGAACTACATTTTACCAAGCAAAATTGCTTTGTATGCTAACCTGTACGATAAAACTGTGAAGTCGGGCAGGTTGACACAACTGGATCGTGAAAGAAGTCTACAGATCCTTATGCGCATCAACCTATTAAAGCGACTTGAAAGCTCGGTTGACTCATTTCGGATCACGCTCGAAGGAATCATCCTGCAAATAGAGCAGGCTATCAAGATTATTGTCCAGGAAGATAAGGGAGAATATGAAGGCATACAAGCCAGGATGAATGATGAGAATTTTGATTGGGAAGCAGATTGGGGAGATGAAGAGAATGTAATCGGCAAAAAAATCAAGGTCCACATTGCAGACATAGACACGCGAAAATGGCATGAGGATTTGAAAGAAGATCTTGATATCTTGAATAAGATATGGAATAGCGTTGTTGATGTTCAAGGTGGGCTTGATTACAAACTCCAGCAACTAATTGGTCTGCTAGATCATAAAATCAAAAATCCAATCAACCCGGAGAACAGGAAGGTCATCATCTTTACCGCATTTGCCGACACCGCCAATTATCTCTACGAGAATATCCAGGCTTATCTGAAGAAAACCTATGGCATTCATACCGCTTTGATAACTGGTTCAAGGAAAGTCAGCAATGCCAAGACAATTCCATCAGACTTGAATTCAATGTTATCTTGTTTTTCACCCTTGTCTAAAGACAAAGACCAACTCTATCCTCAAATTAATGAATCCATAGATTTACTCATCGCAACGGATTGTATCTCAGAAGGTCAAAACCTGCAGGATTGCGATTATCTTATCAATTATGATATTCATTGGAACCCGGTTAGGATAATTCAGCGCTTCGGTCGCATTGATCGCATTGGATCAAAAAATGCCAGCATCACCTTGGTGAACTTCTGGCCGGATGTTACCCTGGATGCCTATATCAACTTAAAGCAACGGGTGGAAAACCGCATGCTCATTAGCAATATGGCCAGCACAGGGGATGACAATATCCTCAACTCGGGTGAAAAAGACCTGGAATATAGGAAGATACAATTGCAAAAGTTGAAAGAAGAAGTTATTGACTTGGAAGACTTAAGGGAAGGAGTAAGCATTACTGACCTTGGTTTGAATGATTTCCGTATTGACCTAACAAATTATATAAAAAGTATTGGAGAGCTAACCCATATTCCCGAAGGCATTCACGCTGTTGCAAAGGCTACGGAAGAACTGCCACAGGGCGTGGTATTCGTTTTAAAGAAGATTAGCACAAGTGGCAATACAAATAGAATCAACCGCTTACATCCTTTCTATTTAGTTTACATTAAGCAATCAGGCGAGATTTTATTGGGTCATACAGATTCGAAAAAGATTCTTGATAGCATGCGAATGCTTGGGAAAGGGAAGAGCGAGCCAATAATGGACTTATGTAGGGAATTAAGTTCTGAAACAAATGAATATCAAGAGATGAGTTCATATTCAAGCTTACTAAGGCAAAGTATAAGGTCAATTATGCAGACTGAAGAAGAGAAGGAAGTGATCAGCCTTTTCAAGTCTGGTGGAACAACAGCGTTGAACGACAAGTTCAAAGGAATTGAAGATTTCAAACTCATTTCATTCTTAATAGTTAGATAAATGGATTTGTTTGGGCTACCAAATAGTACAAAGGTGAACAAGGTAATCCCCAAAAATGCCTTCGATGAACATACTACTACCAAGCAGAAAAAGCTGTTCACTGATTTGATTTCTAAGATTACCTGGGCTTATAAGATCGCACCTGAAACAATAAACCTGGAAGCGGGCGAGATAAAGGAGATTCAGGTTTTCAGGGTTGAACTAAAGGAAAAGACAGATATACAGGTTTTACTGAATATCATCGATAAGGCAATTCCATACACCATCGTTTTCGTTGTTGATTACGGTGGCATGCTATATATATCCACGACAGTAAAGCATCCCCATCCAATACAAGCGGATACTTCTGTAATTGACTGGATTTTTAGAACGAAATGGTTCTCTTCCAATGAGAATGATTACACTTTCAAGCTAAAAAAGAACATTGATTCGGTTTATCATGATTTCTGTATTCGGTTATCAGGGCACACTAGCTTTGCAACAAGGACTCTTGAAGACTTGATTGCCTTCGAAAAGCAAATTGATGCGCTAAGGAAGGAGATTGCCCGGTTAAAAGCAGGGAAGGCAAGCGCAAAGCAATTTAACCTGAAAGTGGAACTTAACCTTGAGTTGCAGACTGCAGAAAAGCAGTTAAGAGAGCTCATCAAGTGTTCATGATTCGGCCATTTGTACCGGGAAATAGAACAAATACCCTAAGAACCCCCCATCCCTGGGAGTGAAAGCCCCCCTGAAAAATCAGACAGCATCAAAAAACCCCTGCAATGCTAGCATCACAAGGGTTATCTGGAGGTCTCGAGCGGATTCGAACCGCTGTACACGGTTTTGCAGACCGCTGCCTAGCCACTCGGCCACGAGACCATAGGGGTGCAAAGATAGTAAATAATTGAATTTATCAACACCCGCCCCTGCCTAAGACAATAGATCGTCGCTGCTCAGGGTGACACATACATTACCAACCTGCCCGCCCAGAGGTGGATTGACCTTGCATATGCGTACCTCCGCATGCCGTATCCCTGGATAGGTTTGGAGAATACGCGATAGCATGCGCCAGGTGACATGCTCCAGCAATTTGGACCTGATCCCCATCTCTTCCTTAATAATGCCGTAAACCTGCTGGTAATCGATGGTGTGATGCAGGTTGTCGGTGGATGCTGCCTCCTGGGTGTCTGCTTCAAAGTAAAAATCCACCACAAAACGGGTTCCAATGATCTGCTCCTCATCGAAATGACCATGATGGGCATAAAACTCCATACCTTCCAATGATATGACGGCCATAAGTATCGTTGATTTATGAAGCGAAGATACTGCGCTGCACAAATATATCATCATCAAGGCCCGGCAGATGCATCCGAACAGTCAGGATTTCCCTTATCATGCCATGCAAGTATGGCCCCGTTTGACCAACATACACCGATACAGCCTATTTTTGCAGCTTCAAACCCAATGCATATGGCAATGAATACCCCAAATACCCCGGAAAACACGCGTCCCCTGAATTTTATTGAAGAGATCATCGAAGAGGACCTGAAAACGGGTAAAAACGAAAGCCGTGTTCATACCCGTTTCCCACCGGAACCCAATGGGTATCTGCATATTGGCCATGCCAAATCGATCTGCCTCAACTTTGGCCTGGCACAACGTTACAACGGCCTCTGCAACCTGAGATTCGACGATACCAACCCCACCAAGGAAGATGTTGAGTATGTCGATTCCATCATGGAAGACGTGAGCTGGCTGGGTTTTCAATGGCATGGACAACCTCTGTACGCTTCTGACTATTTTGAACAGCTCTATGAGTGGGCCGAGAAGTTCATCCTCGAAGGCAAAGCTTATGTGGATGACCAGTCGCAGGAAGCCATCAGCGAACAAAGGGGAACGCCAACCCGGCCGGGTACCGAAAGTCCTTACCGCAACCGCAGCATTGAAGAAAACCTGGACCTCTTCCGCCGTATGCGGGCCGGTGAATTTCCAAACGGTAGCCGTGTTCTCAGGGCCAAAATAGATATGCGTTCGCCCAATATGCATATGCGGGACCCTATCCTTTACCGCATCCTGCATAGCGAGCATCACAGGACGGGTAACCAATGGTGCATTTATCCCATGTATGACTACGCCCATGGGCAATCCGACTATCTGGAAGGGATCACCCATTCCATCTGTACCCTGGAATTTGAGATCCATCGCCCTCTCTATGACTGGTTCCTGGACCAACTGGTTGAACAAGGCGCTTACCGGCCCAGACAGATTGAGTTTGCCCGCCTCAATCTCAGCTATACGGTGATGAGCAAACGCAAGCTGCTGGAACTCGTGCAGCTCGGTATCGTACGTGGATGGGACGATCCGCGTATGCCAACTATCTGTGGACTCCGCCGGAGAGGCTATACGCCGGAATCCATTCGTCGTTTTGCCGAATTGGTGGGCGTGGCCAAGCGTGATAATGTGATAGATGTGGCATTGCTGGAATTCACCATACGTGAAGACCTTAACCAGAGTGCCCCCCGGGTAATGGCGGTCCTGGATCCCCTGAAAGTCGTTATCACCAATTACCCGGAAGGACAGACCGAGGAGGTGGAGACCGTCAATAATCCGGAAGATGAAAGTATGGGAATACGGATGTTGCCGTTTTCCAGGGAATTGTACATCGAAAGAGAGGATTTCATGGAAAATCCTCCGCCCAAGTATTTCAGGCTTTTCCCGGGAGGGGAAGTGCGGCTGAAGAGTGCCTATATTATTCGTTGCGATGAAGTTATCAAAGATGAACAAGGTGGGATCGTCGAACTGCGATGCACCTATGATCCCGAAACCCGCAGTGGGCATACACACGGCAAGAAGGTGAAAGGTACCATACACTGGGTCGATGCCACGCGCGCCCTGGATGTTGAAGTGAGACTGTATGACCGCCTCTTCATGGATCCGGATCCGGCCGGGCACAAAGACATAGACTTCAAAGATTTTCTGAATCCGGACTCCCTCCAGGTTTTGCGCCATTGTAAGGTGGAGCCGGGTCTGGCACAAGCTAAACCAGGTGAAAGATTTCAATTCCAGCGACTTGGATATTTTGCAGTAGATGCGGATTCCCGCGATGGAAACCTGGTCTTTAACCGTACGGTCACCCTGAAAGAAACCTGGAAACGGGATTAGAATAGCCCTCCATTGACAAAACTGTATGTCCGTCTTTCATGTCAAGTGCCAGCGTGTAATGGACAGAAAGGCCGACAGACCTGCCTTATATGCCTACATGGGTGCCATCATCAAGGACAATGGCTCCATTCCGGTCATTATCAATGGCACGCATAATCACGTGCATGTTTTGTGTATCATGTCCAGGAATATATCATTGGCCAAGCTGGTAGAAGAGATGAAGCGACATAGCAGCAGGTGGATAAAGACGAGAGGAGAATACTACAGGGAATTTGCCTGGCAGGGAGGGTATGCGGGTTTTTCAGTAAGTCAGTCGGTATTTGAGATTACCCGGCGGTATATTGCAAATCAGGAGAGGCATCATGCGAAGAAGACGTATAAGCGGGAGTTGAGTGGGTTTCTGAATTTGTACAAGGTGGACCATAATCCTGATGGTCTGGTCGGGGATTGAGTTGCCCTTACAGGGCGCTCTATGGGGGAATTCTGGGAGGACCTGCCCCGGGCGATGCCATACCCCGGGCGTTGCCCGGGGGTTATCGGACTGAGAGAACCTGGATGGCGGTCTGGATGCGGCCCAGGCATTCCTCCTTACCCAGTACCTCCATGATATCGAAAAGATGTGGCCCCGACGAGGCACCCACCAAACAGAGTCTCAGTGCATTAAAGACACCGCCCAGCCCCAGATTCCGGTCCTGTATCCATTGCTTGACGGCCGGCTCCAAAACAGCCGTATGAAAAGGCGTTAGGCTTTCCAGCAACACACCAGCCTCCCGCAGGATAGCTGCCGTATCTTCCTTCCAGAACTTCTTAACAACAGCTTCATCAAAAGAAACAGGAGGAACAAAGAAGAAACGCAGCAAGCCGGGAAAATCCTGAACCAGCTCGGCCCGCTCCTTGATAAGGGGTATTACTTTAAGAAGCTGTTCTTCAGTAGGATGAATACCTTCTTCAGCAAGCAAGGGCAGGATCATTTTGGCAAGCGCAGGGTCACTACATAACCGTAGATAATGCTGGTTGAAGCCCCTGGCCTTGACAGGATCAAAACGGGCACCGGATTTACCCACCCTCTCCAGGGAAAAAGCCTGTACCAGGGCTTCCATACTGAAGATCTCCTGCTCAGTACCTGGGTTCCAGCCCAGTAAAGCCAGGATATTCACGAAAGCTTCCGGAAGGTAACCAGATTCACGGTAGCCGGATGAAACCTGGCCACTGTCGGGATCTTTCCATTGTAACGGAAAAACCGGGAATCCGAGACGGTCTCCATCACGCTTGCTGAGCTTTCCTTCACCGTCGGGTTTCAAAAGCAAGGGGAGATGGGCAAAAGCGGGTGCTTCCCACCCAAATGCCTGGTATAACATGACATGCAGCGGGAGGGATGGGAGCCATTCCTCGCCCCTGATGACGTGTGTAATCTCCATGAGGTGGTCATCCACGATATTGGCCAGATGATAGGTTGGCATCCCGTCGGACTTGAACAATACCTTATCATCCAGGGTGGCGGTATCAACAACGATGTGGCCCCGGATCAGGTCTTCCATGGCAACATTGCCTCGCAGCGGCATTTTAAAACGGATGACATGGGGCGTCCCGTTGCTGAGCAATTCACGGGTTTCTTCTTCCGATAGGGTGAGGGAGTTGCGCATTTCCAACCGGATGGCTGCACAATAGCTCGTATTGGCCGCTTTTTGCTGCTCCAGCTTTTGCCGTAATGCCTCCAACTCTTCTGGTGTATCAAAGGCGTAATAGGCAAGTCCTTTCTTAACCAGCTCAACGGCATAGCGCTCATACATCGCCTTGCGCTCAGATTGACGGTATGGCGCATACGGACCCCCGTTATCGGGGCCTTCATCGTAATGTATCCCGGCCCATTTCAGGGATTCCATGATGTACGCTTCCGCTCCTTCCACATAACGGTTCTGATCTGTGTCTTCGATGCGAAGGATCATTGTGCCTCCATGACGCCTGGCATAAAGGTAATTGTACAAGGCTGTCCTGACACCCCCGATGTGCAGAGGGCCGGTGGGACTTGGCGCAAAACGTACTCTAACCTTCTTATTATCATCCATATACAATAATTTTGCTGCCTTATTTGGTATGGCAAAGATACGATATGCACCCGCATATCATCCTGTTTAAATGATCATGAATAACGTCCGGAAACCGGCTTCCGTTTATTGCAGCATGACTTTCTTCACCCCTTGGTTCATTCCCTGCCGTACCTCCAGGAAATACATACCGGCGTCCAAACCCTGAGTCTGTATTAGCTGTTGATTGTCATGCAGTATTCCTTGTTGAACGTTTCTCCCGCTCATATCACGCAAAAGGTATTCCGCGGATTGAACGTGGTTCGTGTTGGATTCCAGGATAACGCGGAAAGCGCCGCTTGCAGGATTGGGGTAGACCTCGAACCGGTTCCAGGCTTGGGTTTCCGGTACCGATACCTGAATAGATCCCGGCATATCAACAATATGATTATATGGATCTACGATCATACCGATCACCGTTCCATTGACGGGGATGGCATAAGACTGTACCGGCGTCAGCTGGGAAACGCGGATGAGGGTATCGCCTGCAGTAGTCAGAATGCGATATTCCATCGTGCTGCGAAAGAAAGGGGTTACTGCAGTGCTGGAGAGCTGGGTTGAGGTGAAGATCAGGCTATCCTGCTTCTGGTTCCAGACGATGTTGAAAGTAGGATAGCCTTCGCCATAATACCATTGGTCGAAGAACCAGGTAAAATTCTGTCCGCTGACAGCGTTGACGACACCCAGAAAATCGTCTCCGGTAGCGACACTGTCGGCATACTGGAACTGGAAAGTGCGGAGAATATCAAAGAACAGGCTGTCACTTTGCAGTTCCCATCTCAGCATATGCAGCAGTGCGGCTCCTTTGTTGTAGGATAAGCGGCCGTTAAAGATGCGGTATTCATTGCCAGGATAGACCTGTGCCGGAGGTACGTAAACGCTGCCACCGGGAGATGACATAATGGAATTATGCAGCGATTGCATCATGGATGCAGCCGCAGAAAGTCCGCTCAGGTATTCCAGGACCAGGTATTCACCATAGGTGGCAAAGCCTTCATTGATCCAGATGTCGCTCCACGTAGCACAGGTCACATTGTCTCCATACCACTGATGCGCCAGCTCATGGGCGATCAGCCGGGTATTGAAATCCCCCATGGTTGACATGGTCTGGTGCTCCATTCCTCCGCCCAACTGCGCCTGGCAATGACCGTATTTTTCACGGTGAAAAGGGTAGAGGCCCATCAGATCTGAAAACAGGGTAACCATCCCTGCCGTCTGATCGATGGCATTTTTGTAGGTTGATAGGATATTGGGATGATCATAGATATAGTTCTGGATGAGGATCGAATCAGCATAACCCTGAGGATGCGCATAGATGCTGTAATCCATATAATCAGCAACGGCAAAGCTGATTAAATAATAGGCAATGGGGTAGGTGGTCTTCCATTCTTGCCGTTTTTTACCGCCTGCCAAAGGAACTACCTGCGTCAGAAGTCCATTTGAGCCGGCTTTTTGGGATGTGTCGGTGGTGAGGAAAATCCAGGCTGAATCAGCTTTGTCTTTTAAATCCTGCTTGCAGGGCCACCATTGCCGGGCGTTAAAGGGCTCCGACAGTGTCCATGTAACCCGCTTGCCCCAGGTATTGCTGTAAGAAGAAGTGATACCGGAAAAGAATCCGCTTATTTGTGGTTGACCATGATAATAGACAGAGACAATAAGAGAAGCGCCGCCGGTGACCTGGGGGTTAAGGGGTATGGACAAAATAGCGCCATTGTGCTGGTAAAGCCTGGTCTGCCCGTTAATTTTGACAGAATCGACGGTGAGATAAGACTCCAGTTCGAGTTTAAAAGTATCGAGACTGGCCGTTGTCACCCTGGCATGGACATCTACCCGGCCAGAGACAGCTGTGGATTGGCTGGTGACATTAAGGTCAAGGAAATAGAACCCAACATCATAGGTGTTATACCAGGATTGCCGGCTTTCAGCAGGCTGAACCCATTGTTTCTGTGTGCGATGAACGCTGCAGGGATGATCCCCGTGATCATCATGGTGGTGAACTACCTGAGCTATTGCGGTGTTTATAAGCAGGAGAGTGCTAAGCGTTGCAAGTTGTGCCTTTCGTTGAAACCTCGTCATGCGGCGATATTGTTGGTACTTTTGTAAAGGGAATTTTTCCCTGCAAAGATCGTTAAGATAAGCGGAACTATTTCTCTTTGGGAATTTTGATATGACTTTAAGCAATTACGATATCCTCATCAGGAAGCTGGATGAATTCATCCGGAAGTTCTATAAGAACCAGCTGATAAGGGGTGGTATCTACTCTGCCGGCGCTTTGTTAGCGTTTTTCTTGTTGCTGGCATTGTTTGAGTATGCATTCCGCTTGCCGGTACTTGGACGCACTATATTGTTTTTCAGCTATATAGGTGTTGCCCTGGTCATTCTTTACCGCTGGGTCATTTTGCCGTTGGCGCATCTCAACCGGTTTGGCAAGGTTATTACACATACCCAGGCGGCCAGGATCGTAGGAGATCATTTTCCGGACGTCCGTGATAAGCTGCTGAACACATTGGAGCTTAAGCAAATGGCCAGCGAAGATTCTGAATCCAGGATTCTTATCGAAGCCAGTATTAACCAGCGAATACAATCACTGCAACCGGTACCTTTTAAGGCGGCTGTCGATTTGCGAAAGAACCGCCGCTATCTGAAATATGCCTACATACCCCTGGGCATCGTTTTGATACTGTTCCTGGCAGCTCCGTCCCTCATTAAGGACCCGGCTGAACGTCTGGTGCGTTATCAGACCCATTATGAGAAGCCGCTTCCCTACAGCTTTATCATTGAAAATGAGGACCTGGAGGTCATGCAGCAGGAAGATTTCCTGCTCGAGATACGCATCGAAGGAGACAGGACCCCGGAAGCAGTGTTTCTGGAAATGGCCGGTGGACGTTATCGCATGGTCCGGGATAATCCTATCCTGTTTCACCACCGTTTTCGCAACGTGCAGCAGGATATTCCATTCAGGATCGTTACCGACCGTGTTATCAGTCCTGAATACACCCTCAGCATTATTCCGCGGCCCAGTATTCTTAGTTTTGGTGTTACCCTGGATTATCCATCCTATACCGGGAAGCAGGATGAGAACCTGGAAAATGCCGGCGATCTGACAGTCCCGGAAGGGACAAGGGTGGTATGGCGTTTTCAGACCAGGGATGTTGAGAACGTGGAAATGCGTCTGGGTGAGGAGGTACATGCTCTGGTTCCCAGGCAGAACCAGGTAGTCAGTGCACCCTGGAGTGCGCGAAAGAACCTTACCTATTCCATCCAGGTGAGGAACAACAGGGTGGATGAAGGAGACAGCCTGAAATACAATGTTCTTATCATACCTGATGCCTGGCCTCAGATCATTGTTGAAGAGTTTAAGGACTCTGTCTTCGATCAGCGTCTGTATTTCAGGGGTATGATCAAGGATGATTACGGGTTTAAGAAGCTTGCTTTTCATACCCAGAAGCAAGATGAAGAAGGAAGACCCGGTGGAGATCCTGTTATCCTTGAATTGCCCGTAAGCCAGGGTGTTCCGCAGGAACAATTCTTTCACTACCTGGATATCAGGGAAATGAACCTTGGGCCTGGTGAGGAATTGGTCTATTTCTTTGAGATATGGGACAATGACGGTGTAAATGGAAGCAAGGCTAGCCGTTCGCAGGCGCGCGTTTTCCGGGCCCCGACAGCGCAGGAGGTGGCCGAGGAATATGACCGCCAGACAGGTAAGGTAGAGGGAGATATGAGTGAGATGCTGGATGCTTCCAGACGGATGATGCAGGAGATTGAAAACCTGCGGAAAGAGCTAATGAGCAAGGAGAGCCTGAGCTGGCAGGATAAGAAGAAGGTGGAAGACATGCTCAAGAAGACCAGGGAGTTGGAAAAACAGATGGAGCAGACCCGGCAGGAGAATACCAATAAACTTCAGAAAGAGCAGCAATACCGGGATGTCAACGAACGCCTCATGGAGAAACAGGCAGAACTGGAGAAGCTTTTTTCGGAGATCTTCGATGATGAGATGAAGAAGATGCTGGAAGAGCTTCAGAAGATGTTGGAGGAGTTCGATAAGGACAAGGTCAACGAGATGATGGAAAAGATGAAGATGACGAGCGAGGAGCTTGAAAAGGAACTTGACCGGAATCTGGAGTTATTCAAGCAATTAGAGTTTGAGAAAAAGCTGGATGAGACCATTCAGCGCATGGAGAAGCTTGCGGAGGAGCAGGATAAATTGCGTCAGGAAACGGAGAAGGGAGAGAAGTCTGCAGAAGATCTGAAGAAAGAACAGGATAAGCTCAATGAAGAATTCCAGAACCTGAGTGATGCGATGCGTGATCTGGAGAAGAAGAACGAAGAGTTATCGGATCCTTTCAATCTGGAAGATACCAAGCAGGAAGAGCAGTCCATACAGCAGGATATGCAGCAAAGCTCCGGCGAATTAAGCAAGGGGCAGCAAAAGAAGGCTGCGGGAAAGCAGAAAAGTGCCGCGGATAAGATGAAGCAGCTGGCCGAAAAGCTGGATGCCATGCAGCAGGCCATGCAGCAGGAAGAGCTTTCTGAAGACATCAACAACCTGCGCATGATCCTTGAAAATCTTGTGCGGGTTTCATTCCGTCAGGAAAAACTCATGAAGGATGTGGCTGAAGTGAAGGTCTCTGACCCCAGGTATCCTGCCATGATGGAGCGTCAGAACAATATCCGGGATGACCTCAAACTGATAGAAGATTCGTTGATTGCCCTGGGTAAGCGACAGGTCATGATTCAAAGCTTTGTGAACAAGAAGGTAGGAGAGATCAAGACCAACCTGGATCAGGCGGTGGTGGATCTGGAGAACCGTGATAAAAGGAATACAGGCATTCGTCAACAGAACGTCATGACCTCGGTAAATGACCTGGCGCTGATGCTGAGTGAATCATTACAGCAAATGCAGCAACAGCAGCAGAATATGAGTGGCAGCGGGAAAAGTGGATGCTCCAATCCCGGTTCAAATAATAAGGGCATGAAGGGGATGCGGCAGATGCAGGAAGAGTTAAATAAACAGATGGAGAAGCTGAAAGAGGAGATGGAGAAAGGGAAGGATCCTGGTGGGAAGAAAGGCAGTGGACAAAGCTGGAGTGAGCAGTTGGCAAGGATGGCAGCACAGCAGGAGGCGCTAAGAAGGCAGATGGAGGAGTACAGGGAGCAGTTAAACAAGGAAGGACTGGGAAATGACGGGGAGATGAAAAAGATGATGCAGGATATGGAGCAGACCGAAACAGAACTTGTGAATAAGCGTATAACCCGTGAGACGATCAGAAGGCAGCAGGAGATCCTGACAAGGATGTTAAAATCGGAAAAGGCGGAGCAGGAGCGTGAGAAGGAGGAGCGAAGGGAGTCCAGGGAATCAAAAAGTGAGTTTTTAAGAAACCCTGAGGAGTTTTTGGAGTATAAGAGGGTCAGATCAAAAGAGCTGGAGATGCTCAGGACAGTACCTCCTGCCCTGAAGCCTTTTTACAGAAACAAGGTAAGTGAGTATTTCTATAATTCCGGCGAGGACAATGATTGAGCGGACGCGTGTATTGGTAATAGCTTCCGGCATGCACGAGATGCATAAGGTAGAAGCTTTCATAGAAGAGATCAGTGACGAATTCAATATCAACCACAGCTATTTTGGGCATATCCTGGTTGCCGTCACAGAGGCAGTAAAGAACGCCGTTGTTCACGGAAATCAGGGAGATTCCGGAAAGAAGGTGAGGTTGCTCTTTGAGGCCAGGGAGCACGAGCTCGTATTCACTGTCAGCGATGAGGGACAGGGTTTTGATCCTGAAATGATACCTGATCCCTCGGATCCGGGAAGTAACGCTGATGCAGGAAGGGGAATATTCCTCATCAACAGATTGGCTGATAATGTTAGCTGGAATGAGTCCGGCAACAGCATCAGTTTTGAGTTTTCCATCGCCAGCATCAATTTTATCAAATCCAGTGACCGCATTCGAAGGTTAAAAGACTACTATAAATCTGAAGAGGATCTTATTCGGAAAGAGGATTATGAGCATAAAGGAGGGGGGTGAGGATGTGATGCCCACATGCATCACATTCTTTAGCGAAGGGATCCACTTCAGGTTAGCGAACGAAGAGCGCACCCGACAGTGGATCCTTGCTGTTTTCAGTAAGTATGGCAAAGACGCCGGCGAGATTAACTATATCTTCTGTTCGGATGATTATTTACTGGAAATGAACCAGGAATACCTGGATCATGACACCTATACTGACATCCTCACCTTTGATATGACCGAGGAGGGGGAGAACATAAGTGCAGATATCTTTGTTAGCATTGACAGGGTGAGGGAAAACGCCCTGACGCTTGCCATCGACTTTGAGGAAGAGCTAAACCGGGTGATCATCCATGGTATTCTGCATCTTTTAGGATTTGATGATAAAGATGAGGATAGTAAATTAATGATGAGACAGACCGAGCAAACATGTCTTAATATACTGAAAGACAAATAGATAGAAAATTAGTTTCACGTGGAACATGGTATTTTTCAGAAGTATGATGTGATTGTTGCAGGAGCTGGCCATGCAGGGTCGGAAGCTGCCGCCGCTGCAGCCAACCTTGGCTCGAAGGTGCTCCTGATTACCATGGACATGGGGAAAATTGCCCAGATGTCATGTAACCCTGCCATGGGTGGAGTTGCAAAAGGGCAAATTGTCAGAGAAATTGACGCACTGGGGGGATATTCAGGCATCGTATCAGATCATAGTGCAATACAGTTCCGAATGCTCAACCGTTCGAAAGGACCTGCCATGTGGAGTCCAAGAACCCAAAACGATCGGATGCGTTTCAGTGAGCATTGGAGAAAGTTGCTGGAACAGACCAGAGGTCTGGATTTCTGGCAGGACATGGTCACCGGAGTGTTGGTGAAAGATGGAAAGGTCTTTGGTGTCGAAACCCAGATGGGACTGCAGATAATGGCTGAAACAGTCATATTGACAAGCGGGACCTTTCTGAACGGAATTATACATATTGGGGAAAAACAATTCGGTGGAGGTAGAATAGGAGAGAGGGCGGCAACAGGATTAAGTGCCAGCCTGACTGGTCTGGGATTTCGAATTGCAAGGTTAAAAACCGGAACCCCAGTCAGAGTTGATGGCAGAACCATCGACTTTGATAAGATGGAAGAACAGAAAGGAGATGAAAACCCCGGTCGATTTTCCTATACCGACACTCCTGCCCTCAAGGTGCAGCGTTCTTGTTTTATAACATATACGAGTCCGGAAGTACACGATATTCTCAGAACAGGCTTTGATAAGTCGCCAATGTTTATGGGCAGAATTGAAGGAACAGGACCAAGGTATTGCCCTTCGATTGAAGACAAAATAGGAAGATTCGCAGATAAAGACCGACATCAGTTATTCGTTGAGCCGGAAGGATGGGAAACAGAGGAATACTATGTCAACGGATTCTCCTCCTCATTGCCTGAAGACATACAGGTAAAAGCGCTGAGAAAAATAAGAGGCTTTGAAAACGCAAAGATTTTCAGACCTGGTTATGCCATAGAGTATGATTATTTCCCCCCCGAGCAGCTGAAATATACGCTTGAAACCAGAATTGTTGAAGGATTGTTCTTTGCGGGCCAGATCAATGGAACAACGGGATACGAGGAAGCGGCGGCACAAGGACTCATCGCTGGAATTAACGCGCATAATAAAGTGCATCAGAACCCGCCCTTTATCCTGAAACGCTCAGAAGCATATATCGGTGTGCTGATTGATGATCTGATCACCAAAGGAGTTGATGAGCCTTACAGGATGTTTACTTCCAGGGCAGAATACCGCATCCTGTTGAGGCAGGACAATGCGGATTTGCGTTTAACACCAATGGCCCACCAGTTAGGATTGGCAGATGCAAAACGGATGGAGAAGGTTCGGCTTAAGGAAAAACAGATATCGTCCATTCTTACTTACCTGAAAAGGGAAAATGGAACTGCTGATGACCTGAATTCATTGTTGATACAAAAAGAAACGGCACCTATTCATCAGGCGACGCGCCTTCATCAGATTCTGCTAAGGCCGCAGATAGGCATACAGGACCTCGTGACATCGGTGCCTTCGCTCCGATCCTTCCTGGACCAAATGGGATCTGTTTCGGATGATACCCTGGAGGAAGTTTCTATTCTTGTTAAATATGAGGGGTATATTCAAAGGGAACAGGAAATAGCACAAAAGCTCGAAAAGTTGGAGCATCTCCAGATTCCTGATAATATGGACTTCTGGTCTCTTCCCGCCCTCTCTTACGAGTCCAGAGAAAAGTTGAGCAAACTTCAACCCGGTACCATTGGTCAGGCATCCCGCATACCTGGTGTATCTCCGGCCGATATTTCCATCCTGCTCGTTCATATGGGTCGCTAAGGTTCCACGTGGAACCAAATCTCTAAGACATCCACCGGTCCATGGTTTTTCGTAAGTTTATACCGGCTTTCTCTTTTCATTATGACAGAAATGGATGAAAGCAGTGTTAGTATGACTTCGGATCGATTTTGAGCCACCTGGGGAACGATCCCTGTCCTGTAGTGTCTCATCCCTTTAGGGGCGAGATATGCGTTTATAGGGCTTGATTTAAAGCCGAAGCTAAAGCCATGATAACCAGTTATATAGCATTGTCATATTAAAACAATGCGCAATTAATCGCACATATGCATACATATTCTATAATACGACAGCGGATTCTGAAACTGGCGGGAATGGTTTTGCTGCTTGGAATCATAGCTTGGGTATCCATCCCCCTGGGAAAATATCTCAACAGGCAGAAACTGGACGAAGATAGAATTGCACGCATCATTGAGAAAAAAAGAGAAGAAGCCGGGATCTGGATAGATCAGTTGAGAGAAGGAGATTTTCCGGATGGTAAATCCGCCGAGCGATTGTTCCGTGATCAGGGACTGGCATTGTTTTATCGCCACGACAGCCTCGAATGGTGGTCCACGCATGCGGTGCCTCTCAGTGAACCCTGGCCGACACCGGGTTCCGTTAGATGTTTTTCCATACCTGGGAATGGCTACTATCTTCCGGTCAGTTATCAGGACAGCACCGAACAGATCCTGGCTCTGATCCTGATCAAACGGGATTATCCCTACGAAAACCGCTACCTCCCCAACACCTCACTACAGGAACTGAATATACCAGAGTCGTTTACAATTGTGGATGGCCCCGGAGAATGCCAGGTTTCGGATTCAGATGGAGCATTACTGTTCTCCCTGGTTTCTGGTGATAATGTGGAAACACCTCTGTGGGCAGCTTACCTGATGGGGCTACTATGGATATTGGCTTATGTCCTGCTGGGCGCACTGCTTTATTATGTCTATTTCGTCCTGATAACATTCAGGAGCAGAAACTTTATCATGGCCCTGGGCTTTGCGCTGGATATGCTCATCCTGCGTGGACTCATATTCTGGCTGAGGTTTCCGGCGGCATTGCATGATACAATACTGTTCCAACCTTCGGTGTACGCAGCATCCTGGTGGATTCCTTCTCTGGGCGACCTCTTGCTGCATGGGATCACCCTGCTATGGATCGCATGGGCCCTGTTTCGACATGCACGCAGGGTACCGGCCGGCCGTATCAGGCAGGGGTTTCTATCCTGGGTGATCGCCATGGCCGGCAATATCCTGCTGATCGGTTTCCTGATGTTCAACGGCTACCTTTTCCAGTCTCTGGTGATGGACTCCTCCATTCATATGTCCCTGCGTAATCCATTTGCGCTGACGGGTTTGAGTCTGCTGGCCTACTTTACTACCCTGCTTTTTTTTACGTCCTATTTCCTGCTCGCCTACCGCTGGGTATGGCTGGTGCAAAGATGGGGTATTCATAGCGTGACATTTCTGATAAGCTTGTTGGTTATCAGTATGATATATATTTGCCTCATTGGATTTGGACCTGCGACAATCATCCTGCTGGTGGCCAATATGGTGTTCATTCCTGCACTGTTGCTCCATCATCAGTCGTGGATCCTTAGCAATAAAGTGAGTCTTCTCATTTTTCTTGTCGTGGGATATGCAGTGATGCTCAGTTTCCTGCTGCATTATCATGTTGATTACAAGGAAAAAGAGCAACGTAAGCTTCTTGCCTTGCGAATGACCCAATCGCGTGATCAGGTCGCAGAGTTTCTTTTTGATGACATACGTACGAAAACATTGCAGGATACCACTTTCAGACGTATGGTGAATGGATTGGTTTTTCAGGGAGGTGATGAAACCCAGCTCAGGGAATATCTCAGAAAAGGCTATTTCAATGAGTATTGGGAAAGGTTTGAGTTGATGGTGACGGTTTGTGGCCCTGGTCGCCTCCTCAATGTCAAGCCAGCCGGCTTTGTGATAGAGTGCCAGCAGTACTTCCGTGATCTGGTGGAACACCTGGGTCAGCCTACTGGCACCGACAGCCTGTACTTCATTGACTTCGGTGTCGATAACAGCAGTTACCTGGCGATCCTTCCCGTTTCATCGCAGGCGCCTCCGGGCGGCAAGATTCACGTGTTTTTGGAGATTTACCCCAAACACATACCACGGGGTATGGGCTATCCGGAGTTACTGGTGGATGAAACCAAAGTGGCAGAGCCCCTGCAGGAATATACTTATGCTGTTTATCAGAACAATGAATTGATCAGGCGTGTTGGCCGGTATTATTATCACCAAACGGCCGGGAACTACCTCAAACGCTATGGCGACGGCCAGTTTTTCAGTGAAGGGGGCTATGTACATTACCTGAAAGCCGTTGATGAAGACACACAGATCATCATCAGCCTGCCAAGTCAGTCACTGCTGGACCGGATGGCACCTTTTTCTTACATTTTGGTGTCCACCATTGTGCTATTGCTGGTAATACTCATGATACGGCCGGCATTCATACAACGAAATGCCCGGAAAATCCCAGGTGAAGGCCTGAGTCTGCGGGCCAGTGTGCAACTGGCCATGGTGGCTGTAGTCCTGGTGTCTTTTGTGGTGGTCGCGGCAGCTTCGTTGTGGTTTCTGACACGAATTAATCAGAATAAAAACAGCTATTCCCTCAGCGAAAAAGCGCATAGTGTCCTGGTTGAAATGGAACATAAGCTATCAGACATGGACGCGCTGGGTCCCCAGGAGGCCGGTAGAGTGCAGGAATTGCTGAATAAATTTTCTCAGGTCTTTTTCTCGGATATAAATATGTATGCCACCAATGGTAAATTGTTGGCATCCAGCCGAAATAGAATATTTGAGGAGAAATTGATTTCTACACGCATGAATGCTGAAGCCTGGGACAGGCTAACCCGGGACCAGGAATCGATGGTCATACTTGAAGAAAGAATAGGTGATTATCGCTACCTGTCAGCCTATGTTCCGTTCAGGAATAGCCAGAATGTGATGCTGGCCTATCTGAACCTTCCATATTTTGCGCGGCAGGCGGAGCTGCGTCAGGAGATCGCCGGATTTCTGGCAGCCATCATGAATATCTATGTGATTCTGGTTGCCCTGACCCTGGCAACAGCACTGATCGTCACAGGGTATATCACCCGTCCACTCAGCCTGATTGGCGAAAAGATCAAACGTATCCGGCTGGGAGGTGCCAACGAAAGGATTGAATGGTACAGGCGTGATGAAATTGGTAGGCTGGTCGAGGAGTACAACCGCATGGTTGACCAGTTGGCAGAGAGCGCAGAGCTCCTGGCCAGCACCGAACGCGAGATGGCATGGCGGGAAATGGCCAGGCAGGTCGCCCATGAAATCAAGAATCCGCTGACGCCCATGAAATTAAATGTCCAATACCTGCAAAGGGCCTGGGATGACAAGGCCTCGGACTGGGATGAACGGCTGAAGCGGTTTACGAACACCATGACTGAACAGATCGATGTTCTTTCTGATATCGCAAGTGCATTCAGTGATTTTGCGCGTATGCCACGTTCCAATGCCGGTACTGTTGACCTTGCGCAGGTTGCCATGCTGGCCATGGAAACCTATCGTGGGGTGCACCATATCCACTTCCAGCAGCAATGGGAAAAATCCGGAACATACCTGGTCAAAGCTGATCGGAATCAATTATTAAGGGTTTTTAACAACCTGATAAAGAACGCGATACAGGCAATAGGTCCTGTGAAAGGGGAAGTGGGGATCACCATCACCAGAACGGGTTCCTTCTACAGGGTGAGTGTCTCCGATACAGGGCCAGGCATTCCTGAGGAGAAAAGGGATAAGATATTTACGCCCAACTTCACGACCAAAACCAGTGGGATGGGATTGGGGCTGGCCATCGTCCGGAGCACTATTTTATCGTATGGAGGGGAGGTGTGGTATGAGACGGATGAGGTGAAAGGGACCATTTTTGGCTTTACCCTGCCTGCCCAGCCTGATGAGGTGTCCGCCGACGGTAAGATGGATTGATTACATTTGCTACCATGTCCTCCACATTTAAACCCCTGAAAAGCCTGGCCGGCCAGACGGCTGTGTATGGACTGGGAACCATCGTCCCACGGCTGCTGAACTACCTTTTGCTGACACCATTTTATACCAGGGTGTTCATCAAGGGCGAGTATGGTGTGGTGACCGAACTGTATGCCTATGTTGCTTTCCTGATGGTACTCCTTACATATGGTATGGAGACATCTTTCTTTCGTCATGCCGGGAAGGAAGAGGATGCTGATAAGGTATATGGCACCAGCCTGGTTTCCTTGTTTTCCACCTCCCTGTTTTTTATGGTGGTCATGCTGTTTTTGTACCCTACCGCTGCCGGGTGGATTCAGTACCAATCCAATCCGGAGTATATCCTGTATTTCAGCATCATAGTTGGTATAGACGCTTTCAGCGCAATTCCCCTGGCGCGACTGCGACAGCAGCAACGGCCGGGGCGCTTTACCCTGGTCAGGCTGACAACAGTAAGTGTCAATATCCTGATGAATGTCTTTTTCCTGGTAGTTTGCCGGTACATCTATGATAAACACCCCGATGGACTGATACGGCTCATCTATAAACCTGAACTAGGGGTAGCTTATGCTTTTATCTCCAATCTGATTGCCAGTGCTGTGGGATTGATCATGCTGTTGCCGGATATCATCAGCGTGAGATGGGCATTTGACAAGGCTTTGTTTCGGAAAATGATACGCTATGCCCTGCCTTTACTGGTCGTTGGACTGGCGGGGATGGTCAATGAGGTGGCAGATAAAATCCTGCTGAAACACCTTGTTTCTGATCCGGGCACAGCCATGGAGCAACTGGGGATTTACGGAGCCAATTTCCGCCTGGCTGTATTGATGACCTTGTTTATCCAGATGTTCCGGTATGCTGCAGAACCCTTCTTCTTCAGCCAGTCGGGCGACGCCAATGCCAGGCAGGTATATGCCGATGTATTGAAGTTTTTCGTGTTGTTCTGCTTACTGATTTTTCTGGGTGTATTGCTGTATATAGATCTTTTTCAGCACTTTATAGGTCCTTCTTATCGTGAGGGATTGTTCATCGTTCCCATCATCCTGATGGCTAACCTTTTGTTGGGGGTTTATTATAACCTCTCGATATGGTATAAGTTGCAGGACAAAACCATGTTAGGGGCCTATATCGCCATGGCTGGTGCTGGTGTGACACTCCTGCTGAATTTTCTGCTCATCCCTGTTTACGGTTATGCTGGAGCAGCCTGGGCACATCTTTTCTGCTACCTTGTCATGGTGATCATCTCCTATCTGATCGGGCAGCATCATTATCCCATTCCATACCAGTTGAGGACCATTTTCGCATACCTCTTTCTAGCCCTGATAATTTATGGGGTGAGTGTGATGGTCAGGCCGGAGACGCTACTGTTAAGGTTGGGCTGGAATACCCTGCTCCTGATTGCTTTTGTCTTTATTGTGATGAAGCGCGAAAGGATTCCTTTACCCGGCCTGCCTGCCGGCGGACGCAGGCCATGATACTAAGGCAAGGCTTAATTCGTTACCTTTGGGCACGTAAAGCGATGCCATGAAAGTTAAGATAATCAACCGTTCCCATCATTCCTTACCCGCTTATGAAACGGCTTTGTCTGCAGGGATGGATCTGCGGGCCTGGCTGGATCAGGAAGTGGTGCTATTACCTTTACAACGTGCCCTGATACCAACCGGACTACATATATCTATACCTCCCGGCTTTGAAGCCCAGGTAAGGCCACGCAGCGGTCTGGCAGCCCGGGAAGGGGTGACTGTGCTGAATACCCCCGGCACCATTGACGCTGATTACCGCGGCGAGGTCAAGGTAATCATGGTGAACTTATCAGATAAACCATTCACGATACGTGACGGAGAGCGGATAGCCCAGATGATCATTGCCAGACATGAGCGTGTGGAATGGGACGAGGCAAATGAACTGGACGAGACAACGCGTGGTCATGGTGGGTTTGGCCATACCGGAAAATAATATAAAAGCATCAGTATGAACATCATTATTCCCATGGCTGGTATGGGCAAGCGCATGCGGCCGCATACCCTGACGGTTCCCAAACCATTGATAAGGCTGGCTGGAAAGACCATCGTACAACGTTTGGTGGAGGACATTATCCAGGTGATGGGTCAGAAGGTAGATGAGATTGGATTTGTCATTGGTGATTTTGGAACGGAAGTAGAGGAAAATCTTCTGCAGATCGCGGCAGAGGTTGGCGCCAGTGGGCGGATCTTTCACCAGGATAAACCACTCGGAACAGCGCATGCGATCGCGTGTGCTGCTCCATTGCTGACAGGGCCTGTTACTATCGCATTTGCTGATACACTTTTCAGGGCCGAGCTCATTCAGGCCGGAGAACATGATGGTACCATCTGGATCAGTGAGGTGGAAGACCCTTCTGCTTTTGGTGTGGTCATCACAGATGAGTACGGCACCATTACCAGCTTTGCAGAAAAACCCCGGACCTTCATCTCCAACAAGGCGATCATCGGCATATACAGCTTCCGGGAAGGGAGCAACCTACACCAGGCCATTTATCATTTGTTACAGCATGATCTAAAAAAAGGAGGGGAGTACCAATTGACGGATGCATTACAGCATATGCTGGATCAAGGAATGAAGCTGCAGGCTGTCAGGGTGGAAGAATGGCTGGATTGTGGCAATAAGGACGCCACGGTGCATACCCACCAACGCATTCTGGAAAACACCCGGCAATCAGATCTGATTTCGCCAGAGGCACAGATCACCGATGCCCTGATTCGCCCCCCATGCTATATTGGCCTTGGGGTTGTGATATCGAATTCCATCATTGGCCCGCATGTTTCCGTTGAACAAAACACCCGGATCGATCATTCCATTATCACAAATAGTGTCATACAACGGGATACCGTGATTTCCAATGCCAATATTGACCACTCCATGATTGGCAGCTTTGTCGAATTCAAAGGAAATGTCCACGATGTCTCAATAGGAGATTACACCTCGCTGTCCTGATAAACACATGAGAATACACCACATAACAATTGCCTTTCTTTCCCTGACTTTCACTTTGCTGACAGCTTGTTCTGCATCCCGCTCTGCTTCAGATAGTGAAAAGGCAGCTCAGGGAAACACCATCGACCCAGCCTGGCAGGCCCGGGCCGCCTTTTTGGAAGCGAACAAGGAGAAGATCCTTGGGAATTATGACGAAGCAATCCGCCTTTTCAGGGAATCACTCAGATTGAAATCCCACAATGCTGCAGCCCGTTATGAGCTGGCCCGGCTCCTCCGTCTCAAAAACCTTCCCAGGGAAGCCATGGTTGAGGCCAAAGAGGCAGTGAAGCTGGATCCGGAGAATGAGTGGTATACCTTGTTTCTGGCCGAATTGCAGGGAAATCTGCGTCAGCATTCAGACCAGGTAAAGACATATGGTGAACTCGTCAGAAAGCATCCCGGGGAGGAGGATTATCATCATATGCTGGCACGTGCACAGAAACAGGCCAACCTACCCGATGATGCGATCCGCACCTATGAGGAAATAGAAAGGCGTTTTGGCCTGAATGAGGAGGTAGCTATAGAGATCTATAGTCTTTACCTGCGCAGAAAAAAGACGGACAAGGCGGTGGCTGTCATCGAACGGCTTATCAAGGCCTATCCCTGGGAGGTGAAGTATAAAACAATTCTCGCGGACACCTATATGGAGGCCGGGGATCTGACAAAAGCGGGCAGTGTTTTGGAGCAGGCAATGCAACAAACCCCGGATGACCCTTACCTCAGGCTGTCACGGGCCTCCCTCTTTGACAAACAAGGAAAGCAGGAGGAAGCGAAAAAAGAATTGCTGGCCGCCTTCCTGCACCCGGATCTGGACCTTGCTTCCAAATTGGATATCCTTCGTTCTACCCTCATTATGAACCAGCTGTTTCCAGAGAACAAGACCGATATCAGCACCATGACAAAATCCCTGCGGGAATCATATCCAGATGATCCTCAGGTGCTTGCGCTTTTGGCTGATGTGATGATTTCCTCTGAGCTGTTTGAGGAAGCCAGGGAGACACTGAAGCAACTGATCACCATCGACAGTTCCATCTATGAGGCCTGGGAGCAACTGCTTAGGCTGGATGCCAAAGCAGATGACAGGAAAGCCATGATGCATCATGCAAGCCGTGCGATGGATCTGTTTCCAAACATGCCATTGCTTTACTTTTTTAAAGGAATGGCACAGTTTCAGGAGAAACAGCATGCAGCAGCAGCACGAACCCTTGAGTCGGGTTTAAAAATGGTCGTAGGGCAGGATGACCTGAAAGCAGATTTTCATGCATTTCTGGGTGATATCTATCAGGAGCTGAAAGATTATGCCGCATCTGTGAGGGCTTACGAGGCCTCATTGCGATTGAAACCTGATAATGCGAATGTTCTTAATAATTACAGTTATTACCTGAGCCTGAGGAGCGAAGACCTGGAAAAGGCAGCACTGATGGCAGGTAAGGCCAATGAGCTGGACCCGGGACGCTCATCCTATGAGGATACCTATGGCTGGGTTCTTTATAATCAGGGTAAATACGAGGAAGCGCTGGTCTGGATTGAAAAAGCCTTGCAAAATGGTGGGAACACGAGTGCGGTGATCCTCGAACACTATGGAGACGTGCTCTTTAAGCTGGGGCGCAAAACAGAAGCCCTGGAATATTGGAAAAGGGCAGCAAACCAGGGTGAAGGATCTGATCTACTCAAAAAGAAGATAGACCATGGGGAACTCTTTGAGTAGATCGGGATTTTGGCTCATCGTAGCCCTGATCTTAATAGTCGCATTGAATGCCTGTCGATCTGTAAAGCCGGTGGCTGATGTTGAGGTGACGGAAGTGGCATATGCTATGGTGCCTCAGCAGATGCAGGAGAATGCCTTTGTTTTTTCGGGGATGACAGCCCGGTATGCAGCGACATACACGGATACTGAGTCCAGGACAACCTCGTTCTCCGGACAAATACGCATGTTACAAGACAGCCTCATATGGGTATCTGTGGCGCCTGTTCTCGGAATAGAAGTGTTCAGGGTGATGATACGCCCGGATTCCGTTTTTATTCTGAACAGACTGGAAAAGTCCTATACAAGAGAAAGCTTCGATTTTATTGCCCGTATGACGGGCAGTCCGTTGGATTTTCCTGTCCTGCAGGCTTTGCTTTTGGGCAATGACTTTAAGGGGTATGATCTTTCCCGTTTTTTTGCCAGCAAAGAGGATACACACTATCGCCTGACAACCCAGATGCGCAGGAAAAGCAACCTGGACGAACCGGATGGAAGAACAACCATACCGCAGCAGGAGATTTGGCTGGATCCATCCAGTTTCCGTGTTCTCCGCATGCTTGTATCGGATCGTAGTCAGGCGGGATATACGCTCGAAGCCGGATACAGATCTTATATGTCGATGAAAGGCGGATTAATGCCATTGGGTATCGATATTCTTGTTACAGGAGCGAATAGTATTGGTTTAAGTCTGGATTTCAGTAAGGTAAGCATGGAGGATATGCCGGAATTTCCGTTCAGGGTGCCGGATTCCTACCAGGTATCACCATGAAAGCCATGAACAGAGGTGGTTTTGTGATATCTTTGACCGGTTTCTGATGCTTTAGGCATTGCGCAGGAAAAGGAAAATGGAACAAAGAAAGATACAACCATATCCCTTTGTCTTTTTGGTGGCACTCTTCCTCCTGCCAGTCCTTTCGCTATTTGCCCAGGATGAAAAAGCCAGGCTGCAGGAACAACGTTCCCGCATAGAAGATGAAATCCGTTATACGAATAAATTGCTGGAGGATACGCGTAAGGACAGGGCCGCCTCGGTCAATGAAGTTGTTCTCATCAACAGCAAAATCAGTAAACGACGCCAGTTAATCTCTTCGTACAATCAGGAGCTTCGGTTAATAGACCGGAATATCCAGCAGGCCAGTCAGCATATCACCGCCCTGCAGAAGGAACTGGAAACCCTGCGGGCAGAATATGCCCGTATGATTTATTACGCACAGAAAAACCGGAATGCATACCGCAGGCTGATGTTTGTGTTTTCTGCAGAGTCCTTTAACCAGGCCTACCGTCGTCTGAAATACTTGCAGCAATACAGTGAATACCGAAGGCGGCAGGCTGACCTGATCCGGGAAAAAGAGCTGGCCCTGAGTCAGCGTATCCTGGGGCTGGAAGAGCGCAAGACAGAGCAAATGGCATTGATTCAGGGAGAAAGAACAGAGCAAAAGAAACTTGAAATAGAGAAGACACAGGTTAACAAGACGGTAAGCAGCCTGCGGCAACAAGAGAAAAAGTTGTTGCAGACACTTCGCGAGAAAGAACAAGCCCGGGCACGTCTAAACAAGGAGATTGAGCGCATCATTGCAGAAGAGATCCGGAAAGCCCGCGAAGCAGGCGGGGAGCGGGCCAAGGCTAAACCCGGGGATATGTTTGAGCTTACGCCGGAAGAGTTGGCGCTGTCGAATGACTTTGCAAGCAATCAGGGGAAATTGCCATGGCCGCTGGAGCGCGGTGTCATTGCAGGTACGTTCGGAGAACATGATCACCCGGTTCTCAGGGGGATAAAAACCAAAAGTAATGGGGTGGATATCGTAACCGGTGCAGGTGCACAGGCAAGAGCGGTCTTTAAGGGAAAGGTATCAAGGGTGATGACTGTTCCCCGTTTCAACACCGTCGTTATCATCCGGCACGGAGAGTATTTGACGGTCTATTCCAACCTGGATGAGGTGAGTGTCAAGACCGGAGAAATGGTCGATACCAAACAACCGATCGGAAAAATTCATACCCAGGCTGCCGAGGGTAAAACAGAATTGCATTTTGAGGTCTGGAAAGGGAAAACCGTGCTGGATCCTGCAATGTGGCTGGCGCGGTAACACGTGGTGTACCATCTCAGTGAAGAAAATGCCATCTAATTGATACTTGCCATAGTATAGGGTTGTTTTGTACCTTTGGGCTCCCTAATGTTTTGTCATGGCAACAAATAGCATACTTTTAGGCTGGTTTGGCTCTACGGAGATCATCGTTATTGTCCTTGTGATCCTGTTACTCTTTGGTGGCAGGAAAATACCGGAGCTCATGAAGGGCATCGGACGGGGTATCCGTGAATTCAGGACCGGTATGACAGAAAAGGATGAACCCGAAAAGGGAGAGAATAAACCATCCTGATCTTAATACTCCCCAATGAGTCATTCTTATTTTATTGTTAATGAATAAGTTTGACGAGAGCGATAAGGAGGTGGGAATCAACAAAAGAATGTTGGTAATTACTCATTGGGAAGAAATTGGGGAAATGGGAGGGTGCTAATTTTAGTGTGCCAGGCATACCTCTCGGGTTGTTTTTGTGAGAAAACCGTTAATGTCGAATTAACTGTATCATAATGAATTATTTGCGTTTTGTAGCTCTACTTGTTTTTATCTTTTTCTCAGGAAATGGACATACACTGCAGGCAAATGCACCTGATAGTACACGGAACTGGTGGAGCTCATCACATCCCAGTTGTTGGTCAAGCCAGGATGACCGGGTTGTTGAAATGCTGGACAGCCTTGTTGCTTTGATGTATTATGACACAACAGGGCTTTTTAGCACCTTACCAGGGACAGAAGAAGAGATGGCTGCAGGTTCAGCGTCCATGCCTTCTGATGACATTATCCGGGAGCGTTTGGCGCGACTGAACAGAATGACGCCCATGGGACTGGTGTATAATGATGATGTCAAGCGGTTTATTGAGTTCTATGGCGTTAAACGCTATGCCCAGATGAACAGAATGCTGGGGCTGGCGCAACTTTACTTTCCTTTGTTTGAAGAAACCCTTGACAAATACGGCATTCCGCTGGAGCTTAGATACCTGGCCATCGTCGAATCTGCTCTGAATCCTGTGGCCGTTTCCAGGGCCGGCGCCAAGGGTTTATGGCAGTTTATGTATGGAACAGGCAAACTTTATGGATTGAAAGTTAACAGCCTGGTTGATGAGCGCTATGATCCGCATCTTTCTACGGATGCTGCTGCGCGTCACCTGAAAGACCTATATGGCATATTTGGAGATTGGTCATTGGTGCTGGCTGCCTACAACGCAGGTGCTGGCAATGTGACGCGTGCCATGCGCAGAGCCGGTGGTGTTCCGGATTATTGGGCCATTCAGCCCTATCTGCCAAAGGAAACACGCAATTATGTGCCTGCTTTTATTGCTGTTACCTATCTATTATCCCATCAGAAAGAACACAATCTGAGACCCATTTCTCCGGGTATCCATGCCTTGAATATTGACACCTTTGTTATTCAGCAGCCGCTTCCTTTTGAGAGTATTACTGAATTGGCGGGTATCCCAAGAGAAACATTGAAATACCTTAATCCAACCTTTTTGAAGGATATAATACCGGCTAGCGCCGATCAACCATACCTTCTCCGTATTCCCCGTGATTTCACTGCAGCATATCTGGCAGTTGAAGATACACTGTTCAAACACAAGTCAGTATCTGAGCAACACCGTGAAAAACTTATTGCTGAGGCAGCAACGACGGTTAGGGAAGAAGCAAAGCATCATGTGGTGAGAAGGGGAGAGAACCTGGGTGTAATCGCTCGTAAATATGGTTGTAGCGTTAATGAACTAATGAAATGGAACAGGATGCGAAGTACTAAGCTGAGCATAGGGCAGCGCCTCATTGTAAGCAAACCACATAGCAGACCGGCTCTGCTTGCTACTTCCCCAAAACCAGTTGCCCCGCCATTACCCGATACGGTGAAGAATGAAGCGCCTCAGGATACCGCGCTGGCAGAAACAACAGATAAACCTGTTCTTCAGGAAAGCCGGTTCATGCTTTATACCGTCAGGGTAGGAGATACCCTTTGGTCCATTGCCGGCAGGTATGATGGCGTGAGCGTTCAGGACCTGAAGCAGATCAACAATATGAAGGAATCCCATACGTTAATGCCTGGACAGAAGATCAAAGTCCCGGTGAAATCCTGAATTCCTTATGAAACATCTTGTCCGATACAACATCCTTATGGCTTTTCTGGCCATAGGGATGATGTTCGTTTCCTGTAAACAGGAACGCAGTAAAGGCATTCCCAAATCAACAGGAAAAACAGCTGAGGTCCTGATAGTTGCAGATGAATTGGTGTGGAAGGGACCCGTAGGGGATGCCCTTCGAAACAGCCTGCTCAAAGATGTGGATTATTTACCCCAGCCCGAGCCGCGATTTTTCCCTGTTAATATTCCCATCAAAGCCTTCACCGATCTGTACCAGAAACACCATAAAATCATCCTGGTAGAGATTGATGAGAAGCTGGATTCTGCCCTGATTCAAACGAAGGCAGATTATTGGGCCAGTCCACAACAGTTCATACGCATGCGCGCACCTTCAGAAGCAGCCCTGATTGCTGCCTTTCAGCAAAGGGAACAAAATGTGCTCGATTTATTGGAAAATGCTGAAAGAAACCGAATGATCCAGCTGTATGAGCAGTTGAACGACCTACAGATACGCAACCGCCTGCGCGAACAAATGGGCATCTCCTTATTGGTTCCCAGTGGATTCTATATCGCCAAGATGGAGCCTGAATTCGCCTGGCTGCGCAAGGAAACGAAAGATTTCAGCCAGGGGCTTCTGATCTATTTCACCCCTTACAATGATACGGCGCAGTTCAGCACCGAGCTTATACTCAACCGCAGAAATCAGCTCACCCAAATACACGTACCCGGAACAGCACCGGGGTCTTACATGATCACATCTCCGGTTATTGGAGCCATTAGTGAACCTTTGTATTTCAAGGACAGATTTGCTGTTAAAACCTATGGGCTTTGGGATGTTCAGGGGGATTTTATGGGTGGCCCCTTCCTGAATTATGCTATTCTTGATGAAACGAAGAACCGTATACTTAACCTGGATGCCTTTGTCTATTTTCCCAATAACGAAAAACGAGACCTGATGCTCCAGATGGATGCGCTGATCCATACCCTGGAAATCAACCCATGACATCATCCCGGAAAATGACCGGAGAAGCACAATAAGAGAGGCAAACACCTTAAACCCTTACACTATGAGAAGAAGCATGTTATGGATAATGATGGTGAGCCTGGGGTTCATCATGCATGGAAATGTATTTGCCCAATCTGCCAAAGCCGATGACATTAAGGGTATATGGTTGAATGAAGATAAAGATGCCCGGATGGAAATTTATAAAACGGGAAACAAATTCTTCGGGAAGATTGTCTGGCTGAAGACGCCCATTGATCCGGATACCGGGAAGCCCAAAGTCGACAAGAACAACCCTGATCCGAAAAAGAGAACCACCCCAACACTGGGCCTGGTAATTATCAAGGATTTCAACTTTGCTGATGGAGCATGGTCAGATGGCACCATCTATGATCCCAAATCTGGCAAAACCTATAAATGTGTGATGAAGATGCCCGAGAAGAATGTTTTGGACGTCAGGGGATATGTTGGCGCCAGTTGGATGGGCCTTGGAAGGACCACTACCTGGAGCAGGGTTAACCCCTGATGGATGAATCAAAGTTATAAGCTCACACTGCGACAATAGAAACTTCTGTGTTTTAATCTCAGAATGCGTAATATGTAATACTGATCTGTGTTTTCAGTTGATAACAAACGCATTTTCCTAAGGATACATTAAAGCGATCAAAGCTATGGCCAAGCACAGAGAAGGTCCGGTGAAGCCGGCCATTATTCATGACACACACCCTATTAAAGCCGCGGCTGAAGCCGGTAAATACTTCTGGTGTGCCTGTGGCAGGTCTTCAAACCAGCCTTTTTGTGATGGATCTCACTATCAGACCGGCATTCGACCTTTGCGCGTTGTTCTTGAGAAACCGGAAGAAGTTTATTGGTGTGCATGTAAATGTACAGCTACCCCGCCCTTTTGTGACGGAACTCATAAGCAACTGAAAGGTCAGGAAGGTCAGGAAGCAAAGATGAAGTAGTGCTCTTGAGGTCTGATATTGAGTCTTATATCTATACCCCTTGTCCTGTTTTCTGATTAATGCCTGACCAAGAAGGCCTGTGCCTGTATGTCGACATAGAATTTCCTGCTTGCTGGATATTTACAAAACTGGTCGTATCTTTAGACAGGGATTGTCATCATTAAACATCGTATAACCAACAATAAAAGAATGCGTATGAGAAGAGGGATACTGTTATGGATGATTGTCCTGGCCGTATGGGGATGCCAGGACCGAAAAGCCTGCAGTGAGCAGCAGCGTCAGGATGATATGGAAGCGGTTACCATGGTGTTGGAGCGTTATATCATCGCCAACGAAACCAAGCAATTGGATCTGATTCGCAGGGTCTGGGCGCCGGATTCAGACATCATGGTTTTTGGTACCGACAGCGATGAAAGACTGGTTGGCTGGGATCAGATAAAACAAACCGTTGAAGCACAATTCAGGCAGTTTGAGGAGACTTATATTGCTATGACAGACCCTATCATCAAGGTAAATGAGACCTGTAACACAGCGTGGTTCTCTGCTATCCTGAATTACAGTTACGTGGCAGGCGGCAAGGCCATGGGGTATGAAGGTTTGCGCTTTACTGGTGTTTTGGAAAAGAAGATAAATCAATGGTACATCGTACAAAGCCATATTTCCCTGCCGGCTGATCGAAGTCTTCTTAACACCGAAGACCTGCAAACAGAGATTCCTTTACCGGAAGAATAGGCAGTTACAGCGCATAGGAGATTCCGGTTCCGAAGCCAAACATATGCGGTCGGTATCCGGTGACGGGATTGATGGAACGGAGAGAGAACCGGTAGCCGGGTTGTATTCCAATCGCAATTCGTTTTGCCAGAGGCACTTCCAGGCCTACTCCTGCCGATGCATTCCACAGCATAGCGCGGATGTTTTCCGTGCTGCCAAGCTCAAAACGGGTCCCCTGCGTGATAAAATAAGCGGCATTATGCACCAACTTGCCTGCCGTAAGGCCGGCTTCCAGTGAGAGCGTGTAGTATTTACGCTTCAGGGACCAGTTTAGTAATAGCGGAATTTCGACGTAATCAAGATGTTGCAGAATATTCCCTTCGTTGGTAGCGGTATTGCTGGTGGCAAAAGTGCCCAGGTTAACCAGGTTCTCACCTGCGAGGAAAATCTGTCCGACCGAGGTATTGGCTGCGTAAGGACCGCCATCCAGGCTCGCCAGGGTAAGATCGTTTGCCAGGCTGCTGTGTGCTGTTTCCATGCCGATCCGGCTGTATATGAGTCCTGTTTTCATCGAAATATTTTCACTGACAGGAACCTGTGCATATAAGCCGGAAGACAGCGTCATCAATGGTTTTTCCTGTCCACTTCCTGCCGCCAGGGTGTTGGGTGTATAGGACTGTTCGGCATGGCCTCTGCTACCAGAGGCTGCGAGCACGGGCGAGATCAGGCCACCCACTTTTGTTTTCTGACTGGTTTGTATTGGTGCGGAGTAGGAAGGGGACTGAATTGCGGAATGGCGGCCGCGGGCCGCAGCCAGAAACAGTCTTTCGGGTAACACGATCAGCGAAGCGGCCCGCGGCCGCATCTTTACAGCGATCAAAGTCGCTTCATTACCAGCTGAGGAAACCTTCATGATGCCGGTGTGCATGGATGGATCCGTTGCTGCTGAATGCTTTTCAGGTCTGTCGACAACAGCCATCATCTGCCCGGATCCTTCAATGGATGTATTGCCAGCCGAAGCTTCTGTTTGTGCGCTGCCATAGACTTCTGATCCAGATGTGAAGTTTGTAAGGGGTGGTCCGCTGAGGACACTGTGCAGATCCTTCCGGAATGAAGTAAGCGTTGCCATGGAAGATGAAGGAAGGGAAGTCTCGAACCGGGCGAGGTAGTAGCCGGCCAGAAAAGAGGTCATCACCAGTGCAGTGATGGCAGCAGCCTGCCATAATAGGGGATAAAGCCGTCGTGGCCTGGTGGCCATTCCTGCTTCCAGCTTCTCCCAGCCTCCGCCAGGGAGCGGCAGCGTTGCATCTTCCAGATGAGACCGGAAATAGACATCCAATGGATGATCATCCCTGTGATTCATGTCGCTCCTCGGGGTTTAAATATGAATGACCTGCATCTAGCAGTCGTGCCTGTAGGATTTGCCTTGCCCTCGAAAGGTTTGATTTCGAAGTGCCTTCAGTGATATTCAACTGGCCGGCTATTTCCTGGTGAGAATAACCTTCCAGTGCGTAGAGATTGAAAACCATGCGGTAACGTGGCGGCAACTCAGAGATCATTTCCAGAATCTCCGCTGCTTCCAGCCGCACATCCGGTTCCTGCCAACCAAGTTGGGTTGTTTCCGGAAGGGTTTCAACGGGATATAACCAATGGTTCTTTCTGTACCTGGCCAATACCACGTTGACCATTATCTTTCTGACCCATCCTTCGAAAGAGCCTTGACCTCTGTATTGCCCAATATGTTTAAAGACGCTCATAAATCCCTCATGCATCAGGTCCTCTGCTTCTGACCGGTCTTTTGAATAAGCACGGCAAACCGCAAGCATGCGTGGCGCAAGCCAATTGTACAGCCGTTGCTGATCTTCACGTCGGCCGGCCCTGCATCCCTGAATGATGTCGTTCTTTTCTTCCACCTGGTCCTGGACCGGCACCTGTAACCCGGTTGACCGGATTATAGATGCGCATGGTATTGAAATGGTTGCGTCACTTGAACGAAAAAAAACCATCGCAAGTTGCTTTGTTGTTTCTCATGACCTGGAAATTTTCCTTTCGACGCAACCTCCTGGTGCCCATCCGCATCTTTGTGCTGTTCATCCATCAAAAACAAACATTATGAAAACCCACCACATGCATGCAAAGACTTCAATGAACCATTTATTGCTACTTATTCTGGCCGGCATGGTGACCTTCACAGGCTGCCGCAAGGATCATCCGGTGAGCGAAAATCCTGCCTCACTGCACCTGACACCCAAACAACAAGCCCTGGTCTATTCTGGTAATGATTTTGGATTCAATGTGTTACGACTCGCAGACGGGGCTAACCCCGGCAAGAATTACTGCATCTCTCCCCTCAGCATTTCAGCTGCGCTCGGAATGACGCTGAATGGCGCCAATGGCACAACCCACAAAGCCATGGCAGATGTCCTTGGCTTCAGCGGGATGACCAATCAGGAAATCAATGAAACGTATAAGTTATTGATAGACTATCTGTTAAATTGTGATCCCAAGGTAGTAATGGAGATTGCGCAATCCATCTGGTATGACCATGGATTTGCGATTCTGCCCCTCTTCATCCAGGTGAACCAGCAATACTTCTACGCCAGCATGCATCCTGCTCATTTTGATGATCCTGCTACTGTTGGAATGATCAACCAGTGGGTTTCAACCAAAACACATGGCAAGATCCCAACTATCGTTGACAATATCCCGGAACAGGCGGTTATGTACCTCCTCAATGCCGTTTATTTTAATGCAGCCTGGAAGTATAAGTTCGATAAATCATATACCCAGCTGGCTCCATTTACATTGGAGGACGGTTCTTATGTTATGGTAGACATGATGCGAAAGGAGGGGGATCTTGAGGTGTTAAAGAATGACATTTGCGAAGCGATTCGTATGCCTTATGGGTCCGGAAAGTTTGCCATGGTTGCCGTGAAACCTGCTGAGGGAAAGACACTTACAGATGTACTGACTTCTCTTGATCAATCGGTATGGAACGACTGGAACAATTCCTTCACCAATGCTACCAAAGCAACCTTATACTTTCCAAAGTTCAAGTTCGAGTATGAAGAGAAGCTAAAAGATATCCTGACTTCTCTGGGCATGGGGATCGCCTTCACCCCGGGAGAAGCCGATTTCTCCCGCATTAATTCAAGTATGCCGCTGTATATTAACGAAGTAAAGCATAAAACTTTCATTGATGTACACGAAGAAGGAACAGAAGCAGCGGCTGTAACAGCCGTAGAAATTTGTTTAACGAGTGTAAATGATGTCTTCACTTTCAATGAAGCCTTCCTGTTCTTTATCGTTGAAAAAGAATCAGGTTTCGTGACCTTTTCCGGTAAGGTATTTCAGCCGGCGTATTAAGAGAACTAATCCTCCAATAAACTAAAGTATATGCGAAATGTTGGCCTGATTGCCCTGTTCCTCTTAGGATTACTCCTGCTCCTGCCCATATCGGCTCAGGATAGCCCAGAGGAGGTGAAAAAGTTGAAAATTCAACTGATAGAAACCCGTCTTGAGCTTTTTGACCGCAAACTACAGGATATGGAGAGAAAGGCGGAGGAGCAGGCGGTGCAGCTGGAGGCCTGGGATCGTTATTTTCAGGACCAGCGTGATCAGCTACAGGCGCTTATACGGCAGGCATATAGAAAACCTTCGGTCGTGGATACCATTCTGCTTCAGCCCTATCGTTCCTGCCTTCATTTCGATCCTTACCGCTTGTTTGAAGGAACCTTGCTAATAGGCTATGAAAGGGCGGTTCATCCTGCACTTTCGCTTGAGGCTGCCTTGATGGGCACTTATATGACCCGGAATGGTGGATTGGGGCGAAACTACCTGGCAAACCAGGAATTGGACTATTACAATCCACTTTCAGGCGTGTATGACGATTTCTCCGGCGATATGATACGGGGCTGGGGCGCCGTTGCACGTATCCGGAAATACCTGAGTCAGGGACTGGGCCAGGAGCACCAGGCACCGTTGGGTTTTTACGCCGGTGCACATCTCATGTACCGCCGCCTGACCATCTCGGGGATCGTGAGGCAGTGGCAGGATCCCGTTTTCGTGGAACATGAGCGCAACCGCAACCTCAATGTGATGGCAGCGGGCATTACGCTGGGAGGTAAGTTTCTGTTATTGAATGTTTTTAGCCTTGATCTTTACCTGGGTGGTACGCTCAGGCTGGCCGCCTATCCTGATGAAGATGGATTTACCCGCTATAAACCCTGGAATAACATCGACTATTCCGGAGTCCTTCCAACGGCAGGTATCAATATTGGTATTGTTCAGTAGGTATGGCGAATCATTTCTGTGGATGCCCCTGGCATAATCATTCGCTTTCCGCGATGAGTGTCAGAAGGGCATCCACAGCGTTTTGTTCAGGTATGTTTTTATGAATGAGCTCTTTACCTTTATAAAGATTCACCTTACCTGCCCCTGCCCCGACATAGCCATAATCGGCCCCGGCCATCTCTCCCGGTCCATTAACGACACAGCCCATCACACCGATCCGGAGATGGGGATAAGCAGACGTTGCTGCCTTGATCTTTTTCAGAACCGACTGAATATCATAAGAAGTGCGGGCACAGCCCGGGCATGAGATATAGGTCGTGCGTGTTGTCCTTCTTTCCGTGGCTTGCAATAGCCCAAATGCCATTTCAGTCAGCTCATGATGAGGATAAGAACCATCTAACCAGATCCCGTCAATAAGGCCATCCAGCAATCCGGGAGCCAGGCAGCGGCATAGTGACAGCAACGGATTATCCTCGGTTTTATCCCAGATCAGTCTGACAATCAATGGTGAAGAATGGCCATGATGATACCAATAGGATAAGACATCTCTCATTTTTGCAGGAGACCAGTCTGGTAGGATGTCCTGTATTATAACAGAAGGTTGGCCTGTTAAGCTGATATCAGGCTCATTATCAGGAATTTGATTGAATACAATAGCAGTGGGGCCTGCCGTTTCTCTGGTATTCCTGTTCCCGGCAGCCTTGACCTGAATTACTACGCTATCTCTGTTACTTTCCTGAACTTGTCTTAAAAACTGCTCCTCGTCTTCTGTAACAGCTATAAAATCAGTCGCTTGCCCAGTTGGCCCGGCTTGCTCCTGCATCAATCCACCGCAGATCACCACGGGAGGGTTCGTTCCGCCAATACCGTTGATGGATGTAGTAACCCTTCTTTCATATTGAATAGGATTCCATATTGGCTGGTAACAATGTTCGGGTTGCCTGGAGCGCACAGCTGCATAGGCATCCCGAAGGGCTATCGCCACCGGAATTTCAAGGACAGGATCCTCTGTCAGTGATACGCGGATGGTATCGCCCAGACCTTCACCCAACAGGGTTCCTATACCAGCAAAAGAAATCATCCGGCCATCGGCGCCTTCGCCTGCTTCGGTGACGCCCAAATGCAGGGGATAGCCTTGGCCTCTTTCCATCAGACGACAGGCCAGCAGGCGGTTTGCCCTGACCGTAACGCCTGGCCGGCTTGCTTTCAGCGAGATAACCAGATTGGTAAAACCCTGGCTTTCGCATAGCTCAATAAACTCCATTGCACTGGCAACCATTCCTTCTTCTGTATGGCCATAGGTATGTATAATACGTGGCGAAAGAGATCCATGGTTTACACCCAGCCGGATGGCTGTACCATGATCCCTGCAGATCTGTAACAAAGGTTGAAGATGCACCAGTGCCTTTTCCAGCACCGCTTCCCTTGAAGGGAAATTCTGCTGGTTACGGTAGCTGCGGTCGACATAATTGCCAGGGTTGATGCGAATTTTTTCTACATGCCGGGCTGCTTCCAGGGCCGCATCCGGCCGGAAATGAATATCTGCACACAAGGGGATCTTACATCTTGCTTCAAGAAGGGCTTTCCGGATGTGTCCCAGCGCCCTGGCTTCTGCTATGCCGGGCGCAGCCAGGCGGATGAGCTCACATCCTGATTCCCACAATTGCAGGCATTGCCCAACGCTTGCCCTGATGTCGAGCGTTGGGGTGTTGGTCATGGATTGTATGCGAACAGCCTGTCGGCCACCCATGATCAAGGTTCCGATGGCCACTTCCCGGCTGTTGTAGTTCAGATAACTCATATCCTTCATAAGCCTCAGTGCCCCGCGTGACAACATGCCACTGTGCTGGGTTGGTTGCCCGGAGGGATCAGGCCTGTAATAGTTGGTATAAAGATATACAGGAATATCCTCATGCGTTAAGAAGCTGCTGATCCTAGCATTGTGGTTTGTTTTCCGAAATCCTGTAGGTTTGTTATTTGAAGGGCAAGAGTATGATGATCTTTTTTCATGGTTTGCGTAACTACTTACAGGGCCTGTTATATCTGCTGCTACTGACAGTATTGTTCCCGGATTTGAAAGCTCAGTCTGGCCAGTTCGTTATTTGCACCGACTGGTCCTGTGTTGCAAAGGCGACCAAACCTGTCTTTCTGAATCTGAGAAAAGGCCTTGCCAAAGCGGGCACCCCTGATCCGGCGCTATACCCCAATATTATTGGTATAGACCTGAGCAGAAATAAGTTATCTCAGCTTCCGGACTGGGTTTGCGACTGTTCGAGTCTCCGTATCCTGGATGTTTCCAGGAATCGCTTAGCCCAACTCCCGGATTGTCTTGGAAGCCTGACCTCCTTGCACCATTTCATTAGCA
Source organism: Lentimicrobiaceae bacterium (assembly GCA_018001695.1). Taxonomy (GTDB): domain Bacteria; phylum Bacteroidota; class Bacteroidia; order Bacteroidales; family JAGNHN01; genus JAGNHN01. Next base: position 47,481 of record JAGNHN010000026.1, read on the forward strand.
ACCGCAACCCACTGGCCTCTCTTCCTGTTTCCATGGCTGGCCTGGATTCATTGGAAACCCTGGATTTGTGGCAAACCTGGATAGACGCATTCGAGCCCGCCTTTGCTCATTGGCAGGGCAGGCTCAAAGTGTTGGATTTGAGAGATATAAGGATGAGCAGGGAACAACAGCAAGCCATCACCGCCTTGTTCAGGGGGAGCGAAATCCGAATGTCTTCACCCTGCAATTGCAGACCCCATTTACCCAGGGTTAATGGTTCTTCACTGGAAGAGCAGGAAGCCCGAGATTAATGGCTTTCTGATTCTTGCTGCAGAGCTTGTAGTCGTACAGTGCCGGAGGCATTTCCTCTGCCGGAATGGCCGGAAGCAGGGGTAACATGAATTGCAGTATTCCCTGGGCCGGACCAAAGACCGCTGGCAGGTCAGGAACTACCTGATGCACCAGTGCGGTACGAGGCTTACACTGGACTTGCATGTCTGGAGGAATGTAAACGCCTCCGATTGTCTGGGCCTGCAGAAATGAGAACATTCCTATCAGCAGGGCACCGGTTAGCAATAACTTTTTCATAGGCATCGGTTTGTGGGTTACCATATAATATATTCAATCTGTATGCCATAATGTATTCTTATTGCTATTCAGTGCTTTATGATTATATTTGTAACTTCGTGTGTGTAAATATTACACA
>JAGNHN010000027.1 GCA_018001695.1 Lentimicrobiaceae bacterium
TTCCGTTGTGAAAACATTCGAAACGGCCCGCAAGGGTCGTTTTGCATTATCGCCCTTTATGATTTACTGAATTATTAAGAAGTATTTTGATGGTTTTCCATATTGGATCCAGCTTTCAGGTGTAAATGTAGTAAAAACGCATATGTCTTCGTAAATATTCCTGATAGTTCCATTCAAATAGTATAGCTCTATTCTGCTGGCTATTTCTTTCTTGACAATGCCGTTGGTGTGAACTACAGCAGATATAGCACTATTATTAGCCCCGGGATTTTCCATATTGACTCACGATTGAAAGCTCCACCGGCGCCCTGTAACTAGTATTTCGTTGCTTCTTGTCTAATGCTGCAACGTAGAGAAAGCGATTCCATACTTACTGTTTAATTAATAATGAGGGGTAAATAATGCACAGCATTGTATAAATGATTGAATAATAACTATATAGGATGTTCAATAATCCAAGGTAACCAGGGTGGCCTGTGAAGTAGAAACCGACTATTTTTGCAGCCGTGGAAGAAGATCTCATCATACAGGCGGGCCAGGCGTATAACGAGGACACCATACGGTCCCTCGACTGGAAGGAGCATATCCGGCTCAGGCCGGGGATGTATATCGGGAAACTGGGAGACGGGTCGTCCCAGGATGACGGGATTTATGTCCTGATCAAGGAAATCATCGACAATGCCATCGATGAATATGTCATGGGGTTTGGCCGTAAAATAGAGGTTACGATCACCGAACAGGAGGTCAGTATCCGGGATTTTGGCCGTGGTATGCCGCTTGGAAAGGTTGTCGATTGCGTCTCACGTATCAATACAGGCGCCAAGTACGATTCGAAAGTATTCAAGAAGGCCGTGGGCCTGAATGGCGTTGGCGCCAAAGCTGTGAACGCCCTCTCCGCCCGCTTCAGGGTTCAGTCCGTACGCGAAGGCCAGACCAAAATTCTGGAATACGAACAGGGCGAGCTGGTCAAGGACTTTCCTGTCCAACCGAGTCAGGAAACAGACGGGACCATTATCACCTTCTCCCCGGATACGGCCTTGTTTGGTTCCTACCACTTCATTCAGGAGTATGTTGAGAAGCAGCTCTGGAATTACGCCTATCTCAACAATGGCCTCATCATCTATTATAACGGTATGCGCATTCAGGCCAAAAACGGCCTACTGGATCTGCTGACCCATAATATCAACGGAAACGGTGACCTGGTCTATCCCATTGTGCATATCCGGGAGGAGGACTTTGAATGTGCCTTCACGCATGCCTCGCGGCAATATGGAGAGGAGTATTTTTCCTTTGTCAATGGCCAGCATACCACACAGGGAGGAACGCACCAGGCAGCCTTCAGGGAGGCTCTGGTGAAGACCATCCGTGAGTTTTATAAGAAGGATTTTGACCCGGGTGATGTGCGGGCTTCTATCATCGCTGCCCTTGCCATCAAAATCCAGGAACCGGTCTTTGAATCCCAGACCAAGACGAAACTGGGATCTCAGCACATGGAGCCAGGCGGGCAAACAGTGCGGAATTTTATCAACGATGTGATCAAACGTAACCTCGACAATTATCTCCATATGAATCCGGAGACGGCCGAGGCATTGTACCGCAAGATCCTGCAATCGGAGAAAGAAAGGAAGGAGCTGGCCAATATCAAAAAACTGGCCAAAGACAGCGTCAAGAAAGTCAGCCTGCATAACAAGAAGCTCCGGGATTGCCGCATTCATTACAACGATAACCATGAGCGCAGGCTTGAATCGACGCTTTTCATTACTGAGGGCGACAGCGCATCGGGTTCCATTACCAAAAGCCGGGATGTCAATACCCAGGCCGTATTCAGCCTGAAAGGAAAACCACTGAATTGTTATGGCCTTACCAAGAAGATCGTTTACGAGAATGAAGAGTTCAACCTGCTGCAATCGGCACTGAACATCGAGGAAGGCGTTGAAAACCTGCGGTATAACAACATCGTCGTAGCCACCGATGCCGATGTGGATGGTATGCATATCCGCCTGCTACTGCTGACGTTTTTCCTTCAGTTTTATCCGGATGTGGTGCGTCATGGACATCTGTATATCCTCCAGACACCCTTGTTCAGGGTCAGAAACAAGAAGGAAACCATATACTGTTATTCAACAGAAGAGAAAGAGAAAGCGCAGAATAAACTAGGTGGACAGCCGGAAATTACGAGGTTCAAAGGGCTGGGCGAGATATCTCCCGATGAATTCCGGCATTTCATCGGCCGTTCTATGCGTCTGGATCCTGTGATACTGAAGAAAGAGTCTTCTATCAAAGAGATGCTCTCCTTCTATATGGGGAAGAATACCCCTGACCGGCAGCAGTTTATTATCGAAAACCTTCGCTCAGAGGAGGATGCGGCCTAAGAGTTGTATCATTACCCAATAAGGTTACGAAGGCCAACTATTCACGCCCTACACTTATGTTTGAGGTCTTTAAAGGCTACGGACTGGTCAGGCGGAAGGCTTCACCTAGTTTCTGAATCAAGTCCCTGGTGATCAGTCCCTCATAGGAGGTGTCTTCCAGTGCGAGATCACCGGCGAGTCCATGCACCCATGTGCCCAGCAGGGCTGACTCCAATGGGGTGTAGCCTTGGGCCATGAGACCGGCGAGGACACCGGTCAGGGCATCCCCGCATCCGGCGGTTGCCATCCCGGGGTTCCCTGTGCCGTTGAAATAGGCATCTCCCGCTGGTGTTGTGATGCACGTATGGGCTCCTTTCAGGATCACAAAGACATTGTTTTTGATGGAGAAGTCACGCTGCAGTTCCAGGCGTTCCCAGCTATCGGCAGTGCTGCCGGCCAGGCGTTCGAACTCCTTGGGGTGGGGGGTAAGGATGGAATGTGCTGGCAGAAAGCCCAGCCAGGTTTTGTTCTCTGCAAGTATATTCAGTGCGTCAGCATCCAGAATTAGAGGTCGTGTAGTGCTCTGTATCAGAAGCTTGAGTGCGGTGGCTGTCGTCTCAGCGGTACCAAGTCCTGGACCAACGGCGATGGCCTGGAAGTTTGGCATGACCTTCAGGTCTACAAACTGGTAACTGCCCGGTCGTATACTCACCATGGCCTCGGGAACAGCCGGCTGCAGTATCTGCCAGCAGTCTTCCGGCACGCTCACCGTTACCAGTCCTGCCCCTGAGCGCAGGCAGGCTTCGGCGCAGAGGACAGCTGCACCCATTTTACCCTGGTTGCCGGCGATGAGCAAGGCATGACCAAAATTTCCTTTATGGGCAAACCGGCTGCGGGGCTTGGCCAGTTCCGACATCGCATCAGCCTCCAGCATATAGTACCGCGTTTTGGTCTGACGGATATAGGTTTCATGCAATCCGATCGGTATGATCACCCATTCTCCTACATATTTTTCATTTTCAGGGAATAACAAGGCCAGCTTTGGTAGTTCAAAGCAAAGCGTAACACCTGCTTTCACGATCTCTCCTTCTGCAGGTATACTCACTTTGTCAGCAAATAATCCTGATGGCATGTCGATGGCAATGACCGGGCATCCACAGGTGTTGATGTGACGTATGACCTTCGCTGCCAGACCCGTAACAGGCCGCGAAAGTCCCGATCCGAAAAGGGCATCTATAACCACGCCTTCGCGTGGTGTGCGGGGTAATTCCTGATCACCGGAATGAATCTCACTGATGCGGATATCCTCAATCTCTTTAGCTCTTTCCAGGTTTTTCAGGAAATCCGGACTGCCCTGTGATTGAAACCAGACAACGACGACATCTACCGGGTAGCCTGCCCCGGCCAGCAATCTGGCGATGACCAGACCATCTCCTCCATTATTACCAGGCCCACAGAAGATGTGGAAACCGGTCCACTCCGGAAACATCTCACGAATCCAGTCAGTACAGGCCTTTGCTGCCCTCTCCATGAGGTCAATGGAAGCAATAGGTTCATGCTCAATTGTATACTGGTCAGCCTCCCGGATTTGTCCGTTATTTAAAATTTTCATAGTTCCTGAGGATTAGTTACTATAAAATTACAACATCAATGACTGTTTTCCCAGCCTTTGGATGAGTTGGTGTAGTTTTGCACTGAAAATATTGCCATGAAAACAACGCACCAGATTATCAGCAGTGATGACTATTCTGCTGACAACCTCCGTCAATTGCTGCAGCTGGAAGGAGAACCGCTTGAGGAACTCTTTGCAGTTGCCAGGCAGGTGAGGACATCCTATTCGGGGAACAAGGTGTTTCTGCGAGGACTGGTGGAACTGTCCAACCAGTGTGCGAAGAATTGCTATTACTGTGGGGTCAGGTGTGGCAACAGTGCAGTGAAACGCTACAGAATGACGGATGAAGAGGTGTTGACAGCAGCCCGCTTTGCCTATGAAAACCGTTTCGCTTCCATGGTCATCCAGGCCGGGGAAAGAGAGGACAGGAGCTTTACGAGTGGTATAACGCGTCTGCTCGACAAAATCCATCAGGAGACGGGCAGTAGTTTGCACATCACCTTGTCACTTGGTGAACAAAGCCGTGAAACTTACCGGGAATGGTATGAACACGGTGCCCACCGCTATCTCCTTCGCATCGAGGCAAGTGATCCTGACTTATACCGGCAACTTCACCCGGACGATGACAAACATCGTTACCAGCGAAGGTTGGATTGCTTATATCTATTGAAAGAAGAAGGTTATCAAACAGGGACAGGGGTGATGGTTGGCTTGCCCTTCCAGACGGTGGATCATCTGATTTCTGACCTCTTGTTTTTCAGGGACCTGGATATTGATATGGTAGGGATGGGGCCTTACATTGAACATGAAGCCACGCCCTTGTTTGAACACCACCATGCGCTTCCGGCACCGGGTGAGCGCTTCTTCATGACCATGAAGATGCTGGCCCTGCTGCGCATTATGATGAAGGATATCAATATTGCTGCTACCACGGCCATGCAGACCATCTGGCCCGGGGGACGTGAGTTTGCCCTTAAAGTAGGCGCCAACGTGGTGATGCCCAACCTGACACCGGCACGTTACAGGGATAATTATTTGCTTTACAAGGATAAGCCTGGCGTCAATGAAGAGGCTGAGGATACGACCGCCAATCTGCAAGCTATGATTCAGCAGGCCGGAATGGAGATCGGGTACGGCGAGTGGGGTGATTCCCGTCATTATGCATTGCGCAAAAACGAATCGAAATGAGAAGAAAAGAAACCTATGAAGAAAGGCATCCCATCTACGAGAATGTTCAGATCCTCGATGCCGGATCAGAAGGTAAAGCGGTAGGGAAGATTGAGGGCAAAGTGGTCTTCGTTCCCTATGCCATGCCTGGAGATATTGCAGATATTCAGATTATTAAGAAGAATAAAGGATACCTTGAAGGCAAGGTGATCCGCTTCCGTTCGAGGCCGAAGGAGGTGAGAACGCCCTTCTGTGGGCACTTCGGGATGTGCGGGGGCTGCAAGTGGCAGCATATGCCGTATGAACTCCAGCTTCAATACAAGCAGAAACAGGTGATGGACAACCTAACGCGTATTGGCAAGGTGGAGGCTGAGGAAGCCAGGCCTATTCTAGGCTCAATTCGGGAGACGCACTACCGTAACAAACTTGAGTTTACCTTTTCGAGCCGGAAATGGCTGATGGAAAAGCCGGAGCAGGGGGTACGCCTGCCCAATACAAATGGCCTGGGCTTTCACATGCCGGGGATGTTCGATCGTATTATCGATCTGGAGAACTGCTATTTACAACCAGAACCCTCGGATGAGATCCGCATGGGAATACGGGCATTTGCACTCAGCAAAGACTGGTCTTTCCGTGATGCCAGGGCACAGGAAGGCTTTTTACGCAACCTCATCCTCAGGAATAACCGCCAGGGGCATTGGATGGTGATCCTCGTCTTTTCAAAAAATGACCAGCCGAAGATCCAGGCTATGATGGAATATATTGAGGGCACCTTTCCTATGATTCAGAGCCTGATGTATGTTGTCAATCCTAAAAAGAATGACGACATTAGTGACCTGGAGGTGGTTCTGCATGCCGGACAGGATTATCTCGAAGAGACATTGGGAGGTTTGAAATTCAGAATCGGACCTAAGTCCTTCTTCCAGACCAATACAGATCAGGCAGAAACGCTTTACGGTGTTGTGAAGGAGTTTGCAGCACTCACAGGTAAAGAGGTCGTGTATGACCTCTATTCCGGGACGGGCACCATCGGATTAACGCTGGCGGGGGAGGCGAAGAAGGTGATTGGAATTGAATATGTTGCAGGTGCCGTTGAGGATGCGCAGCTCAATGCGGCCGCGAATGGTATCACCAATGCCACCTTCATTCAGGGTGATATGGCACGTGCCTTCAGTGAAGAACTGTTGAGCGAGCATGGCAGGCCGGACGTGGTTGTGCTGGATCCACCCAGGGCCGGACTGGCTCCCAGGGTGCTTGAAAGCCTGCTGGATACAAGACCCCCCCGGATTGTATATGTGAGTTGTAACCCTGCTACGCAGGCAAGGGACCTCTCTTTTCTCTGTGATCTGTATCACTTGCGATGTGTCCAACCTGTGGATATGTTTCCACAGACCCACCATGTTGAAAACGTGGCCCTGCTTGAATTAATGTAGGCGGCTTCTTAAATGCCACTATATCAGCCGAGAAGCAAGGATGGAGGGATCAACCGCTTCCGGGTCAATGACATGATGCGCCTGCAGATACCACTTTTCGCGTTCCTTCAGGTGCTCCGAAATATAGGATTGCATTGACATGCGCGAGCTGAAGGGCTCCAAGAGTGGCCTTCCAGCCTTGGCCTTCCACAAACGCTCTATGATTGTAGTGATGGAAGTTCTTAGATAAATGACCCTGCCGTGGGTCAACATCCATGCCATATTGTTCCCATGACAGGGCGCTCCCCCTCCCGTTGCCATGACAAAGGGAGGATCCAATGGCACTCTTTGCAATACTTCAGTTTCCATCTGCCGGAATGCCGGCTCTCCCTGCGTTTTGAATATTTCGCTGATCTCTTGACCAGTATGTGCTTCGACCATCGTATCCAGGTCGAAAAACGGACATTGAAGATGATATGCAAGGATGCTGCCGAAGGTGGTTTTGCCACTTCCCATATAGCCGATAAGGAAGACAGGATGGTGGATCACTGGTCCAGATATTTTTTTACTGCGATGGCTGCGCCGATCATCCCTGCTTCATTCTGCAGCCTGGCCGTGACGACCCTCGACCTTACCTGTAAATCAGCAAGATAATGCTCTGTTTTATGGGAGACACCGCCTCCGATAATGATCAAAGAAGGACTGAACAGATCCTCCACCTCACTCAGGAAGCGGTTCATCCGATGCGTCCATTCTTCCCAACTCAGGCTCAGCTTTTTTCTCATGGCATCCGAGACATAGGTTTCAGCCCTGTCTCCCGCCATTCTGAGTTGCCCTAGTTCACAGTTGGGTAGTAGTTTGCCGTTGATAAAAACTGCCGAGCCAACGCCGGTTCCGATTGTGATGACGATCACCACCCCTTTGACACCTTGACCAGCGCCATATCTCACCTCTGCCAAACCAGCCGCATCGGCATCATTCAGGACATAAACAGGACAAGAGGTTGCATCGGAAAACAAGGCACCGGCGTGGACTCCTATCCAGGATTTGTCAATATTGTTGGCGGTCATCACGACCTGGTCTATCACGGTGGCCGGAAAACCCACCCCGATGGGTCCTTTCCATTTTTGCTCTTTGACATGACTGGCCAGCAGCCTGGCCAGGGCATCTGGTGTTGCAGGCTGAGGTGTAGGAATGCGCAATCTTTCCTGCATAAGTTTGCCTTTACCGGAGCTCACGGGGGCAATCTTAACAGCTGACCCTCCGATGTCAATACCCAGTATCTTCATACCTGCCATTCTTTATACCAAAATAATCAGAATTTTGATTTCTGCTCCTGTTAATAAGAAATGAATAAAGCACTTAGCGCTGTAACTACCGCTGCCTAATTTTTTTCTACTTTTACTATCCTCCTGAAAACGCATACATAATTATACGGATATGAAATTTATTGTTTCGAGTACCCTGTTACTCAAGAACTTGCAATCGATCAGCGGTGTTCTCACCACCAACAACAACCTGCCAATTCTCGACGATTTCCTGTTCGAGCTCAAGGAAGAGACTATCCAAATTACGGCTTCGGATCTCGAGACAACCATGCAGGTTACAGTTCCTGCTGCCAAAGCTGAAGAAGATGGGCGTGTTGCCATCCCTGCAAAAATGCTTCTGGATGCGCTCAAGGCTTTTCCTGAAACACCGATCGGATTCTCTGTCAACAGGCAAACCTTTGGTATAGAACTGGCTGCCGGCGACGGTAAGTATCGCCTTGCAGGACATAATCCGGATGACTATCCAGAGCTTCCCGAGCTGGAAAACACCCAGCGCCTGAGTCTGGGTACACATATTCTGGCGGATGCTATTCAACGCACCCTGTTTGCTGCCGGTAACGATGAGCTGAGACCTGTAATGTCAGGTGTGTTCTGCCAGTTCTCTCCAGATGATCTGACCTTCGTGGCAACGGATGCCCATAAGCTGGTCAGGTACCGTCGCACAGACGTGATGGCACCCGAGTCAGCCTCCTTCATCCTGCCCAAAAAGCCACTGAACCAGTTGAAAAACCTCCTGGCCAAAGAGACAGATGATGTCCTTGTCGAATACAATGCGGATAATGCTCATTTCGCATTTGGAAATATTCGTCTGATATGTAGATTGATAGAGGGAAAATACCCCGATTATGAATCGGTAATCCCCAATATCAATCCCAATCTCCTGACGGTGGACCGTGTCTCCTTCCTGAGTGCTATCCGTCGCGTGGCTATCTTCGGGAACCAGTCGACACACCAGCTCAGGCTGAAGATCACAGGTAAGGAGCTCGTCTTGTCGTCAGAAGACATCGACTTCTCCAATGAAGCCCGTGAACGCCTGACATGCGACTATGAGGGCACCGATATGGAGATTGGATTCAATTCGCGCTTCCTCGTTGAGATGCTAGGAAATATTGATGCAGAAAGCATCCGCATCGAAATGTCGGAACCTAACCGGGCCGGGATCATCATACCGGTGGATAACCCAAACGAACATGAGGACATCCTGATGGTCGTCATGCCGGTATTGCTAACATAATCTGTGACCGGCATTGCCGGATCCGGGAAAGGTCACTCCGTGCCAGGCAAGTATCTGATTATTATATCACTACTGATTATTTGCAGCCCTCTTAAAGGACAGCAGCGGGATGCTGTGCCTGAATACCGCTTCGATGCTACCACGCAGTATGCCGGGGGACGAAATCCGGGCGAGAGCAGCATCGAGTTCACCTACATGTTCACCAATATAGGCCAGGTACCAGTTCAGGTGAGCGGCGTGAACCCATGCCAACGCTGTGAAGTAGTGACCATGTCCCGAGGTATCGTCAGACCTGGCGGCAGAGGTTTTGTGGCGATCCGATACAAGCTCCCGCCTAATCCTGGCCGTTTCATGGAAACCTTTCAGGTCTACATGAATAACGAGATCCATAAACCTGTCAAATTGTCTTTTAACGGCGAGCTTCTGCCTGCGCCCTGCGAAAAGGTTCAGGTTTATGCCTACTGCTACGGCGATGTCTGTGTTTCAGATGAAAGCCTGGATGTGGGAAGAGGACTGAATACGTCCCTGATTTCGAAGGAGTTTACATTCCTGAATGGGGGGAGTAGTCCACTGGAACTTTCCGGTCCGCCCCTGCATCAATACCTGGTGGCGGATGTATATCCCTCCCCACTGATGCCCGGAGAAAAGGGGACGCTGAAAGTAACCTATCGTGCTGCACAAAGACATGCATTTGGACCTCTGAAGGATACCCTGACACTCTATTCCAGATCGGATGAGATTCCGCCGATAGAAATCCCCCTGAGTGTCTATATTGATGAAGATTTCTCCAAACTAAAACCCGACCAGGTAACGGTTTCTCCCCAGGTTTCGTTCTCAGAAACGCGCCGGGATATTGGCGCCATTAAGCGGGGTGAAGAGACGCAATGCACGTTTGAGATCAGAAACAAAGGCAGGCGGCAGCTCATCATCAGGAATATTTTTGCCACTTCTCCCATGATACAGGTCGAAATGCCTAATAAGGTCTTAAGACAAGGTCAAACAGGTGAAATTAAGGTGTTTATAACAGCTACCGCTCCCAAGGGGCAGTTTATGGAAACCATTACGATCATCTGTAATGATCCCAAACGCCCGGAAGCCAATCTTTATGTTCAGGGCGTTATCCTGGATCCTTAGCCAGCCTGTTCAACTCCGGTTACCCTTCTATCAGCTCTGCAAGTTGGATCCAGCGGGCTTCTTTGGTTTCCAGTTCTTCCAGAATTACCCCGATACGGATGGAGGCAGCGATGCGTTCCTCCTGTGTGATGACGGGATCTGAAAGTCGCTGGGTCAGCAGGTGCTTCTCTGTTTCCAGATCCTGGATTTCTTTGGTTAGGGATTCGTATTCTGTTATCTGCTTATATGTAGGTTTCCGGGGGTCACGCTCCTTTACCGGCCTTGCTTTTTCCTCAGCTGGTTTCTGACGCTCTGCCAGTCGTTCGACCCGCACTTCCCTTTGCTTTTGCAACCTGTAAGCAGTGTAATTACCATAAAAGTCTTTTACCTTACCATCTCCTTCGAAAATGAAGAGATGATCCACCAGCTTATCCGTGAAATAGCGGTCGTGACTGACAACAACCAGACAACCTTTGTATTGCTGCAGGAAATCCTCCAGCAGGTTCAGGGTGTATATATCCAGGTCGTTGGTGGGCTCATCCAGGATCAGGAAGTTGGGGTTGGCAATAAGGGTCATCAGAAGGTAGAGCTTACGTTTCTCCCCTCCACTTAGCATGGAATAAGGTGTATACTGCATCTCCTTGCTGAATCCAAAATGGTACAGGAATTGCCCAGCCGACATAGAGCCATTCTCCAGCGCAATCTCTTCAGCGATGTCCTTGACCAGATCGATGACGCGCTTATCAATCTCGGGTTCCAATCCTTGCTGCGAGAAGTAGCCAAATACCACCGTTTGCCCGGCGGTGATCTTGCCCTTATCTGTGGTCTCAAGACCCATTATGAGTTTGAGCAGCGTGGTCTTGCCTGTTCCATTGGCACCTGTGATTCCTACTCTTTCCCCCTTTTTAAAGGTGTAACTGAAATCAGTTAGGATAGGAATATTCCCATATGATTTATGTATATTATTAATTTCCAGTATTTTATTTCCTATACGCTGTTCTTTAACCTGAAAGGTGGCATGCTTCTGTGGTCCTGTTTTGCCTGCTTTTTCCTCCAATTCATAGAACGAATCTATCCTTGCCTTGGATTTGGTTGTACGTGCCACAGGACTTCTTCTCATCCATTCCAGTTCAACCCGCATCAGGTTACGGGCTCTTTCAATCTCCTTGTTTTCCGAATTTTCCCGTTCGTCTTTCTTCTCGAGATAATAGGTATAGCCTCCTTTATACCTGAATAGATTTCCCCTGTCGAGTTCTACGATATCATTGCAAACTTTATCCAAAAAATAGCGGTCGTGTGTGACAACCAGCAGACTGAGTTTTTCTCGGTTGAGGTATTCTTCCATCCACTCGATCATGTCCATATCGAGGTGGTTGGTTGGCTCGTCAAGAACCAGCAGATCCGCAGGTTCAAGCAGGGCTCTGGCAAGGGCCACTTTCTTTCTTTGACCGCCGGACAGCGTCCCGCAGCTTTGTTCGAGATCCATGATCCCAAATCTCCCCAGCACCTCCCTGACACGGGCTTCATAATCCCAGGCCGAGAGCCTGTCCATTTGCGCGATGGCATGGTGGAGTTCCTCTTCGTGCGCAGGAGAATGTTGGAGATGGATCTTATCCAGCGCGTCCTGATATGCATGAAAAGCCCGCGTATGATCATTGGCGTCATGGAAGATGGCATCAAGTATGCGCTGCTGGGAAGGAAAGCGCGGGTCTTGTTCGAGATAGGAAAGTCGTAATCCGTTCTGATAGCTGACCTGTCCGGTATCAGGCATGTCCCTTCCCGTGATGATTTCCAGCAGGCTCGTCTTGCCGCTGCCATTACGGGCGATGAGCGCAGTCTTCTCACCCTGGGCAATCCCCAGAGTTATTTCAGAGAAAAGAACTTTCTCCCCATATGCTTTACTGATATTCTCAGCCAGGAGAAGATTGACGGCCATGCTTTTTTGTGCAAAGGTAAATGTCCCGTCTCATTGTTTCCTGATAAAAACAGCATAGGGACAGGATTTAAAAAACCAAAGGGTGACCCCGAAGCGTCACCCTTTGGTTCATCCTGATGAGAATGGATTACCTCGTATGGATCAACCGGACAACCTGAGTTGAAAGTCGACCTTCTGATTCCACACTAAGTTTCAGGAAATAACTGCCTGTTGGCAGGGTAGTTGCATCGAAAGTGCTTTCATGCATGCCTTTGTCCATCTTCCTGTCGATCAGGACGGCAACGCTGGCACCAAACATATTGAACACTTCCAGTTTCACATCTCCCTGTTCAGGCAGGCTATAAGATACGAGGGTCTGTTTGCTGAACGGATTCGGATAGGCCGTGAGAACGAGATCCTCGCTTGTAGCGCCCTGCAATGCAGGTATGCCAAGCCTGGCATCTTTAACGACCTGGCCTTCGCGTGTAGCCACTTCCAATACTTCACCGGCATTCAGCCTGACTTCATCCCTGATGTCGCCGGCGATGATGTCGATATAGAAGAGTGTGGTTCCACTTACGGCAAAAGGCGCATCCAATGAGAACCAGGCGATATTCAGCAGATTACCCTCCTGGGCATAGGCCAACTGGCCACCAAGCTCGGGATTGTTCCGCATCTCTTTCACCATGATACCTTCGGGGAGTATCAGTTGCAGGGATACAGCACCGGGGTACATATCTTCCAGTATCTGGACCGGCAGGCTGATGACCTTGCCCTGTGGTGCATTGACGGTTCCCTGGTATGTCAGGCTTCCCAGAGGTGCATTCTTCATCGTCGGGACATGGCTGCCATTAACGTCACCAGCCGAGAGCACAAGATGCTGCCTGGAATAGAGCATTGGCGTCGTGAAGACGACCGTATCCGGCTCAAGCAGCCAATCCTGTACCGGGAAACTGTTGATCAGACCGGCAAAGCGCTGACCGATCAGCAATGCATCAGAGGTATTGGCCGCACCGCTTAGATTCACATCACCCGCCATCAACCTGATTCCTCTCAGCGTATCCAATTGGACAAAGTGACGCATCACGAAGAGGGCGTCGGTGGAGTTGACACCTCCCCAGGCCCATGCCTGGTTGGAGAATCCGCCAATGACATAGGTTCCGTTGGGGATGCTATCCAGGTCGAACAAGCCGCCAGGACGCGTGATAACGGTATCGCGGTACGACTTATCCAGGCTGGAGATAATCACACCAAAGCCAGACATAGGAGTCTTGTGAATATTGTCATAAACAACCTGACCGCTGATGCTGTTGCCTCTCGGCAGGACTGTAATCTCAACATCGTCGGTATTGCTGCATCCGCCGCCATCGACGACCATCAATGTATAGACGGTAGTAGCGATCGGCGTCGCTGTTGCATTGGGGATTAAGGCATTATTCAGCGTCAGCGCCGGACTCCAGCTATACTGCAATGTGCCGGGACCGCTGGCGGTCGGACTGAATGTATGACTTTCTCCGATAAAGACAGTCACATCAGGACCGGCATTGACAATCGGACCGACAGAAATGCTGAAGCTGCACGTGCCAACACAACCGTTACCATCTTCATAAGCGTAGGTGATGACATGTGTTCCACCACCTGCAACGGCCGGGTCGAACATTCCGCCACTGACACCGGTTCCGCTGTAGGTTCCTCCTGCAGGTGTGGCTGCGGTGAGTGCGAAGGCAGCATCACTGGCGCAAACATTGAACGATGCCGGGCAGTTTACCACTGGAAGCCCATATACCGTTACATAGAAAGTACAGGTGTCAATGCAGATCGAAGGATCTGTGTAGGTATACCGGATGGCATGCGTACCTACACCGGCAAGTGCCGGGTTGAAGGTACTTCCGCTAACGCCCGTTCCTGCATAGGTCCCTCCGGCAGGATTGCCCGCCGGTAAGGTAAAGCTGGGATCATTCACACATACCTCGACATTGGCCGGGCATTCAACATTGGCCAGGCTGTCGACGGTGATGGTGAAGGTGCAGGAATTCTGACAGTTATTGCCATCCTTGTAGGTGTAGGTGATGACATGCGTACCTGCACCTGCAGCAGCACCATTGAAGTTGCCACCTGTCACGCCGGCACCGCTGTATGTTCCACCGGCAGGTAATCCACCGCTCAGCGGATAATCATAATCACGCAGGCAAAGCGTCATGTCTGCCGGGCATGTTACCAGAGGAAGATCATTTACCGTGATGGTAAAGGAGCAGGAAGCCGTACAGTTGTTGCCATCAGTATAGGTATACGTGATGGTGTGTGTGCCAAGACCCGCGCCAGCCGGACTAAAGATACCACCTGTAATGCCTGTTCCCGAGTATGTACCACCCGCCGGTAAACCACCCGAGAGTGCAAAATCAGGATCGTTGATGCACTTGCTCATATTGGCCGGGCAGCTGACTACTGGTGCTGCATTGACCGTGATCGTGAAAGTACATTCATTATAACAGTTGTTGGCATCGGTATAACCATAGGTGATGGTATTGGCACCGATACTGGCAGTAGCCGGATTAAACATGCCGGCATTAACGCCGGTTCCGGAATATGTGCCACCAGCCGGCAGTCCACCCGTCAGCGCAAAGGCCGCATCATTTGAGCATACAACCTGACTGGCCGGGCAGGACATCACCGGTAGGGCATGAACCGTAATGGTGAAGGAACAGGCACTGGTGCAACCATTGGAGGCTGTGTAAGTGTAAACAACGGCCTGCGTACCAACTCCGGCTGTGGCGGGGTTGAACTGACCGAGGTTGACACCGGGACCACTGTAGGTGCCGCCCAGCGGCAGTCCGCCTGCAAGGACGAAGGCAGGATCACTGACACAAGCTTCCATGCTGGTAGGACAGGTCACGATCGGAATGTCGAGCACAGTTATCCTTGTAACACAGGAATTGGAACAACCATAGACATCCGTATAGGTATAGGTAACGTTATGAATACCTACACCAGCTTGTACAGGATAGAACCATCCATTCACGACACCCGGGCCGCTGTAAACGCCGCCCAATGGCAAGCCGCCAAAGAGCTTGAATGGTGGATAATTGATACATACGGAGGTGTCAGAGTGACATGTTACACCCGGATAAGTATTCAGAATGGTGATGACATGATCGACGGTGATGCTGTTGCCACAGTCATCAGTGACGCTGTAGGTCCTTGTCAGGATGGCCGGGTTGAACCCTACTGTGTTTTCACTCACGAATGCAACCGTTGGATTGGCGGTACAATTGTCGGCTACACCTGTAACCACGCTGATGTCCACTGGCGGTAAGGCTTCCAGACATACGCTATCCGGTGTAGGTACGTTGGCAGTGGGTTTGAGCGTATCCAGCACCGTGATCGTCTGCATCTGATCAGCTGCTGCATTTCCGCATGAATCAACGAGACTCCATGTACGTTCAATAATCCAGGCTCCCTCACAACTTCCGGCAATCGTATCGTCTGCAAAGGTTGCCTGGATGCCTGTAGCACAGTTGTCAGCTTCATCCGTAACATCTCCTGTGGCGGTCACATCGGCATCAAACAGGCAGGATGCATCTGAATAAATCGTGATGTCTGCCGGCCGCGTGAACGAAGGAATAAGGGTATCGAGAATGGTAATGATCTGAACCTGATCAGCTGCGGCATTGCCACAGTCATCTTCAAGGCTCCATGTACGTTCGATGATCCATGATCCCTGGCAGCTTCCTTTCAGTGTATCATCTGAATAGAGAGCATCCAGTTGTCCAGTGGTGCAATTGTCATTTTCATCAGTTACATCACCTGTTACACCAATGGAAGCATCATACAGACAGCTGGCGTCGGTATAGATAGTGATGTCTGCTGGTTTGGTGAAGGTGGGTGCAGTTGTATCTGTAATCTGAATGATCTGATCATCAGTGGCTGATACATTGCCACAACCATCCAGGGCCACCCAGGTACGTGTTATCGTCTGTTCGCCCTCGCAGGTTCCAGCTACAGGGTTATCAGTGAAGGCAAAACTGGCATCCGTGCAGTTATCCAGACCAGTTGGGATACCCGATTGACTGAAGAGGAAGTCACCAGTAATGGTAACGGCAAAATCGAGTAACTGATCAGAAGTAGCCTGTACAAAGCAGAACTCACTTCCGGCAGAAATATTAACAGTGGCAACACCTGATTGATTAGCAGTGAATGGGTCTGTCAGTTCGTAATAGATGTTATCAATAGAATACCCAAAAGGATCAAATCTCACCTGTTGATCGGCATCAAAAGTGTTATAAATCCACCTGAAAACGATGGTACCGTTTGCTGGAGCATTAATACATAATGTGGATGTGTCAGGAGTGCCTATATTCACCGAATCCGCCGAAACCATCAAAGCAAAGGTGTTGGTGTGGAGAATTATACCATCTCCCGGATTTTGCGTCCACAGGGATGGGTCAAAACAATTGAAGAAGCCACTCACATCGCAGTCTGCCCAGGTGGAGCATTCAATGGAGGTATCGGCAGGAGCTACCGCAGTAGGCACGATCGTGTCCTCTATTTCGATGGTCTGAACCTGATCCTCTGCAGCATTACCACAGTCATCAACGAGACTCCAGGTACGCTCGATGACCCATGACCCTTCACAAAGGCCAGGTGTAATTACATCGCTGTAGGTCGCATCCAGGCCGGTGGAACAATTGTCATCCTCATCGGTCACATCACCTGTAATGCTGGGATCAGCATCATATAAGCAATCAATATCAGCATAGATTGTGATATCAACAGGTCTGGTGAATGTTGGCGGCAAGGTATCAAGCACTGTGATCACCTGGACCTGGTCGGCGGCCTGGTTTCCGCAGGCATCCTGCAGGCTCCAGGTGCGTTCAATGATCCATTGGCCCTGGCAGCTTCCGGCTGTGGTATCATCCGAATAGGTAGCTTCCAGAAGGGTTGTGCAATTGTCGTCAGCATCTGTTACCTCACCCGTTGCCGATAAACTGGCATCAAAGGTGCAGCTGGCCGTCGCGTAGATCGTAATGTCAACCGGACGTGTAAACGTAGGTTTGATGGTATCCTCTACGGTAATGGTCTGAATCTGGTCAGGTGCAGCATTGCCGCAATCGTCCACCAGGCTCCATGTACGTTCAATGACCCAAGATCCTTCACAACTTCCTGCCGTAGTATCGTCTGTAAATGTAGCATCCAGGGTGGTTGTGCAGTTATCTGCTTCATCTGTTACATCTCCGGTTGCCGACACACCGGCATCGTAGGTACAGGTGGCATCCGTGTAGATAGTAATGTCAACCGGCCGTGTGAAGGTGGGCTTGGTGGAGTCCTCAACCGTAATGGTCTGGATCTGATCTGCTGCCTTGTTACCGCAGTCATCTTCCAGGCTCCAGGTACGCTCGATAATCCAGCTGCCCTCACAACTTCCTGCGGTTGTGTCATCGGAATACGTAGCCTCAAGGATGGCAGTGCAATTATCTGCTTCATCCGTGACATCACCCGTTACGGCAATGCTGGCATTATATTGACAATTGGCGTCGGTATAAACTGTGATGTCAACCGGTCGTGTGAATGTGGGTTTGGTGGTATCCTCAACCGTAATGGTCTGAATCTGGTCTGCAGCCTTGTTGCCGCAGTCGTCTTCCAGGCTCCAGGTACGTTCGATGATCCATGATCCCTCGCAGGTACCGGCTGTGGTGTCATCTGTGAAGGTGGCATCCAGAACAGTCGTACAGTTGTCGGCTTCATCGGTCACATCACCTGTGGCAGATACACTGGCATCATAGACGCAGCTCGCATTGGTATATATAGTAATGTCAACCGGACGAGTAAACGTAGGTTTGATGGTATCCTCTACGGTAATGGTCTGAATCTGGTCAGGTGCAGCATTGCCGCAATCGTCCACCAGGCTCCATGTACGTTCTATGATCCATGCCCCTTCACAACTACCGGCTGTCGTGTCGTCGGTAAAGGTAGCGTCCAGGGTGGTTGTGCAGTTATCTGCTTCATCTGTTACATCACCGGTAAAAGTCACACTGGCATCGTACAGACAGTTGGCATCCGTATAGATGGTTGTATCGGCCGGTCTGGTGAATGTAGGCTTGATAGTATCCAGAACCGTAATGGTCTGCATATCGGTTCTTACATTTCCGCAGTCATCTTCCAGCCTCCAGGTACGTTCAATGACCCATGATCCTTCACAACTACCTGCAGTTGTGTCATCTGTAAAGGTAGCATCCAGGGTTGTTGTGCAGTTATCGGCCTCGTCAGTCACGTCACCGGTGAAGGTGATGCTGGCATCGTAAGCACAATTCGCGTCTGTATAGATGTTAAGGTCAACCGGGCGGGTAAAGGTCGGCTTCGTTGTATCCAGCACTGTAATGGTCTGAATCTGATCAGCTGCCTTGTTGCCGCAGTCGTCTTCCAGACTCCAGGTACGTTCGATGATCCATGATCCCTCGCAGGTACCGGCTGTGGTGTCATCTGTGAAGGTGGCATCCAGAACAGTCGTACAGTTGTCGGCTTCATCTGTCACGTCACCAGTGGCAGATACAGTTGCATCATAGGTGCAGCTGGCTGTTGTATAAATCGTGATATCAATCGGACGTGTAAAAGTAGGTTTGATGGTATCCAGCACGGTAATGGTCTGAATCTGGTCAGGTGCAGCATTGCCGCAGTCATCTACCAGGCTCCATGTACGTTCTATGATCCATGACCCTTCACAACTACCGGCTGTGGTATCATCTGTAAAGGTCGCGTTCAATGAGGTGGTGCAGTTATCAGCTTCATCCGTTACATCACCGGTATAGGCCACACTGGCATCGTACAGACAGCTGGCGTTGGTATAGATGGTCGTATCGGCTGGTCTTGTAAATGTCGGCTTGATGGTATCCTCAACGGTGATGGTTTGAATTTGTGTTGTTACGTTTCCGCAATCATCTTCCAGTCTCCAGGTACGTTCAATCACCCATTCACCTTCACAGCTGCCTGCTGTGGTATCATCCGTAAATGTAGCATCCAGTGTGGTGGTACAGTTATCAGCCTCATCGGTTACGTCACCTGTTTTCGAAATGCCGGCGTCATATACGCAGCTGGCATCGGTATATATCGTGATATCAACTGGGCGTGTGAAGGTCGGACTGATTGTATCTTCCACTGTGATGGTCTGGATCTGGTCAGCAGCCTTGTTGCCGCAGTCGTCTTCCAGGCTCCAGGTACGTTCAATGATCCATGAGCCCTGACAACTGCCAGCAGTGGTGTCATCTGTGTAGGTGGCATTCAGGGTGACGGTGCAATTGTCATCCTCATCCGTCACATCGCCCGTGACACCTGTGCTGGCATCATAAACACAGCTCGCATTGGCGTATATGGTGATATCAATCGGACGAGTGAAAGTCGGTTTAATGGTGTCGAGCACGGTGATGGTCTGGACTTTAACGGTGGTGTTTCCACAATCGTCCACCAAGGTCCAGGTACGTGTGAAGCTTCCTGTTGAATTGCATCCTGAGAGACCTGTGACGTCATCCACATAGGTTGCATCAAGGCCTGTTGAACAATTGTCTGCCTCGTCCGTCACATCTCCGATATCAGCCGTTGTAGTATCGATAGTGCAGGTAGCATCCCTGTACAGTGTTGTGTCATTCGGTACTGTGAAGGTAGGTTTCAGGGTATCCAGGACTGTGATTGTCTGGACTTTAACAGTGGTGTTTCCACAATCGTCCACCAATGTCCAGGTGCGTGTGAAGCTTCCGGTTGAGTTGCAAAGTGAGAGACCCGCAACATTGTCAACATAGGTTGCATCCAGGCCTGTTGAGCAATTGTCTGCCTCGTCTGTCACATCCCCGATGTCTGTCGTTAAGGTGTCAATGGAACAGCTGGCATCACGGTAAAGGGTTGTGTCATTCGGTACTGTGAAGGTAGGCTTCAGCGTATCCAGGACTGTGATTGTCTGGACTTTCACGGTGGTGTTTCCACAATCGTCCACCAATGTCCAGGTGCGTGTGAAGCTTCCTGTTGAATTGCATCCTGAGAGACCTGTGACGTTATCCACATAGGTTGCATCAAGGCCTGTTGAGCAATTGTCTGCCTCATCCGTCACATCTCCGATATCAGCCGTTGTAGTATCGATAGTGCAGGTAGCATCCCTGTACAGTGTTGTGTCATTCGGTACCGTGAAGGTAGGCTTCAGAGTATCCAGGACTGTGATTGTCTGGACCTTAACGGTAGTGTTTCCGCAATCGTCTACCAAGGTCCAGGTGCGTGTGAAGCTTCCGGTTGAGTTGCAAAGTGAGAGACCTGTGACGTTATCCACATAGGTTGCATCAAGGCCTGTCGAGCAATTGTCTGCCTCATCCGTCACATCTCCGATATCAGCAGTTGTAGTATCGATAGTGCAGGTAGCATCCCTGTACAGTGTTGTGTCATTCGGTACTGTGAAGGTAGGCTTCAGGGTATCCAGGACTGTGATTGTCTGGACTTTAACAGTGGTGTTTCCACAATCGTCCACCAAAGTCCAGGTGCGTGTGAAGCTTCCGGTTGAATTGCATCCTGAGAGACCCGCAACATTGTCAACATAGGTTGCATCCAGGCCCGAGGAACAATTGTCTGCCTCGTCTGTCACATCCCCGATGTCTGTCGTCAAGGTGTCAATGGAACAGCTGGCATCACGGTAAAGGGTCGTGTCGTTGGGTACTGTGAAAGTTGGCTTAAGCGTGTCTAGAACGGTAACGGTCTGCACCTTGACGGTGGCGTTGCCACAGCTGTCGGTCAGCGTCCAGGTACGTGTAAACGTTCCGGTGCCATTGCAACCTGCGAGGCCGGCGACATTGTCAACATAGGTTGCCTGCAGTCCGGTGGCACAGTTGTCTGCTTCATCCGTTACATCTCCAATATCAGCAGTTGTAGTATCGATAGTGCAGGAAGCATCCCTGTACAGTGTTGTGTCACCAGGCACGGTAAATGTGGGCTTTGTTGTATCCTGCACCGTGATCACCTGATCACAGGAGTCCACATTCCCGCATACATCCGTAGCTTTCCAGCGACGGGTGATGGTCCACTCATTCGGGCAAGCACCTGGTGTTACGTTATCCGCATAGGTTATGGTTGGGTTGCCATCGCAATTATCGGTGGCCGTCGCCGAACCGGTTGCTGCCGGATCAGTGGAAGTATGGCAGTCGATGGTGGTATCTGCCGGACAAACGATGACCGGATCCAGAACATCAACCTCAATGCTGGGATTACCGCTCAATCCTCCTGATACGCAGCCATTTGAATCGACAACATTCACAAGGGTGAATGAGGTCGTTGTGCTGAGTGTCACGGTAATATTATTGCCACTGACGTAACCCAGGACTGTATCGTTCAGGGTTCCGTCGTTATACACAACAAAATAGGGGGAGGCTCCGCCAGTGATTGCTACAGCAAGGGCACTGCTGTTTCCGCTGCAGATGCAGGTGTCGCCGGAAACGGAAAGCACAGAAGCAGAAGGATTCTCATTCACAACAACAACCGCATTGCCGGCCATGTTGTTGGTGCATCCGCCCAATACCCTGAGTCCAACCACGGTGTAAGTGCCTCCGGTCGTCTGATTGCCGAAAGAGAAAGGATTGCCGGTTCCTGAGACAGTATCAACAGGAGTGCCGTTCAGGTTCAGAATATAATCTACCCCAACCTGGGAGCTGTCAACGCCGACAGCAACGCCTGCACCACCATCGCAGTAGTCGCCGCCACCTGTGACGTTAAACGCCACCGGTACGAGACATTCACCTACCTGGAAATCGCTGAAACTGGCCACACCGGTAGCCTGGGAGCTCGTGGCTGTCAGGGTTCCTGTAGTAAGAAGCGTCCATGGGGTGAAGCTGTTCAGGATGAAATTACTGGTATTCGCACCACCGTCTATATCAGCGCTTACATAATTAAATGTGATGTCATAGGTAGTAAACGCAAGGCCACTTTGTGTAAAGGTCCAATAACGGTTTACACTCTTGGCAGGGTCAATGCCGGACGTGGCAATATTGGGATGGTCGCCCGAAGTGGTTGATCCGGTCAGCGTGCCAGCGGTACCAACACTGGCAAAGAGAACGGTCACCGGAGTATAGGCAGTAGCATCGCCGATGAAGTACATACGGCTCACAGAAGAACCCGTTGGAATATTGAACAACAGGTTACCGTTGACATAACCGGTAGAACCTTCACCGCTTACCTTGACAGGTGATGCCAGCACCGAGAGTACGTTCGCACCAGTGCCAATGATACCTGCCTTGAATATTAAGGAGTCGCTGATGCTCTGGTTTGTGGCCAGGACCAATCCGGCTGCATTATCCAGCTCCAGCTTATAGAAGGAGGAAGCAGCACTGCCACCCAGGGTCTGGGCTGCGGTTCCGTTGAATACAAATTTACTGGTGCCTGCTGTGAATGTGCCGCCATTGTTAAACCAATCACCGCCAACCCGATGTGTAAATGTTCCTGCATTGAAACTGGCGGTGGCTCCCAAGGTCACATCATCTCCGATGGTCATCGCCAGTGCGGCTGTTGCTGCGGCGGTGCCGGCAAACTCCAGATCCCCATTGATGGTGTTGACGGAAGTGAGTGTTTTCGTACCGGAGTTAGACAGAATGAGGTTTCTATAGGGAGTGGCGTAAACGGTCTGATTCGCACCGGCATAATCTACCGTTGCAGTGGTGCCATTCGCGTAGAAATTGGCGTATATATTGCCTGTCTTGGTGAACGGCGTCGCCCCGGTAAGAATCAGGGTACCGCTCTGGGCACCTGTTTCCATGGTGAGCGTGGACCTGGGTCTCGTCAGGTCATTGCCGGCAGGGGAGGTGTTCAGCGCAACCGTACCACCTACTGTCACTGTTCCCGACTCCAGGTTGAAATACCCTTCATTTTTATCTCCAATCGTACCATAACTCACGATGGTGAGGTTACCGGTGATCGTAAAGGTGTTCACCGTGGAATACAGATTGGTGGTCTTAAACCCAGAGGTGATCGGCAATCCGGAAGGTTGTCCGCCCACCTGCACACTCCCGGCGAGTACCGTACCACCACCTGTGATGGTCGCCGACCGGTTAACCGTGTACAGGGCCTGCAGATAAATAGACCCCGATACAGTGAGTGTGACACCATTGTTGACCACCAGTGAGGCCCCGTCATTGTTAAATACTATGCTGGCACATGCTGCGTTTGCTGTGACCGTAATGGCATGGTTGCTGGCAATGGTCACATCATCCCCGGCGACCGGAACACCCGATCCACCCCAGGTGGCCGCATTATTCCAGTCTCCGCTTCCTGATGAAGTATAGGATAGCGCAAACAGGGGCTGCATCCCGGAAAAAAGTAAGAAGCTGACTAATAACAGCGCCATGGCCAGATGGCTCCGCTTGCCTGCCAGTTTGGGGTTGCGACAACATCCTTCCGGATTGGCAACAACGCTGCCCTTACGGGCATTACCTGAAACGTTCAATGCGTAATTAGTTTCCATAAGCTGGTACCTGATTGTTTATGATTGAAAGACCTGTTTGTTTGATATAAAAGTCATGAATAACAAATGTTTATCGCGAAACCACGGAGCCTTATCATGCATTTAAAAGAAAACAACATGCAATCAGCAATCTCCCCGCAGGAATCTCAATAAATCCTTTCTGAATTGGCAGAACATCCTTTCCTCATTACAAGTTTAGGCATTGTTTGGAATAATTCCAAATGTTTATTGAGAAATTTCAATACAATAACATATTCTTAACAAGGAATAACCAGGCACTGAGCCTGCTTTGGAATTAGAATCTGCTGGTTTAAAAGGGTTTTCGTTTACGGGTGGCTGCTTATTGGTTGCTGAGGGTTTCCTTATCAGTGATCTCATGAAGATGAAGATTCTTATTGATTTTTGCTTCGTGACCGCCATATTTAGACGCAAAACGGGAAATGTATTAGATAATGTCCATACTGCCGTATCAGGTCTGCTTGCACTGACCTTTAGGGGCTTTTTGATCGCATGGCATCCCGAGCTACTCTATGAGAATGGAATTCTGACCTAAGTCTTTGAGCTTCTGTTGAAATGACCTTGCATCTTTCCGGGATTCAAAGCCACTGACACGGACTTTTGACAGTCCTTTTTCTTCTATAATTACTACACTAAAGGAGGTGATAGACTGTATCTTAGTTTGCAGTTGTCTGGCATTTTGCTGATCCCTGAATGCACCGGCCTGCACAGCATAACGGCTAACCTGCTTCATATTAGCCATGGTGGTTGAGTTATCAGGCTGATTCGCAATGTGTTTTTCCTGTTCGTTTCTTGATTCATCAACCTGAAGGACGATTTTTGTGCCTTCCAGATAATCGCCTTCTGCCAGTGCCTGTAACTGAATGTTCAGCGGATCAACGGGCCGGGCACCCAGGAATCCTAACTGTGCCTCATCCAGGAAAAGCTGGTATTCTCCAGGTGGGATGTCCATCATATAAAAAGTGCCATCAGCAAAAGTGCGCACCGTTTGCTGATAGTCACCCTCCTGCGCTTTAACGCTTACCCGAAGCCCACCTTGCCCTTCCTGTTTCCCATCTCGCTGTATATACACCGTGCCCTCAATGATTCCTCCCCGGTAAAAGGGGATGTCGATTGGCTTATATTGATTTGGATCTGCAATAAAGGAGAACGCATCCTGCAAAGGGACCAGGCTGGGGTCAGCTATGGCGTTGCGGTTTATAGTTAGATTGTATCTGTAATAATTCTGAAGCTGATTAACCCTGAGAATGCTGTCAGATCCTAAAGACATGGTGGCAGTCTTGTCCAGTCGTACACCACGGTAGGGGAGTAGCATATCACCCGTGTCAAAATTTCCGGAATTGTTGTTGTCGACATACAGACGGACAGCCGCAGCGCTGCGGCCAACCTGCTGGCGGTTGCTGAGCTGGATGTGCTGGTTGCGCGTATCCCACCCCAGGCTGCCTGTGAAGCTTTGCCGTGCCGCAAATTGTTGGTTTTGATGTAATACCGTGCTGGCCGTACGAACCCAGTTCAGATCCATCGTGAACCCAATCTGGAAATTTGATCTCCGTTGCAGGAAATCATAAGACCAGCCGGCATTCAGCCTGCCTGTTTTGGCAATAGTTTTGGATAGTTGAAAATCTGCCGTTTGCAGAAGGTTGTTCCGGATATCATACTGAGACTGAAGGCGTAAAAACATGCCTCGCACATACACAGGAATACCTGGAGAACGTTGGATTGTATATGTCAACGAAGGCGTTAGGATGCCTTCTCCAAAGTGATGATCCCCGCCCTGACTGACTATGTTATCTCGGTAGTTGAGGCGAAGATTGACATTCCCCAGCCGGGTGTTAAAATCAGCCCGGTAACGGGAAATGCGCATGCCATCCAGGATCACCTGGTCGCCGCCAATGCGTAATCCTGATTGCAAACCGAGAAAATGAACAGGCGTATACAGATTGACAGACCACTCACCGGTGGCACCCCGTGAATTCAGCAAACTGATCCCGTCAAAGTGGGTGTATACCAGATTAATGTTAACATTATTTGGATACAAAATACTGGATGTCAGTCTGTAAAATATGTCCGGCGCAAGGTCTGCACTCACCAGGTATTGCTTCGAAATGCGTGCATTCAGGGTGCCATAGTAGGACAAAGCATCCGGATCCAGCTGGTCTCCGGTATGTTGTGCGCCCGCGGAGGCGGTAAGCCATTTGCTCAGACCGGCCGTAATTACCCCATGGCTGATCCAAAGATCCTCAAGGGTATCTGCCGGCATAATTTCACGCTTGCCACTCTGAAGCTGATAGGTCACACTTCCCTTGGGAAGGAATGAGAACGGAACCTGCAGCTGCTTGTCATCCCTGATAACTTCACCCGAAGGGGTGTAGATACGCAACCCGACCCGCGTTGTTCCATAAATAACCGGCACATCAAAGCGGTAATAACCCAGCTCATCAGCCCGCCGGAAATCACTGATACGATCATTGATATATAATTCTACTTCCGACTCCGGTTCTGTATTCCCGTCGATCACATAGGTTTCATACATCTGTCTGGGCTCAATCGGCTCATTGGTAATGGCGATACCACGTATGTTCCACGGCTCGATACCACTGGTGTTCATCTGCCCAAGCGTTATCCCGGAGATGTATTCGTTATCACGAATGGCATACCGCCATCTTAAATTGTGAAACTGCTTGTCGCTGTAGCCGTTGGAGTTTTCAACGCCATGCAGGCTTCCCTGCAAATCACCCCCCAGTGCCTCGATGCCTCCCGAAAGGGAGTATCCCAATCCCCTCGCCTGAGAGGTGTAATCGGCAACGATGTTGTAGTCCAACATACTGCCGCCCAAAAATTTCCGGTTGCGGTTATGCAGGAGGGGATAAGGTTCGTTGGGCTGTACGGGCCCTTCCATGCGCTTCCTGGCTTTTTCCCTGGCTTTTCGCTCTGTGACAGGGAGTGTATGCGTCGTCTCAAGATGCAATGACAAATGCATCAGATTGACAGTGAACCGAAGTCCAAATATCTGTTCCAACACCCGTGGATGTATATAGTAGTCCATTTGCCCTATCCTGTAGTCATCCCTTGTAATGGGAATGATCTTGTTTCCCAGCATCACCTGCATGGAGGATAGGTTAATCATGTAGGGCTGGTCGGGACTGAGATAGTTGCCACGGATGGTGAAGTGGCGGATGTCCGGTTCATAATGGACCTCCAGGCGGCTGAAGAGCTCCAGGACCGGCAGGAAAGACTGCTGGGTGCGGTGATCGAAAAGGGTGCTGATGTAAACATGCCCTGCATCAGGGTGGCGAAAGCTGAGTAGGACCTCTTCCTCCTGGGCATGGCTGATGACAGGTATCAGAAGCAAAAGTCCTGTCATCCACGTGGTAAGAACGCGATTTTTATGGTGAATGGAATAAAACTTACCTGCCATCTGCAAGGTTTTCAGCTATGGGCCTGATCAATAAAATGACAATTACCCTGCATTGGTAACGACAAAAGGTAAGGCATAGCGCCCTGGCTCAAAGATACTTTGCCTACCGCAGCGTTACTTTGGACTGATGGATAAACGGAGGGGCCTGTACGAGATCCCCGGCCATCATGTCGTTCCGGCGCGTCTCAAAGATGAGCTCAAGGTTGTAGGCTCCGGCTTTGATGCCTTCCAAAGGGAGACTGATGCGACGTATGACATCAAAATAGGCCGTCGTTGTAATCTGTGATTCAGCAACAACCTGGCCTTTACTGTCTTTCAGTTTTGCCACCATGCTACCCAGAAAAGGCGCATTACCGGTTCGCTTGAGATGGGCTTTGATATCGAGGTTACTGCTGTCAGCAGACGTCTCAACCCTTGTGACCTCCACGCCTGTGCTTACAGGGCCTTTGCGGTAAAATACAGCGGTGACCTGTTCGAAGTTGAAGCTGATACGCGTGCTGATCCCTTCCTCTGTCGGCTCACTCACTTCGGCCGTTTCAGGCTTGCTCAATACCTTCATACGGGTAAAGAAAAAGCCATCCTTACGCCTGTGTGCCGGCAGCACCTGGATCCGCACTGTCCGCTGTTCACCGCCCTGCAGGGTGAATGAACGTGGGAAAGCCCGGATCATCGTGTCAAGGGCAAACATACTATACGCTTCCTGGTCTTCATACTGCATCACCAGGTTGCCTTCGCTGTCGCTGCCAGGATATCCAAAAGAGAAAGTAATGCTGACTTCCTGCGCTTTGTCGCCTTTGTTACTGACGAAGAGGTTACCGACACCGGTGTTCTCATCAATAAAAACAAAACTGGGCGCCAGGGAAATCTGGGCAAGGCCGGAAACAGAGAGGATCAGACTGAACAGGACCATCAGGGTCCCAGGGCGCATGCAGTACTTCATATGTTTATCGTTTGAACAGGTGATCAAAAATATGCCTTTCTACGCAAGCTTTGTCTTTTAGATACAAGTATTTGTCATTAAAATGAAAAAAGAGGCTGCCCCGGAATTAGGCGGAGCAGCCTCCGTAAAACAATGATTAGTTATATGTAGCTGTCAAAGTAATGGTTCCGGTGTAGTCGCCGGATGCCTGGGTGCCACCAGGAGTTACTGTTCCACCGATGAAAACATAGATGGCGTTTACACCACCACCAATATCGTTGGTCGGGAAGTTACCACCTGCTACCTGGGTTCCTGTGCCAGGTACAAATGTGGTACCGCCACTATACGGATTGGCTGTGTGGTAACCGGCAGTGTAGGTGCCAATCGGAAGATTATTCGCACCAGAAACCAAATTGGTCGGCAATGTTGTAAACTGAATCTGCACATTGGAATTGGCAGCAGCGGAAACTGAGAACACACCTGTGGTTTGAGTCCCTTCGCCAACCTGTCCACCGGTGGCGGTATTTTCCAGGTCAATGGTTTTTGAGAGACCGGGTGATACCCAACCGAAGCTGAGATCTGTTACGCCAACAACGTTAATCCCTTGCAATACAGTCGCTTTTCCAAGGATGTTGTCATTGTCAGTCGACTGCGCCATGGCGCTGATACCAAAGCCCATCATCAGGACGAGGGCTGCAAAAATTTTCATTTGTTTCATGTTGTTTGTGTTTTGTTTGGTGATGAATGAATGATTGATTGTTGATTTGGTTTTGCTGATATGGGGACCCGGAGGGCCTTGCATTCTCTTCTGTTCGTTTCGTTCTGTCTGTTCTTGTTACGCGTTTTGGTTCGACATCATGGTTAGTTAAATTCGATCTGGATATCAAAATCTCCGGCATACACGGAGAAGGGGTAAGCAGGGAAGCCTGTTCGCATATAGATGTAAACATAGGCATGGTATTCCGGCGGCGGAACCGCCATGAATGTAGCCAGTTTGCGGTCATTACTCAGGGGGAAAATGATTTCAGTAGACTGATTGCCAGTGTACTGTTGCATTCCAGGGAAATCCGGCGCTGTTTTACCGTCATTGCGGTACGACAAGGCCGTTGAGACTGTGAGGGGATGCATGAGCTCATTTTTAAGCGTCATCGGGGAAAGGAGCCTGACCAATACATGAATGTTCTCCACCGAACTGATGTTAAAAGCAAAGTAACCATGCAGGAACATCTTGCCTGTTTCAGGATCTGTAACGTAAACCATGGATGTTGATTCCAGTGTTTCAATATCCGTACGCGCCGGAATATTCAGGTTCACCTGAACGAATTGGGCCTGTATGGTGACAGATGCGAAGACAAAAACGACGATTCCCGCCCATGCCCGTCTTCCGGGTAGTGGCCTGTCCATAGTGTGATATGTCAGGTTGGCATTCATCGTCAGGGCGTATATTCTTCGTAGGTAACAGAAACGCTGATATCTCCGGTGTACAAACCTGCGGCAGCATTGGATGGTACGGTTCCCAGGTTGCCGTATATGAACAGGTAGGCAGTTGCTTGCGGACCGCTATAGCCGGCATGTTCGGGAGTTGGGGGAGGTCCCGGAGGTCCGGCTACGCGACGCCGCAGTGGGAAGGTGATGCGGCTGAATCCCTGCGGGATTTCTACTGCCTGTGTTTTGGCCAGGTTCTCATCGACAGCACCCAGGTTCGAATAGGCATACCGCAACTGTAATGGTATCTTGTTGCCGGCATCCAGATCCAGGGTGGGAGGGGCATCAATGGTAACACTCACATCCAGATCCGAACGACCGGTGATGGTTAAAATGGCAGTGGTCGGATCCAGCAGGAGAATCTGGACCATATCACCGGCCGAAATGACAGCCTGCTTATCATTGAAGTTAAGCTCGTCAACCGTACCCGTATTGAGGTCAATGCCGGATCCGCTGTATAAATTGAACTGGATACGTTGCGCTATCCCCATGTCGGGCTGGATGCCGGCAAGAAGGACAATAATATATATGTAATAGCGCACTCGCATCTTCTATATGTATTCAAATTCGATGGTAAACTCTCCCGTGTATTGTCCTGGCTGTGCCTGATTCATATCTACCTTGCCTCCCAGCCATAAATAGAACTGCCCTTGCCCGTTGAAACGCATAGGTCGCTCCGCATTATCAATGCGCTCACTGGCCTGCTGGTTGTCTGCAGGAAAACCAAAAACTTCATACTGCATCTTCAGGCTGCCCGCACCTGAAAGATTTTTTAGCAGAACCTCCGACATATATGATACCCTTACCTGGGCGTCCGGCCTTCCCTTAACCAACATGGTGCCCGCCTGTGGGTTGGATCGGGCCGCAATGTACACCACCCCATCAACCGCCTCTGATTCGTCAATGACCAGGTCGCTCAACGTGACCATCTCGATGGCTGCATGATCAATCACGGTGGCCATGGCTTTAATGGAGACGCTGCTTCCATCCTGGGAATAGGCAGATCCACTCAGCAGGGCCAGGGGTAGAAACATCAGCACCAGGCAGGTCCGGATGGATACGGGAATGTCAGAAATACGGTATGTTATTATAAACTTCATTGGTTTCTTAAAACACTCAATCGAATGACATCCTTAAATCCGGAGGCCGACATCTGTAATAGATATATCCCATCAGCGAGGGAGTTGGCATCCAGGCTTATTTCATGCAGCCCGGCCTCAAACTCCCTGTTGACGGGTTGCTGCAATAACCTTCCCTGAATATCGAACAGCCTGAGAAGGACATGATCAGAAACAGGGAGCGTAAAGCGGACCGTTGTACTACCCCTGAATGGGTTGGGATAATTGGGCAATAATACCGGCTGCAGATCAATGTAGGCGACCTCATCCCCCGGATTTCCTTTCTGAATGATAATGCTGAAAGGGGGAGAGGTTTGCGTACTTTTTATCCTGACCTGGTCAGTAACGCGGGCGATCCTTTCCGGTAGCGACAAGGGCGCCTCTGCACCAGCATGTTTGGTGCTTCCCTTGGATGAATGGCTGAAGTCATACCGCTGCGTATTGTGCATCGAGATGGCTTTCTTTGAGGAGTGGTCATGCAGACTGATATTCCATTCGGATGGCCATTCGGATGGCAATGACCAGCTCAGACTGTACAAACCTGCCAGGGTTGTTCCATTGACCTGACCTCCAGTATACAAGGGAATATGATAATAGTCGTCTGTGAGCTCCGGAAGGTTATTGATCACCAATGCCTCCCCATGCCGGGGCGAGCTGAGTGTGAATAGCTCCAGCCAGGTATTGTTCAATGGTTGCAGGCGGTAGGCATCCCTGGGATCAGCACCTGTCCTGCCTTCGGGTTCAAAAGTGATGAAGGCTGCTGACTGCATCCCGTTAGCATGCAGTTCCATCCGGATCTCTTGTATTGGGATTGACTGACCAGATTTATAGAACGTTCCATCGGTTGTCTTGGCTTGATGGTTGACGCTCAGGACCGGGTTAATGGCATTGGCACGAACCCAAAACGCCTGGAAGGGTGCGATTTTCCCGTTGCCCAGATCTCCGGTCACACCATTCCATACTAAAAAGGCGCCAGCGGCAGGATCCCAGATGTATATTGTTGAATCAATGTTGGTTTTGACCCAGCCTGCTGCGATATCCCAGTCCAGGGTACTTGCCGACGGATTCCCGATGAGATTCCATCCGGCATTCTGCATGTCTACCCAGGCCACGGATGTATCCGTCTGGGTGGCGGGCGCAGTGTACGAAACCGGAAAAGTGAAAGCAGCCGGGCTGAAAGAATGCTCCGGTCCTTCTGCCGTCATCAACCTCGGTAAAGTATCGTCATAAGTGCCGCCTCCACTGATGCCGGCACCGTCGAAGATGTAGAAATAATAGCCCCTTCCGGCAAGCAGGGATGCTGTGTTCCCGGTTGGAACACGCCAGCCTTCCAGGGTTGTACCGCCATCCGTCTCATCAAACCAGAGAAGGTTGTGTTGTTCGGAAGGATAGGTGGCCCCCGGAAAACCCTGGGTTACAAAGCCGCCAAACATATCTCCATAGGTGGTAGAGACCGGACTGGACAGCATCCGCCAGCCTTTGTTGCCTTCTATCAGCCGTTGGACTTCGAGGTAGGGCTGACTGCTGCTCCGGTTGATATACCGGCTTTTATTCTGAATGATGATCCTGGCTTCGCCGCTGGGTCCGGGTGTTCTCAGAATGGCTCCCTCATCCGCCAGTAATGTGGCTGAATCAGCCAGAATTAAGGTATCATAATGCGTAAGTTGCCCATTTTGGAGTAGGTGCAGGCTGGCATCTTTTTGTAGACGCACATTGTTTTCCTGACCAATGTAATCGCGAACAAAGACAGGGCTTGCAATGTGGACCTGCGTACCGTGGCCGATCACCCATTGCTGACCATAACCGGGCCTGTTGGAGGCCGACAGGAGGACCAGCACCAGATGGATCACATATATTTGCAGCCCTCTCTTCATACTCATTCAGCAATCGTGTACCAGCTTAGGTCACTAACCCTGAGGTTTCCTGTATTAGCAGCTGTGATGAATAGCTCAAAAAAATCATTCTTTTGAATAGTCTCAAAAAATACGACTGTAGAGAAATTGGCATAAGTGTTGACAAAGCGGAAGCCTTGCTCACCATACCTGGTGCCGGAAGCGCCGTTCTGGACAATTGCGACGCGCATATTCCGGTTGTTTGCGCTATTACTGACCGTTCCAGAAACATACATCACCACCGGCCCCTGATGGTCAGATTGGAAGGTGATCCGGTTGCCGTTGACCGTCCACTTAACTGTCTGATAGGTAAAGACAGGGGATGTCGTTGTCAGCGCTACTTTATACCAGTTATTTGCTGTTCCGATAGCAGTGTTGGTCGTATTGGCGGTCACATTCAGCATCGCCCTGGGCTTGGCATCGGGTATGCCGGCGTTGCCAACAATCATTACATTCGCATCCCTTCCATCGGTCCGGGTGAAATCAAACCCATTGTAAAACGTACCGGTGTTGTTCCATGAATTGCTTAAAATATGCAACAGGCTGACGCTCACAAAATCAGCTTCTGTCCTTCGTATTCCTGTCTGGCCAGTGCTGAGGTTGAAGGTACAGCCTGAAATAATGACTGATGCCGTCGTACCGTCGTTCAGGTAGATGGCATTGAGGTTATTCTCAAAAGTAACGTTCTGTATTTGAATCTTTGCTCCGCCAGCAGCACTGTTATCAGACACCTCAACACCGGCCCGGACACTGTTCGTGATGATGGCATCAGTAATATCGACCTGGTGGTTTTTGGGAACCAGGATACCACTGTTAAAACGATGCAGTCGTATATTTTTAAACCTATGGGCCGTTTGACTGGCTCCATTGAGAAAAAGCGCTGTCTCTCCGGTATTATTGCCGTATCCCGACAAAGTGCTGCCGTCAAAGGCAATGCCGGATAAATCAAGCGCAGAGATGGCTTCAATCATGGGATTATTGGCAAGACCAGTTGCAGCGGTAAACTTCGTAACGGCAGTGCCACTTCCTGAGAGTGAAAGAGGAATGCTCAGATCAACGGTTAGCGTGGATGAGAAGGCGTAGTTTCCCGGGGCAATGCTTGCTGAAACACCTTCCGGGAAAAGGGTGCCATGCAGGTCAATGGTTTCAATAAACTTCGATGGATGATCCCAACTCCCGTTCGGCCCAATATGGAATGCGTCCTCGGTAGCAGGCCCGGTGTGCAGGTATAGCCATCTTCCGCTCTCAACCACAAATTGCTCCACCATACCTGCGGTGAGTAGTACATAATCCCTGTCCTCGATAGCGCTGCTACCAGGTCCGTAGACAAGAATGAAATCCTGATATACCCCGGCATTCTTCACGAACAGGGTTTTACCGTCATCTGCGGCTGTTACAGACGGTAAGTTGAGATTGATGCGGTAGGATTGACCTGATCCGGCAGTAGCCACGACAAAGCTTTCTTCCTTCAGCAGGTTACGGCTCGTGCTGGCCTGGGTTGGAAAAATGTCAATGGCACCGGTTTCAGCTAGGCGTTCCCATTTACTCCCGGTCCAGTAGTAAAAACCCTTATCGACATTGGTGCCACTAGAGTCGTAGACCAGCATACCTGGGCTTACGGGTGCGGTTAGCGGCAAGGGGCTGGATAAAGAAGTCATTGTTAGACGGGGAGGAAGAAAACCTTTGGACCCGGATTGTAATTCCAGGATGGCATTGGGATTCAGCGTACTGTCATTCGAATCCGAAATCTTTACCTGGCCGTATATTGCCCTGGGCAATACGGCAGAAAATCCGCACAGGATACAAAAGATTATAACCCTGACGGGCTGTAATCCCCATGATGTAAACTTCATAATCCCCCTAATTCTGAAGATACCCAAAAATCAGCGTGCAAACATACTCTTTTTATAAATACCAAGCAATATTTCTATATTAACATTATGTTAATTGCTGATTATCGATATGTGGCCTAAATAAAGGGCTAGCTGAACAGAAAATGGTTGGATACAATGGCGATAAAATAAGGTAATTCGGTAAATGAACCCTTATATGTCTATTTTGAATTTAGAATTATGATTGTCATGGAAGACAAGAGGCCGCTGGAACTAATGATTCCAACGGCCTCATACTCTTATTGTTTGTATTAATCAGCAGAGATTATTTTCCAGGACACTGCTTAACAACACTTTCTTTGATATTCTTATGGCCATAATTCTTGTCAAAGCTGTCAGAGAAAGCCTTCGCCAACTTACGCGCTGCTGCCTGATAAGCTTCTTTATCCGTCCAGGTATTTACTGGCATTAAAATTTCTGATGGCACACCCGGGCAGGATTTGGGAACGTTCAGGTGGAACAGCTCGAGCATTTCATACTCGACATTTTCCAGATCTCCTGACAAAGCGGCATTCACCATGGCCCTGGTCAGGTTGATGTCAATGCGTTTGCCTGTCCCGTAAGCCCCGCCACTCCATCCGGTATTGATCAAATAAACGCTGGTATTGTGCTCCTCCATCTTTTCTCCGAGCATATCGGCGTAAACATCCGGATTGGCAGGCATAAAAGGCTGCCCAAAGAAACGCGAAAATGCAGGTTGGGGCTCGGTGACACCGGTTTCAGTGCCAGCCAGCTTGCTGGTGTATCCCATGAGGAACCACAGCATGGCTTGTTCGCGGTTCAGTTTGGAAACAGGAGGCAGGACACCGTAGGCATCCGCCGTCAGGAAAAGAATAGTGGTCGGATGACCCGATACAGAGCTTTCCTTGATGTTCTTCAGGTAGCGCAGAGGGTAGGAGGAACGGGAATTCGGCGTGTAACGATCGTCAAAGTAATCGAATTTACCGTCCGGATAAATCATCGCATTCTCAACGATGGCACCGTGGTTGAGGTAATCATCATGATGCATCACGGCATCGTAAATGTCCTTTTCCTTTACAGGATGGATGTCGATCATCTTGGCATAACAACCGTTCTCGAAATTGGCGATGCCATGTTCGCTCCATCCATGTTCGTCATCGCCGAGTAGCGCGCGGGTAGGATCGGCAGAAAGGGAGGTCTTACCTGTTCCCGACAAGCCCAGCAGCAATGCAGAACGACCATCTGATCCTTCATTGGCACTGCAATGCAGGGGTAAAATGCCTTCCAGCGGAAGGTAGTAATTCATGACGGTGAACATGAGTTTCTTCATGCTGCCCATATAGGCTGATCCAATCACGATGCCCATGCGGCGGTCAAAATCAACAGCCACTACGAGATCCGAGGTGCTGCCATCCGGCATCTGGCGCAGCCTGCCTTTGTACTTTTCTGACTGCAGCTTGTTGTAAGGCAAGGCGATCAGCATGAAATCCTTCTGGTAGAAAACGGACCTGTCAATATCTCCCGGAACAGGCCGGAACATATTGTCAATGAAGAGCGTTGACAAGGCCCTGTCAGTGATAAGGCTGACAGGCAAAGCATATCGGGAATCAGCACCAATCACGCGATCTGTAACATACAGGCGGTTGTGTTTCCCAATCATGTCCAGGGCATCGTCAAACAACATATCAAAAGTCTCTGGTTCGATCGGCAGGTTGTTGGGCGAAGTCCAGTCGATGAAATGGGCACTGGCTTCATGCCTGGCAAATACGGTGTCCTTCGGACTCCTTCCGGTGCTTTCCCTGGGAGTCCATACAGCCAGGGCCCCTGATTCGGACACCATGGCTTCGCGATGCGCAACCGCATCCTGGATCATCTGCCTGCGTTCTACATTCTTCATCACATTGGCATGACCGGCCAATGCAGCCAAAAGGCGTGATTTCATGCTTTCACCTGTGTTCATAGCGTTGTGTTTGTGGATATGTGAAATCTTGATGGTCCGTTAAACCGGCAAAGATAGCAAAAACAAAACATCCAAATATCTTGAATAGTTAATATGTGAAGGTTTTTATATCTTTTGATTATGTTGGTATACAGACACGTAATTTAAATTACTGGCGCCTGGTGAATAAGGTCGTCAGGGCGCTTTTGACAAAAAAGAAAAAGCCGGCCCCTTTCCGGGCCGGCTCGATAATATTATAGCCGTAATTTATTTCTTTTTGGCTTTCTTTTCCATCTTTTTGCGGATGACAGCCTGTGCAGCGGCCAGCCTGGCAATCGGAACGCGGAAGGGTGAGCAACTGACGTAATCCAGGCCAACCCGGTGGCAGAACTCAACACTACTGGGTTCACCACCATGTTCACCGCAGATACCAAGCTTGAGATTGGGCCGGGTCTTACGCCCACGCTTGCAAGCCATCTCCACAAGTTGTCCAACGCCCGTCTGATCCAGGATCTGGAACGGATCGTGCTTCAACAGGCCTTTCGACAGATAGATTGGCAGGAATTTTCCAATGTCATCCCTGGAGTATCCGAAGGTCATCTGCGTTAGGTCGTTGGTGCCAAAACTGAAGAATTCTGCTGATTGTGCAATCTCGTGTGCAGTCAGTGCAGCACGCGGCACTTCAATCATGGTCCCAACCAGGTACTCAATGCGGTCATTGCGTTCTTCAAATACTTTCTCAGCGGTGCTGCGAACAATCTCTTCCTGCAGCTGCATCTCCTTCAATGTTCCCGTCAAGGGTATCATGATTTCAGGAATGGCCTTAATACCGCGTTGTTTCAGGTTGAGTGCTGCTTCGATGATGGCACGGGCCTGTGTCTCAGAGATCTCCGGGTAGGTATTTCCCAAACGGCAGCCACGGTGGCCAAGCATGGGGTTGCTTTCATTCAGGCCTTCGACCAATGCTTTGACCTCTTCAGCGCTGATGCCCATCACCTCTGCCATTTCCTGCTGACCTTTATCATCATGGGGAACGAATTCATGCAGTGGCGGATCCAGCAGGCGCACGGTCACCGGCAGATCCTGCATGGCCTCAAAAATGCCTTCAAAATCCTCACGCTGAATGGGGAGGAGTTTCTCGAGGGCCTTGCGGCGACCTGTCTCATCCTTGGCAAGGATCATCTCGCGCATGGCGATGATCTTATCTCCTCCAAAGAACATATGCTCGGTACGGCATAAACCAATACCCTTTGCACCAAAATCACGAGCAACCTGGGCATCATGCGGGGTGTCGGCATTGGTCCTGACCTTCATCGTGGCATACTTGTCAGCCAGCTCCATGACAAAACCAAAATCCCCACTCAATTCTGGATCCCTGGTTGCAATCTTACCTTCATAAACATCTCCGGTGGAACCGTTGAGTGAAATCCAGTCGCCTTCGCGGATGACCTTATCATCCACATTCAGTACGCGGTCTTTATAATTGATCTTCAGGCTACCGGCACCTGATACACAGCATTTTCCCATACCCCTCGCTACAACAGCAGCGTGGGAGGTCATACCTCCGCGGGCCGTCAGGATGCCTTCGGCGACATTCATACCCTTGAGGTCTTCCGGCGATGTCTCGATGCGGACAAGGATGACCTTATGTCCTTTGGCGGCCCATACCTCGGCTTCGTCGGCATGGAATACCACCTGTCCGGTGGCTGCGCCCGGTGAGGCAGGCAGTCCCTGGGCAATAGAATGGGCTGCTGCCAGCGCGGCTTTGTCGAATACCGGATGCAGTAATTCATCAAGTTTATTGGGCTCGAGCCGCATCAGGGCTTCTTTCTTCTTCAGCTTGCCTTCACGGAGCATGTCCATTGCTATCTTGATCATGGCAGCACCCGTACGCTTTCCGTTACGCGTCTGGAGAATCCAGAGCTTGCCTTCCTGGATGGTGAACTCCAGGTCCTGCATATCGCGGTAATGGTCTTCCAGCTTCTGCTGTAATTCCATCAGCTCTGCATAAATCTCCGGCATATACTCTTCCAGGGAAGGATACT
This sequence comes from Lentimicrobiaceae bacterium, assembly GCA_018001695.1. Taxonomy (GTDB): domain Bacteria; phylum Bacteroidota; class Bacteroidia; order Bacteroidales; family JAGNHN01; genus JAGNHN01. The sequence goes on from JAGNHN010000027.1 coordinate 38,296, forward strand.
GGCTGCTTCTTTCTGCTTCGCTCACCTTGGCCAGCTCGGCCCAGCGCAAGGAACCTTCCTTCGTAATCTGCTGGGGTGTGCGGATCCCGGCTACGACATCTTCACCCTGCGCATTGATCAGGTATTCCCCGTTGAATAGGTCTTCACCTGTGGCGGCATCGCGGGTAAAGGCAACCCCTGTCCCTGATGTGTTGCCCATATTCCCGAAGACCATAGCCTGCACATTGACAGCGGTTCCCCATTCCTCGGGGATGTTGTTGAGCTTGCGGTAATAAACAGCACGTTCGTTCATCCAGCTGTTGAAAACGGCTTCAATGGAACCCCAGAGCTGCTCCCATGGATCTTCCGGGAAATCATGCCCAGTTTTTTCCTTGACGGCATGTTTGAACCGCCTGACCAGCTCTTTCAGATCATCGGCCGTCAGGTCAGTGTCATTTACGATGCCCTTCTCTTCTTTCATATGCTCGATGATCTCCTCAAAAGGATCCACATCTTCCTTGGATTCGGGTTTCATCCCCAACACTACGTCCCCGAACATCTGGACAAAACGACGGTAGGAATCCCATGCAAAACGCTCATTTCCTGTTTTGCGGGCAATGCCTTCCACTGCATTGTCGTTCAATCCCAGGTTGAGTACGGTATCCATCATGCCAGGCATCGATGCACGGCTGCCTGAGCGCACGGAGACCAGGCAAGGGTTCTGACTGTCGCCAAAACGGGTACCCATCACCTTTTCTACGAAGGCGATGCCCTTTTCTACTTCCTTCCGGATGGTCTTGATGGTGGCTTCCTTGCCTACCTTATAATAGTCATTGCATACCTCGGTCGTAATGGTAAACCCTGGAGGTACCGGAACCCCGATCAGGTTCATTTCAGCCAGGTTGGCGCCTTTGCCACCCAGCAATTCCTTCATCTTGGCGTTGCCTTCCGCTTTCTTGTCTCCGAAGAGATACACGTGCTTCTTTTCCATATGGTCTATTGAAAGTATTGATAATGAATTAAATAATCGATAACCCTGATTTGAATTTGCAAATTTACAGGTTTTCCGCTTATCACTGTTAAAAGGACGTTAAATCTTGGATGAAATCCCCGCTTAATATTCATGCTGCAATACCAACTCCTTTTTGGATTGCAGCGGGTTTTTCCTAAGTTTGCACGGATAGAGCTAGCATACTTATCTTAACCCATGTAATTACATCGATATGAACAATGTTTTTGGCATCCGTCATGAGGACAAGTACAGGCTTGAGCGGCGTACACCCGTGATCCCCAGACATGCTGCCCTTCTGGCAAAACAGAGCGGACTCAAACTGGTGGTGCAGTCTTCACCCAAAAGGATTTTTCCGGATGAAGCCTTCCGTGAATCCGGTGCTGAAATCGTGTCCGACCTCGCAATGGCCCCGGTTATCTTCGGTGTAAAGGAAATGCCGGTCAGCTTCTTTGAACCACATAAAACATATGTGTTCTTCTCTCATGTTATCAAGGGCCAGGAGTACAACATGCCTATGCTAAGGCGGATGATGGAGCTGAAATGCAACTTGATCGATTATGAAAAGGTGGTGGATGAAATGGGACGCCGCCTGATCTTCTTCGGACGCTATGCCGGCCTCGCTGGTATGATCAACACTCTATGGAGCCTGGGATTGAGACTGAAGCACCTGGGGTATTACACGCCATTCCTTCATATCAAGCAAGCACATCTATATGATAGCCTTGCCGATGCGCGCCGCGATATCATCAAGGCAGGACATGAAATCGCCCACCAAGGCCTGCCAGAAGCATTATGCCCCTTTACCATCGGCATCACCGGCTATGGCAATGTTTCCAACGGGGCCATGGAGATTTCCGCCCTTCTCCCCATCCAGGAAATTGAACCATCAGACCTCCTGAAGCTTAAAGAAAAAGGTAAAGCACCCAACAATGTCCTCTATAAAGTCGTATTCAAGGAGGAACATATCAGCCAGCCACTGAAACAGGACAGTCCCTTTGACCTGCATGACTATTACCAGAATCCCCAGTTCTACCGTAATGCATTTGAAAAATATATACCTCATCTGAGTGTATTGGTGAATGGTATGTACTGGGACAGTCGCTATCCCAAAATTGTCACCAAAGCCTATCTGGAGAAGTTGTATATGGATGGATGTCCGAAGCTTACAGTTATCGGCGATATTACCTGTGATATCAATGGTTCGGTGGAGAGTTGCGTGAAAGCAGCCGAGATCGAAGATCCCATCTTTATATATGATCCGTTTACGCATCAGATCACTCCGGGTCATGAGGGAAAAGGACTGCTGATGATGACGGTTGATATCCTCCCCAGCGAGTTGCCCAGGGAGTCGTCCGAGTATTTCAGCCAGGTCCTGCTCAACTATATCCCGGCCATCGTCCAGGCTGATTACAGCCAGCCCTTTGACCAGCTGGCACTGCCGAATGCCATTCGAAAGGCACTCATTCTGCACCAGGGCGAACTGACACCTGAATACAGGTATATCCAGCGCTACCTCTGAGGCCGGGTGTGGGCTGAAGCGATGTAAAGGTTTCGTTTCCGGACTGATGCCACTGCGAAAATTGTCTATCTTCGCGAGTTGTTGTTATTACGCTAACAATCACTAATCCTTAACTTATAATCGTATGAAGAAAGTGTTGATTCTGGGTGCCGGCATGGTGGTAAGGCCCATCGTGCGCTACTTGTTGGATAAGGGATATGGGGTGACGGTGGCCACACGCACCAGTTCCAAAGCAGAGGCCATGATAGGCGGGCATCCCAATGGCAGGGCCGTATCCTGGACCGTCGAACAAACCGATGAACTCGATGGCCTGATCGCAGACCATGACCTGACCGTAAGCCTTTTGCCCTGGGTGCACCATGTTATGGTGGCTGAGAAGTGTATTGCAATGAAAAAGGACATGGTGACCACCTCTTATGTTAAGCCAGCCATGCAGGCACTGGATGCCCAGGCACGTCATGCCGGCATCATCATCCTCAATGAGTTGGGCGTTGATCCCGGGATCGATCATATGTCTGCCATGCGCATCATCGACTATGTTCACGGCAAGGGAGGTAAAATAGAGGAATTCTATTCCATCACCGGCGCCCTGGTTGCACCGGAAGTGGAGAAAAATCCCTTTAACTATAAGTTTACCTGGGCTCCCAAGGGAGTCGTTATGGCCGGCAATAACGATGGGAAGTTCCTGATGAAGGGCAATGAAATCTATGTGCCTACCGAGGACCTGTTTAAGAATCCCATGCGTCTCGATTTCCCTGGTGTCGGAGAGCTGGAGATCTATCCCAACCGCGACAGCCTGCCTTATATCGCGCTATACGGAATCAAAGAAACCAAAACTATATTCAGGGGTACTTTCCGTTACACCAAATGGTGCGAAATCCTGGACGCTATGAAAGCCCTGCAACTAATCAGCTATGACGAGATGGACCTGCAGGGAATGACTTATGCCAGCCTGACCGCTAAACTTGCTGGGGTTGAGCCTGGTGGTGATGTTGCCGGAAAGGTGGCCGCCAAACTGGGTCTGGACAAACAATCCAATCCTGTTGTCGCTCTGGAATGGCTGGGCATGTTCAATGAGAAACCGGTGCACCTGGCGAAAGGTTCAGCCTTCGATATTACCTCGGATCTGATGATTGATAAGATGATGATCGAAGACCATGAAAGGGATATGGTGGCCATGCAGCATACATTCGTGGCTTCCTATCCGGATGGCAGCGGTGAGGTCATCAAATCCAGACTGTTGGATTTCGGTACACCGGCCACGGATACCAGCATCGCGAGGACGGTTGCCCTTCCGGCTGCCTGCGGGGTTGACATGATTCTTCAAGGTAAGATCACGGCCAAGGGCGTGCACATCCCCGTGATTCCGGAAATATACAACCCGATCCTGGATCAGCTTGAAACGATGCACATCAGGATGGAAGAAACTTACGGACTTCCACTCGATACCATCGTGCCTTAAAATATTGGTTGACAGGTGACAGCATCTTATTGCATGGAAATGCGTAACTTTCAGGTGCTGTCACCGTCTAATTCTTAACTCTTGATTTCAGCGGAAGGCCAGGCCCTTTTTGACAGCATGGCCTGCGGATTCGATGTATGGCAAAACTAGGTAAGTGGATAGGTGGAGGCTTGGGATGGGCATTGGGTGGCCCCATCGGAGGAATACTGGGATTCCTTTTTGGATCCATGGTGGATGGCATGCAATCCGGAGAATACGAGATTAGACAGGGCCCTACCAGACCAGGCGACTTCAGCATCAGTCTGCTGATCCTGACGGCAGCAGTGATGCGGGCCGACGGTACAGTGAAGCGTGTTGAACTGGACCTGGTAAAACAATTTCTCCAACGACAGTTCGGTGCCGACAAAGCCGCTGAGTTGATATTGGTTTTGAGAGAGATTCTACAGAAGGAGATTGATATTCAACCCGTTTGCCGGCAAATACGGCTACAGATGGAATACCCTTCACGCCTGCAATTGCTGCATTTCTTATTTGCCATAACACGTGCCGATGAACAGGTTCATCCAGCTGAGTGGACCATGGTCAAGGAGATCGGAATGTGGCTGGGTATGCCCCCTTCGGAGCTGGAGGCGCTTGAGGCCATGTTCAGGAAGGATGATGATGCTGCATATCAAATATTGGAAATCAGTCCGGATGCAAGCGATGAAGAGGTGAAGAAAGCATATCGCCGGCAGGCCATGCGCCATCACCCGGATAAGGTTAGTCATCTGGGACCTGAAATACACAAGGCCGCCGAGGAGAAATTCAGGGCGCTGAATGAAGCCTATGAACGGATCAAAAGAAAACGAAATATCACCTGATTCTATAACCTTTAACACGTAAACGATGAATTCTTTTCTCTTCCGCCGCTCTTTTTGGGGTATCCTCCTGGTGGTCATTGGTGGTGTATGGCTCATGGAAAACCTCTTTGATTTTGACTTCCCGCTCTTCAGGGTGCTCTTTTCCATTGCATTGATTGCCCTGGGGATCCTGTTGATCAAGGGCATTCCATTCCGTGGCACCTCAACAGGTACCCGTACCGCTTTTTCTGAAACCAATTTCACCATGCAACCGGGTGACAGAGAGCATAGTGTGGTTTTCGGGCAGGTAAAACTCGACCTGGGCGCGCTCAACCTGACAGAGTCGCAGACCATTCACCTGAAATGTGTCTTCGGAGAGATGCACGTCCGTATCCCTTCAGGGATGAATTATGAAATCCAGGGGGAGTTTTCTTTCTGCTCCGTGATGATGCCCGATGGGTCAAACTACAGTTTTGGTAATAAAGCTTACCGCCAGTTCCATTTTGATGCCGCCAAGCCTGTATTGACGATCAAAGCGCATTGTGTTTTTGGTGAGATGCGCTTCATCAATATCTGATAGGTATCCGGTAGCCTCTTATTTATAGATACAATATCAGGAAGATAATCGGGATGAGGAGTCCGGCCAGGGTGAGCCAGGCTCCTCTTCTTGTAATGCCGTTCTTCCCCTTTAAAATGAACAATCCACTGATTGCCAGTATAATCAAGGCCCCGGCAAAGATGTCTGAAAACCAGGTCCATCCGCTTTTCAGCTTGTTGTAATGCATGCGGTTCATCTGGTAAAAAACGGGTCGGCGGATGGTCTTTTCCAGTCTTGCGTTTCCTGAACGTAGATCCACATCGATGTTGCCTCCTACTATATAGACCCGCAATACTTGTGGTTCAGGACGGTAGGTTTTTACAAAGGTTTTCTCCCCAAAGGGTTTGATCATGGCAAAAACATCCTTGTTTTTGATGGAATCTACCTGAGCCGGAAGGGGGACGTTTTTGTTCTTCGTGATGACACTGAAGTTGGAGTTCCAAGTATCAATGTGGTTCAGTGCGATGCCGGACAGTCCATAGATGATGGTCATCACACAAAAAAAATAACCCAGATCCCTGTGTATGGCCCGGTTGTATTTCCTCCACTTAATTTCCATAATGTCATTTGATAAAAAAAGCCCGGGTATGCAACGACCCGGGCTTTGCAATCTTTGAAATTGAATTACTGCTGCTCTGCAACAGGGGCTTCTTCTGCCTGCTCAACAGTCTTTGCTGTGAATGATTTGGCTTCGAACCAATACTCACTGACGTAACCTGTGGTGGAAGCAGCGATCTTTTCGCGGTATGCAGCGATTTTGGCAACGGGATCTTCAGCGTGGTCATCCTTGCCGGGGCTATCCGGATGCGGTTCTCCTTCAACTTCAGCGGCTGCTTCTGCGGGTGCTTCAGCAGGTGCTTCGGCAGGTGCTTCAGCCACTTCTGCGCCTTCTTCAACAACTTCAGCAGCTGCTGCGGCCAGTTCAGCTTCCCATTCCTGGAGGTAGGCTTCATCGATGCGGAGTTCGCGCACAATACCTGTAACAATGATGTCGGTTTGTTCAAGTGTAGCATCAAACTGAACGAGCTCATCTGTAGCTTCTACCTTGATCTCCATGCCAGCAGCATCGCGGAGGAACAACCTGGCGCCACCATGTTTGCATACATGGATCACGGTGCCTTCTACCATCACGGTGCTATCCACCATTGTGGCTGCATTTTCGAGCAGTTGACTTACCGTCATAACCTGCTGCTCTTCTTCTTTGGTTGTGTTACAAGCAGCTACAACGAGGGCTGCAAATACGAAGAATAAAAGTTTCTTTCCCATGATTTTTTTGGATTTTGGTGGTGCATAGTTAGGCATTTTCTGACAAACCATCAAACATTTTTTTAACAAATAGCTAACAATAAGGTGTTTGAGTATCAATCACATATCAGTCAAGAAACCGCCACTTCACCCCAAAGAACAGCCCTGGACGGGCCATGGGATAGTGAGGAACGAGCTTAAACCCATCGTTTGTCAGCGCAGAAGCCAGGTCCCGGTACTTTAAAAAGATAACTGCCCGACTCAGATGAAAGTGCACAAATACATCTGCCAGCAAGGTGTTTCCATTCTGCATGTTGTTCTGAAGGGCAAAATGACTGACCTCTGGCACATAGGTCAGGCCTTTCCAGTCGCTCAGGTATGTTAGATCGGCGCCGGTATGCAAATGCAGTGCATGATCGAAGAGATCGGCAAAGAAGTACAATGAAAGACTACCCAGAAAATCGGGAAAGCGAAGCAGGCTGCCGCGGTCATTCATCTGATGCCGGAGGCGGTAGCTGATACCCAAATGTCTTGATTCGTTCTTTCCTGTCAGCTCTGTATACCATAGCTGGATGGGTTCAGGCTGATACCTCGGATTTCCAAGAAGGTCAAAGTAGCAAATGTTTTCAATTCGGGTATAATGCGTTTTAAGGCTGATGGTATGATGTGTTAGACCAATCCACACATGCTGTGTCTTCTGGGCCGGATAATCATTTTCCCATAGATGGTGGTTTCCATGAAAACGCTGAACGAAGAGATCCGGATGTCGGCTGGTCTTACGGATTCCTGCTTCAGTCGCCATTTTTTGATGAATTTGAAATATTGCGCGCACCTGATATTCATGATCTCCATCCTGATAACCACCTTTGATTATTCTGGAATGCGCATGCCATTGAAGGTAGGGCAGGGGTTTGAACATCAGGAATGCAAAGCCCTCATAAAGCTGGTCTTTCGTATTGGATTCCCCATCGAAATAATTCCCGGTATGGTAGGCGATTCCTGCATCGTATTTAAATCTGAGCGGTTTGTCTCCCTGGTTTGTTAAGGTCAGGACATGACGGAACTTCATCAGATGGAGCGAATCAAGCGTCAGGGTGGAGTCCTTCAGGATTTCCCGGTAATACCCGGAAGCAGGATTCATATCCTTATACACGCGGTAAGGTTGATCCAGCTCAGATGTAAGGATCAGTTGTTTGGGGAGCAGCAGGGATTCTTTTTTTGCCTCATCCGGTTTTTGCAGACGGAAGCGGTGCTGCATTGTCCAGGCACTCAGTCGCTGAACCGAGGAGGCTTGCTGCAGGTTTACCGGTATCACGCGGCGGTCGCTGATTTCTCCCGACAGGTAGAGGGAATCGTTGGCAATTCCACCGTTTTCTTCATTCCGGAAGATATAATTACGAAAGGTAAGGTCGAGGGTGTAGCGTTGGTCGAGGGTTTGGTAACGCCCATTCAGACTGAAAGCATTGAGATTGGATCGTTGTCGCTGAAAACTACCCGGTGCATTGACGATGCGGTAATGCAGGGTGAAGTCGAGGTGTTTCCCGGCAGGCTGGTAGTGGCGCAGATCGAGCATTTGTTCTTTGCCGGCTCCCATGACATAATAGAGATCAGAAAAAGGCTTCCGCCTGATGAACCGTAAGGACGATGAGGCGGGGGATGTATAAACGTGCTGGCTGTGAAAACCGGGATTCAGTATGCTGAGTGAGTCGGCAGTGAAGAAGAGGGGAAGTGGGGCGGTGCCGGCGTTACCGGTATTTGCCATCCATTGGAAGTGGATGGAAGCAGCGTCATAACGTTGGGCCTGAACCGGTCTTGTGTCGAGTTGGAAGGTATCGGTTGTGCTACCTGATACGTGGTTGAGGGCGACAAAATGGATAATGGAAGAGTCCGGCACGATGGATGAATCCGGTGGTGTGGTCATGATGATATTCCACGGAAGCATGCATATGGCCAGGAGTTTTATCATGGTGTAAAGATATTTCAATTTTAGGCGCGCTGGCCCTCATCCTCATCCTCATCCTGATCCTGATCCTGATCCTGATCCTCACCCTGATCCTCATCCTGATCCTGATCCTGATCCTCATCCTCATCCTGATCCTGATCCTCATCCTGATCCTCATCCTGATCCTCATCCTGATCCTGATCCTCAAAGCAGGGTAGGGGAAAAAAAAAGAGGTTGCCTTTTTGGGGCAACCTCTTAAGAAGGCTGGCGACGACATACTCTCCCACCGTAGTAGTACCATCTGCGCTGGCGGGCTTAACTTCTCTGTTCGGAATGGGAAGAGGTGGACCCCGCCGCTATAGTCACCATAAGGCCTTAAATACCTTAGACATATGAAGGGGTGTACAAGAAAGAATGTTGCGATATCATTGGTCTGGTTGTCAAGAAAGTTTACGGGTAATTAGTACTGCTCGGCTTTGACATTACTGCCTTTATACCTGCAGCCTATCAACGTCATGGTCTATGACGACCCTTAAAAGAAGCCTCATCTTGGGCTAAGTTTCGTGCTTAGATGCTTTCAGCACTTATCTCATCCATACATAGCTACCCTGCGATGCAGCTGGCGCCACAACAGGTGCACTAGAGGTATGTCCGACTCGGTCCTCTCGTACTAAAGTCAGGTGCCCTCAAGCTTCTAACGCCCACAACAGATAGGGACCGAACTGTCTCGCGACGTTCTGAACCCAGCTCGCGTGCCACTTTAATCGGCGAACAGCCGAACCCTTGGGACCTTCTCCAGCCCCAGGATGTGACGAGCCGACAT
>JAGNHN010000070.1 GCA_018001695.1 Lentimicrobiaceae bacterium
TTTATAAGGAAGAAAAACAATTCCGCATTCCCTATGAGTGAACATTTCTATTGTGTGATCATGGCGGGTGGTGTTGGAACCCGATTCTGGCCCATGAGCCGGAAAGACCATCCCAAGCAGTTCATCGATATACTGGGGACAGGTGAAACCCTGCTTCAATCTACCTATCATCGTTTTAGGAAGATATGCCCACCTGAGAACATCTTCGTGGTCACCAACAAGGATTACGAAGGGCTGGTCAGGAAGCAGATTCCAGAAATCCATCCTGAGCACATCCTGGCAGAGCCTGCCCGCCGCAATACGGCACCCTGTATTGCCTATGCCAGCCATAAAATTGCCGGGATCGACCCGGAAGCGATTATGGTCGTGGCACCTTCAGATCATGTCATCCTGAGAGAAGAGGCATTCTGCGAGCATATCCTGGCAGGGATGCAGGCCACGGAAGGCAAGGACTGGCTATTGACACTCGGCATTCAGCCTTCGCGTCCAGATACGGGTTATGGGTATATCCAATTCCGTGAAAGCGACCTTGCCGGCCTGGATGCACGTATTCATAAAGTGGTGACATTCACCGAAAAACCTGAACTGGAGCTGGCCAAATCCTTCCTTCAGAGCGGCGATTTCCTGTGGAATTCAGGCATCTTCATCTGGTCTGTAAGGAGCATCCTCGACGCCTTCTCCCGCCATCTGCCAGAAGTGCATCAGTTCTTCAGCCAGGGTGAGAATCTTTATAACACCCCTCAGGAAGAGCTCTTTATCACGAATACCTATTCCGTTTGTAAGAGCATTTCCATTGATTACGGCGTCATGGAGAAAGCGGAGAATGTGTACGTCCTGTCTTCAGATTTCGGCTGGTCCGACCTGGGGACCTGGGGCTCCTTATACGATACCCGCGAAAAGGATGCCCAGGGTAATACCATCGTTGGTGACAATGTAATGATATATGATTCAGAAAGTTGCCTGGTCAATGTTCCTAAAAACAAACTGGTTGTTATGCAGGGACTGCGGGATTATATTGTGGTCGAAGAAGACGATATCCTGTTAATCTGCCATCGCAACGAGGAACAGCAAATCCGGCAATTCGTCAACGATGTCAGGACCGAGAAAGGGGAACAATTCATTTGATCCTGAAATAATTCGAAATATCAATCCATAATTATATGAAAAACAAAGTTTTAACCATTGTTGTCCTGCTGGGCATGGCCATGCCCATCGCACGTGCCGATGAAGGGATGTGGCTCCCCATGTTCATTCAGCGTCTGAATTACACAGACATGCAGACCATGGGTCTCAAACTTACACCGGAGGAGATTTACAGCGTAAACAACAGCAGCCTCAAAGATGCCATCATCATATTTGGAAGGGGCTGTACCGGAGAAGTGATATCGACCCAGGGACTGATCCTTACCAATCATCATTGCGGCTATGGACAGATCCAGGCCCATAGCTCGGTTGAGAAGGACTACCTCACAGATGGTTTCTGGGCCTCCCGCTTTGAAGAAGAGCTTCCCAATGAAGGACTTACAGCGAAGTTCCTGGTACGCATGGAGGATGTGACAGCACGGGTGCTGAAAGGCATCAATGAGGAACTTGCTGAGTCGGAGCGCAACCGCCTGATCAGGGAGACCATTGCTGTCATTGAAAAGGAAGCCGTTGAAGGGACCCATTACGATGCCAGTGTCCAGGGTTTTTTCTATGGAAGTGAATACTATCTTTTTGTTTATGAGACTTTTAAAGATGTGCGTTTTGTAGGTGCCCCGCCCAGTTCCATTGGGAAGTTCGGATATGATACCGACAACTGGATGTGGCCCCGGCATACCGGTGACTTCGCCTTGTTCAGGGTGTATGCAGGTCCGGATGGCAAACCAGCCGCATTCTCCAAGGACAATGTCCCGCTGGTACCCCGGCATCACCTTCCTATCAACCTGGATGGTATCCAAAAGGGAGATTTTGCCATGATCATGGGTTATCCGGGACGCACCTCACGGTATATGACATCCTATGGTATCGATCTGAATATCAATTCCACATTGCCTTCCCGCATCATGGTCAGGGAGAAGAAGCTGGAAGTGATGAAGAAAGACATGGATGCCAATCCGGCCGTGCGCATTCAGTATGCAAGCAAATATGCCGGTATCTCCAACTACTGGAAGAACTTCATCGGAATGCGGCGTGGTTTGAAGCGCCTGGATGTATATGACAAGAAGCAGGCACAGGAGGCAGCGTTTACACGCTGGGTGTTGCAGGATCCCAAACGTACCGAGACATACGGAGAAGCGCTCAGTCTGATCAGCGACGGTTACGAGGCCAAGAAGGCTTATGACAAGGCCTATTATTATCTGATTGAGGCCATCATTTCCGGTGCTGAGATCCTGCCTTTCACACGGCAGTTTGAAAGCCTGGCTGTCAGCCTCGAAAAAGGGGAGGATGCCAAGGTCAAAAGTGAAGTTGAACGTATCCGGGAGATGGCACCCAAGTTTTTCAAGGATTACAACAGGCCTACGGATCAGCGCCTGCTTGCTGCCATGCTTGAGATGTACTACCGCGATGTGGATCCTGCCCAGCAACCGGCCTATTTCCGTCAACTGGCCGCGAAATACAAAGAAGACTTCAGCCGCATGGCCGCTGATGTCTTCAGGAAATCCGCCTTCGACGAGCTCGCTACAGTCAATGCCCTGTTAGCCAAACCCAATGCCAAGGTAATCCGCAAAGACCCGGCCGTGGTCCTGATGAGCGCCTTTATGGAGAAATTCACAGAGTTGAGGACTGCATATACAGCCAAGGATGGCGGACAGCAAAAGGGCTATCGTCTCCTGGTGGCAGGAATGCGTGAAATGATGTCAGATAAGAGCTTCTATCCCGATGCCAATTTCACCATGCGTCTCACCTATGGCACGGTGCAGGATTACTATCCGGCCGATGCCGTTCACTATGACTACCGCACCACCCTGCTGGGTGTGATGGAGAAAGAAGATCCGCAGAATTTTGAGTTTATCGTGCCCGATAAGCTCAAGGAACTCTATGAGAAGAAAGATTACGGTGTATACGGAGAAAACGGAACCATGTATGTCTGTTTCCTCACCAATCACGACATCACCGGCGGCAATTCAGGCAGTCCGGTCATCAATGCCAGGGGCGAACTGATCGGCCTGGCTTTCGATGGCAACTGGGAAGCCATGAGTGGTGATATCGCCTTTGAACCGGACCTGCAACGTACGATCAACGTGGATATCCGTTATGTGGTATTCATCATGGATAAGTATGCCGGCGCGCACAACCTGGTCAGGGAACTGACCTTTGTCGGGAGTAAATCGCCCCTCAAATAACAAGATGTAAGACGTCATTCAACGACACCACTCTCAACCCCTCTCTAAATCTCTCCCCTGAGAGGGGAGAGACCCCGTTGTCCATAGCGTCCTCGCTACGGACTTGTAAAACCTTGGTTTTAGTCACCCTGATGCTTCAGTTGCCATTCATATGGCGTTTGCACGTGTGCAAGTGTGCCCGTACGAACGTGTGCACATAAACATTTCACGTGATCCCGTTAATGTGCATACGTGCACATTTGCCCACGTTCACACGTGCCCACGATACCCGTTGTCCGTAGGCTGTGCCTGCGGACCGGTTGTCTGTAAGCTGTGCCTGCTGACTCTAATCCGAAGACTAACAACTCCGTGAAACTCGGTTTCTTTTTCCGTGTTACTCTGTGGTTTAATAATGCCTCAGACAGAAGCACATCCTCCTGATTCGGGGGTCCGCCTCACCTCCTTAGCCATATGTCAACCTATTGTAAGGGCTGGGTTGTTTAACCACAGAGTTTCACCGAGTTAAAAGGAGTTGCACAGAGTTGTTCTCCCTCTCTCCCTCTTCCTCTTCCTCTCCCTCTTCTTCTTCCTCTCCCTCTTCCTCTTCCTCTTCCTCCCCCTTTTGTAGGGTGTATGTTTATGATAAACAAGACATTAAAAGCCCCTCCCATTTTAGGGGAGGGGTTGGGGAGGGGTTAGACAGTGTGAGAGTGAGAGTGAGAGTGAGTTTTTTTACTCTCCCTCTCCCTCTTCCTCTCCCTCTTCTTCTCCCTCTCCCTCTCCCTCTCCCTCCCCCTGCCAACCACAGATTTATTGACCTGAATACCCTTGTCTTGCTATCTTTATACTGGATTTAAGACCATCAGAATGTTCAGGCTATTTCGAAAGACAGAAACACTGATCAGTGGGATCGATGAGTTCCTTGGTGCATTGGATGAAGGGATGCTGGTTTACCGTCAGGGGGTGCAGTATTACCTGAGTGGAAACCAGGTTGATTTTCTGGATGCCCTGAATCAGATCAGGCGATTGGAGGAGCGGGCAGATACCTTCCGCCGGCAGGTAAGAAGCGATATGTACAGCTTCTCTCTTTTACCGGAATACCGGGCCGATATCCTGGAGCTGCTCGAGAAGCTGGATGACATCATCGATGCCGCCAAAGACAGCCTGTCGCAGTTCAATATCGAAAAACCCTTCATCCCGGAGGTGTTACATGAAGATATTGTCCGCCTGATCAAAGTGGCCGGCAAGGCGGCAGAGAACATCATCCTGGCAGCGCGGGCTTTTTTCCAGGATGTCAAGCTGGTCAACGACCGCCTCCACCGGGTCTATTACTATGAACGCGAGGCCGATGACCTTGGGGAGCGTATCAAAACCCGGCTTTTTCAGGAGATGGACGACATTCATTTAAGCAACAAACAGCAGATCAGGTATTTCGTTGGTCATATTGACAGGGTGGCTGATATCTCCGAGGGCGTAGCTGACCTCCTGACCATTTTCGCCATCAAAAGGATGATCTAAACCAAATTGCAGTAGAACGGGGATGTTTCTGATCTATATCACCAGCGGATTGTTTCTGGGTTGGTCACTGGGAGCCAACGATGCTGCCAATGTTTTTGGCACGGCGGTGGGCACGCGCATGGTATCCTTCCGGACGGCTGCAATCATCTGCTCGCTTTTCGTCATCCTTGGCGCAGTGGTCCAGGGTGAAGGTGCCAGCGATACCCTGGGTGCCCTGGGTGCTGTCAATGCCCTGGCCGGCTCCTTTACCGTAGCGCTGGCCACAGGGATCTCCGTGTTCTGGATGACAAGATCCGGACTTCCGGTCTCCACATCACAAGCCATCGTAGGTGCCATCATCGGATGGAATATCTACGCAGGCAAGCCCACCGATACTGCAGCCCTTGGACAGATTACCCTGTCGTGGCTCATGAGCCCGGTCCTGGGCGCATTGTTTGCCATGGGCATCTATTTGCTTATCAAGGAAATACTACTGCGCAGTCGCATTCATCTGCTCAAGCTGGACGCCTACATCAGGACTGCCCTGATCATCGTTGGTGCCTTTGGATCCTATAGTCTCGGGGCCAATAATATCGCCAATGTCATGGGGGTCTTTGTGCATTCTCTCAACATACCCCCTTTTGAGTTGGGACCCTTCAACCTGAGCGGGACCAGTCAGCTCTTCCTCCTGGGTGGGATCGCCATCGCGGTCGGGGTATTTACTTATTCACACAAAATCATGAATACCGTCGGGAAGGATCTGTATGAGCTGACATCTGAAGCGGCCATCGCTGCCGTTTTGTCCCATGCCCTGGTCCTTTTCATCTTTTCATCCTCTCAAATGCAAACATGGATGCTGGCCCTGGGCCTGCCGGCTTTTCCCCTGGTACCTGTATCGAGCAGCCATACCATTGTGGGAGCCATCGTGGGCATCGGATTACTTAAAAACCCACGTAACCTGCGTTTCTCTGTCCTGGCGCGTATCGCCATGGGCTGGGTCATCACCCCGCTGGCCGCCGGATTACTGACGTTCATCAGCCTGTTCTTCATGGATAATGTATTCCAGCAGGTCGTTGCATGGCCGTAGACTTCAGATCCCCGGATAATCCTGATTCAGGAAAAGAGATGAACAGGTCTTTTGTTTTATTCCTTACTTTTCGCACATATTTTTCACCCTATGCCCTGGAACAAACCTGTTTTTGAATACCGCATCTTCGGACTTGATCTGATGGCGCGATGGATACCGTCGAAATCCATAACCCTGGAACCTCCTTTGGTTCAATCCGATGCCGTGTATATCCTCTCCCGCAACACCAACCGGATCCAGGCTTACATAGAGGACAATGTGTTGTATATTAAGGAGATTCTGGATGCAGAACAGGGCATTGAACAGTGGCTGATGCGGGTGGAAGAGGCCTTTCCGGTGGCAGGCAGAGAAATTGAAGACAGTGTTCTTCCCCTGCTGGGGATCCGCATGGCGGTGCGTTTTTCAGAGATGAGCCAGGAAGAATTCCTGGACAGGATCGTCGCCACATCGCCTGAGCTTGTGGGGCTGAATATCCGGGAGCGCCGGCAGTCCTTTGTTCCTGTGGCCGGCGTCATGTGCTTGTTTTCCGAGATCCTTGTCAATGGCGCCTACCAGCAAAGCGTGGCATTGACATCTGCGGATCTGTCTGTGCTTCAGGAGGCTTGCAAAGCCCTAGGCTTGGAAGGCCAGGAGAACACCCCCTTTCCGTTGGCCCTGAAGCGCATCATTGGCTGGACACCGCTTTCCAAGCAGCCTGAATTCAGTCATTGAAGAATGCTATTGTATCCCAGCGCTGGTCATTTCAGGCAGCAGGCGCGCACGTTCATTTCCAGGTCGTGGAAGAAATATGGGGCATCCCGCCATTTCTCCAGCTCCAGGCTGTGGCAGAACAGGATATGCTGTGTTTTCTGCAGCGTCCTGGCCATCTTTTCCAGTGGCGGCTTGCCGTCGCCGCCTGCAATCAGAAAGTAATCGAAGCGCTTCTCGGCCGGGATCAGGTAGGTGTTTTCCATCCTGTTGGGGATGATGATATAATCCACGCGTAGTTCTTTGTCCCTGGCGGTATAGAGCGGCAGCGACCAGGTTTTTGAAGGCAAGGCCAGCGACAGGTCTTCCTGGCGCTGAAACAGTAGCCCGGTTTTCTGGGAGATGAAATGAGCCAGCCGGTAATCCTGGATGGTGGCGGTTATGCCCAGGATGCGGTAAGGCCATTCATGTTCCAGTTCCAGTTTGATGCGGCGGGCCATGGGTCAGATGCTTTGCTGTGCCCGTGAAGGGGCTGAGGCTAAGGTACGATTTCCGGTGGAGAAAAGCTAATCTGCCAGAACCGGGGCCGATTCTTCATGTTCAACGGCGAGCCGGGCGCATGCTTTTTCGGCCAGGATTTTCTCAGCGCTGCGGATGGAATGGTCACGCGCGGATCCATAGGACACATTATCCACCAGCACTTCCACCACATAATGGCGATCCTGTCCGCTTCCTTCCTCCCTGAGCACTTTAAACTCAACCTGCTTTTTTTCTTTCTGCCCCCATTCGATCAATTTACTCTTGAAATTCAGTTCACTATGTTCGAGTTGATCGAGGTCAAAATGTGTATGGATGATGCGGTGAATAATGATTTTCCGGGCAAAGCGATATCCCCTGTCGAGGTAGAGGGCACCGATAAAGGCTTCGAAGGCATCTCCCTTCATGGAGCGTGCCTGTCCATTGATTTCAGGACTATGGGTGATCAGGAGATCGAGTCCCAGTTTATTGCTGAGCTTGTTGAGTTGTGCCCGGCACACCAGCTTGGAGCGCATCTCGGTCAGGAAGCCTTCTTCCTTGCTGGGGAAACGTTTGAAGAGGAGGTCGGCAACCACAGCGCTCAGCACGGCATCACCCAGGTATTCAAGCCGCTCGTTGCTCAGACGCGTACCATGGATGAAATCCCGTGATGCGGATTTATGGCGCAGGGCCAGTTTATAGGGGTAGATATTGCCTGGCCAGAAACCGAACAAGTTATGGATCGACTGCCGTAAGGCCCTGTCGGGCGAAAACACCGCCCTGATATAGTTCAAGGCATCAGAGACCACCTTTTACCCTTCGTATTTCTTGAAGATCACCGTCGCGTTGTGGCCTCCGAAGCCAAAGGTATTGCTAAGGGCATAACGGACGTCGCGTTTGACAGCTTTGCCGTAGGTATAGTTCAGCGAAGGGTCGATTTCCGGATCATCGGTGAAGTGGTTGATGGTCGGCGGAATGATGTCATTTTTCACGGCCAGAATGGCGGCAATGGCTTCAACGCTGCCGGCTGCGCCGAGCAGGTGACCGGTCATCGACTTGGTCGAATTGATGTTGATGGTGCCGGCATGCTCCCCAAAGAAATGATTGATGGCTTTGATCTCAGCGATATCTCCCAATGGTGTGGAGGTGCCATGCGTATTGATATGGTCGATGTCGGTAGGCTTAATACCGGCGTCTTCCACGGCCAGTTTCATGGAGAGGGCAGCTCCCATGCCATCCGGATGTGGGGACGTCATATGGTAAGCATCTGCCGAGAGGCCGGCGCCGGCAACTTCTGCGTAGATCTTGGCACCCCTGGCCAGGGCATGCTCGAGGCATTCAAATATCAGCGCACCACCGCCTTCCCCAAGCACAAAACCATCCCTGTCCTTGTCGAACGGGCGGGAACCCGTCTGGGGGTCGTCGTTGCGCACCGAGATGGCGTGCATGGCGTTGAAACCACCGATACCGGCTTCGTTGATGGCCGCTTCCGATCCACCGCAAACAAACATATCGGCTTTCCCAAGCCGGATGTAGTTCAGGGCATCGATCAATGAGTTGGCCGAGGAAGCACAGGCCGAAACGGTGGCGAAGTTGGGGCCGCGAAATCCGTACTGGATGGAAATATGCCCTGCCGTGATATCGGCGATCATCTTCGGGATGAAGAATGGATTGAAGCGGGGTGTGCCATCACCCTTAGCGAAATCGCTCACCTCTTTCAGGAAAGTGTCCAGTCCGCCGATTCCGGAGGCCCAGATGACGCCAACGCGGTCCAGGTTGATCTTCTCCAGATCGAGACCGGCATCCCTGACGGCTTCATCCACGCTGACCAGACCGTACTGGGCGTAGAGATCATACTTTCTCAACTCCTTACGATCGAAGAAATTGAGGCCATCAAAGCCTTTCACTTCACAGGCAAACTGCGTCTTGAACTTAGAGGCATCAAAACGCTGTATCATGGCCGCACCACTGACACCATTAACCAAACTGTCCCAGTACGCCGGGACAGTATTGCCTAATGGGGTAATGGCGCCGAGGCCGGTTACGACAACCCGCTTCAACTCCATAGAAGAAATGTGTAAGATTACTTATTGTTCTCAATGTAAGCGATAGCCTCACCTACAGTGCTGATCTTCTCGGCCTGGTCATCCGGAATAGAAATATTGAATTCCTTTTCGAATTCCATGATGAGCTCAACGGTATCAAGGGAATCAGCACCCAGATCGTTGGTGAAGCTGGCCTCAATGGTCACTTCACTCTCATCAACACCGAGTTTATCCACAATAATGGCCTTTACTCTTTCCGCAATGTCGGACATAGCTGAACAATTTTGGTTATACGGATGCAAAGAAATAAATTATTTCTATCCTACGCAAAAAAAATCATAATAAACAGGTTATCAAACATTTAATTTTCACCCTTAAGCAGGTAGCGCATTATGATTCCTGCGGGGTATTCCCTACTTTTGCAAAGCATGGCTACCGGTTTGAAACAGCTTGCCTTGCTTGCCAGCGGCAATGGCAGCAATGCAGAGAACATCGTCCGCTATTTCCGGTCCCACGGGGGCGCGGAGGTCTGTTGCATCCTGAGCAACCGCCCGGATGCGTATGTGCTGGAACGTGCCCGTCAGCTTGGCATCGAATCCAGGGTGTTTGGCAGGGAAGACTTCAGGGACGGGGGCAAGGTATTGGATTACCTGCAGCACAAGCGAGCGGATGCCATCATTCTGGCGGGTTTTCTGCTGAAAATACCCGGTGTACTCATCCAGGCCTGGCCTGACCGCATCCTCAATATCCATCCTGCTTTGTTACCGGACTATGGTGGCAAGGGGATGTATGGTATGCATGTTCATGAAGCGGTGTTAAGAAATGGAGATGCGGTTTCCGGCATCACCATTCATCTGGTGAATGAGCACTATGATGAAGGCCGCATCCTGCGGCAGGTGCGCTGTGAGGTGAGGTCTGACGACACGCCGGAAAGCCTTGCAGCCCGTGTCCATGCCCTGGAATACCTGCATTATCCGCTTGTTATAGCAGAGATGCTCAGTTAAGAAACTTCTGTTTTCCCAACATCTGGATAAGAGGTATTGCGATTGGTTATTTTTCATTCTCCGGTTATTTAGAAGTATTCTAATATACACAAGTGGGGGTTACCTTTTGGTCATTTTCGGATTAACTTATGTCGTTAGTTAATTAAACGGTTTTTTATGGATAGCTCAAATATATATATAGCGGTCCACCATACCCCCCCCCCCCCGAAGATTCCCTCGTTAGAAGAGTTTTAAAGCCCCCTTAGGGGTATTTAAACAAGAGCTGTCGTGGGCACCAAGGCATTTCCCATCTTATATTTTTAATCACCTCG
>JAGNHN010000028.1 GCA_018001695.1 Lentimicrobiaceae bacterium
AATTTTATCGTTGTATCTTTACCCATGTTGTATGTTTTCTTTCCAAAAACAAACCTACAACAAGGGGTGAAACTTTCGGGGAGTAACCCCTATTTTCATAAAAAGTTAGTCGGTCAGTAGTGATATCTTTTTTCAGTTGAACTTGAATTTATTAAATTAGGAGTGTATACAAAATTTAAATTATTTTGGGAATAAAGATTATCTTCTGCTTTAACAAAATTTTCCAAATTTGAAGGAAGAACTTCAAACCACTTTCCAACCGTTGTGTCTGGTGAAGGCACATAACTAAATTCAAGAGATTCATTTGGCTTGTAAATTTCTGCATTCTTAAAAGTTTTAGTTTTGACATTTCCAGCTAAATCAGTAAATTCGTATTTTAACCATTGTTCATAATTAAACTGTCCGCATCCATTCGCCTCTTGTGTAAGCGAATCTCCTATATAATTAATATTTACTGGAAGTCCAGAATTATCTACAACACTAAATTGAGGAGAAGGTATATTTGTTGCGGGATATGGAACTGAATAAATTGGAGAAACAACCGAAACAACCGGAGCTTGATTATCCACAACATCAATTATTTGAGTGCCGAGAGAATCCACATTCAACCAACTCCAGGGATACTCTTTTAAAAGAGTTGTAGGAGCAGCACTATCAATATAATAATGAAATGGCTTCCAACTAAAAGTTCTATAAATTCTTGAATTTCCATTTCCATAATCCAATAAAGAATCACTATAAAAAACATCCGCCCCATCACTTATATTATAAACATTTCCAGTATTTTGAGGATTTACCGATTGTCCCAAAAAGACAGAAGTATCCGAAGGAACAACTTCGTTTACAGGATTAAGAGGAATACGCTTTCTCGTTGTTGGAACAATTGAACCAGCATTAACAAAATTTCCTTCTCCATTTATCAAATCGAATTTCATAATGAACATATTTGAATGCACAGACGTTTGTCCATTAGAGACATACATCTCTTTCCAAATTTCAACTCCAACATTTAATCCCATAGACCAACTTCCAGGAATTACTTGCCCATCTGTTTGAGGTTCAATAAAATACCAATCGCTAAACTTCGTTGTTGAATCTCCCACGAATACTGCGTTGATAGCATGAGATATCCCCGAAGACGAATAAGTAGCAACCCAATAAGTCGGAATATTAAATCTTCCATTTTTTGAAAAATCATGTATATTTGGATTATAAACTGAAGGACCTATTTTTTCTACTCCATCTAAATTTATCATTGTTTGAGTTGCATATTGCGTGCAATCCCAATTAGGACCTGGCGAATGAAAATTAGTTGAATCAATTGCAAGCGCCTTATTTGTCCAAAAAATTCTTTCTGAAGAAGTTTGTAATAAATCCCAGTGTGCGGGAAGATATTTCGTTTGCCCATTCAAAAAGTTATTAATCAAAACCAAATCTGCTGAATTCGTAATGCCATCCCCGTTCAAATCCGTCCTATCGTTTGAAATTCCTTGTTGCATTGCGCTATAATCCGCCCAATCCAAAATTCCATCTCCATTCGCATCTCCCGAGCCATAATAATTAAAATGAACTCTCCCCCCACTAAGAACATTATTTTGCGTACCCGGATCAAAATTCTGCATTCCATAAAAAATAACCGGATTCTGCGCCTCAACTCCTTGAGAAAAAGCTCCCGCCATTATTCCTCCCGCTAAGACAACTTTTTTCAAAGGATCAACCAAAATCCTCTCAAGTCCTCTTCTAAGCCAAGACTTCTCTTTTTCCATGTTTTTTCGGTTTGTAAATGATACGGTCAGGTCTGTAAGATACAATACAAATATAGCAATCCATGGCAGGTTTCCTAATACATGGTAGTAAGTATGAAGGGGTATCTCTGGTATTATTTCTCACCCGTGTCTACCCCTTCAGCCCTTGGCATTGCTGAGGTGCGTATAATGTTGTCCGTAGGCGGAGCCCAGTCCGTAGGCGGAGCCTACGGACTGCATGGGGACTTTCCAGTTTACAGCGATCAGCCATCAGCGATCACCATCAACTTTCGACTTTCAACTTTCAACTGTCGCTGCGTCTTGGGAACTCCAATTGTTATCCGCGTAGCGGATAAGCCCTTTTTCGTCAGGATAATAGGGGATTGGGGTTAAAAATTTCCGAAGCCTTGGAGGAAAGAAGAAATTACCTATGGCACAAGCCTGCTCTGGTTAGTTTGTTTATGGGCGCGCAAAGAAAGGAACAAGAAGAATTTTTCACATGTCAATGACAACTCAACAAGTAGAACCGACATAGATGAATGCGAGGAAAATTAAGCAAAAATCATGATTATCAAGTCCGTAGCGAGGACGCTACGGACAGCATCTGAGACTTGTTAACCCCCGCTCATAACCTTGATAATATCTTAATATGAGCATGAATTGTCAGCATGCTTATTTAGACTACTTTTGCAAAAATTTTGACCATGCCACTTAGTAAACTCAGGAATATTGGTATTGCCGCCCACATCGATGCCGGCAAAACAACTGTCAGTGAACGCATTCTCTTCTTCACCGGCACCAACCGGAAGATGGGTGAGGTACATGATGGACAGGCTACCATGGACTTTATGAAGCAGGAACAGGAGCGCGGGATCACCATCGCCTCCGCTGCCGTGACCTGCCACTGGAATGATTATCAGCTGAATCTCATCGATACACCGGGTCACGTCGATTTCACCGTCGAAGTGGAACGCTCCCTCCGTGTGCTGGACGGGATGATCGCTGTTTTCTGCGCCGTGGGTGGCGTGGAACCCCAAAGCGAAACGGTCTGGAACCAGGCCGACCGCTACCGCGTGCCCCGTATCGCCTTCATCAACAAAATGGACCGTGTGGGAGCCGATTTTACCGAAGTCATTGGGCAGATGAATAAGTACCTGGACGCCAATGCCGTGCCTATCCATGTTCCCATGGGAGCAGAGGAAGACTTCCATGGCATGATCGACATCATCACCCGCAAAGCCTTCCGTTTTGTTGAATACGAAAGGCAGGAAACAGAGATACCTGCTGAATACCTGGCACAGGTAGAGGAAGCCCGGTCAAAGCTGGCTGAAACCCTGGCCGAATGGGACGAACGCATCATGGAGCTCTTCCTGGAAGACAAAGAAGTTCCGGAAGAACTGCTTAAAAAAGCACTGCGCAGCGCCACACTGAAGATGCTCATTACACCTGTGCTCTGCGGCGCTGCTTACAAAAACAAAGGGATACAGCTCCTGCTGGACGCCGTCGTAGATTACCTTCCCTCTCCCGTCGATATTGGCGCCGTCGTTGGATCGGATATCGATGACCCTGAAAAATCGCATACACGCTGTCCCTCGGTCAAAGAACCCTTTGCAGCCCTGGCGTTTAAACTGATCAATGACCCTTATGTCGGCCAGCAAACCTTTGTCCGCATTTTCTCCGGCAAACTCAGCAGTGGCACACAGGTGCTCAACACCACCAAAGGTAAGCCCGAGCGCATCGGAAGGTTGTACCGCATTCATGCTAAAGACCGGGAGGAGATTCAGGAGGCAGGCCCCGGGGATATCGTCGCCCTGATCGGAATGAAATATACCAAGACAGGAGACACCCTGTGTGATACCGCACATCCACTCCACCTTGAAAACATCCATATTCCACCCACAGTCATTGAGCTCAAGATCACCCCGGCCAACCGCAAAGACCAGAGCAAGCTGGGTGAAGCCCTCTCCAAGCTGGCCAACGAGGACCCCTCCTTCACCGTGAGGTATGACGACGAAACCGAAGAGACCATCATCTCGGGTATGGGCGAATTGCACCTGGAGATCATCGTCGACCGGCTCAAACATGAGTTTGGGGTGGAAGTGGTCGTTGGAGAACCTGCTGTGGCCTTCCGTGAGACCATCACCATGGAAGTGGAAAGCAATTACCGCCATGTCAAGCAAACCGGGGGTAAGGGACAGTTTGCCCATACAGTGATGCGGATTGAGCCTAACGAAGGAAAGGGTTATGAGTTCGTGGACAAGATCAAGGGAGGTGTCATCCCTGCTGAATATGTGCCTTCTGTCAACAAGGGCATCCTGAAAACCCTGGAAAGGGGCGTCCTGGCTGGCTTCCCCGTGGTGGATGTCAAGGTGGTCCTGCTGGATGGCAGTTTTCATCCTGTGGACTCCTCGGACATGGCGTTCCAGACCTGTGCTTCCGTCTGCTTCAAGCAGGGATTCATGAAAGGCACCCCCATCCTGCTTGAGCCTGTCATGAAGCTGGAAATCAACACCCCTGATGATTATATCGGGGCTGTTGTCGGGGACATGAACAAACGCAGGGGCAAGATTGAGTCGATGCGTCGCCACCGTAAAGGTGCCCAGAAGCTGAACGGTTTCGTGCCCCTGATGGAGATGTTTGGTTATGCCACCCAGTTGCGCAACCTCACGAGCGGCAGGGCGAACTATTCCATGGAGTTCTACCAGTATATGCCCCTCCCGAAGGCAACCCAGGAAGAGGTGCTGAAAAAACTCGCAGAAAAGAAGCGCCTGGAAGCCGGGAAATAGCCGCGCTGTCCGTAGCGTCATGTTGGGTGCTGAAAAAACTCGCAGAAAAGAAGCGCCTGGAAGCCGGGAAATAGCCGCGCTGTCCGTAGCGTCATGTTGGTGCGTAGCGTGGACGCTACGCACAGCATCTGTGACTTGTTAACGCGTTACGACGGCGATGCGCTTCTTTCCGTCCATGCGGATGGAAAAAGGCTGTTTGAACCGAACATGCCGGAAGAAGGTCCCCTGATAAACGACCTCCTGTTCTTCCAGAACAAGGTAATTGATATAACTGCCCGACATCTCGGGTTGAACGCTGAAATAGCCCACATTCATGGAAACGACGTTGTGGAAAAAATGGCTGCCTGAAGACGCATCCAGGGGGAAGTCCTTCAGACTTGTCTCCACAATCACACAGGCATTGGAGATCTGCGGCCAATAGACGGGGATACCGATCCAGCGGTCACGGGTGCCCCAGCGGCCCGGGCCGACAAGGACATACTTTTGTCCTTTTTCCACCATCTTCTTGTTCAATAGGTCGATTTCCTCCGCCATCTCCTGCGTCCGGCTCTTGTCGAACAATTCACCGGGGACATAGATCACATCTTTAATGCTGGATATCAGTCCATTGCCCATGGCCTTTTCAGAATACAGGACGATGTCTTCCGGTGGGATCTCTTCCATATCCACCTGGTAATCCTGGGCACTACCCAGTAAGGGCTTGATTTGCAGCAGATAAAAAGAGGCCCGCATCTGGGCATCTTTGTTCAGGTCGACGGCAAACTCAATCTCTACCGGGGTTCCCATGGCTTCATGGACGACATCCAGCACCACTTCTATCGTCTTTGCCAGCGGTATATAGTTATATTTCAAGATATTGGCAAAGTTTACGATGCGGGGGCCCGGCTGATTGAGTCCCGGTGAGATACGGTCATTCTCGATATCGTAGACCGAAGCCAGGTGCTTCAGGCTGCCATGCATCTCTGCGTCGTCCAGATCCAGGCGGGCCAGGCCGGCCGTGTCGCCTTCCAGAAGATTCAGTTTCTTATGGTGCAGGTCGACAGCAAAAAAGGCAACCTGAGAATTTTTGTACTGATCCCTGGGGGAGTTGATATCCAGATTGGCATAGCGGGGAGAAAAACGGTATGCTTTCTCACCCTCCACCACATATTTGCCCAATCCGAGCGCCGCCACAGCATAGCCCTCTTCGGGCTTCATATGGGCAAATGGGTAATAATTATAGGATTGGGCCACACCGGAGATATGCGGATAGAAATATTCACCATACTGGTTTCCAACTACTTCCTGCAACACGACAGCCATCTTCTCTTCTTCCACTTTATAATTCACAGCCCGGATATAACCCTTGGCCACATCGGAAAAGACGGAAGCATAGACGAGCTTGATGGCGTCCATGGCTTGTTTCAGGCGGATATTGGGATCGGGGTCATTGTTGGGCAGCAGGTAGGTCTCGAAGATCCCGGCAAAGGGCTGCATCAGTGAATCTTCGAATAATCCCGAAGACCGGATGGCGATGGGTCTGGTGATCTTCTTCAGGATGGTTTTCAGCTTGCGGATGAGGGTGTCGGTGAGCTGTGCATCTACAAACAGCTCCTTGATCTTTTCATAATCATCCTCATACAAGATCTGATCCAGGAGCTTGTTTCTTTCCATGAAATACTCAAACTCATCCGTACCGATCACCAGTGTTTTAGGCGCCCGGATATGGATATTCGGCAGGTGCTGGTAGAAGTCATAATTATAGATAAGCGTATTGATAAAGGCCACGCCCCTGCCCTTGCCGCCCAGGCTGCCGGATGTCAGGCTGACGATATTGGATTCATCCAGGATGGCGGACTCCTCATAAGGGATGATCTTTCCCCTGTTTTGCTCGTTCCTGAATTTGCTGATGACTTCCAGCAGATATTCACGCATCTGTTCCGGGTTCTCAAAATCGGTGACCTTCTGTGGGTTCAGGATCTTAGCAGCCTGGATTTCGCCTCTGGCCATGAGCCACAATGAGAAATGGTCTTTCCTGGCATGATAGATGAGGGAATCCACCGGAATGGTTTTGAGGTGGTTTTCGAACTCCTTCAGCGAGCGCGCCTGGGCAATCTGCACGCCTTCGGTATTGCGGTAGATAAAATTGCCAAAGCCCAGGTAATGGGTGATGAAACTCTTGAAATCCTGTGTCAGGCTCTCAGAATTCTTATTGATGAAGCTTGCCTTATAATCATAGGCTTTGCGTGCGTTTTCCATATCAGAAGACTGCATGACGGCAGGAAGGTCGGGCAACATCTTCTTGATCTCCTTCAGCAGACTAACTCCGGCGTCCTCATCCATGACGCCGTCCCGCTTGAACTTCACATCGGTGATCAGGCAGAGCAGGTAGTCGCGGTAACGCATTGCGATATCTATTGCTTCCTCATAAGTAGAAGCATGCAATAACTTAGGACGGGCTCTCAGCCGGAGGACTTTATACAGTTCATCCGAGCTGACGTCATCAATGATCCGCTTGGTCTGCTCCATGACGATCTGGTACAACATAGGAAGATAGCGGCTGTAGTAGATCGGGGAGTCTTCGACAAGCAGGATGACGCGGACCAGGCCAACACGTGTGTCGTTCTCAACATTGATACGGTCTTCCAGGTGCTTGATCATGGCAAAAAACACCTTGGATTCACCATTCCAGATATATATTTTATCAATATATTCAAGGCGCTTGTCATCCTCCTCGAACATGGCGATATCGCGGTTGTTGTTCAGCAGGAGGAAAACGGGAATATAAGGATATGCCTTTTTCAGGCGCGCTGAGAGGGAGATGGGTGTCTTCTTATCGGCACCCATCATGAGGATGACCATGTCGAAGTGTTTGGCGGCCAGCTGTTCAAAGACCTCTTCTGTGCTGGAAACACCGGTGATGCGCGGGACTGATGTCAGGTTCAACTGGCTGTATTCACCGAGGACATGCTCGGAGAAGCGTCCTTCCCGCTCGATGGAATAGGCGTCGTAGAGGTTGGCAACCAGGAGGATCTCTTTGACCTTGTAAGGCATGAGGTCATGGTAGACATCCCGGTCGAAATTATTCTTGTTGAGGAACTTCTGCAGTAGCTTGCGGCTGGCTACCCTGGGGCCTTTCTCTTCACTCTCGATGTGTATGGATTGGACCGGATAGGAAGATGGGGCAATGATGGCCATGGCGGCTACACTGTTGAGGTATCCTGTGATGATGCTGGCCAGGTTGTTGATGAGATGGCGCTCTTCCTTCAGAAAAGGACCCTCATCCAGGGTAATGAATTCACGTGTATAACACACCTGAATCATGCCCTTCTTTCCATCGATGGTCTCGAAAGCCTGCTGTTGTATCCATGGGGTGGGCCTGTATCCCGGGGTTGTGAACTCCTGCTTGTCATATTTGATGCGGGCAATGGTATAATCGGGATATTGCCAGGCCTCGGGCATGATCATGCATATTTGCTGCAGTATTTCGGCGGTGGACTTGCCCTCCCTGACGATGGTGGTGGTCCGGTTGATGGCAGAAAGCTCTTTCAGCCGCTCCTTGTTCTCCGCCATCAGCTGCTTCAGCGCCCGTTCTTCCGGGGTCATGCCTTTACTTTCGTCCTTGACTGTCATAAGCTTATGAGATTGATTGCCAACTGGTACTTACATTCCCTACTTCCGTGCATACGAAGCTAAGGCGAAGCGTTTAATCCGCCATCCTTTGCCAGCGCTTTCTAATAATTTAGAATCATTTCGAATTATCCGGTACGCACCGAATGATACATGACATCCCCAATGCTTATTCATCTCATTTACTTGTATTTACATAAAATTTATCTAAACCCGCTGCAGAATACCGCTAAGCTGACCTATTCTCAGAAATCAGCTTTTTATTAATATTGCTGCCACCTAAACCTTTTTCTAACCCTTTTTCCTATGACAAATATGTATCATGCTCAGGTTGAGGAATTCATGGCCAAGATCGTGGCCAAGAATCCAGGCGAACTGGAATTTCATCAGGCTGTCAGGGAAGTAGCTGAATCGCTCATCCCTTACATTGAAGAAAACCCGAAGTACAAAGAAGCAAAGATCCTGGAACGCATTGCTGAGCCCGAACGGGTGATCCTGTTCCGGGTTCCGTGGCAGGATGACAAAGGTGAAGTTCAGATCAACCGCGGATTCCGCATTGAGATGAACAGCGCCATCGGCCCCTACAAAGGCGGGCTGCGTTTCCACCCCACGGTGAACCTTGGTATTCTTAAGTTTCTGGCGTTTGAACAGGTATTCAAGAACAGCCTGACAACCCTCCCGATGGGCGGTGGCAAGGGCGGTTCCGATTTTGATCCCAAAGGAAAGTCTGACAATGAAGTGATGCGCTTCTGCCAGAGCTTTATGAGTGAGCTTTTCCGTCACATTGGACCGGATACCGACGTTCCGGCAGGTGACATTGGCGTGGGTGGCCGTGAGATCGGTTTCATGTTTGGACAATACAAACGTCTGCGCAATGAATTCACAGGCGTTTTAACTGGTAAAGGTATCGGTTGGGGCGGCTCACTGATCCGTCCGGAAGCCACCGGCTATGGCGCCACCTACTTTGCAGAGGAAATGCTCAAAGTCAGGGGCGACAGTCTGAAAGGCAAGATAGTGACCGTCTCCGGTTCGGGCAATGTGGCTCAGTATGCCACAGAAAAAGTCACCGAAATGGGAGGAAAAGTTGTAACCCTGTCCGATTCGGCTGGATTTATTTATGATCCGAATGGCATCGACAAGGAAAAACTGGCCTTTATTATTCACCTGAAGAATGTGAAACGTGGCCGCATCAAGGAATATGCCGATAAATACGGCGTTGAGTATCATGAAGGCATACGTCCATGGGTTGTTAAATGCGACGTCGCTATGCCCTGCGCGACACAGAATGAGCTCAATGAAGAAGAAGCAAAAATTCTGGTTGGCAATGGCTGCTTCGTGATCTCCGAAGGTGCCAACATGCCCAGCACAGCCGAAGCTGTGGAAGTATTCCAGGAACACCAGATTCTCTATGGGCCGGGCAAGGCTGCCAATGCCGGTGGTGTTGCAACCTCAGGTCTCGAGATGTCGCAGAACTCCCTGCGTTTGTCATGGACCCGTGAAGAAGTGGACAGCCGCCTGCACCAGATCATGAAGAACATCCATCTGACCTGTGTCAAGTATGGCACACGTGAAAATGGCACGGTGGACTATGTAAGGGGTGCCAACATCGGTGGATTTGTTAAAGTCGCCGATGCCATGATGGCCCACGGTATCGTCTGATAACCATGAACATCATTCTCCGGTAAAGGGATCATCCCACCTGCCGGATTAAAACCAGTAGTTGCGCCTGCAGCTACTGGTTTTTTTGATATAGAACCACATTAAAAAAGGCGTAAAAGACGACCCCCGCCTGGGTTTCGAGCATAGATTCAAACAACAGATTGAAGCCCAGTAATATCAGGAAAACAAAATAAGGAAAGTTGTTCTGCCGGTAGGCCTGCAAAGCAGGAAGGAGGAGGATGAGGATGAGGACAAGGAGCCCGATGACGCCCAGTGCTACCGTGGTTTGAAGGTATTGGTTATGGGCATTCAACCGCTGCTCTGAGGCTGCCTTCATTCCTTTCTTTTCGTACTCGGCCATCAGCACATCTTTGACATCCCCTGTCCCGGCACCGGTCAGGAAATGCTCCCAGGCAAGCCTCAGGCCCGCCTGCCATATCAGGATCCGCTCAGCCGTACCTTCTGTATCGTCTTTCTTTACCTCATCATGGGCCTCCATCACAGCCGAAGCTGTCTTGAGGCGGAGTACTGAATACGGAAAAGCATTGAGCATCAGCAGAAGAAAGGTTATCGACAATAAAAATCCGAGGATGCCTTCCACCATTAGTTTTTGCCTGATAATCAAATACATCATACTGATAACCAATGTGATTACAAGCCCAAGTATGCCGGCTTTGGAGCTCAGTAAGACGATGAAAACCATGAACAATGCCAGAAGCAGGATGAGAAAAATCCTGAATGTCTTGGTCAGCAAGCTTTTATGCTCAACCAGAATAATGGTCACGAGGGCGATGGCCAAATTGAGATAAAGCGCCAGGTAGGAAGGATGGTGGGAATAAGATAATCCTGTGTAGAAAAAGCTCATGATATCCCCTGACTGCTGCCACATCCAAAACGCCCTGCCGAGTCCAAACAAGAGGGAGGACAGGCATCCGCCGATGAAGGCGAACCAGACACGGATCATCCACTTTTCTTCAAGCGTGCGCGGATCCAGGGTAACAAAAATCAATGGAAAGATGAGGAGAGAGGCTTTTACCTCCAGATCGAAGAGACCGGACCTGATATTGTTGGTATTGATCATCCCGATCAGGTGTATAAGGTATAACACAGCAAACATCAGGATGGTGGCCCGATGACGGGAAGTGATGACAGCCTGCGGCAGTCGCAGGAACTGTCCACTCAACAACCACCTAAGTATCAACATACTAATCAAAACAGGAATACCCTGTTTATACAGGGGCAAAAGAAAAGCTATCCCCATAAGCAGGTAGCGGTCGAGCTGTAGCAACGAGGTAGACCTGTTTTGCCAGAAAGATTTCATACAGGTAAAGATAGGAACTGTATTTGTTTAAGGATGATGATCTGTCTGAACGATCCGTAAGAATTGTGCTGCAAGAACGCGGTAATCATGCTGCGACGCGACAAACGCACTTCCTTTCCTGCCCATCTCCAGCCGCGCTGCTTCAGTCATATTCATGATCTGGGAGATGGCGTCACGAATGCTCAGGGGGTCCTGAGGTGGGATACTGATGCCACAGCCGGCCTCTCCAACAAGGTCGTTACCACTTCTGATGGCATAGATCACGGGCTTTTCGGCCATCATATAGTCGAATAGCTTGTTCGGGCTCACCCCAAACCGGAAGAGAGGTTGATCCTGCAGTCCAATGTATAAGGCATCCATACGGGAGAGCAATGCCGGAACCTGCTTCTTTGGAACCGGAGGCAGGAAGAAAACCTGCGACAATCCTTTATCCGCTGCCTGTCGGATAAGCCTCTCCTTTTCGGGGCCTTTTCCGGCCAGGACGAAGGCCACCTGTTGCATGCCGGTCTGACTGGCTGTCAGGATGAAAGATTCGAGCGCATTGGCCACTCCATGTGCTCCGGCATATCCAACGATGAAGGCGTACTGTTGCCGGATCGCATCCAGCTGCGCCTTCAGGTCCGGGTCCAGGGGTGTGACATCCTTCCATTCTTCCATATTCACACCGTTGGGGATGTGGTGCCAACGCTCCGGCTTCAGACCACGCCCCTGCATATGCGGTAGTGTTGCCGGAAGCAGTGAGACGGTGTAATCAGCACGCTGATAGGCATCATCTTCCGCCCGCTGTGCTGCCATGATGAAGGGGTGCCATCTGGAATACCCACCCAATTCCATGGGCGACAGTGGCCATAGGTCATGTACTTCATACACCAGCCGGCATGCAGCTTTGCGGGCGATGCGTGCGGCGAACCAGACATCGAATGGGTAGGTGGAAGAGGCAATGACCAGGTCGGGACGTACTTCCTTCACCAGGCGTCTGGTGTAAAAGAACAGTCGCCCAAGAAAAACCAGAATATTCAAGATCCTGCCCAGGCTGTTGCCATGATATGCCGGTGTTTTCAACCAGATGTATGAGATCCCTTCATGCTTTTCTCTATGGAATGCTTGGGTTGTTTCAGGCTGGCCTGTGCGCACATGGGCATAGGAGGCTGCTACGATACAGACTTCATGCCCCATCCGGGCCCATTCACGGGCCAGGTAGTAAGGACGGTACTCCATCCCCAGACGCTCCGATCCGGCATAGTGATTGATCAGCAGGATTCTCATACTTCCTTTTCTTTGATGCCGGTTGCTCCGGATGTCAGGGCAGCATACAATTCCAGCAAAGCATCTTTCTCGGCTTCCCAATGATAACGTCCCATAACAGCTTCACGACCATGGCGTCCCATCTGACCGGCCCGTTCCGGATGGGTCATCAGGTACTGGATGGCGGTTGCGATCTCTTCCGGACAATGTGGATCGACACAGATGCCGCAATCCGCTTCGCTGATGATCTCCTTCCACAGGGGGAAGGCTGACGCTATGACGGGGATACCGGAGGCCATATATTCGAACATTTTCACCGGCAGGGAGGTTAAAAAATTGGGTGACGGCAGCAGGGTTACCATACCTGCCAGGCATTCCGGCAGGAGATTACTGACCTCTTCCCTGTCCAGAAATCCCAGTTCGTCGACATATGCCCATTCAGGCATGCTGCGCAACTCATCTCTCAGTTCAGGAGGTGAATATGTGCCCGCAAGGGCAAGCCTCACACCGGCCAGGGGCAGGCTTTTCATCAAGGGGATAATCCCCCTGACCTTGAAGATTCCACCAATGTAGCATACCCTGTCCTGCTTGCTGCGCATTTCCGGTACCGGCTGAAATTCACTAAGCAGGGGGAGGTTACGTACGAGGACAATCGGTAGCTCTGGCTGCCTAAGGCTCTGGCCAATGGAGGGGGTAGCCACTACCACGGCATCATAACGGCGTAGCCATCTATGCTGCAGCCAGGCTACCCAACGGGCAGCCGGTATCCGCAGCCAGGACGGAATATAATGCTTGGCCATGATTTGAAGCGGCAGGTCCTCGTGGGCATCAAAGATCACATGTTTCCCTTTGCGCTTCAACCACAGGCCGCATAAGATCAGTTCCGGGTCATGTATATGATAAATATTTACATCTAAACGGCGTGCTTTCCGGTAGATCATCCATGATCCAAACAGCATGCGCTTCATCCTGCCAAATCCGGGCTTCATGGCCGATAATACACGAACACCTTGATATTCAAATGACTCATCACAGGGTGCTAATATGGTGACATCATAGCCAGCGGCCGCCAGGGATGCTGCTTCCTTATGCAGGATGCGGACATCTGTAGCAGAATGTACTGTGGTCATATGACATACCCTGATCATGGCACCAGGAGTCTTTGATAGATATCGAGAAATCGCTGCCGATTGGTATCCCGCATGGCTTTCTTCCGGATCAGGTCAAGGTTGGTCTCCATTAGTTGCGTGTAGTCCAGATCCAGTGCCTGCTGGATAATATTGGCACCCAGGTCAGTGGCAACAATACCGTTATGTCCGTGCTGTATCCATTCCCGGTTGGAGGGAAGATCCGACACGATGGGGCGGCAACCTGCAGCCATGGCTTCGAGCAGGCTAATGGCTGTGGCATCACTTTCAGGAACGGAGATATACACAGCAGCCCTGGCGTAATAGGACAAATTGGTGGGAGCATCCACGAACCCAACGAAGCGGGTTTGTGATGAGATGCCCAGTGCCTTCGCCAGTTCTTTAAGCCGGGGCGTATCGTACCCTTCACCAGCGACAACCAATTGCCATGTGTCGTCCTGGCAGTCGTCCAGGAACCGCTTAAATGCCTTCAGGACGGCATCAATCCTGTAGAGCTCCTTATGGAGGCGGTTGCTGTATACCAGATTCTCTTTCGGGCCTGTCTGCGGTAAAGCAGGCAGGCCGAAGTTAACCGTGTCGACCTTCAGCTCGCATGGGCTGGCCAGTTCCTTCATGACAGCCGCCAGGTAATGTGAGTCGGCTGTGCAGTAATCAGTCTTGCGCAGGATATACCTGGCCATTGCGCGATATAGCCATCCCTTTCCTGGAACCTGTAGAATATCACTGCCCCAGGCGGTCAATACGACCGGTATGCGGGCCGGCATGGCAAGAAAGGCATACAAAGCATGGGTTCCCGCCTGATGGATGTGGATGACATCAGGCCTGAAATGCCTTATGGCTTTACGAAACCTTAGAATTGTTCCAGGGATAAGTGAAGGATTTTTCAAAGACATGTTGATTTCTGTGACGGGGATATCTCCCCATCGCACAGAGCCAAGGCTGGTGATGACACCGGTCTCACTGAAATGCTCCCGCACCAGGTGATAATAATTCACCGTATGCATGGAGTCGGTACCAATAATCAGGAGCCGGGGTTTCATCTTTCTGGTATTACGTCTATAAAGGGATCTGGTACATGAGGCCTTTGCCCAACCTTTCCATGTCCTGGTTCAGGTTATGGGAAGCATTGGCACCCCAATGCCTGGGATGTGTCAGGAGGCAAATGACCGGCATACCCTGTTCCATGGCTGCCTGCGGGCTCAGAGGATGATAACGCTCCGGGTGAGGCCGGTCGCTGATGTACACATTGATGGCTTCCAGCAGCCAGGGATCATATGCCTCAGCCACCAATGAAAACGAGGCGCGTATGCTTTCATCCACGAGAATGTGGTTGGGAACATCCAGCATCCTGTTGACAAAGTCGCCATGACTTGCGATGGTCCGGACAGGTTTGGACAAGCGGGCGTTGAAGGCTTCCAGGTTCTTCCGGAAAAGCGCCCTCATGGGCTCCATATGCGTCATTATCTCCTCCCTGTTCCGGATCCGCATTCTATAGGCATATGAGGCTACTTCCTCATAATGGTAACCGATCTCACTCCCTGACCGCAAAATCTGGTCCATCAATCCAGGTTCGGCGGTTGAAAGCCTGAAGTAATAGGTTGCAGGGATGCCCAGATCACTTTCTATTCTATTCCATTCAGCGGCTCTCAGCAGATCCGTATCAATGTCATGCCGGTTGATAAACACCTTGTCAGGGAGTTTTCCCTCCTGATATCCCTCCACGAAGGACAGCATGGTCATATGGGAATATCCCAGCTCTTTAGCCTTGATATTCAACTGTCTGTACTCC
Organism: Lentimicrobiaceae bacterium; assembly: GCA_018001695.1. Lineage (GTDB taxonomy): Bacteria > Bacteroidota > Bacteroidia > Bacteroidales > JAGNHN01 > JAGNHN01. Next base: position 15,303 of record JAGNHN010000028.1, read on the forward strand.
TCCATGCGGGATGGCATGACATAATCGGAGTACAGGCGGTTGAAAAACTGATTCAATCTTTCTGTAATGTCCATGTTACCCTATAGGATTTAAAACCGAGTCTCTTCTTAAACAACCGCAATCCCGCTGTGGCGCCCGGAAAAGTATCATACATCATGAACCTGACGCCAGGAAGATGATCATAAACCTTAGCTACAGCGGATGTCAGGAGCAGGTACATGATTCCGTTCCGGAGGTGGTTTGCATGTCCCAGTATACGGTTCACCAGGACTAACTCACCCGCCACCTGCAGCCAAAGGTAGGCAATCAGTTTCTCTTCGAAAAAAACACCATAATAGAGATGTGATGGCCGATCAGGGTATTGGATGTCCATTCCGGTATAGGTATCATCCATTGGCTTACCCTGTCTGTCTGTCGCAGAGCTATTTATTTCCCGAATATCTGCAAGCGAATTCCATGGATTCATCTTCCGGAAGACATATCCAGCCCTGCCTGCCTTGCGGGTGTAATAAATGGCCGAGTTCTTGCCGCCATATTGGTCTGCATAGCCCTGAAAACCATCATAATCTTTTAAAGGAATCAATGCCACGCCCCTTGTTTTATTTCTGATAACCCACCATTTCGGATGCCGGCTATTGAGCGCGGTGTAGATTCTGCTACTGTCCTCGTTCACAGGCCCCAGGCTGACCCGCACATGAGGAGAACAAAGCAATTCCCTCATTATCAAAATTATATCTTTAAAAAACTCAGGCATAGGCATCCGGTACCGGTTTACTTGCAAGGCGGTAATACCATCCTAACACCAACAAAGATAGGATTGCGGAGGCAATGGCCATCAGTGTAAAACCCACGATAAAGCTATCCACATACCATCCGTAGAGCAAGGCTAAAGTACGCATTACCAAATCAATAAGCGTAACAGCCAGGGCCTGGGGTTGCTTGTTATATAAAATGGGCAGGTTGGAAAAAGGGGAAATCAGGTAATTGAGGAAGATCCATGGTAGAAGAACCTGGGCAATCTTACCTGATTCACGGAAATCTTCTGAGAAAACAAAGGCGAAGATATCAGGCCCAAACAGCAGGATGAGCAGGAAGACCGGTGAAGCAACGGCTGCCATATTCCTGTGTATGCGCCACATCAGGGGTCTTACGGATTGATTCTCCCGGTTGATGGTAGCAGCGCGCTCATAGAACACCTGGCCCACAGCGGATCCTATCATGCTCACCGGGACTTTAAGGGCCCTGAATGCCCATGAATACCAACCGAGTACTATATTGCCAAATGCTATGCTAATGACGAATACGATACCATTATCGAGAAGAGAATCAATGAGCGCATGCGGTGAATTAACATAGGCAAACGACTTATAACGTTTCATTTGCTGCCGCATCTCACCTCTATTAAATGCCTTCAGCCAAGGCAGGGGATGGCGGACGAAGACCCAGGCCAGGACCGCTGCTGCGACAAGCAATCCGAGCAGGTATCCGCTTATCAAACCCAGGGCGCCCAATCCGAACAGACCGAGGATAAGACTGACAAGACCGATGGACATAGATTGTGCAATCCGGGCGGCGGCATTGCGGCGAAAAGTACGGTGCCTTGTACTCCAGTAATTGAAAGACTGGTAAACCCCGGTAAACAGAACTGCCAGTGGCAGGAAACCCAGGAAAGGACGCAAGGGTTCTGCATCAAAGAGCCGGACCATTGCATCTCCCAGGAATAAGACGAGTAGCAAACTCAGCAGGGCCATGGCCACCGCAACTACCAGGGAGAGGTTAAGAACCTGTCTGGCTTCTTCATGGCGGGCGGGCAATACGATGGCAAACTCGTAACGCAGGCCGGCGATCACTCCGAAGATGGCGATGGCCGACATAAAGAGGGAGAGGATGCCAAAATCAGCGGGGTCATAGAGACGTGCCAGGAACGGGGCAACCAGGAACGGGACAAGTTGTGCCAGGAAAGTCCCTGTAAACAGGGTCAGAATATGCCCTGCAAAGGTGGAACCCCGTATGGATGTCAACAGATGCTTCATGATCCTCCGTCATTCGTACCATGAACTTCGTGAGAATTCTCCCATTCCAGGACGCTGAGAAATGCAGCACGGATATTATGCAAAGATTTCTTATTCAACCGGATATGAATCCCCAACGGGAGATTCATCATCTGTTGTGCATAGGCTTCTCCGATACGGCACGAACCACTCTGGTAGCAGTAGGCATAACTCCCCAATGGGTGAACCACATCGTTGAACCACTCACCCGGAAGGATGCCTGCCTTCCTGAGTTTCAGGGAGAGTTGACGCCCGCGGTCATCATGTCTGGACCAAGGCAGCAGAACCGGGTAACGCAGCAGCACGGCGCCCTCCGCCGGGAATAGCCCGATACCGGGTATCCCACTCAACGCAGCAGTATATAAATCAGTGAGGTTTTTGATATGCCTGACCACTGCATCATAATCTTTGAGCTGCGCCATCACCCACCTTGCCTGAATGGTGCTGAGCCGCAGCGGATACGACGGCGGCAATTCACCTTCCAGCTCACCGGAAGCTGTAGCGCCCAGCCATCCAAGGCTTTTCAAAACACGCATCCCTGCACCCTTGAGAAAGACAAGGCGTGGATATGAAGTGATAAGGTGGACCAATAAGGTGATCCACTGCCGGAACAGTGGAAAACCGCGAACGGGTTCAAGCATAAGATACGCATCCCTCGTCTTCTCAAGCAAAGCGTTATTATTCACCACAAGAACACCTCCCAGTCCGGACGTAACCGGCTTGGAAAATTCAAAGCTAAAGAAAGCAGCATCTCCCAGGGTGCCTGTCTTCTTTCCTTCCTTCGATATTGAAGCAATCGTATGCGCAGCATCTTCGATGACCAGGATACCGGGATGCCTGAGTTTGAGTTCCTGGACGTCTCCGAATGGGATACCATAATTATGTGGTATGACGATGAGGCGGGTGCGGTCACTGACTTTTTCCGAAATCTCCTCTATCCCCGGGTTTACCTCTCCTTCGGCCAGGTCGGCATAAATTACAGTAGCTCCTGTATACTTTACTGCGTTGGTCACGACCACACAGGTATATGCCGGGACAATCACTTCATCTCCCTGGCTGATGCCGGCTGCTTTCATAAACAGGTACAGCCCCATTCTTCCCGCAGCCATCGGAAAGATCGTCTGCTCGTCAACCCCTAAGCGGGCTGCAAAAGCCCGGCTCAGGGCTTTCGTGTCATCCCTGCCGGCAGGGATGGAGGCAAGAAAAAACTGGCTTAGCTTTAATGCATTACACGTATAGGCCGTGCGTATCATAGGGCTTTGACTTGTCGTGCCGGCGAGCCGGCATATAAATACCCGCTCACAAGGTGTCCTGATGCCACTGAATTGGCCGCCAGCACCACATGGTCATCGATCCTGGTTCCGGGCAGTATGATGCAATGACTGCCAATGAACACATTGGAACCGATGTGAATATCCGCATCCATATAGCTGTTGGCAAATGCCTGTGAGGTATCCTGGATATCATGTGAATGGCAGAACATGGCAGTAAAGGGTCCAACGGCGACATGATCGCCAATATCAAGGGTATTATCCTGGATCAACAGGTAAACATAAGAAGACAGGTGGGAGTTGTTCCCCATCCTGAACTGCCCCCTTGTGCCGGTAAGCACCGAGGCATGCTGGTATAGAACAGCATCATGTCCCAACCTTACATTTCGGGGATGTGTGATCTCAACACCATGAAACACGCGGCTACCAGGAAGAGCGCGCATTCCTTTTAGCTGAAGCAACCTGGTTCTGAGCAATCTGATGAATCGCTTTCTCATCCTCCAGTATGATTGAGTAGGTCGACAATACTGACGGCGGCATCACCATGCCCATAGAGCGGGATGTCAAAATTATAGGTTCCTTTCCACTGCTTATGAGCCGCTTCGAGAATCTCCTCTGTGCCAGTTCCAGCCACCACATTGAAACCATGATCCACCAGTTCTGTCCATTCGGTCTCATCGCGCAAGGTCACACAGGGGCGATGATGAAAGAAGGCTTCCTTCTGCAGTCCACCGCTATCTGTCAGTATCAGCTCACTTTGCCTGATCAGGTAAATCATTTCCAGAAATCCGACAGGTTCAATGATATGCACACCTGAAGGCACCGTTATATTGTATCGTCGGAGGTACTGGGCCGTCCGGGGATGCAGTGGAAGAACGATCTCCCGCCATGTGGCCATTTCTGCCAATGCTTCAAAGACAGATTTTAAACGGTCCGGGTCATCAGTATTTTCAGCTCTGTGCAGGGTAGCCAGGAAGAAAGTCTGGGGCAGAACGACCATGGGAGGCTGTGCGAAATCCTTGTAATGCAAGGCCACATCCATCATCACATCTCCGGTAAGGGCCAGCTGACATGAAAACTGCGCAAATCCCTCGTTCATGAGGTTTTGAATGGCCGTTTCAGTAGGGCAGCATAACAAGGTGGAAACACGGTCGGTCAGGATGCGGTTGATTTCCTCGGGCATACGCAGGTTGAAGGAGCGCAGACCGGCTTCGACGTGGGCTACAGGGATATCCATCTTGCGGGCCGCAAGCGCACCGGCCAGGGTAGAATTTGTATCTCCATAAACCAGAACCCAGTCTGGCTTTTCGATCATCAGGACCTTTTCGACACCTTCCAGCATTCTTCCTGTCATTGCACCATGGGGCGCATTACTGACACCCAGGTGATGGGCCGGACTTGGGATATCCAGCTGCTCGAAGAATACCTGCGACATATTATCATCGAAGTGCTGGCCGGTATGGATCACGACCTCCTGCATCCCAGGCTGCCGGCCAATGGCGCGGCTTACGACGGAAGCCTTGATAAATTGCGGCCTGGCACCGATCACAGTCACTATCTTCATGGGCGGTTGTTGTCTTGTTTATTAAACCAATCCCTGAACTGCTGCAGGCCTGCCCCTATGGGTGTATGCGGCCGGTAGTTCAACAGATCACGGGCTTTATCAATATCAGCCCAGGTCCTGGGCAGGTCACCCTTCACTTCAGACTGAAAATCAAGGATGGCCTTCCGTTGAAAAGTCTCTTCAAGCAAATGAACCAACTCCAACAAGCTAACCATGTGGTGATTACCCAGGTTGATGATCTCGTAATCTGATTTATCGTAGATCATGGCATTGCGAACGCCATGCACGATATCGTCGACGTAGGTGTAATCACGTTGGGTATTTCCCGTTCCGAATAATGGCAGGGGTCTGCCTTGTGTGATGCAATGAGAAAACTTATGAATGGCCAGGTCTGGGCGCTGCCTGGGTCCGTAGACAGTAAAGAAGCGCAGGGCGATGAAACGGATCCCAAACAACTGACTGTATACATGCCCCAAAAGCTCTCCGCTGACCTTGGTACTGGCATACGGACTCACCGGCTTCAGCACACAGGCGTCTTCTTTCCATGGTAAAGCATTATTAAGGCCATAGACACTGGAGGAAGAGGCAAATACAAACTGCCGGGTTTTCCATTTTCTTGCCAGTTCGAGGACATTCTGTGTTCCTCTCACGTTCACATCCTGATATCCGTTGGGATCAGCAATGGAAGGTCTTACACCAGCCTTGGCCGCCATATGCACGATAACGTCATAGCCACCTTCCAGATGCATCAGGGCTTCCCTGTCCCGGATATCATAGGTATAAAGACGGTAATGAGGATGTTTGAGGTGTGCATCGATGTTCTGATGCTTGATCGCTACATTATAGTAAGGGTCGAAATTGTCGATACCATCCACCCACCAGCCATCTTCCAGCAGAGCATCCACCAGGTGACTTCCTATGAAGCCTGCTGCGCCGGTGACCAGTACCTTTCTCATGGAAGCTCATAGATATATGATCCCTCCTCAGGAAGAGGAGTTCCTTCAAAGAACCAGGCAACAGGACGTGTGACCCGGTCAAAAACAAAGAACTGGACGAGTACAAAATCGCGTCCATCGTTCACAAAAGCATACATCCTGTCCCGGTCATAGAACACAGGAAATCCTTCCAGGTCAAATTCTTCTTCCTCCTGCAGCATCCGCCGGTGTGTAACAACCGTATTCTCGTTACCCTGCCTGTCCGTGACGGTGATACGGTACAAATAGGGGCTATAGCGCACCGAATCAATGAAGGCGCTGTCTCTTTCATTCAGCAGGACTTCAAATTTAATATCGGAAAACGTTGTCAGATACGTAAGGATGCGCATGCTATCGATGGCGGGCAGGTTTAGTTCGGGGTCATGCGGGATGATATTGAAGCGCCGGTTATCGACATTCTCGATGGTATAAGACTGCTCCGGGTGTCCGTTTACCTCCAGCTTAACCGATGCGATATCCAGTACATTGTTTGCAAAGATGGTATGGTCACGCCAATCGTTTTCCATGGTTGAAAAACGTGTAGATATAAAGCCTCTAAAGCCAGGAATATAGATAATATAAGGCCGGTCGGCGCCTTCCATCAGCATAAAGGTACCCATATTATCCTGGGTATTATCACCGACATAAAACGTACGAACGCGCTTTTCATAGGGAAAGAGCCGTAGGATCTGACCCAGGCGAAGGCGGTAGCTTTGCTCGTAAACTTCCACCTTCACTCCGGTTGCTGCAAGCCGGGCAATGACGCTGTTGTGCGCTTCCATGGGGACCGGGCTGCTGACAGCCATCCTGAGCAGGGTGGAGAGCAGCTGGTCCACAGCCTGGGCACGTGCAGTGTGCGTTCCATTCAAGCGCCAACCCTGTATGGGTTCCTTTTCCAGCAGTATGGTCCGGCCTTCCTTATCGGCTAAAAAGATCCTGGTAATACCGGCCGTATCTGTGACAGCGAACTGGCTGGCTTTCTGCCTGAGCGTCGAGGTTGAGGGCCGGCTGACAAGAATTCCGAGCAGCGCCAGGATCACCAGGGCTAAGGCTAGTAAAAGTCTGTTCTTACGTTTATTATTCATCATGTACCTTTCATTGATACGCAGGAATCAGCGCGAATACCTGCGCTTGCGCAAAAACCCGGCTCCCAGTCCAAACAGGATGACCAGCAGCACCGGGATGAGCACATTTATAACCTGCCAGCGATTCTTCTCAGCGTTGACTCTGGCCTGGTCCAACGTCCTGAGCCTGAGCTCCCTGGAACGTATCTGTATTAAGCCGCTTTCGTCCGTCAGATAATTGACCAGGTTCAGTAACAAATCCCTGTTTCCCAGGGTTTCACCGGTATATTGGTCATACCCCAACGGCAAGGGCGTCCTGGTTCCAGGGCTTACCTGGTTACTGAAGACATCCCCATCAGACAGGACAATCATGCGTGTTGGCAGGCTCATATCCCGGTAGCCTATACCCGGATCTGCCTCAATTTCAGGTGGTATCCTGTTCCTGAACAAAGAGGTGAATTCTCCCTCGAGCAAGACGGCCACTGCCCTGGGCCCATCCGGAAACATCTTCTGGTCAGGTTCCTTCTTCAATATCTCGAGCGTGACATAAGCCGGCGATGGTGACACGCGGGTATATGCTGATGTCTCCAGCAATACTGTTTTCCTGACGCCTTCAGACTCCACGGTGTCGATACTGGAAACGAACTCAAAGCGTGAGGCGTTCAGGTTCACCACTGCCGGATGATTGGTTTGAGAAGCAATCAGCGGCATATAGTACCAGGGGTAGAACTCAAACTGCGGTTGATCACCAATCTGGCCTGTTTTAACAGGAATGGGCATGGCGCGCATATCCATCAGCAGATCAGGGTTGACCCTGACGCCATACCTGAACAACATGTCGCCAAGATTGACATCCCGGGCAACGCTCACCATTTCAGGCTGGGCCTGCAGGCTGTCCATATCAGCTACCACGGCGTCGATCATCCACAATACCTTACCGCCCCGCATGATAAACTGATCGAGGATAAATTTATCCTTCTCACTCCAGGCCTGTGTTGGTTTGGGAATGATGACCACAGCATATTTATTCCGGACCCGCACCTCGGTAGAATCCTCGTTATAGACTCGCTCAGCCAGACTACCCAGACTTTCACCCAACACGATCCTTTCAACAGAATAAAACTCATTTAAGGCTGTCATGCCATCCCAGAGCCTCGTATCCGGCAGCTGACCATAGCCTTCCAAAACGGCAAGCTTGGGCTTCAATCCCTGGCTGAGCTTACGGATCGCATTGGCCAGGTTATACTCCAATGACTTGACCGCGTTGTTTAATACCTGCTCAGGGGCGACACCGATCTGAGATTGGAGCAAGGGGAGCGCAACCTCCCGGCCCTTATATGTTACAAGTGCTCCCGGGAATATGATACGCTGGGCCGACCCGTCTTTCTCCCTTACCTGCAGGGTGGTCGGCACCAAACCCTTTTCTGACAACTGCCTGTAGACCTGATTTCTGATCTTGACATCATTTGAAGCAGAGGGGTTAATAAACTCATACTCTATTTTATCACTTACAGCCCTGAATTCATCCAGCATCTCTCGTGTGGCACGGCTGAGCTGCTTGAATCCTGCCGGAAAATCCCCTTCAAGGTAAACCTTGAAGAAGACAACATCATCCAGGTCGCGGATCAGTTGCCGTGTTGGTTTTGATAGCGTATAACGCTTCTCAGCTGTCAGGTCCAGGCGTGTATAGAACCGCTGTCCGAGCAGGTTGACGAGAACAACCACCAGCACAATGAAAGCAAAACGCAGGAGGTCGAAGCGTTTGAGGCTCTTTCTAGATGCTTGTGCCTTCCCGTTGACCGGTGGCACTTTATTATCTTCTTTCTTGCCTACCATTTTCTACTCTCCAGGGATAATCTTGTTAAAGCGAGGAATACCAGGATGAGGCTGATGTAGTAGATAACATCCCGGCTATCAATTACACCGCGACTCATGGAAACATAGTGATGCCTGATACCCAAGGATTTGACAAACAGATCGGCCTGTCCCAGCCACTCAAAAGATGAAAGAAGCTCGAATCCGGTGTAGAAGAAAACAGACAATACAGCGGCCAGTATAAAGGAGATGATCTGGTTGTCGGTGATAGAACTGGCGAAGATTCCAATAGACAGGAATGCTCCACCCAGGAAGAGCAGACCGATATAGCTACCCCACATACCGCCCGTATCGATATTGCCTTTGGGCAGCCCAAGCTGGTGGGCAGAAAAGTAGAAGACCAGGGTTGGCAACAACGAAAACAGTAGCAGGGCCAGGCTTGCTGCATATTTAGCCATGATGATCTGCACATCGGTCAATGGCTTGGTAAGCAGCATCTCGATGGTCCCTGCTCTTTTTTCTTCCGCAAAACTGCGCATGGTGATGGCAGGAATCAGGAACAGAAAGATCCAGGGAGCCAGGATGAAGAGGCCGTTGATATTGGCATAACCGTAGTCCAGAATATTCAGGTCGCCCGGAAACACCCATAGGAACAGGCCGGTCAGGGCCAGAAAAACGACAATCACCACATAGCCGATAAGTGAATGTAAAAAACTGTTCAGTTCCTTCAGAAACAGGGTGTACATGCTTAGCCGGATGTATGTTTAATGGAATGCAAAAATACCAAAATAAGCGAAGGAAGTCCTTATCAATAGATTAGTCCAGCACGATATGCACCGGATCATCCATCCGAAGTCCAAGCAAGCTGCTGGCTTTGCCCCTGTTCATGGCGATCTCCAGATAACCACTCGAGCTGAATAGGGCGAGCATCTCCCCTTCCGGAACATCACTGTAGGACTTTGAGATATGGCTGATCTTATAGCGGGAGCTTCTGAAAGCGATGTGAAAGGCATGCTTGCCTACCATTTTTCTGAAATGTTCCTGATTGATATTGACGAAGACATTCTCGTAGGAATCGACGTAAATCACCTTGGCTTTGATGATATTACCTTCGAACACCGGCTTAAAGCTGAGTTTTTCGTTGATGGTAGTGCGAACGGTGCCCAGTGAGGCCATATCCCGTCCTTCTGCGAGGTGAATCGCTGCCTTTGCAAATACATCGCGGGAAGAAAAAGTAAAAAAGTCTGTATCCTGCATGATGTCGAGCTCAACGATCAGGCTGGGGGGTTCTTCAAATATCAGACTAAAAACACCATTGTCGGCACCAATGAAGTAATGGCCACGATACCGTATGGCTACATGTGGCGTATTGATAGAAGCGTCAGTATTGACCCCGACGATGTGGATACTATCCCCAGGAAAGCCGGCGAAGGCGTTCTTCAGGATGAAGGCAGCCTGCAGGATGTCAAACGCCGGTATCTGATGTGAGATATCCACGATTACAACATCCTTTAAGCCTTGCAACAAGCGTCCTTTCACAGCACCGGCATAGTGGTCCTTGGTGCCCCAGTCAGATGTCAGTGTAATGATGGCCATATCTGTTTACGGTCGCGATTGATGCCTCAAAAGTAAAGAAAATCGCGCAGGTCCCTGACAGTCTGTACATGGCTTGTCATACTTTTAATTAACTTCATGAATATGGACATTAAGGATTAAGCACCTCCGGCATATTGCGGGTTGGGTAGCTTATTTTACATTTGTGTCAGAAGAGACCAGACCATGCAGATCCGGCCGTTGTTCATCCTTAGCCTGCTCGCCCTGTTGATCCTTATCAGCAGCTGCAGCACAACCCGGCATCTGGAAGAGGGCCAGTATTTACTCGATAAGAATACGGTTATCATTGAAGGTCCTGCAACCCATATCAGCAAAGACGATCTCAGCAGCCTGATCCGCCAGAAACCGAACCGGCGTTTGCTTGGGATCTTCCGTTTTGGAAACTACATCTATTTTAAAGCAAACCAGGGAAAAGAAACTGGATTTAAGCGCTGGCTGCAGCGAAGCATGGCGCGGGAGCCCGTGCTCCTCGACACAACCCTCAGCGCATCATCTCTGCGCCAGATGGACCTTTTTGCTCAGAACAAAGGGTCTTTCGGGAACAAAGTGACATATGACGTGAGGTATGGCAGGCATAACGCTAAGGTGCGCTACCACCTTCAAACGAACGAGCCATATAAGATCAGCCATATCAGAGACAGCATATCAGATCCCGCCTTGTCCTGGTTCAGTCAAGGGTTTGCCACGGGCAGGCTTATTCAGCCTGGCGATTTCTTTGATGTAGATGCCCTGGACAAGGAACGTGACCGGTTCGTCAGGGAGCTTAAGGAACATGGCTATTACAGTTTCATCAAGGAATATATTTCATTTTATATCGACTCCACCCTTGGTGGAAACCGCATGGATCTGACCATGCATATCTCGCCACCGCTCACATCAGACACAGGCGGCGCCACATTGGATCATCCCCGTCACAGGATCCGCAGGGTGTATATTTACCCGGATTATAACCCACTGGTTCAGGGAGATCGTGATCCGGATACCGTAATCATTGCAGAAAAAAGATGGTCTTTTGATAAGCCGGCCGGGTTGTTCTATTTCATTCATGACACCAAGCCACGGATCCATCCGGATGCATTAATCCAGGGCATCTACATTGAACCTGGTATGTATTATAAATTATCTTCTGTACAACGAACTTTCAGAAGGCTTTCGGATCTGCCTGTATATCGTTTCGTCAACATCCAGTTCCGGGAAGTAGCAGGCTTACCTGGGGCAACAGAAAGGGAGTTGGATGCAGAGATCCGGATGACCCGGGCACCCGTGCAATCCTACAACATTGAAACAGAAGGAACCAATTCGGCCGGTGACCTCGGTATTGCCGGTAGCCTCGTCTACATGAACCGCAACCTCTTCAGAAGGGCCGAAGTACTGGACCTGCGCCTCAAGGGAGCCCTTGAGATGCAGCAAACACCGGGAGGAGAGAAAGGTGACTTCCTGGTTTTCAACACCTATGAAACAGGAGCGGAGCTGGGCTTCAGAGTGCCCCGCTTCCTCGCGCCAGTGAGCTCCCGGCAATTACCTAAGGTATTTGAGCCCTCCACACGGGTGGACCTTGGTATCAATCTCCGTCAGAGACCACAATACAGACGCCTGATTACCAATGTTTCATTTGGTTATGAATGGAAGGAAAGCGAAGTAAGACGGCACATCCTCTACCCGGCAGATATCAATGCCATCCGTGTGCTGGCCGACAGCAGCTTTAATCCAGGGATTTATGGCCCATTATATGAAGCACAATACAGCGATCACCTCATTACAGCACTCAAATACAGCTTTATCTTCAACAACCAACAGATCCGTAAAGGCATGGATTTCATGTATTTCCGTGGCAATTTTTCCGCTTCGGGAAACATGCTGAGTTTCGTAGAGGACCTGGTAGATTCGGAAGGCAATGGTGAGGGATACCGCCGCCTGCTGGGGATCCGCTATGCGCAATATCTGCGCACTGATGTTGATCTACGCTACTACCAGGTTCTCAACCCCCAACATAACCTGGTCTACCGCTTCGTGGCCGGACTGGGACTTCCGTATGGTAATTCTGATGTATTACCCTTTGAACAGGCTTTTTTCTCAGGAGGATCAAACGGACTGAGGGGATGGGAAGTGCGGTCACTGGGACCTGGAGGATTTGTCGACCTGGCCGGAACACGCTATGACAAGATTGGAGACCTGCTGCTGGAAGCCAATATAGAGTATAGATTCCCGGTATATCGCTACCTGAAAGCCGCATTGTTTTTAGATGCCGGTAATGTATGGCTCCTGAGGCCCAATGATGCTTTTCCTGATGGCCATTTCCTGTTTACGCGCTTTGCCTCCCAACTGGCAGTGGATGGCGGCCTGGGGATAAGGCTTGACTTTGGCTTTGTGATCCTGAGACTGGATGCAGCCCTGCCTCTCAGGCATCCGGACCTTCCCGCAGGTGACCGATGGATTCGCCTTGAGAAGTTCCAGCCTGGGGACATTATGCTCCAGTTCGGAATTGGTCATCCTTTCTAAGGCCTTCCATGATGCTCAAAGAAAAGGTACAGGCCCTGTTGCTTCACCATCTGAAGTATGATCCGACGCAAAGTCAATCGCGGGTAATCTCTCAATTGAGCGATTTTCTCACCGATCCTGAACCTGCATCGCTTTTCCTACTCCGGGGTTATGCCGGGACCGGCAAAACCACGCTTGTCAGTTCATTGGTTGACACACTGACATCCTTCAACATCCGGACAGTTTTGCTGGCCCCCACCGGAAGGGCAGCAAAAGTGCTCTCGTCCTATACCGGCAAACAAGCATTTACCATACATAAAACGATCTACCAGCTGCGGCAGTCGAAGGAAGGTCATCTCCGGCTTGTGCCTGCCCCAAACCGGTTCAGACGTACCCTGTTCATTGTGGACGAAGCCAGTATGATACAGGATAGCACAGCCCCTGATGGGAACCTGTTCAGCCTGCAAAACGTCCTGGATGACCTGTATCATTTCGTATATGAGGGAGATAGCTGCAGAATGATCCTGATCGGAGATACGGCCCAGCTTCCTCCGGTGGGCATGGACCAAAGCCCGGCTTTACATGCTGCTTTGCTCCGCTCCAGCTATCCTCTTAAGCTCTACGAAGACGAGATGACAGAGGTTGTGAGACAGGCTGAAGGATCAGGGATACTCACCAATGCCACGGCACTGCGCGACAAGATCAAAAACCACTCTGTCACGTTTCCGCTTATCCGGACTTCGAACTCGACCGATATCGAGATACTGACAGGTTATGAATTACAGGAAGCCTTGAGCGGAAGTGGTATGTATCAGAACAGCGGCGAGAGTGTGGTCATCACGCGATCCAACAAACGCGCCAACCTTTACAATCAGCAGATCCGGCAACGCATCCTCTTCCGGGAAGAAGAGCTTTCTGCCGGCGATGTCCTGATGGTTGTACGTAACAACTATTTCTGGCTGGAACCGACAAGCCAGGCAGGATTCATCGCCAATGGAGATATCATGGAGGTGACGCGGATATCAGGCAGGGAGGAGCGCTATGGATTTCACTTTGCAGATCTGAGCTGTAGCCTCGTGGATTATCCCGACCAGCCACCTGTGGAAGTCAAGGTACTGACCGACACCCTGCACTCGACACACCCAGCTCTGAGCTCTGCTGAACAGCAGTCTCTTTATGAGAAGGTGATAGAGGATTACCGCCATATTCCTTCAAAACGTAAACGTCTGTCGATGCTCAGGATGGACCCGTACTATAATGCCTTACAGGTGAAATATGCCTATGCCATGACCTGTCACAAGACCCAGGGCGGGCAATGGCCGGTTGTGTTCATCGACCAGGGCTACCTCACAGAGGATCAAATTGATATATCGTACCTGCGGTGGCTATATACCGCCATTACACGAAGCACACGCAAGGTTTACCTCGTGGGATTCAGTGAAAGCCTGATATCCTGAACCTCAATAAGCTCTGGCAAAGACCACACGCTGTGTAGACGGCTTACCGGTGAGGATACATTTGCCCTGTTCCTGTTTGCCATCGATGGGAATGAGACGGATGGTGGCCTTGGTTTCTTCCTTGATCTGTTGTTCTGTTTCCGCTGTACCATCCCAGTGCGCGTATACAAATCCGCCTTTCTCATCCAATATCTGGTTGAATTCTTCCCAGGTATCGGCGTAATGCGTATTCTCGTCTCTGAAGCGCAGGGCTTTCTGATAGAGGTTATCCTGGATTTGTTCCAGCAGGTGAGCCACTTTATTGGCGAGATCTGTACGTTGCAGGCTGTCCTTCTCCAGTGTATCACGGCGGGCCACTTCTATCGTACCGGCTTCCAGGTCACGTGGGCCAATGGCCAGACGAACCGGGACCCCTTTAAATTCATATTCATTGAATTTCCAACCCGGCTTCTGGTTGTCGTCATTGTCATATTTCGCGCGGATTCCCTTAGCCTTCAACTCATCCAGCAATTTATAGGCCACCTCATTGATTGCGGATAATTGCTCTGCCTGTTTGTAGATGGGCACGATCACCACCTGGAGTGGGGCCAGTCTGGGCGGAATGACCAATCCGTTGTCATCGCTGTGTGCCATCACCAATGCGCCCATCAAACGTGTAGACACACCCCAGGAAGTTGCCCAGACATACTCCAGTTGGTTCTCCTTGTTCAGGAACCGGACTTCAAAAGCCTTGGCAAAGTTCTGGCCCAGGAAATGTGAGGTCCCGGCCTGCAGGGCTTTTCCATCCTGCATAAGGGCCTCAATGCAATACGTTTCTTCAGCACCTGCAAAACGCTCGTTTGGGGATTTGATACCCTTGAGCACCGGCAAAGCCATCCATTCTTCAGCGAAGGTGGCATAGACATCCAGCATACGTTCTGTTTCCTCCACTGCTTCCTGTCGCGTGGCATGGGCTGTATGCCCTTCCTGCCAGAGGAACTCTGTCGTTCTGAGGAACAACCTGGTCCTCATCTCCCAGCGAACTACATTGGCCCATTGGTTGACCAGCACCGGTAAATCTCGGTATGACTGAATCCAGGTACGGTAGGTATCCCAGATGATCGTTTCAGAAGTGGGGCGTACGATGAGCTCCTCCTCCAGTTTGGCTTCCGGATCAACCATGACTCCGCCATCCGGTGCATTTTTTAACCTGTAATGTGTCACTACGGCACACTCTTTGGCGAAGCCTTCAACATGCGCAGCTTCACGGCTAAAAAACGATTTGGGTATAAAGAGAGGGAAGTAGGCATTCTGATGACCAGTGACTTTGAACATATCATCCAGGGCACGTTGCATCCTTTCCCAGATGGCAAAGCCATAAGGTTTGATCACCATACAACCCCTCACAGCCGAATTCTCGGCCAATCCAGCCCTGTAAACCAGATCGTTATACCATTTAGAATAATCTTCGTCCCGGGATGAAAAATTTTTCGCCATTTTGCGTCTTTGGTATGAAACTTGGTATTTTAATAGTGTGTGTACATTGAATGAGCGACAAAAATACGTAAACAGATGTTACCATATTCACGATATAGATCCAAGGAGGACACAGCAATGAAAAAGTTCACAACATGGATGATGACAGGCCTGGCAGTACTGCTGGCCTCATGCTCCACCACGTATTCTACCGGAGGAGGCTATGATGAGATCTACTCATCCCGCTCCAATGAAACCCCGGTCGCTGTAAAACCGGCTGCGCAGGAAAAGGTAGCTGCGCCTGATTATGCCGAAGCAGCACAACCTGTCAACCCCAGCCAGGGATATGATCAGGGATATACTGACCAGGGATATGTCCAGGAATCCTACGCAAGTCCGGATCCGCAGACGCAGACCTATACAACTCCGGAAGGAGACGTATACATCACCAATTATTATTATGGCAATGACTATCAGTTTAACGACTACTACGACTATGCCTATGCCTCCAGGCTGAGACGGTTTGGTCATCCAACCTACAACGACTACTACCATGATTATTATACCAACTACTACTGGTATAACTACGATCCCTGGTATTACGGAACCAGCATCTACCTGGGCTACAATTTCTGGTACCCCTCCTACTACTATTACAGGCCCAGTTTCTACATGGGTTGGAACTATGGGTTCTTCAACATCGGATGGGGATGGGGTTGGCCATATTCCCGCTGGTACTCTCCTTACTACAGTTACGGAGGTTGGGGATGGCCGTCCTATTCCATGGGATACTGGAATGGTTACTGGGATGGGTTCAATGATGGCTACTATGGTGGATATTACTCCTACTATTACAACAGCTACGACTACAACGCCTATTACGGTCCTCGTACCCCCCGCTCAAGTACTTCAGGGACGTCCAGGTCCGGCCGTGAACCGCGTACGCTGGGTGAACGTTTCGAATCTGCCATGGCCAGTCAGGGTGTTACCACAGGTCGTGCCAACCGCCTGGCGAGTGCAGCGGAAATAGAAAGGCGGTCTGCCGGATCCTCCTTCGGCCCTGCCAACCGTAATGAGACAGCCGCACCCGGCAGCACAGCAGAAGGCAGCGATGCGCTGCAGCGCAGGGTGATCGACCGCAGCGGCACCAGTGAGCCGGCCACGCGTGTCATCCCGTCAACCGAGACACGTCCCGACAGCCGCCAGCAGGTTGAGGCCAGACCTGAGACCAGTCAGCCTACTCAGGTACGCCCCGAAAGCCGCCAGCCGGTACAGGCAAGGCCTGAAACCAGTCAGCCTACTCAGGTACGCCCCGAAAGCCGCCAGCCAGTGCAGGCAAGGCCTGAAACCAGTCAGCCTACCCAGGTGCGCCCGGAATCAAGCCAACCCGTGCAGGTACGCCCCGAAAGCCGCCAGCCGGTGCAGGCAAGGCCTGAAACCAGTCAGCCTACCCAGGTGCGCCCGGAATCAAGCCAGCCCCTGCAGGTACGCCCCGAAAGCCGCCAGCCGGTGCAGGCAAGGCCTGAAACCAGTCAGCCTACCCAGGTACGCCCGGAATCAAGCCAGCAAGAGCTGGGACGCCCCGGTGGCCGCCAGCCGGAACCGGGTGCCCAGTCAGAAGTGCAGCCCGGATCACGGGAAGCTGAAACAGGAAGCCCAGCCAGCAGGTATAGCAACACTGGCAGGTATGATTACCAAAGATACTCTCCCGATAATGCCACCCGTGAGACCTATCAGCGCCCTGATCCAACCGTGAATCAGCGGTATCAGAAACCAAGAGAATATACAGCTCCAGGAAACACAAGGCCGCAGTCGAGCCAGGAATATACCAGCCCCAGGGCCAAAGATCCCAGCAGCTTTGCACGCCCGGCTGAAAGGCCCACGCAGCAAAGCAGGGAATACAGCACACCCAGCCGCCCTGCCACCCGCGAAGTGACCACACCCAGCCGTCAGAGCAGCAGAACATATTCCCCGCCCGCAAGGCAGGAAAGCCGTCCGGCCACAACACCCAGAAGCAGCAGCGGAACATGGTCTCAGCCCAGCCGCTCCAGCTCACCGCCGGCACAATATAACACCCCTTCGAGGCCCTCGTCCAACTCCTCTTCGGGGAACACCTTCAGCGCTCCCTCACGCTCATCGAGCAGCAGTTCATCAGGTAGCAGAAGCTCGGGCAGCTCATCCGGATCAAGCCGTTCAGGCAGCAGGGGTGGCCGATAAGGAATAACGAAATATTGATGATTAGAAAGAACTGAGAAAGCCATGAAAAAGATCCTGATAATCACGGCTGCCCTGGCAGCCAGTTTGAGCCTCAATGCGCAGAATGAAGTAGATGCATTGCGCTATTCACAGCTGATTCCCGGTGGGACAGCCCGATTCAACAGCCTGGCCGGCGCTTTCGGCGCGTTGGGTGCTGATTTCTCCACACTGAGCACCAATCCGGCCGGACTTGGTGTGTACAAGCAATCAGAATTCAGCTTCACCCCTTCTCTTTACCTTGGAAAGACTACTTCCAACTACCAGACAAAAACAGGGGAAGACCTGAAGTATAATTTCAATCTTGGCAACACGGGCCTTGTCATGGTCATGCCCGCAGGTAAAGCCCTCAGGGAATCGGGCTGGCGCAATATCCAGTTTGGCGTCGGCCTTAACCGACTGAACAACTACAATAACCGCATGCTCATCGAAGGTTTCAATCCCAATAGTTCACTTCTCGACGCCTATGTGAACTATGCCAACGGCATTGCCCCTTCTGAACTGAATGAATTTGACACCCGCCTCGCCTTTGATACCTGGCTGCTGGACACCCTTGGAAGCAATACCAGCTATTTTGGCGCCGTGCCGGCAGGTAATGTCCTTCAGCGGAAATCCATCACGACCGATGGCTCCCTTAATGAGTTTGTGCTCTCCATGGGCGCCAATTACAAAGACAGGTTTTACCTGGGAGCATCCCTCGGATTTCCTTTCCTGAGGTATTATGAAACATCGACCTACCGTGAATCTGACAGCCAGGGTGCCATCTCTGATTTCAAGGAGTTCACCCTGAACGATGAATACCTGGCACGCGGCTCAGGATTCAATTTCAAACTGGGTATGATCTTCAGACCGACAGACTGGCTGAGACTTGGAACAGCCCTTCATACGCCAACCTTCTTCCAGATCAATGAGACCTACAGTACTTCCATCTCCTCTGAGTTTGACAATGGGGATTACTACACTGCATCCTCCCCCAACGGAGAGTTTGACTATAAGCTGGAGACACCCATGCGTTTCATCGGCAGTCTCGCTTTTGTCATTGGTGAATACGGTCTGGTGAGTGCTGATTATGAGTTTCTCGATTACTCGGATGCCCGACTTCGTTCCAAGTCATACAAGTATTTTGATGAAAATGATGCCATCCGTAACTCTTATGTGCAGGCACATAACATCAGGCTTGGGACTGAATGGCGCGTAGATGCGTTCAGCTTCCGGGGCGGATACGCCATCTATGGCAATCCTTTCGAGAGCAAGATCAATGACGGTAGCCGGAACCTGCTGAGTTTCGGACTGGGATACAGGGAAAAGAACTACTTCCTTGATTTTGCCTATGTCATGACCAAAGGCTCCGAAGATTATTACCTCTACGATCCGGTGCTGGTCAGTCCGGCAGTCAATGACCTGCAGCAAAACAGCTTCCTGGTCACGCTCGGATTCCGCTACTGATGCAGCCCCTTCCCGCTTGCTAAAAAGCAGGCGTCCCTATAACCTCCCCTGGCAGTTCAATGGACTGCCATTTTTTTCATCCGGTCGATCCTATACAGGAAGAACCGGATGAAGCATTTCTATAGGATGGGAAATCTGGCAGAAATCAGTGGATGACTATATTCCCTGGACCGCCTTAGCGATGGCATCATCCACCAGAATACGTCCACAGTATTCACAGACAATGATCTTCTTGTGCATTCTGATCTCAAGTTGGTGTTGTGGTGGGATCTTATTGAAGCAACCACCGCAGGCGTCGCGTTCTACATGCACAACGGCAAGTCCGTTTCTCGCATTTTTACGTATGCGCTGATAAGCCAGAATAAGCCTGTCTTCAATGAAACCCTGGTATTCTTCGGAACGATGTACCAGATCCTGCTCTTCCTTCTGGGTTTCTTCAACGATATCTTCCAATTCAGCTTTCTTGGTTTCCAGGTCATGCTGCCGGTCCTGTAATTCAACCTGGGCCTGATCTACCAATGCTTTATGTGCATCCAGCTGTGACTGGAATTCACGGATACGCTTTTCAGCCAACTGTATTTCAAGTCCCTGATACTCGACTTCCTTGGTCAAGGAATCATACTCACGATTATTGCGGACATTCATCTGCTGCTCCTCATATTTCTTGATGAGCGCCTGGCTGTCTTTAATGGCAAGCTTCTTTTCCGTGATACTCTTCTCCAGGCTTTCCATTTCCTGGAGGAAGTTATTCACCCTGGTTTGCAATCCGGCAATCTCATCTTCCAGGTCCTCTACTTCAAGGGGCAGCTCACCACGTACGATTCGGATCTTGTCGATCTGGCTATCTATTTGCTGCAGACTGTAAAGAGAGATGAGCTTCTTTTCGATGGAGATCTGGATCTTCTCCTCCTCCTGTTGAATACTCTCTTCTTTTCGCCTGGCAGCACGGCTACTTTGGATTTTCACCTCGGTAACAGCCGGTTGTTCCATGATCTCTTCAGGGGCTGGCTTGGACTTGTCTGTCGATTTTGCCATGGTTATCGTTGATTATAAATAATATACAGGATTAGTATTAGTACTGGTAATATGAGCCGCAAAATTAGGAAAATTATTTGAAAGCCAGTCTTTCAGCAAGTGTAAAGCAAACTGTTCACTTTCGAAATGTCCGATATCTGCCAGCAACATCCCGCCCAAGGCCTGAAAGTCGTGGTACTTGAAGTCGCCACTGAGAAAAATATCAGCACCTTGCCTTCGTGCATCCGGAATCAGGAATGCCCCGGATCCGCCACACAATGCGATCTTTTTCAACTTACTGGGACCTATTAGACTATGCCGTAGAACAGGGATTCCCAATGTCGATTTGACATGTAGCAGGAACGCTTCAGGCTCAGTAGGATCTTCCAGTTCGCCGATCATGCCACTGCCAAGGTAAGGGTCCTCATTCAGGAGAGGATAGACATCATAAGCGACCTCCTCATATGGGTGGGCCTGCATCATAGCATTAATAATCCGCGTCTGCTTCCAATTCGGAAAGACAACCTCGATCCGAGTCTCTGCCTCTTCATGGACATCCCCGACAAGGCCAACATATGGGTTACTTCCTTCGAGGGCGCGAAATGTTCCTTTACCTTCCAGGTTAAAGCTGCAGCTATCATATTGACCAATATTACCGGCACCGGCATTGAACATGGCATCTCTGACAGCAGCAGCATGGGATAACGGGCAAAAAGTAACGAGCTTCCGGAGGTTACCCTGCAGCGGACGCAACACGCGCATACCCTTCAAGCCCAGCGCATCCGCCAACGCCATACTAACTCCATGGTGAAGGTTATCCAGGTTGGTATGAATGGCATAAATGGCCAGATCATGCCGGATGGCACGCATAATAATCTGTTCCGTTTCTGTCTTCCCGGTAATACTTTTTAGTGGCTTGAAGATCAGCGGATGATGCGATATGATCAGCCGGCATCCCTTTTCAATGGCTTCATCGAGAACCCCATGCGTAACATCCAGGCATATCAGGGCAGCACCAGCCTCATGATCCTTATTGCCAACCAACAAGCCGGCATTATCATACGATTCCTGAAGAGCCAGTGGTGCTCTGGCGTCGAGGAAATCTGTAATCTGTCCTATGGTCATAAATCATATATTATTAATAATCAATTCACTATAAAAACCCTAACCAAAGAAATTGGCACATTGCTTAAGAAAGTGAATATACTGTAATCCGGCGTATTCCGGTAAATAGTGCAACCATTTATATCTGTCTTGCGTATAGTACGATTTGAAAGCAGTCAGGGTCTGCATTTTAGCAATTTAATAACCCTGGCTTAACTTCTTGTTCATCTAAGGGATGTAGATTTAACATTTAACTAAGACGGTGGATATCCGGGGAATACTGTTATTTCCATTTGCCTTGATATACGGGCTGGTAATCAGGATCAGGAACGGGTTGTTTCATATCCGGATAATACCGTCGCATCGTTTTCCCATGCCTGTCATCTGCATTGGCAATCTGAGCGTGGGGGGTACCGGTAAGACACCGCATGTCGAATACCTCATCCGCCTGTTGCAGTCACGGTGCAGTATTGCCACCCTCAGCCGGGGATACGGAAGAAAAACAAGGGGATTTCTGGTGGCCCATGCCGGATCGGATTATTACAGCATTGGCGACGAGCCTCTTCAATACAGTCATAAATTTGATAACATTATTGTTGCTGTTGACGAACAGCGTGTAAGGGGGATTCGCCGGCTGATGCATGATTACCCTTTGCTGGACGTTATTATTATGGATGATGGGTTCCAGCACCGGCGAGTCAGGCCGGGATTGTCCATCCTGCTATCCGACTATCACAACCTTTATCTGCATGATTACCTGTTACCGGCGGGGAACTTGCGTGAACCTGCATCTGGCGCCGGCCGGGCAGATGTAATCATCATCACCAAGACACCTAAAATATTTTCTCCCATAACGCGCCGCCACATTCTGGATGAAATACGTCCGAAACCCGGGCAGGAAGTTCTATTCTCTTACATAGATTATGATAAGCCTGTACCCCTTACACCTGCTGCGAGGCAGGGCAGCCAGAACAGGTACACCCATATTTTCCTCCTGGCCGGGATTGCCAATCCCTATCCTTTGAAAGACCATCTTGACCGGCTATGTGACGAAGTCATCACCTGGCAGTTTCCCGATCATCATCCGTATTCTGAAAAGGACATCATGGTGATCCGTCAGCAGTTTCAGGATCATTACAGCCGGAGCAAGATCATCTATACGACGGAGAAGGATGCCATGCGGCTGCGCCATGCAAATCTCTTATCTTTGCTCGACGATGTGCCGGTGGCCTATGTCCCTATCAGGGTGGCTTTTCATAACGGTGATGCCGAGCGCTTCGATAAACTAGTGTTGAATTATGTGGAAAGAGATTCAAGAAGCGGTAGCTTTCATACAACAGAAGACCAGCATCCGGCCTGAGGCCGGCATTGTGCTGGGAACCGGACTGGGAGATTTTGTAGAAGAGATTCAGATCACCGAGAGCCTTCATTACCAAGATATACCGCATTTCCCTGTATCCACTGTGAAGGGGCATGCCGGAAAATTCCTGTTTGGCCATATCGGCAAGCGTCCGGTTGTGGCCATGCAGGGTCGATTTCATTTTTATGAAGGATATACCTTGCAGGAAGTTAGTTTTCCCATCCGTGTTATGCGGTTCCTCGGGGCAGACACCCTGTTTCTCTCAAACGCCAGCGGTGGTGTCAATCCTGATTTCAAGGTTGGGGATTTGATGATCATCAGGGATCACATCAACCTCATGGGCACCAACCCTCTACTTGGGAAAAATGAGGATGAACTCGGGCCCCGGTTCCCGGACATGAGCGCTGCCTATGACAGGCAATTGATTAATAAGGCAATGGAAGTTGCTGCCAAAGCAGGTCTTAGTGTGCAGCAAGGTGTGTATGCAGCTGTCACCGGGCCTGTGTATGAAACACCAGCAGAATACCGTTATATCAGGATCATCGGCGCTGATGCCGTTGGTATGTCCACTGTACCTGAAACCATCGTTGCCCGTCACATGGATATGCGCGTGTTTGCTATCTCCGTCATCACCGACCTGGGCCTGGAGGGCCACATCCAGCAGATCACGCATGATGAGGTCATCCGCGAAGCCAGGGCCGCAGAGCCAAGACTGGCCCGCATCATCAAAGACCTGATACTTGCTTATTAGGAAATATGTACCGGATTACCTGGCTAATTGCACTTCTTTTCATGGCTGTGGCTTCCTGCCAGCAGAGACCTGATGCCTATCATGCCCGCATTCAGGGCCACATCGAAGATGGACAAGGTAAATGGATATTTCTGGAGGAATTGCTGATCAGGGAACGCATCCCAAAGGATTCCACCCTCCTGGGCAAGGATGGGAAATTCCAGTTCCTGATTGATACAGAATCCCCTGGATTTTACCTTATCCGGGTAGGTAGCGGATTTCCCATAAGCCTGGTTATATCTCCCGGGGATGACGTCACCCTGAAATCCAATCCTGACATGGATCCCAATTATATGGAGATCAGTGGTTCAGGCATCAATGAGGTGATGCTGGAATACCTGAAAAGAAGGAAACTGGCTGAAGCTCAGGTTGACAGCCTTACTCTGATGTTCAGGGAGACGAGCGGCAGTGTGGATTTCCTGGAAAGAAAGCAAGAGCTCGACTCAGCTTATGCCTCCCTCTTCCATTCACACAAGACGTGGCTGACGGAAAGAATCATAGAGAATGACACTTCGATTCTGGGCTTATTTCTTATCAATCAACGACTTGGAAGAGATTTGATTTTCCCTGAAGCTGCTTCCTTGCCCCTCTTTCAGCACCTGGACAGCTCATTATATCAGCGATACCCAAACAATATCCATGCTACAGATCATCATGACAGGGTTAAAGTACTGCAGCGCAAGGCATATGACCGGCAGCTCGCCCTTGAACGGCTGCAGCCGGGGAAGCCTGCACCTGACTTCATCCTGCCCGACAGCAGTATGAAGCAGATCGCCCTTCAACATTATCTGGGAAGGAATGTATTGTTATACTTCTGGGCTGGTGAATGCGGCCCATGCCGGATGCTAAACGGTGAACTGCCTGCCATTCTGCGTCCTTATCCGCAGCTTCAGTTGATCACCATTGCGATGGATATACATGTCCAGCTCTGGAAGGGAGCTCTCAGGCTGGATGCCTTACCCGGTGTCCATCTCTCTGATCTGCAAGGGCCTGGATCACCGTTGCAAACATTGTATATTAACGATCGCAACCTTCCGCTGTTTTTCCTGATCGATAAGGAGGGCCGGCTCCTGGAAAGTGTGGAGGACCCATCAAGGCTCAAAGAAACCCTTGAGCGTCATCTTCGCTGAGCTGCGCATCGCTCGTTTCGGTATATTTGTCCGGTTCATCAGATATGACATCCTCCTCGACAAAAAAATATTACTTCGCTTCCGACTTTCATTTCGGGATTCCGGACCGGCTTGCAAGCAAGGAAAGGGAAGACCTGTTTATCGCCTGGCTAAAGGAAATCAAGGATGATGCCACCGCCATTTTCCTGATGGGTGACCTGTTCGACTTCTGGTTTGAATATCGCACGGTGGTTCCCAAAGGCTACGTTCGCCTGCTATCCGCTTTGGAAGAAATGACGCGGGCCGGAATTCCTGTTCATCTGTTCAGGGGCAATCATGACATCTGGGCCTTCGATTACCTGACAGAGGAAGTAGGCATACAGCTTCACCGGAAGCCAGAGATCATGCAACTGTTTCATACGACTTTCTATCTGGCTCATGGAGATGGACTTGGACCTGGTGACCATGGATATAAGCTACTCAGGCGTGTATTTGAATGCCGGCTTTGCCAGTGGCTATTCAGATGGCTGCATCCGGACCTTGGAACCCGCCTGGGACTGTATTTCAGTCGCAGGAGCAGATTGGCCAACATCACAAGAGAAGGCCGGAAAGATGCCGCGACCCGGCCACAGGACGAAATGCTCGTGCATTATGCCAGGGGTATAGCTTCAGCATATCCTGATGTTCAGTATTTTGTATTCGGGCACAGGCACACACCCTTTATTCATCCATTGAATGATAACGCCAGCGTGGTGTTACTGGGAGACTGGCTGACACACTACTCCTACCTGAGTTTTGATGGGGGTCAGGTGAGACAGCATTACTATAAACCTAAATAAGGGCTCAACAGAATTTCCTGATCAGGTCAACCAGGCGGGCGGCATAACCCATCTCATTGTCATACCAGGCCACAACCTTCACAAGCTTGTAGCGGTCACCCAGGACAGCGGTAAGTCCGGCATCAAATACCGAAGAATGTTTGTTTCCGATGATATCCACGCTCACGACGGGGTCTTCGGTGTATTCGAGTATCCCCTTCATGGGGCCTTCGGCAGCTATCCTGAATGCCTCGTTGATTTCCGGCACGCTGGTCGATCTCGAAAGGGTGCAGGTCAGGTCGGTGAGAGATCCATCCGGAACAGGGACACGGATACCGGCACCACCCAGATTGTTCATCAGGTGCGGGAAGATGCGTGTTGCCGCTTTGGCTGCTCCTGTGGTGGTAGGTATGATGGAGACAGCAGCAGCACGGGCACGGCGCAGGTCCTTGTCATGGGGTCCATCCATGAGGTTCTGATCCCGTGTATAGGAATGCACCGTCGTGATGAAACCCTTTTCAATTCCCCAGTTATCATCCAGTATCTTGATTAAAGGTGCCACGCAGTTCGTGGTGCAGGAAGCGTTGGAAATGATGGTGTCGTTACGGTCGATGATGTGATCATTGACACCAAGGACGATGTATTTGACATCATCTTTTTCTCCTTTGGCGGGCGCCGAAATTACGACTTTGCGCGCACCTGCCTGAAGGTGGGCTGATGCTGCACGGCGATCCAGAAAGCGGCCGGTAGATTCCAGCACGACATCAACACCTATCCGGCCCCATGGAAGCAAGGCAGGATCTTCATCGCGGCAAACCCGGATAAAGTGTCCATCTATCTGAATACCATCCTTTTCCGAATTTACTTTGCCCTGATATTTTCCCTGAATACTGTCGTATTTAAATAGATGGGCAAGGGTTACAGGATCAGTGAGATCGTTCACGGCGACCACTTCCATATCCTTCTCTGCCAGTACGTTTCTCAGAAAAACCCGGCCAATCCTTCCAAATCCATTGATGGCAATGCGTATCTTTTCCATGATCCCTGCATTTCAGGATTCAAAAGTACAACAATCCGGAAAAGGGAATTGCTTCGGAATTACCGCATCAGCATCACATGCGAATACCGGCTTTGCCTGAGACCATGCACATCCGTAAAGAGAATGACGCAGGCGTAGCTTCCAACCGGTGCCTGCGTACCATTGAAGGTACCATCCCAACCCTGATCAATATCGGTACTTTCGAACACCATTTGTCCCCAACGGTTGAAGATGCGCATGGTATAATCATGAACATTCAGACCGGCGACCCTGAAGACATCATTCATATTATCTCCATCAGGTGTAAAAGCATTGGGAATGTAGAAAGTATAATCAGGGCGGACAAAGATGGTATCTATGACCGTATCACGGCAGCCCAGGTCGCTGAGAACGGCAAGCCAGACCTGAAAATGCCCGGTATCGGCGTATTGGTGATGAAAGTCGGGAACGAAATAGGACGTACCATCACCGGTTTCCCAGTACCATTCCACCACATTGCCCGCCGAACGGTCAAAGAACTTAACCAAAGGGCTGAACTCGGACGGCAATTTTGGGGAATAGGCAAATTCTGCCACAGGAACAGGATAGACATGTACAAGGTTGACGGCAGTGTATTGGCCGGTACATCCATTCGGATTGGTAACCAACAACTGCACATTGTATTTACCCGCCTCGGTGTAAGTAAAGACAGGGTTTGGCATTGCGGATTCCCCGCCATTACCAAATTTCCAGCGGAAGGTAGCACCAGGCTCCACATTGCTGGCATTATGTGTGAAGCTCACTGCGAGTGGCGGGCAGCCTTCTGTATTCAGGGCTGAAAAGTCTACGTCAGGATGGGGCTGTACGAAGATCCCGTGTTGCGTCAGCGTGCTTACACAGCCATTGCTTTCGACGATCAGACTCACTGTCAGGGTATCGGCATCATTCCAGCTAACAGAATACGGACCCGGTCCGGAGCCCGTGGCCGCACCTCCTGCAAAATCCCAGTTGAATCCGGCGCTGGTCCCGGCAGACCCTGCGAATACGATATTTGTGGGTTCGCCGATACAGAGCATGGAATCAGAGACAAGGAAATCGGAGGTGGGTACCGGTTTTACGGTGATGGTGACTGTCTGGGTGCTGAGGCAGCCGTGCACATCCGTACCCACGGCCGTATAGACGGTTGTCTGAGCCGGGCTGACATGGAGGGTAGCTGCTGTGGTCTGACCTGCCAGTCCCGGATCAGCAGGGCTGGCTGTCCATGCCCATGTATGCGCACCAACAGCTTGGATGACAGCTGTATCGCCCGGGCAAATGGCCGAAGGTGTTGGTGTTAAGGTGATGGAAGGCAGGGGGTATACGGTAACCCTCACCGTATCATAACCCACGCAGAGGTTGCTGGCGGTTACGATATAGTCTGTAGTTACCGTGGGACTCACTATGATATCTGGTGTAACTGCACCGTTACTCCATTGGTAGGTTAATCCGCCTGTTGCAGAGAGCTGTATGCTTTCCCCCAGGCAGATGGAGGTATCCGGTCCGGCATCGACATTTAGGGGCAGAACTTCGACCAGCACGCTGTCGATGGCGGTAAACTGGCAGGCATCGGTAATTTCAATGACATAGGTATGTGTGGCGGCGGGGATCAGGCTTACATCTTTTGTAAGTCCAACGCCAGTTGTATCATGCCGCCATTCATAGTTAAACGGCCCGTGGCCCCCACCTTCGTCCACCCAAAGGTGCATGGTGTCGCCACAATGCAGGGTGGTGTCATTGGGCAGGCTGAGCGCCATAAACTCATAATCCACAATATCCACATAAAAAGTATCATACTCTCCGGTGATGAAGGAACAGCGACTGGTAGGCACAACGAGCATCACAGTTTCATTCCCTTCTGTGATACCGTCAGCAATCGGGGCGATGACGATGGCAGCCGAGTCGGCACCGGCCGGAACCTGCAAAGCGGTTGGGATCCAGGTATAATCAACACCGTTGGTTGCCGTTCCACTGATTTGCTGGAGATTGATGACAAGGGTATCTGTGAGCGGAACACCAAATTTAAACTTGATCACCGCTTCCGTACAGCCTTCGATGGCTGTCAGACTGGTGGCCGGTGTTCCATTGGGATTTTGGTAAGCGATGCTGGTGGTGATACCCCCGCTGGAGAAACTGCCACCCTCCAGGAAAACGCCGGAATCATAGATAAAGTCACCGGCGTCGGCTACGCCAATGCGGATGTGATACTGTGTGCAAGGCATGACATGCGCCCATGAAGTAAGCACCGTCGTAAATCCATCATATTGAAGGGTTGCTCCTGTGTTGGCCACATAAAACTGGGAATATGATAAGTGGTTAACGTTATCAATAGTCACCGGTGTATTGGGTGGGGCCGGAGGGGAAGGGATAAGGGCGATGTTCTTATTGTTGTAGTTCAGCCAGGTCACAGGGTCGAGGCCCGTGATAAAGAAACCAAAGACGTCGTTGAAAGCGGAGTTAACATATTCAGGATATTCCTCCGAACCAAACACCCAGCGAAACCGGACTGTATCATGCTCAGGCATAAAGTCGAAGGAAAGAACACAGGCATCATTTACAGAATAGCCAGGTATCAAGGTCTGCAGTAAAGGATCTCCTGGAAAGCCATTGCTAGCACCTGCTCCACCAAGGTTATTCGGACCGGGAACGATATTGATGCTTCCTGAGGTCAGGATGAGGCCATCGGTCAGGCCCAGGTTGGTGGTGGCGCCGTTCTGGAACGACCCGATGGCCAGATGGGTAAGCGGTGCAGCGCTATTGTTCACCTTCACATTGCTGACGGTCACCCCCTGGCCCAGCAGCACATTCTTGACCAATTGCTCCGGGGTGATTCCCACGGCGCTGTTCATCTGGATTTGGGCATTCACGGGCCACAGCAGGAAAATACCAAGGAGCATCCCTGCGGCAGCAGCATTATATCTGAATTTGATCATACAGAAACAGGTCTTGTCAGTGTGTCTGAATCAGGGCATTAAATGTATGATAAAATCCAACACCCTGCTATCGGACGAGCTTACTTTCCATAAAGACACAATATGCCGCTCAGATGGTGCCCGGGCAGATGATCGCGATAAGACTCTGGTGGTTATCCATCCAGGGCCGATAAAAACTGCTCCTTCATTAAGCGCTGGAATTCAGGATAATCCATGGGTATTCTGCGATTGAGATAAAAGACCAGCAGGCCCGCAGCCAGATAGCTAAGCTGGGTCTGCATCCGGGATGCTTCCTGTTCCGTCCATGTTCCGGCAGCAACCCCATTTTGCCAGTCTGCTGCACAAAGTTGTGCCGGGAAATCGTAGATGATACGGCTGGTGGATAGCCTGCCTTCGATCCCGTTGTATTTTTCCAGGTAAAACAGGTCAAACACACCTGGATATTCAAGAAAATAATTGGCATAGGCCATCATCCTGGCCAGGATGCGCTCCTTGTCCCCTACCACGGCCCCTGCCCTTTCCTCCACAAACGCCTGGCATTCCTGCTGAAAGTCCAATACACATTCAAAGACCAAGTCCCGGATATCCTTGAAATAGTTGTACAAGGTGGCATAGGAATAACCCGCCCTGTCGGCGATATTCCTGACGCTGATGGCCTTGAACCCTTCTCCTTTGAGAATCTCACGCGTTGCTTCGATAAAATACCGCCGCATGCGCTGCTCCTGAATTGCTTTCTTGTCCATTGTTCATATTTTTAACACTGCAAATATATTTAACATTGTTAATATTGTGTAAGATTTTTTGAAAAAGAATACTTTCTCACCGGACCAGGACGGAAAGCAACGATCCGGGCAAGCAGCTCATAGTGGCCAGCAAGGAACTCTCCTGGTGCAGTATCCGGTATTGTGCGCCGGAAGCGCACGCTCTACCTAACTTTGATCAGGAGTAACACTAAACCATTAGGCTAATGAAAGCATACCGGTTTACCGCGGGTCGGGATCGTAACTACAAACAAACATCATGGATAGATTCGAACACTTTCTTTACAGATTTATTCCTTAATGTATAAATTCTGTCGATTTCTATACAAAAGACATTATATTTGTAAAGAAATTTAAAAATACTTTACAGATGACAAACTGGGGGTTAGCGGAATTGCCACTAACGATTGATTTGGAAACTAAGAGGGTATTAAAAGCTTTACCTGGAGCACATGCTGCCTTAGCTGAGTTAAAAGGAATTGCATCGACAATCCCCAATCAAAATATCTTGATAAACACACTTGGATTACAAGAAGCCAAGGATAGCTCCGCGATTGAGAATATTATTACAACGCATGATGATTTATACAAGTCTGAATTGAATCTCGGCGCTTTTAAATCGCTTCAGGCGAAGGAGGTTCAGAACTATATTTCTGCGCTAAAAAAAGGATTTGAACTCATTACAGATACTGGACTGCTTACAAACAACAGCATACTCCAAATCAAGGAAGTACTGGAGGATAATAAAGCTGGATTTAGAAAATTGCCGGGTACTGCCTTGAAAAATGCTGCTACTGGCGATACCATATACACGCCTCCCCAGGACTATAATGAAATAATCAGGTTAATGTCGAATCTCGAGCGATACATAAATGATGCAGAGATGCAAGATTGTGACCCATTAATCAAAATGGCCATTATTCATTTTCAATTTGAGAGCATTCACCCGTTTTATGACGGAAATGGCAGGACTGGCAGGATAATAAACATATTATATTTAATTTTAGAAAAACTTCAATCATTACCAATTCTATATTTGAGCAATTATATAATTAAGCACAAGCCTGATTATTACAGATTTTTACAAAATGTACGAGATCAAAATTTATGGGAGGATTGGCTGATATTTATGATAAAGGGAGTTGAACAAACTGCAAAAGAGACAATAGAACTGATTAATAAAATAAAAGAGTTAATGCTTGATTATAAGCACCGACTGCGCCATAATTACAAATTTTACAGTCAAGATTTGCTCAATAATCTATTCAAACATCCCTATACAAAAATTGAATTTGTTGTAAATGATTTGGGAGTATCGAGAATAACAGCTGCCAACTACTTAAATAAACTGGCAGACGATAAAATGCTGCAAAAGCATAAATTGGGAACTGGAAATTATTACATTAACCATGAGTTATTTAACTTATTGACAAAGAGATAAAAATGCACTACGGCGATCACTGTCGGTGCCTGAAATATATTGACCGTTTTGCGGATCAAAAAAGCAAAAAGAAATGGCAAAACGTGATCAGTTTACTCTAACATTAGCCGAACGTCGCCGGCGAAGTTTCAGCGACACCTTCAAAC
>JAGNHN010000071.1 GCA_018001695.1 Lentimicrobiaceae bacterium
CCCGAGGCCCAGCACAACGCCTGCCATTCCAATCAGGAGTGAGCTGCCGGTATGCCCCAGACTGCAGGCCGCTGTAATCGACAAGGTTTTCTTTATAGACCATTTTCGCGATTGCTGTAAAGCAATGAATGGCAGGTAATGATCGGGTCCGGCCAGTGTGTGGACAACCCCGATCATGGCAGCGCTTAAGGCCAGAAGTCCTGTTTCTGCTGTCATAGCATGAATGTTATCGACGTGCGATTAGGGGCATACGGACAGTCTTGCATATTATTACAGATGAACCGGATCAGAGATGCTTCCGGTATTCCTCCGGTAAATCGTAATACTTCGCATATTTATCCTTGTCCGGCCCCATGGCCTCAACCTGTTTGTCATGAAGCTTATACGTACACTTCTCACTGGCGATCCCTGAAAAATAGATCTCGTAGTGCTCACCATTCTCATCTTCCATGAATACTTTCACGAGCGACGGATTCTGCGTGTCGTTCAGCACAGCATGACAGATGGGGCAGTAAAAGGTGTAAACTTCCCCCTCCCTGATCTGAAAGGATGGGTGGTGATCTGTTGTATAATTGCCAAGTTCCGGGCTAAGAAAGATAAGGCCTTTCTTGTTTTTCTCTGATTTGGCTGAAAAAACCAGTTTGTCGCCTACCCGAAGCTGCCCCTTGCATACGGTGCAGTAATAATCATAATTCATAGGTCCTCCTCTTTTATATGGTGATTGTTGGCTGTTTTTCCTCTTCAATATAAGACATTTCGAATGCATTAATCAAGTGAAATATTTCAATACATGCCTGCTGCACTTCACCGCTCAGACCTTCCCCAAATGAAACATTTCTGGGCTGCACTCCCAGGATGAGCACAGGCATGGAAAACATGCCGGTGAGCTGGCGCAGAGAGATGTTGTGTGTATGTGTTGTAGTGTCCATCAAGGACATGGCAGGCATCAGGGCTACATATCCGGGCTCCTTCCTGAAATCAACGGCGTCAACGATGATCAGGACATCTGGTTGCAGGGAGTGTATCCTTCCAATATAATTTTCGATGCTGACCTCAGTGACAAGGGGAATAATCCGGTCTGTTCTCCGGATATTCTGTGTAATAAATACGCCAAGGCCATCATCCTGCTTGAGAACATTGCCTACCCCTGCAAAAACAATGCGTTTTCCGGCCAGCGTTTGTATTATATGTGTCAATGCATTGCTTATCATAGCATTTTCTGCTGAGCTTCGCGCAGGCAGTTGGGGCAAAGCACATTGAAAATATCCTTGCGCTTGAGTTCATCCATTACATCTACCTGAATCAGGTCTTCTTTCTCAAGTCTGAGCTTCTCATTCAAAACGTTCAGATTCAATATGGAAGCAAATGCTGTAGGACCGAGTTTACGATGCAGGTAAGCGAGATGATCTTTGGTTGTAATCACAGCCTGGCAATGGGCACAAAGCAGGAGTTCCCTTTCCTGATATTCGACGATCGTATCCCTGTTCGTTACAGCCATATCAAAGATCTCATCGGAAAGGACCACACCCCGGCCAGTGATGCAATGTTCCTGGCATTGTCCGCAGAAAATGCATTTCCCGTAATCTCTCCGGATGGTTCTGGTACGTGTTTCTTTGTTGTCAGTGAAGGTGATGGCATGCGGTGGACAAACATTGGCACAGGTCTGGCATCCCACGCAATAAGCCTCATGGACCACAGGCTTCCCCCTGTACCCGGGGAAAGGCGTATGCGGTTTGAACGGAAAAGCGGTAGTGTAGGCGGGACTGAAAAGCGAAAGAATCGCCTCTTTCAGTTCCCTGACTTTAGGATACCTCATCTTGAATCTCTTTATAGTCATCATGAATGCTTTTGTCACCCAGTTTGACACCAGCCCTGTAAGCAGCTTTGGCCAGTGCGTGGGCTGCCACAGTAGCGGTAAAGAAAAGCAGCGGAATGGCTATCAGCGCTTTGACGCCAATGTCAACCCATCCGTACCTGATCAGGACGCCAAGCAGAATGCTGCATGTCCCCAAGGTCGCGCATTTGGTTGCAGATTGCAGGCGATTATATACATCCGGTAGCCGGATCAATCCGATACAACCAAACAGGTTGAAGAGTATGCCGGTTGCTATAACAAGGGTGCTGATCGTCTCACTCATTTAATTTCTTGTTTTGTAAATACTTAGCCAATGTCAGGGTGCCGATGAAGCTGAGTATGATCCAGGCTATGCCGATATCCAGCAAGTAATGACGGTCGGTAATAATGCTGAGAATGGCACATATTCCTACGACCAGAATGCCGAAAATATCCAGTCCGACCATGCGATCAGCAATGGAGGGGCCCCGGATGATCCGGTACAGACAAAATACGCAAAGCCCTATCAGGATGTAGAGTAGCAGGGTGATCATGGTTCAAAGATTTTCATGATATAGGATTCGAAACGTCCGGATACTTTCCGGGTATAGGCAGCAGGGTCCTCTGAAAAGATATAGATCCAGTGGACATAAAGATCATCCCCCACGATGTCAATGGTGATAGTGCCCGGTGTCATGGTAATTGCATTGGCTAGCATGGCCCTGGCAAACGGGGACCGGATGCGCAGGGGTACCCTGACAATTCCGGGTTTAATGGGGATTTTTGGATGCAGCACACGGTAGGCGATATCCAGATTGGCTTTGATACATTCCCAGGTAAAGACAGCCAGGAATACCAGCAGCCAGAAAATCCTGACCGGATGCAGGACGAGTGAGGCCCCTGTCAGGAAATGTTTGCCGAACAGGGCGGAGGTCAGGGCCGCGACGACAATCCCAGTGATCAGGCTGGCCGGTTCCATTGAAAAAGTAAGGAGGAGCCAGAATATCAATGATATGATGAACGTGCTCAGGTATTTCATGGTGTGAGCAGTTTTAGGGAATAAGATGCAGGATGGATCAGGATTTCGGTGGCCGGCCCCAGGAATAACTCCCGTATGCCTGGGAAGATCAGTAAACTCAGAACCAGGCATAATAATGCCAGTGATAGCATGGTGAAGACCATCGGGAAGGGTACCTCTCTTGCTTCTGGATGTGCTTCTGTTTGATTATGAAAAGCATAGCGCTGAAATTTCATAAAGGAAGCGAGGGTAACAATACTCCCAATAACAGCCAGAATCGCCAGAAGGATGAAGCCTCCTTTAAGGGCCGCCAGGATGATGATCAATTTACTGAAGAACCCATTGAAGGGAGGAAGTCCTGAAATGGCCATGGACGCACAGAAACTGGCGCCATAGGTGAAGGGCATCTTCTTTGCCAGTCCGCCCATCTTCATGAGATCACGTGTTCCGATGGCGTACTCTATGGCGCCGGCATTGAGGAAAAGCAACCCCTTGAAGACGGCATGGTTGATCATATGGAACAACCCGCCGGCAATAGCGAGACCTGCTACCAGGGTATCTCCGCCCTGCACCAGGATCATCATCCCGATCCCGATGCCAATGACCACATAACCCATCTGGCTGATGCTATGGTACGCCAGCAGGCGTTTCAGATCCCACTGCCCGATGGCCAGCAGCACGCCGATGATCATCGACAAGGATCCGATCACTGTAATGACAAGAGCTACCTCCTGATTCAGTGGGAAAACGTTGAAAAGCAGCCGGATCAGGGTATAGAGACCCACTGCCTTGATCAATACACCGGACAGCATGGCGGAAATCGGTGATGGTGCCGAGGAATGGGCATCCGGCAGCCAGGCGTGGAAAGGGATCAAAGCAGCTTTGATGCTCAGTCCAACCACAAACAGCATCTGCACAAAAACCAGGTAGATCCCTTCTTCCTGTCCTGCTAAAACACTTGCGATATCAGCCAGGTTGAGCGTTCCCGTATTCCAGTAAAGCAAAGCAATTCCCAGCAGGATCAGCAGGGATGCCAGGCCACCCAGGACCTGGTATTTGAAGGATGCTTCCAATTCGGACCTTTCAACACCATAAGCGACGAGGGCATAAGAAGAGATGACGGAAATCTCCAGAAACACATAGAGGTTAAACAGGTCGCCTGACAACACCACGCCATTCATCCCGGCAATCATCAGGCACATCAGGGTATAGAAGAGGTGCTCATTCGTGAAACGGCGTATATAGGAAATGGCGTAGAATGCTGAAAAAAAGCCAAGGATGTTGATGATCAGCAGTAAGAACCCACTCAGCCCATCCAGGATCAGGTATATACCAATCGGAATATTATTGACAGGTTCCCAGCCTCCGATCTTATAGACAGCAGAAGGATTACCCTGCATCATCAGAAAGACCGACAATATTGCCAGGAAAAGCATCAATAGACTGGTCAGGTACCTGTGCATACCCGGAATCAGCCTGCCGAGGGTTGGGATCAGGAAAGCTCCCCCCAGTGGAAGGATGACGAATAGCGTGATGAGATATGATGCATCCATAACTTATCCTTTAAGATCCCTGATCTCCCTGATATCGAAGGTGCCATATTTCTTATAGAGCCTGATGGCATTGGTGAGAATCATGGCATTGGTTGCCAGGCCGATCACGATGGCCGTAAGCACCATGGCCTGGGGCAGGGGGTCCACCGGTTTCCAGCCCGGTACCTCAGGCATCACCAGAATAGGAGCATCTCCACCCTGAATATACCCGATCAAAGCCAGAAGCAGGAAGATGCTGAATTCCATGATGGTCAGGCTGATCACGATTTTTACCAGGTTCCGGCTGACCAGTACGCCATAGAGTCCAACAAGGAAGAGCAGGAATGTGAGTACATATACCGTCATGATGAAACCTCCTCTTTATAAATAACAAGGACTAGAAAGATCGTAGTCAGCGCTGCTGCTACCTCAATGCCAATGAATATGTTGTACAACGGGATGACGCCGCTGCTGAGCAACATCCCGGCTACTCCCCTGGGAAGAAAGTTGTTAAAGAACACCATGCTGCCCAGAAACAAGCCGGCAACGGCAATGCATAATACGATCAGGATAGCCAGGCTCTCCGTCAGGGATGAGCTCTCCTTTTCCTTCTTCAGGGCAACAAAACGGGCTCCGAAGGCCAGGATAAGCAGTATAAAGGCCCCGGCAATGACGGCTCCTCCTGCAAAACCACCACCCGGCGTCAGATGGCCATGTGTTACAATGTACGCACCGTAAACAAATATCAAAGGGCCCATCAGCTGGGCTACTTTTTTGACGATGATGGATAAACCCTGCATATGCCTGCTATTTTTTTCCTGATAGTCTGATGATGGTCAATACGCCCATAACGGCTGCAAATAGTACTGTTGCCTCGCCCAGGGTGTCATAGCCCCTGAAATCGAACAGTATCCCGGTGACCAGATTGATGCTTCCGGTCTTTTCCACAGCACCCGTGATATATGCTTCTGACATCCGCAGATGGCCTTCGCCAAATGCGGATAGCAAGGATATGGCATCATGAAAGAACCAAAGAAGAATGACCGCACTGACAACGGCGACCAAGGTTGAGGTCCATGACTGCCTGTCGGAAAATCCACTGGAGACCTGCCTGCTGCTGTCCATCACAATGGCCACCATGATGATGAGTGTGATGGTCTCGACAACGATCTGGACGATGGCGAGATCGGGTGCCTTGAGCAGGAGAAAGCAGATGACTAGTCCATACCCTGCGAATCCCTGAGCAATAATGGCCGATAGCAGGTCCCGGGCATGGATGGCCACAATGGCGGCAATGATCATGAAGCTTATGATGAATATTAGCGCGAGTTCCATGTCAGACGTATTTCAGAATAAGCAGTAAGAGTATCAAACCTGCCACAGCCCATTGTAGATAGGTTTGCAAAATACCGTCATGCCTGAGGCTGATGATTTTATACACCCACAGGATGGCTGATTTCAGAAGATGATATACATCAAACCAGCCTTTGTAAGCCCATTCGTAGATGGTGCGGATGACAGGGGCATTGCGGATGGTTCCATAGAAATGGGTGACTGGAAAGCCACGGTCTGCCAGGTATGCTTCTCCACCCGTGAAAGCCTCGGATCTCCGGTATTTCCGGGTATTGGAAAGGAAATAAAGGAGCAGCCCCGCAAGGATGGATATGAGTATCAGCATGGATACCAAGGTTGATGGCCATGTCCCGATGAACGCTACAGTACCTGTCAGTGGCACCAGCAAGGTCGTGGCAACCCATGAGGTTGCAAAGATGCCAAGTCCCATGCAACCGAGGGCCAGCAGAACCAGGGGGAACAAATGCATGAAGGAAGCTTCCTTCACATCTCGCCAGGCCGGTTTCAGGTCTCCCAGGAACGCGCCGGCAATGAATTTGATGAAGCTGGCCAGGGTTAGGGCAGACCCAAGAACAGCCACGCCCAGCCAGAGGATCCAGAGGCGATTGAAGAGCTCCGGGCCACTGCCGGTATCGATGATGGCCTGATATATCATCCACTTGGAAGCAAATCCATTGAAAGGTGGAATGCCGGATATGCTGAGGGCAAAGACGCATGCGCATGCAAAGGTTACCGGCATGCGGCGCGACAGACCGCCCAGGGCATCCAGGTTTTCCTGCCCCGTGCGTTTGGCCAGGTTGCCTGCTGAGAGAAATAGCCCACTCTTATACAATGCATTGTTTATCATATGGAAAATCCCGGCTGCCACGCCCAGGGCAGTTCCGAGGGCAATTCCAAGCACCATATAGCCTACCTGCGATACCGCATGAAAGCCCAGTAGTTTTTTATAGTCATGCTGCACCAGGGCCATCATGACGGCAGCCAGGATGGTAATGGCTCCCAATCCCAGCATGATAA
Source organism: Lentimicrobiaceae bacterium (assembly GCA_018001695.1). GTDB lineage: Bacteria > Bacteroidota > Bacteroidia > Bacteroidales > JAGNHN01 > JAGNHN01. The sequence goes on from JAGNHN010000071.1 coordinate 6,755, forward strand.
ACCGGAGCACCGGGCTGATGGTGAAAAGATCTGAGCAGATCCGGACCAGGAAGTAAATACCCAGGAGTTTGTCGAGAGAGGCCGGTAGAAATGCAGACGATGCTGCGGGTGCCTGGCGCGTATAGTCCGGAATCCAGGAGTGGAAAGGAAAGGCACCTGCCTTGGTAAAGCTGCCTGCAAGCAAAGCCAGGAAGGCCAAAGCGCCCAATCCGATGTGTGTGTCAATTTGCGGCCCGGTCATGCTGAAGCTGCCGGTCAGTTTATAGATGAGCCCCAGGCCCAGGATCATGATGCCGTCTGAGGAGCCTATCATGATCAGCGTCTTCTTTGCAGCGGCAGCGCTGTCTGGATCACTCCCCGGAATGAGCAGGTATAGCGTGATACCCAGCACGCCCCAGAAGAAAAGGAACAAGAGCAGGTTACATGCGAGGATAGCACCGAATGTCAGCCCCAATGTTATCAGAAACAAGGCGTGAAAATGCCTGGGTTCCTTGTCCTGCCATGTGTAGATGGAGAGCAGCAATCCGAAGATCCCGGTCAGCAGGACGATGAGCTGTGCCAGGGGATCAATGCGAAAATGGAAATAGGGGTCAAAAGCTGAAAGTAAGTTCCCTATGCCGGGAATAACGGGTGTGAGCAGCATCAGTTCAGCCGGCGGCTGCAGATAGATCATGTAAGACCAATAGGCGATGATGATGCTGGCAATGACGGATAAAGATCCTTTGATCCGGCGCATGGAGCCGGGCAGCAGCCATACAACAAGGCCGGTGATGATAGGCAACGATATGAGGTGGCTCAGGTTGATCATAATGCCTGATTTAATGTCCCGATAAGATTGACGCAGTTTTCTGAACCGAAAGCCGGATCAGGTCACTTCCGGTATAAAGACGCTGTTCTCCTTTGATATCGTAGGCAACCGCCATGCGTTCCGTACAGCAGTAGCAAGGATCCACAGCCGCCAGGGAAATGATGGCATCCGGAATGGTCTGGCCGATGCATGATTTCCTGAAGGTGGCAATATTTACATAGCTGGGTGCGCGAATCTTATGCCTGACCGGAGAATTGGACCCATCTGTTTTGACGAAGTGAAACACCTCACCCCGCGGCGCTTCTGCCCGGCCGGTCCCTATCCCTTCCGGAATCTCCCAAACAGGCGTTTCCGTCTGGCCTTCCGGTTCCAGGGCCATCTTATCCAGGCATTGATCAATAATATGTATCGATTCGTACATTTCCAGCAACCGGACCTCTGCCTTGCCGAAAACATCGCCTGACTGGGCCGTGATCACTTTCCAGTTAACCAGTGGGTAAGCGGCATAGGGATCGTCGGCCCTGATATCAATGGCTAATCCGGAGGCCCGGGCCGTCGGACCCACCGCCGCGTAATCCAGTATATCCTGTTTACTCAAGACCCCTACACCTTTGGTCCTGGCGTGAATGACCGGATCATCCATCACCGCCCCCGTCAGCAGATCAGTGTTCTTTTTCAGGACGGACATGGCCTGACGTATGCCGGCGATCATGTGGTTGGGGATATCACGTCTTACACCCCCGATCTTGAACATCGCATAGCTGTTGCGGTTCCCGGTGATGGCTTCGAAGAGGTCCAGGACAGGTTCCCGGTATTTCCAGGCCCACATGAAGACGGTATTGTAGCCGAGGAAATGCCCTGCCAGACCCACCCAGAGCAAATGACTGTGGATGCGCTCCAGCTCAGCAATAATGGTGCGGATGTACTTGGCCCTGTCCGGCACTTCAATTCCCGCTATCTCTTCCATGGCATTGGCGAAGGCAAATGGATGGGAGGTGGAACAGATGCCACAGATACGCTCCACCAGGAAGAACACCTGATCAAAGGTCTTCTTCTCGCTGAGTTTCTCAATGCCGCGATGGTTGTAGCCTGTCTCCCATTTAATATCTTTCACCACCTCGCCTTCACAATAGAGTTTAAACAGCTCAGGCTCTTCCTGCAGCGGATGATAGGGACCTATGGGTATGATTTTTGGCTCGCTCATACATGGTAGTTATTGATCATTCCGGTATGGATACACGCCTTCTGCCCAGTTGCCTTCAGAAATGAGTTTCTCAGGCTCCGGATGCCCCCTGAATACGATGCCCAGGATCTCATGCATCTCCCTTTCGATCCAGTTGGCGCCGCTGAACAGCAAAGCCAGTGAATCAATCTCAGGCTGAGTGGCAGGCAGCGTTACGTGGATGTGATAGATATACCCATTGGTGTCATCGCTAAAATGGTAGTAGATTTCGATGCCTGCTTTGGTTTGCATCGCGGAGGCAATGATAAACCGCAGCCCCAGCTCCTGGTAAAGAAAACCGGCCAGTTCCCTGATGATATCCGCATTGATGGCGATGGTGACCCGCTTAGGATGTATTTGTTCTATATCCAGTATGTTACCGGAAAACCTGGCTTGAATAAAGTCGCTATGCTTATCCGTTTTCATAAGGATCCGAATTTGGCTTGTACCAACTTAACAATGCCGGCCAGGATGGCTTCAGGTTTGGGTGGGCATCCCGGAATATAGGCATCCACCGGGATGATGCGGTCGACCGGCCCGGCGAAGGTGTTGCCTTCTGCGAATATGCCGCCGGTGCATCCGCAGGCACCTATGGCCACAACCAATACAGGTTTGGCAGCCTGCTCATAAACTTCCAGCAGGCGTTGCTTGTCCCGTTGGTTGATGGATCCATTTACCAGAATAACATCGGCATGGCGAGGGCTTCCGACCAACAGCATTCCGAAGCGCTCCACATCGTAGCGAGGGGTGAGGCAATCCAGGATCTCGATGTCACAGTTGTTGCACGATGCCCCTCCAAAGTGGAACAACCAGAGCGATCTTTTGAGTACATGGCTTTTTAATCCCACGGTGATCAGGGTTTAATATCCAAAGTATTGAATAACCATTGCAAGGATGACCAGCAGGTTCACCCATATAAAGAAGAAACGCATGGCCTGGCCGGCCTTCACCCTCGGATTGGTGTTTCTGATGAGGGTTAGCAGAAGGACGACACCCAGCAGCTTCAGTACAGACCATAATATCCCCCATCCCTGGAGCGAAAGTCCGCCCATCAGTAATCCGGTTGCAAAAGCAGGAAGAATGAAGAGCATGATGAATTTGGTCAACTTAATGATCGCGTAGGGAGGACCTGAATACTCGATGAAGGTGCCTTCGGCCAGTTCTGTCTCGGCTTCAGCAATGTCAAACGGTACAAGTCCCAGCTTTGCCTGAA
>JAGNHN010000072.1 GCA_018001695.1 Lentimicrobiaceae bacterium
TTCATCATAAAACCCAATGATGCCAGTAGGTATGCAGCCAGATAGTACACGCCTGGCCTGGATTTGGATGCAGCGGCAAAGATGGCCATGAACATCATGAACATCAGGAGGGAGAATGTGATATCGATCAGGCCGAGCAGAGAATCCCAGAACAGGATGTCGCCCGTGGTAACCAGGGCTAATGCTGTCAATGATGCTACCTGTTTTCCCAGTTGTTTTCTGAAGGCAAGGTAGATGACGCCTGCATAGATCAGCAGTACACACACATTATATAATCTGGGAACCACCTCATGCCAGCTTCCGCTGAGCTGAAAGAGGGCTGCCACGATCCAGTTGAAAAGTGGGAGTTTATTATAATACGGAAGTCCGGCCAGGGTAGGGAAAAAATACTGTCCTGACAGGATCATTTCCATGGCAACGGTAACCCTGATGGGTTCGTCACTGGAGAATGGGGCCAATCCGAGGTTGATGAGCAGGGCCGGAGGTAGCAACAGTATCACCAGCATCCACAGATGCCTGTTGGTGATGTTATGATTCAGAGATCCCCCGGGCCATTTCATAAGTTCAAAGATAAGCAAAGCCAACGGATTCACTCAGGCCTGACTCATTGATGGAGCGCGTCCGCCTCATTGCTTAGTTTTCCTGGGCGCAGCATCAGGTACAGACCTGTCAGGGAGACCAGGACAGTGATTGAAAAGAATAACAGGCTGATGGTGAGAGAAATACTTGTGTCTAAATGCAACCACTCAGCACCGAGAACAAAAACGATCTCCCGTGAACCCGCCCCACCGATGGTGATAGGAAGGCTGGCAGCAATGGAGGAAACGAGGAATAGAAAGATATAGGAAGCAAAATGGTGCTCCACCTGCAAGGCCATCAGCAAGGCCATGGCCGAGAGGACCTGGGACAGTTGCACACCAAGAGAGAGCAGGCTGGTTCTGGCAAAGACAGGTGCAAAGTATGGCAGGAATTTCTTAAGCAGGAGTAAAGTCGTAACGCCAGCCAGGGGAATGAGGATCCACACCCAGCTTGCGAATCCTTGTCCGGAGAGGGGTGTGAGGTATATGCCACTGATGGCCAGCACGAACAGGGCCAGCAGGCCGCTCAGCCGGTCGCTCATAAGGCTCCAGAAGATACGCTTGATTTCCTGTCCGGTTCGTTTCTTAATCCAGTAGAGCTTATATCCATCGCCGCCAATCCCGCCAGGGAGAAAGAGGTTATAAAACATGCCGAGCAGGTATAACCTGAGGTTAATGGCACGGCTGATCCGGATACCGGCAGCCTGAAAAAAGACATTCAGTCTCAGGGCTGAAAAGAATTTGGAGAGGATGAGCAGGAGGGTGGCGATGATCAGCCAGCCCACACTGGCTTTGCCTGCCTCTTTGGCAACATCGTGCAAGGGAATCCGGCTGAAAACGAACCAGAGGGCGAGGATGGTCACCCCGGCTTTCAGGACCAGCTTAAGGATTTTCCACCATCTCTGCTTTTGCATCCGGACTGATAAAACGAACCTTGTAGGGTTTCTTATTCTGAGATTCGAAATAGGTACGTGTGAGCACTTCCAGGATTAGTCCTACGGTAATGATCTGCAGGCCGGCCAGGGTGAGCAGGACCCCGAGGAGCAGGAGGGGTTTTCCCCAGATATCATGACCCAGTATCTTCAATATCAGCATATAGATATCGATGATGGCTCCCAAACCAAAAATAACCAGTCCACTGCTTCCAAAAAGGTGCATAGGTTTCTGGAGGTATTTTTTCAGAAAGAGCATGAGCAGGAGGTCGCTGACTACCCTGAGTGTCCGCCCGATGCCATACTTGGATTTGCCGAATTTACGGGCGTGGTGGCGGACATCCATCTGTGTGATACTGGCACCATCGAAGCTGGCCAATACAGGTATGAAGCGGTGGAGTTCCCCATATAATCCCAGCCCCTTGGCGGTCTCACTCCGAAATACTTTGAGTGTACAGCCATAGTCTTTCATCTTAACCCCTGTCGTCTTTCGGATAATGGCATTGGCAATGCGGCTGGGTATCTTACGCAGCAGCATACCGTCCTGCCTGTTGGTCCGGATCCCGGCCACGATGTCCCAGCTCCCGGCCTCTGCCATTTCAAGCATCTGCGGAACATCAGCCGGATCGTTCTGCAGGTCTCCGTCCATCGTCACGATATATTCTCCCCTGGCATATTCAATGCCTGCAGCCAGTGCCGAACTCTGACCATAATTCTTATTGAGGGATATCAGGCGGAAAGCAGGATGCTGAATAGACATCACCTGTTTTGCAGTGGCATCAGTAGAACCATCGTCCACGAATAGCACTTCATAATTCTCCGCTTGCATAGCTTCCTGGATCTGCCCTGCGAGTGGGAGAATGTTATCCTCCTCATTCAGGACACAGATAATGATGCTCACCCTTGGGATAAGAGGTGTTTTCTTCATGCAGCAATATTACGTTTCTTTGCCAGCATCCGCAAATAGTCGGGAACGAGCAGGTTATATGGTTTTATATCAGCGCAGCAACAAAATGATAGGCGAGGATGAGTGAGACGGCCAGCTTCATGAAAGTGCCTGCCAGAAAGCCGATGAAAGAACCAAAAGCTGCACGTATGGCCTGATCCCTTGTTTTGCCTTCAATCAATTCCCCGACCAGGGCACCTATAAAAGGACCAATGATGATACCAACAGGCGGGAAGAATACAAGCCCGGCGATCAACCCCAGGGTGCTACCCCAAACTCCTTTCTTACTTCCACCGTAGCGTTTTGTACCCCATACAGGTACCACGTAATCCAGAACCGTGACGAGGATGGTTACCACAGCCCAGTTAATCAGGAACCGTTCAGAAAATGGGGCTTTTTCTGTCAGTTGCAGGAGTAATACACCCAGGTAGGCGAGGGGTGGTCCCGGTAAGACGGGTACGATTGCACCTGCTATGCCAATGAGCACCATCACTGCTCCAGAGACGATCCAAATCCAATCCATTTGTAAGGTATTAATATTTAATGCTTTGATTAATGATAGAAATGCAGGACCTGATGCCGGTGATTACCTTAATGCGCCAATGAATGCCTGGTCCCCTTGCGGCAACTATCCATCATTAAGCTATTTTAACAAAGGTAAAGTAATAATGGCCTTATTTTTGCATGGAAAATCGAAGAATTAAAATCTGAAAAATATGAAACGGTATATCGCACTGATAGTTCTGATAACCCTTCCGCTTGGCTTGCTGATGTCACAACCTGCTCGTATCCAGCCTCAACCAGCTGTTGAAAGCAGTGCAACGCATCCTGTATTTTACATCGAAAAGGATGTCGTTGACCTGGGAACCATACAGAAGAACAAGGCAGTGGATGTAGATTTCACTTTTACCAACAATGGTAAGATGCCCCTGGTTTTAAAGAATGTCCGTACCAGTTGTGGTTGCACCGAGGTCAGCTTTCCGCGTGAACCCATCATGCCGGGCAAGACAGGAACCATCTCGGTTACCTATGATGCTTCCGACAGTGGCACTTTCAACAAAAAGCTAACGGTATTGGACAATACCAAAGAAGGCATGCACGTGCTGAGCATACGCGGGGCCATCAAGGAGTAGCATCCTCCATTATTTGAGATACTGATCCAGCCAGTGGAAGAACTCCCTTTGCCAGAGCACAGAGTTCTGGGGTTTTAAAACAAAGTGTGATTCTTCGGGGAAGAACAGCAAGCGGCTTGGCACACCTCTCAGTTGGGCGGCATTAAAGGCTTGTAAACTTTCAGTGTAAGGGATGCGGAAATCATACCCGCCATGGATGATCATGATAGGCGTATCCCATTTGTCTACAAACCTGTGTGGTGAATAGTCATAGGATTTTGGCCGCGGTTTTTCCCAATATGCACCACCCAGGTCCTTATTTGGGAAGAAATACTCTTCTGTTGAAGCGTACTGGCTTTCCAGGTTGAACATACCACAGTGGGAGATAAAAGCAGAGAAGCGTTTTTCATGATGGCCTGCCAGGTAGAAGACGCTGAATCCGCCATAACTGGCTCCGACAGCTCCCAGCCTGGCCTTGTCAACGTAAGGCTCTGCCGATACAGCGTCGATGGCGCTCAGATAATCCCTGATATTCTGACCACCATAATCCCCGCTGATCTGGTCATTCCATTCCTGCCCGAATGTTGGAAGTCCCCGGCGGTTGGGAGCGACTACGATGTAACCGTTTGCGGCCATCATCTGGAAGTTCCATCTGTAGCTAAAAAACTGACTGACTGCACTTTGTGGTCCTCCCTGGCAATAAAGCAGCGCCGGGTAGGATTTGGTTGAGTCGAAATTTGGAGGAAGAATCACCCAGGTGAGCATCTCCTTGCCATCGGTAGTTTTGATCCATCTTTTCTGAATGGAAGCCAGGGTGAGCTTGTCCAGGATCTCTTTATTCACATAGGAAAGCTGGCGCTCTTCTCCGCTGTTGGGGTCAATCACGAAAATCTCTGAAGGGAGCGACATGCTCATCTTCTGTCCGATCAGCACATCACCGGCCAGCTCAACGGCCTGATAATCATGGTCACCCTGGGTGATCTGACGGATCTTGCGGGTAGCCAGCTCCATCTCATAGATTTGATAGGTTGCATGTATCCCACTGATAAAGAATAACTTCTGTCCATCAGGGCTCCAACGGTAATGTGTGGAGCTTTGATCAAACCCTTCTGTCAGCTCGGAAGTCTGGGCTGTTGCCATATCGTAGAGGATGATCCGTTCCTTATCGGCCTCAAACCCTGGTTCTTCCATGGAACGCCAGACGAGATAACGGCCATCAGGGGAAAACACAGGATCCCAGTCATATCCATCAAAGCCATTCTCACTCAGGTTGGTCGTACTGCCATCTTCCAGTTGGTACAGATAGATTTCGGAGTTCGTACTGAGCGTATAAGCCTTGCCTTTCAGTTTTTTGCAGGTATAGGCGATGGCTTTTCCATCCGGACTCCAGCTGATCTGTTCCAGGCCACCATGTGGCAGCATGGGTGAATCAAAGGGTTCGCCGGGCATCAGGTCCGTCCCTTCACTGATCATAACAGAAGGATCATAGGATGAAAAAAAGACGTGGCTGTATGCATAATCATGCCAATGATCCCAGTGTCTGTACATCATGTCATCAATGATCATGGCATTGGATAAAGGGAGGTCGGGGTGATACTCCTGTGGGGTTTTGTCGATCTTGACATCTTTGGTGTAGAGGATATTCCGTATGTCGGGTGAATATGCGAATCCTGAGATGCCATCCGGGATATCTGATCTTTGGACTTTCGATGATCCATCGGGGTTCATTTCCCAAAGCTGCATGCTGCCACTTTCGGCGCTGAGGTAACCTATCTTCTGTCCATCCGGCCGCCAACTCGCGTTGAGTTCACTCCCGGGTGTGTCGGTCAGTCTGATGATGTCACCTCCTTCCACCGGTAATAAGTACAGGTCGCGGTTGCCTTTGTTTTCATCCAGGCGGTAGCGGGTTATTCCAAAGAGGACCTGTTTTCCATCCGGGCTCACCTGGATGTCGCTGATACGGCCCAGCCGCCACATGATCTCGGCACTGAAAATGCCAGGTGCTGTGAGTTCAGCGAGGGCAGGTTGTTCATCCGCAGGTTTATCAGCAACAGCTGGGGTGGATTGTTTGCAGGACATCGCCATCAATAGCAGGCTTGTCACCCAGATTACGTTCAATGCTTTCATATCACAGGCTGTTTTAGGTTTCTGGCTCAGGCAGGCTGCTAAGTTACAAATAGCAACGGAATACGGGGCTCCTAAGGCTGCTTTGGACTCAGGAAAATCCCTCAGGCTTCATCAGATCAATGCAGGCCTTAGAAGAGGGGTAGCAAGGTTCCTCGCATTGTTTTCGCATGGCGCAGTCGAAGTAAGTACGGAGCAGCGGGAAGTTGCGGCAGGTAGAGCACATAGTATTGTTCGCCTGCCTGGGTGCATATGATTTCAGGAAATGTGTGGAGCAGCCTTCCACCAAGGTCGGTAATGTCAAAAGTAATCCTGACCGGTTGCATTGCAAAGAACCTTATTTGCAAGGTATTGGCTTGTCGGTCCCAATAGGTGTTCAGGCTGGCAAGCATGGTCGCAGCCTCATCAATGCCTGTAGGTTCGCCTGCGCTTGTCGTCTTCAGGATGGTTCCGCTGTTACCACAGGCGTAAAGTGTTGTTGCTGAGCGTTTAAATACATGATTCAGGCTGTTCATGGTACCGCTGAGCCGGGCTGTCCATTGCTGCCCTGCATTGACGGTTTTAATAATGGCGCCATCTGAGCCCACCGCGATAGCTTCGGTTGCAGACAGGATAGCCAGTGAATTAAAGATCTTAAATGTTCCGCTGTACGCTGATATCCAATTGATACCACCGTCCACCGTGCGAAGGATGTCTCCGAAACCGGCGCACGCGATGCCGCTCTGGCTGTTGAAAAAGCCGAGGGAGTTCACATCCCCTGTCGTGCCCGACACAGGTTGCGTCCAGGTTGATCCGCCGTCCGTCGTATGATAGATCGAATTCATGGACCCACAGAGAAACCCATTGTTCTGATCGATGAAGCAGGCGTCATAGAACCAGGTGTAGCTTCCGGATGGGGCCACTGAGGTCCAGCTGGTCCCGCCATTCGTTGTTTTCCATGCCGTAAAGTACAGCCCTGCAGCGTATCCGGTCGTTGCGGTAGGAAAACATAGTTTACGGATAGGGTTAGTGCTGGGTGTCGTCAGTGTGGTCCAGTTGGCTCCGCCATCCGTTGTTTTCATGATCCTGCCATTTTCTCCTGCAACAAAACCAGTTGTGGCGTCCAGGAAATGGAGGGCATAATAATGTTGCCCCGGTTCAGTCTGCAGAGTTGTCCATGTAAAACCGGCATTTGTCGTTTTTCCGATGAAGCCATTGGCCCCGGCCACATAGCCCACATTATCGGTCGGAAAATCAATGGCATAAAGGTGGTGGCTCACCCCGGAGATCAGTTTGTACCAACCTGACTGGGCCTGAATACCTGCAGATAACAAGCCTGTTATGAGTAGCGAAGAGAGGACGAGGAAGCGCTTCATGGGAGGTTGTATTTAACCTTCCAAAATACGAAAAATGGAGGGGGTTGTCAATACGCAATATTAGACCGAAAACATGAGCCTCTAATCATAGGATCTTGGGAGACAGCTTTGTATAAAATAAAAGAGGCTGCACATGCCTGGCAGCCTCTTCGCATTGGTGTTCATTGCTGTGTGGCGAGAGAGGGAATTGAACCCTCGACCTCCGGGTTATGAATCCGACGCTCTAACCACCTGAGCTATCTCGCCAGAAAAGAGGGGGCAAAATTAAACAAGATTCATCAATCAACCAATAGAAATATCATAGTTTATCCCGTGCCTTGCCTGATCTGCCAGCAGGAATGCGCGCCATTCAGGATGCTGGCCGAGGTGTTCGGGTAGAATGAGCCCTTTGGGCAGGGATGGGTCATTCGAGAGCAGCCGGACCGCTGAAGTGGCGGCATATCCCGTTGTTCTGGCCATGGAATGTATCCCTTTTATGGGATCATAAATATCGTAGAGGTCTGCACGGTAAGAAATACTCTGGCCTGACTTGAAGCCCCGGGCTGTCACCCGCATCATGGTGATATCCTGTTCACCAGGCTCGAGCTTCCATTGTTGAAACAGCAGGGTGGATGTCAGGCTGAGCGGACTGATGAGTGAGTTTGCGGGATCCAAAGGAGCAGGGTTTAAGAATCCACTATGCCGTAAAACCTCCATCAGGCGGGCATGGCCAGGGTAGCGTAAAGTTTTTTCTACCATGTTTTTAACCGGAATACTGAATAGCAGACTCCGTAAACCATCGCTGTTAAAGGCCTCCAATGTGCCAACCGGGTCGAACTGTACCAGTTCCTGCTCACTCAATGCCGGCTTACTGATGATCTGACCGTCACGGACAAACCGGGCTGGACGTGTGTATTCTTCAAGGACATCGGCCGGCGAGAAGACGGCTTTATACTCCCATGGCCAGGTTCGTTCAACCGGCAATCCTCCCACCATGATGACCAGTTCTTCCACCTCATCCATGATCGAGGCAGCATGACCTGCCAGAACATGGCTCATCCCGGGTGCCACGCCCATATCCGTGATCAGGGTAGCGCCATTTTCCAGGGCAGTCAGATGGAGATCGCGTGGGTCTTCAGGAGAAAAGGCAATATCTACCACATCTTTACCGGCCAGCAAGGCTTTCTCAACCATCCTGTTACCCATATGTCCAGGCACTGCATTGAGGATAATGGCTGCGTCTGAAAAATGAATGGACGGATATGGTTCTGCCTGCAGATCTGCATTCCGGACCTCAAGGTCAGGATGCCTGCCAAGACTTTCCAGGCGTTGCTGGTCTTTATCAATGGCCACAAGGGCGAACTCCCCGGTGCTGATCAGGTCACGGATCATGGCTGAACCAACCAATCCGCTACCCAGGACCGTGATTTTCTTCTTCATATTAGCAGAATTTATGTCGGTTTAAGGTGTATTTCGAACGATGGCGGTGGCTTCAACGGGAGGATTTTTTCGCTTCAATCCTTGCATCTGCGCCAGGGCGACACCGGCAATGACCACCGCCATTCCGCTCAATTTGAGCCAGGTAAAGGCTTCGTGCATGATCCAGAATGCGCCCAGGGCTGTCACAACCGGGATCAGGTTGGAAGTTACACTGGCCTTGCTGACGCCGACTTCCCTGATCAGACGAATGAAGAATATAAAGGCCAGGGAAGAAGCAAACACAGCGAGTTGCAGCAACGGCAGGAGCAGGCCAGGCTGTAGAAGGACGGACGGATTCCAGCCCGGAAGATCCAGCCAGAGGAACCATGGCAGAAAAAGGGCGGAACCGATGAGGTTTTGCCAGGCTATGATCTGAATGGGTGTATAGGCCTGGGATAGCCGGCGCACCATCAGGGAATAACCTGTTGCTGATGCCACGGCCAGAAACAACAAGGCAATGCCCAGCGGATCAGCGCCCAGGCGAAGGTCTGGTGTGATGATGAGGGCCAAAACACCGGTAAATGAGATAATGATGCCGGCAACGTTCACCCAGGTCAGACGCTCGGACAGGAACAGGGCTGCAGAAAAGGGTGTTATAAGTGGGATGGTGGCAATGATGATGGAGGCTGTGGTAGGTGTAACCAGTTCAAGTCCATAATTTTCTCCCAGAAAATATAGAAAAGGGGAAAAGAAGGATGTTGCCACCATCCGTAGCCGGTCCTCACGGCGGATATGAATAAGTTTTTTGCTGACAATGAGATAGATGAAGAGGATCGCGCTGGAGAGTACAAGCCTGAAGAAAATGGTGGCCAGGGGTGAGAGGAATACAAAGCACTGTTTAGTCCAGATGAAGGACATCCCCCAGAAGGCCATGGCCAGGAATCCAAGTGCATAGGTAAGAAGGGAGGTTGCCTGGACACGCATAGTGAGTCACGATTAGGAACGGCCTGATTCGCGGAGCAAGCTGGTATGGTGTTTGAGGGTCCTCAGCACAAGTGTCAGCAGCAGAAATACCAGGAACAGTGCGAGGCTGGGCCGGTAGAAATCGATGGTATTCGCGAGCTTGAAGTGTCTCAGGTAATCGATCATCAAGAATCCCAAAGCCTGGGCGAGCCATCCACTGTATTCCCGCCTTAGGACGCTGATGATGGAAAAGGGTACGCTGGGTGTGATGAAGCCGCTGAATCTCGGCACAAAGGCGGGTGTTTGCATGGCCCAGTTATCGTAGGATTGGCCGTACTTGCCGCGAAGAAAGGCTTCTTCTGCAAACATGATACGCTCATAA
>JAGNHN010000029.1:0-30740 GCA_018001695.1 Lentimicrobiaceae bacterium
GGTCCCATCAACGATGTATGCGGAAGGACAGTCAACGCCGTTCTCGTTGGCCCGGAATCCACACCTGATCCTGTCACCTGCGAGGGAAGCGTGGTCTGGAGATACCGCTACACCGCCTGCGACGGCACAACTTATGCAGACTGGACGCATACCTACGCCATCGACTACAGTGGCGGCATGGCCATGGTGCCGGCCAATACATCCTCCACGGTATCCTGTGCTGCTGATGCCACGGATCCCGGAAATCCGGGACCCATCACCGATGCATGCGGAAGGACGGTCAACGCCGTTCTCATTGGCCAGGAATCCACACCTGATCCCGTCACCTGCGAGGGAAGCGTCGTCTGGAGATACCGCTATACCGCCTGCGACGGAAGCACGGCCGACTGGACTCATACCTATGACATCGACTACAGTGGCGGCATGGCCATGGTGCCGGCCAATACATCCTCCACGGTATCCTGTGCTGCTGATGCCACGGATCCCGGAAATCCGGGACCCATCACCGATGCATGCGGAAGGACGGTCAACGCCGTTCTCATTGGCCAGGAATCCACACCTGATCCCGTCACCTGCGAGGGAAGCGTCGTCTGGAGATACCGCTATACCGCCTGCGACGGAAGCACGGCCGACTGGACTCATACCTATGACATCGACTACAGTGGCGGCATGGCCATGGTGCCGGCCAACACATCCTCCACGGTATCCTGTGCTGCTGATGCCACAGATCCCGGAAACCCGGGACCCATCACCGATGCATGCGGAAGAACGGTCAATGCTGTTCTCATTGGATCTGAATCCACACCTGATCCCGTCATCTGCGAGGGAAGCGTGGTCTGGAGATACCGCTACACCGCCTGCGACGGAAGCACAGCCGACTGGACACATACCTATACCATCGACTATAGTGGTGGCATTAGCGTACCCCAGCCTGGCTTTGCCACAGTTCCCTGCCAGACTCAGCTAAATAATCCAGGAAGTCCGGCCAACATCACAGACGCATGCGGACGTACCATCATCCCTGCATATATTGGATATTCAGATACACCAGATCCCATCACGTGTAACGGTACCCGTGTATATACCTACCGCTATACGGCATGTGATGGAAGCACAGCAGACTGGACGTTCACATTCACTGTCCAATATCCGGGTTTACTTACAGCTCCACAACCTGGAAGCGCAAACGTATCCTGTATATCTGAGGCCACCGATCCGGGTAATCCAGGCATCATCCACGACAATTGCCAACGACCTGTATCCGCTGTCCCCATGGGGTTTTCCGACACACCCGATCCCATCACATGCAATGGTACCAGAACCTGGAGGTACCGGTATACCGCCTGCGATGGAACCATAGCTGACTGGACCTACACCTATCATATTCAGGACAATACAGCACCAAGCGTTCTGACACGAAACACCACTGTTTACCTGAATGCCAGCGGAGCTGCCAACATCTCCACTGCAGATGTTGATGATGGCTCCTTTGATAATTGTGGCGGTGCGCTATCCTTATCACTGGATAAAACAGTATTTAACTGCAGCGATACAGGAACACAGACCGTTTACCTGACAGCCACCGACTGTGCCGGCAACCATGATACCCAGCCAGCCTCGGTCCTCGTGAAAGATACCATTCCTCCAGTCATTCAACTGCTTGGTCCCTCGTCTGTCCAGCTTCAACTTTATGGCAATTATGTAGAGCCCGGAGCAACCGCATCCGACAACTGTGGGGGTGACCTGAGTGGGAACATCATCATCCACAATCCGGTCAACACATCCATACCTGGAACGTATATTGTTACCTATGATATCATAGATGCGTCTGGGACTTCTGCTAAACAGAAAGTCCGAACTGTAACCGTCACAGAAAATGCCCTTGTTCAGGGCGAGAACGAAGTATGTGCCGGTGAAACCACTATCTATACCACGGATCCGGGCATGACCAATTACGTCTGGACTATCACTGGCGGCACAGGATCATCTACTACCCATACCATCACCGTGACCTGGGGCACTGGACCTGCTGGCAATGTTGCCATCAGCTATACCAATCCAGGCGGGGGGTCATCAAAGTCCACTCCCGGAAGCCTGGATGTCACCATTCATCCACTTCCCACGGTTACGGTGAACACGACGACATACATATGTTCCGGCCAGCCCGCGACGCCGCTGCAGGGGGGTAGCCCTGCTGGCGGGACCTGGCTCGGAGCATATGTTAACCAGGGCATGTTCACGCCACAGGGACTTCAGCCCGGGAACTACCCGGTCGAATACACCTATATCGACATCAATGGCTGTAGTTCGACGGCCACATCCAATGTCGTTATCCATCCCTTGCCCATCGCCAATGCCGGGCAGGATGTTGGAATCTGTCCAGGCGTAAGCACCCAGCTAGTGGCCACCGGAGGCACAGACTACGAGTGGAGTAATGGCGGTCAGGCCGCCACACAATCAGTTGCACCGCTGGTCACAACGATGTACACGGTGACTGTTACAGATGCCAACGGCTGCAGCGCTGCGGATGATGTCATTGTGACGGTACATCCGTTACCGGGCTCCATCGTGCAACCCATGGAGATCTGCATGGCCTCCTGCACAACCCTTACAGCACCTGCCGGACAGGAATACCTCTGGTCCAATGGCCTTACGCAGGGCAGTATCCAGGTTTGTCCTTCCAATAGTCAGACCTATGCTGTTACTGTCACCAACCAATATGGATGCAAAGCCACCAGTTATTTTATTGTCCAGTTGAAATTCCTGCCCTTCGTTTACGCAGGACCAGACACCGACATGTGTGAAGGGGATACCATTGAGCTGCAGGTGAGTGGCGCCGGTTCCTATGCATGGAACACAGGGAATACCTCTACACAAGTTCTTGTCAGTCCGTCGATTACAACAACCTATACGGTTACCGGAACAGCAGCCAACGGCTGTACTGCGACGGATGCCATCTTAGTGACGGTGCATCCCCTTCCTGTAACAACCATCACGCCGGTAAATCCAATGGTATGTGCAGGTAGCTGCATGGATCTTACTGCCAGTGGCGGTGTTCATTACGCATGGAACGAAGGCAGTTCGACCGCTATGATCGTTGTTTGTCCCACAGCCACAACCCTTTATCAGGTTACGGCCACTAACCAATTCGGATGTCAGGGCACCGCTGAAGTACAGGCCGGAATATATCCTGCGATCACCCTGGATGCAGGCAATGACACCTCGGTTTATATTGGAGATGAGGCCCTGTTGAATCCAACCATAGGTAATGGCAATATTGCACAGTTCCAATGGACACCAGCGCTTACCCTTAATGATCCTGCCCTGATGCAACCCCTGGCCCGCCCATACGAGACCACAACTTATACGCTTGAAGCGGGGTACGGCCCGGGTTGCACTGCCAGCGACCAGGTGACTGTGTTTGTGCTACCCAGGGGGAACTCGATGGGTGGACAAATCGTCTACGACAACATCTACCAAACACCGATGCCCAACTTTGGTATCATCCTAAGCAGCCTGGATAAATCCATCAACGACACCATCTTCTCAGGCCCAAAGGGTTTGTTCTATGCAGACAGTTTACCTGCCGGAACCTACATCATACGGGCATATTCGGAACAACCATGGGCATGGGGAGGTGTCAATGCATCAGATGCGCTGGGTAATATGCGTCATTTTGTCGGGCTGGACTCCTTAACCGGTGTCAGATGGCTGGCAGGAGATGTTGAGAAAACCAACTTCATTAACTCGACTGATGCCCTTCAGATAGGCAGACGCTTCGCGGGCCTGATCAATGCCTTTGATATCTATGACTGGGTTCTGGTGCCAGATACCTTAAACTTTGCCACAGAAACACTTTATACCAAAGTGCATCACGTATTGGCTGCAGGAGATGTGAACCGCAGCTACATCCCTACCCTGAAGACAGCGCCAGATGGGGCACTGAGAAGTGAGGATATCATAGAAGCCAAGACTAACGCTGCCGTCGCTATCCCTGTAGGTCTGGGGCAGGCATGCAAACCGGGGTCGCTTTCGCTGCAGATCATTATACCTGATGGACTGCAGATCAGGTCAATAGATTGCGGTGAAGGTATTGGTGGCGAACTGATCTATGGTATTCAAGGCAACACCCTGAACATCGCATGGTTCAGCTTAAACGCTTATCCTTATCAACCAGGGACGCCCTTCCTCACCATCCATGCCATGACCTCCGGCAAATCAGGCACCTTGCATTTTGAGGCTGGAGCTGCGGTCGAACTGACCGACAACGACAATAATGTGATCAAAAATGTTATCGTTGAAATTCCTGGCCTGAGGATTGAAGAAGATGGCAACATGTCCATGCATATTTATCCCAACCCCGTCAGGGATGAGGCCAGTCTGCAGCTTTTCCTGAGTGCGGCGGGTCATGCCGAGCTGGAAATCGTGAATACATTGGGAGCACGACAGTTGCTCTTACACACAGGCTATCTGGAGGCCGGAACGCATCTTCTCTCCGCAACAACAGGCAAGTTGCCTCCAGGTGTCTATTTTATCAGGTTACAACTTCAGAATGAGGCGGGCGTCCAATACCTTGTCTCCAGATTCATTGTGCAGCAGTAACCACATGCCAATGGAATAGACACTTCCAATCTGGCATGTCATAAGGTGTGAGAGTACCAGGATGGGCCCGGCGCAAACCGCAGCCCATCCTTCCTTTTCGCTGCGTCAGCACCTTCGTAGCTATCGATGAACGTCATGCCAGGGTCGTGGTTTTTTACCACGAGTCATACGGAGTCAAAAGGAGTATCACTGAGTTGGTTTGCCAAAACAAAGAAGGATCCCCTCAGCTCTTTGGACAATGAACTCCGTGGAACTCTGTGCATCCCTCTGTGCAACTCGTGGTTAAAAAAAGAATGGAGATAATGTGCTAAGTTCATAGTTATTATAGCGATATTTATTTCGGATTTCTATTTAAACATTTACCCTCTCCCACCCAATGAAGAAATACGCCCTCATTTTACTGATAGCCACAGCTTCTTTCTCATCTGTTTATGCAAGCCATTTCATGGGCGGAGAAATAACCTGGGAATGCCTTCCAAACGGGAATTTCCGGTTTATTCTCAAGGTATACCGCGAATGTGGCGGGATACTGTATCCAACCACCGGAATTACGATGACCAGCAACTCACCTGCCGGGAATATCCAGATGCGCATGTGGCCCAATACCGTGGATGGCATCAGGGATATCTCCCCGCCATGCAACCCAGATCCTTTCTTCACGCGCATCAAGTGCCTGAATAGCAGTCCCCCGCAGGCATCCAACAAAGGCGCGGTGGAGGAATGGACTTACACCACCGATCAGCTTTATCCCAATGGGGTCACCCTCAATGCCGTACCCCCTCCCACCGGGTGGGTATTTGCCTACACGAGCTGCTGCCGGAATCCATCCACCAATATCACGAATTCGAGCTCCAAATCATGGTACATCAGGTCCATCATGCACCCCTACAACAATACCAGTGCTTACCCTTGTTTTGATGATGCACCGGCCTTCCATGCACCGGCTACCACCGTCCTCTGCGCCGGATATCCTTACTCCTACAATGCCTGGGTCACCGATAAGCAAGGCGATTCTCTTGCGTTTAGCTGGAACATGCCGCTTGAGACCAGTTTAACGACACCCATCACGAGCTGGGGAGCAGGATATGCTTACAACAGCCCATTCCCCGGACCCTATCAAAATCCCCTCAACGTCGCTGCCAGCGTTCATCCTCAACATGGAAGCATCAGCCTGACATCCTTTACACAAGGCGCTTTTATCAATTGCCTATCTGTTGAAGCCTACCGGGGCGGCATTAAAATTGCGGAAGTATTCAGGGAAATGCAGGTGGTTATAACGGCATGTGGCAGCAATCTTCCGCCTCAGGTAACCATGCCGGGGACCCAGCCTGACCCATATTTTTATACAGATACCTTTCATATCGGTGATCAGGTCTCAAAATATATCCAGGCCTACGATTCAACACCACTCGTTCTCGCCAACGGACAACTGACAAAACTGAGTTCGATGGCCTACAGCGAGCAGTTCGGAGCTGGTTACACTTCAACCACCAGCGGCTGCAGGATCCCACCATGTGCCACACTTACCCCGCCCTGCCCTGCTACCAACACTATTGGCATCTCACATCAGCTGGTATGGGATATTACCTGGGATCACTGGGCCGGCGACACCTTGTCACACCCTTCCAACAAAGGCGTCTATGACTTCTTCTTTCATTTTCGCGACGACTATTGCCCGGCGCCTGCAGATAGATACGCTGTATACAGAATCGTTGTCAGCCCTCCTAAGCTTTACATCGACACTGGGTCCTGCCTGACACGCAACCCAGCGGGAGACCTGGGAATGACATGGTCATCACCACAAGATCCGGATACAGCGTTCTCGCACTACCTGCTTTCCTATGGCCCAACGCCTGCCGGCCCTTTCACCGGTATCGATACCATTACCGGTATCCATCAGACTCAATATCTTCTTCCGGCTTCCCTGCAACCAGGACAGGCTGGGACCTATCAACTCGAGGCTGTCTTCGTATACCTTGGACATGAGGTCAAAGGTGTTGTATTCAAACGTAATGTACCTGCCATTGCAGGCCCGTCGACCTCCTGCAAAGGATCTTCCATATGGATATCCTACCCGGATGCTGTGTCAACAGATACCCTCAACTGGGACTTCGGCCAGGCTACAGTCCTTTCCGGCAGTGGGGCCGGCCCATACCAGATCAGGACCGACACCACCGGATCACTCACCCTTACCCTGGAGAAAAAAGACCATTGCGGAACAGTATTCATGCAGAAACATGTTATTGTCCATCCACTACCTGTAATCGAAATCGCGGGCAATAAGTACTATTGTCCCGGAAGCCCGGTAGAACTCACGGCCAGCGGCGGTGTTCAATACCTGTGGAGCAATGGCAGCATCAATGCCACGATGAGCATACCGTCGGTGAACAGCCCGGCAACCTACCACGTTACGGTGACAGATGCCAACCAGTGCAGCAATACAGCCAGTGCGTTCGTCCGCGCGATCAATACCTACCAGGACAGTAAGATATGCATGGTTTCCAATGATATCACGAACAATACGCTGCACCTCGTCTGGGATCCACCCATGAACCAGGACATCCGCGAATACCAGATCTATTGGTCCGATGTATCCCATATGGGCCAATGGGCGCTGCTGGATTCCCTGGACCTCACACAATCAGGCTATTACATTGACAACCAGCATAGTCCAAGTAACACCCAATACTTCTTTGCACTGCGTGCGGAAGACTCGTGTGGGATCCGGTCAAACCTGAGTCCGGCAGCAGCGCCTATGTTCCTGCAGGCAAACAAATGGGCCAATAGCGTGATGCTAAGCTGGTTACCATATCACGAGCTGGACTTCAATTACCATACCCGGATACACCGCTACGATAGTACCACGGGCATTTTCCAGATCCTGGACAGCGTCCCCAAGTTCAGCATAGCCTATACCGACCTTTTCCCGCCCCTTGCTACCCTTCAATACTACGTCTCTATTGCCTCATTGCAATGTGCACCCTTCCCGGGATCTGTCTATACGGAAACCTTTTCCAATATTATTACCGTGAATAACAGTGTCGGCATGGATGCCCATACCCCGGCGGCACCATTCAGCGTGAACCAGGACAATATCAACCAATGCCTTGTCATTCAGCGAAATTCAGTTAAGACCGATCCCGCTGAGGTCATGGTCCTCGATATGACGGGAAGAGTTGTGGCCCATTGTGGCCTGCCAATACATGGTAGCCCGGTAATGCTATCCACGTCCCACCTGGGCAAAGGCATGTATTTATATGTCATTTCAACCGACAGTAACAGGATCCAGCAAGGGAAGGTGATGGTTTATTATTGATAGTAAACACGCCAGTTATCCCCCTATTCCATCCTTCCACGAAATAACCCCTGCCTTTATCAGGGTATGTTTGTTAAAACCTTGATTATTCCCTAATTTGGGACAGGTTTAGGATAGAGACGATCCACAAATCGCCTGTTTCTATGCCAACATTACACATCCTGGATTTGACATCATCATCTCATAACGTATCCCAAGAGAAAGGACATGCATAAGCAACAATATACAATACAACAGTCATTATTACTTCTGTTGCTCTTACTTAGCAATCATGTTGTTGGACAAACGTTCACCTCCCTCCAGGGTAGGATCACCCACCCCACGGGCGATTCCGTCTTCATCTATATGGTTAAACCTGATAGTACACACAGCTCCTATGACCAATTTGACCTGGGATCCACCCGCCTGGATCAGGAAGGCCGGTTCGCCTTCTCATTTTTACTGAACGAACCTGGGATTATCCGGTTTTACGATGGTAATGAAGTAACTTCCCTCTTCATGCTTCCGGGAGATGACCTTTACATGACGCTCAACACGAAATACTTTGATGAAACCATCCAGTACTACGGCAAAGGAGCTGAAAGGAACAATACCATCGTTGACCTGTCCCTGATCCATGAGACCTTCATGCTGAAATACCAATATGGTCTTCATTTTGGCAGAGACTCCGCTTCTCTTATTGAAAGCCTGACAGAGGCCGGACGGGGATATCTCCAGCTTATCGATGATTACCTCCACAATGACCCAGATTTTGCCGTGATGGCTGATGAACTGAAATCCAAACATATAGATGATATTAACCAGGAAAAGAAGTACTTCGGTTACTATCATCGCCTCCTTAAACTTAAAAACAGCCCTGCCATCGCATTCAGTGGAGAAGGTTTGAATGGTGAGGCCCTTGACCTGTACACATACAAAGGAAAGCCCATTCTGGTTGACTTCTGGGCAACCTGGTGCGGGCCTTGCCACCGGGAAATGCCGTCATTTAAGATACTGGAAGAAAAATACGGAGATAAAGTGCACTTCGTTTCTGTAGCCTTGTATTCGGAGCGGGACAAATGGCGTGAGATGGCCGGGGAGTTTGGACTAAAAAACAACCTGTTCCTTGATCCTGAAGCATCAAAACAAATCATAGAATACGATGTCAGAATTGTACCACGCTATATGCTCATCAGCGCTGATTTCATCATCCTCGATGGCGACGCCCGGCGTCCTTCTGACCCACGCCTGGAGAAACAGTTGCAGGCTTTGATATCGACCGGTAAATAGGAGCATTTAACAACAGTAGCCGAAAAGCGGGCTGTCATGAACAACACGAATAATAAGCTGAGATCGAAATGGTGGCTGCATCCCCTGTTTCTGGGTGTGCTAATCGCTTTACCGGCATTCTTCCTGCTCTTTCAATCAGTAAGCAGATATGAAGTCTCCACCCTTTTAAGTCAGGTCACTGAAGGTAGAAGATTTATGTTGCACGACATGGATGGAGATGGATGGACAGAGAAACTCATTCTGGGATACGCCCATCACACACCGGACCTTTATGAAACTGAAAACCAGAACCATGCCACCCTCAACATCATCCAGATTGAAGACATCGCAAAGCAAAACATCAACAGCCGGCAGTTCAACTGGTCCATGACCTGGCTGGCGGGAGCCGATGCCATGTTTGGAGACTATGACAACAATGGGCTACAGGAGATATACCTGTGGGGTCACCGTGCTGATTCCCTTTTTCTGATTGGAATCGAAGGATACGGTGAGCAAGGCCTGTTCCTGCAACGTTACATTGAAAAGGCGCACTTTCGGGAAAGCAGCCCAGATTTCACCCTCGAGGCCGCCCCACTCAGAGACCTTAACGGGGACGGTTTCCCAGATATCCTCTTCAGCCTTAATACCGGTTATAACATACAACCCCGCGGTCTTTTCATTTATGACATCCGGCACGACAGCCTTATCAGAACACCCTCAGGCTACATCTGTTACATCGGACAGCCTTTTGCCTCTGAATGGGAAGGTAATATCTATATCGGAAGCAGCACCTACACCCCTGGCAATCATACAGATACCAGCGACGGCACCCTCCCCGACCACGTGCATTATTTCACATTGTACAATGCAGGATTGCAACCGCTGTTTCCGTACATACCTATGGGTTGCGAAGGGAATACCCTGGAGGTAATGCCCCTCTTTTCAACCCAGGATACGCTCCTGTTGCTGAACCTGAGCTGCCCGAAACAGCAGATAAACAGTCTGCTGGCCTATCGTCCTGACGGGCACATGCTCAGCACAGCGGACCTGCCGGAGATGACGACTTTCCATCTACTGCCATTCGGAGACCCTCAGAGCGGGAAACTGGCGCTGCACGACCCTTCGCATGGCCGTGTTTACAGTGTTGATGAAACCCTGCAGTTACACCCTATATCAGAAAAGCTGCCGCCCTCCTTTGCACATCACATATCCCTGGATCTGGATATGGATGGAAACATGGAGCACCTTTTCCGTGATGACACCCGTCTGGAATACCTCATCACCGATGACAGATTTCGCCGGCAGGCGACCTATAAACTACCCCAGATAGAGCGCATCGTGCGCTTCTATCCGGGCGCCACCCGCGGGAATGGCAACATTACCTTACTGGCATCAGCCGAGCGTTTATACTACCTGCAGT
The DNA here is from genome assembly GCA_018001695.1 of Lentimicrobiaceae bacterium. GTDB lineage: Bacteria > Bacteroidota > Bacteroidia > Bacteroidales > JAGNHN01 > JAGNHN01. The sequence continues at coordinate 10,587 of JAGNHN010000029.1, forward strand.
ACAGGAAAAACCCCTGGTTTCTGCTCAGGATACCTGCGTTCTTCCTGATGTATGCCAGCGCGGCGGGACTGTTTGCCCTGCTCTTCCATTTCCGCGAGCGCAACCTCAGCAGGCAATACGAAGCCCGGCAACGCATGCTGCAGCTGGAGATGCTGACCCTGAGAAACCAGATCGAGCCCCACTTCACCTTCAACGTGCTCAACGCCATCAGCTCCCTCGTGCACCAGGGAGCCGAGGAAGATGCCCGGCGTCATATCGGCGAGTTTTCCGCTTTGCTGCGCAACGCCCTCCAGCATTCCAACCAGATCGCCATTCCCTTGCAGGAGGAGCTGGATTTCGTAACCCAATACCTGCAGCTACAGCAGATGCGGTACAAAGACCAGTTTAGCAGCGAGGTGATCCTGGCGCCCGGGATCAATATGCTGATGCCTGTTCCACGTCTCTGCATCCACACCTTTGTTGAGAATGCCATCAAACATGGGCTCAGCGCCAAGCCGCAGGGTGGAAAGCTGCAGATCAGCCTGGAGGTGAAGGGGCCCATACTCGAGATAATCGTGGAAGACAATGGAGGCGGCTTAACAGCCGGGAAGCACCAGGATTCCACCGGCAAAGGGCTGACCATTATGAATGAGCTTTTCGCCATCTACTACAAGCTCCGGGGAGATGTTGTAACCTATGCCATCGCAGACCGCAACAGCATTGACCCTGATGCAACAGGCACCCGGATAACCATCCGCGTTCCTGTCTCCTGACGATGCGTTCAGGAGTGCTGTATCCTGTCGGCTACCCAGTCGTCCAGCTTTTTAAGGTGTTGGCGTGTGATTTTCAGCGAGATCTCTTTACCATCCAGGCGCATCACGCAGAAATGCTTCAGCCTGTTGACCCTTACCAAATAGTTGATATTGATGGACAGCGAGCGGCTGATCCGCAGGAAATCGGCCGTGGGCAGGTCATTCAGGATGGTGCCCAGGTTGGTGGACGACAGTTCCGATTTGCCATCCCGCAGAAAGACCTCCGTATAGTTGCCATCGGCCTGGATATAGACCACTTCCGAGGGGTCAATCAGGATAAAGCCCGAGCGCACATTGATGCGGATGCGGTGGGGGTGTTCCAGGTAATGGATAAGCTTATCGTACCCCCCGCCGCCGGCTTTTTTCTGTTTGCATTTAAAGCGGGAGATGGCAGTGCGAAGCTGGGCTTCATCCACCGGCTTAAGCAGATAATCCAGGGCGGCTGCCTTGATGGCCTCGATGGCATATTGATTATAGGCCGTAACGAAGATCACCTCCGCCTCCATATTCCGCAGCTTCATCTGCCGGATCAGCTCAAAGCCATCGTCACCCGGCATCTCGATATCAAGGAAGACCAGGTCGGGCAGGTGACGTTCCATGATGAGCAGGGCATCCGCCACATTGGCGGCCTCGCCGATCACCTGAAACTCAGGATAGGCCGCTAATAATATCCGCATCAGCCGCCGGGCATCCGGCTCATCGTCGACGAGGAGGGTGGTGGAGGGGCGAATACACATAATTCTGCCAAATAAACACCAAGATATACTAAAACATGACAACTTTCACATCCTGGAATACATCTATAGTTTTTTCTTATCTATTATATGATACTGCAGTATAACAAGTGGATGTAGGGCCCATTACTTAAAATGAGAATTTGATCGAGAGCCGCATGCCGAATTGGACATTCTATCATCTAATGAAGGACATTGATACAATAACCCAGCGCATTTCCCGGAGCGCATTTTTATAAGATGTACTTTCCCACAGGTCAATTCTCATCCTCATCCCTTACAACCATGAAAAGGCAGGTCAGCTTTTGGGTAATATGCATTAGCATATTTTTTTTCCAGGTATCGGCAGTTTTAGGGCAGGTAGCTTCCTTTAAAGCAAAGGCCATTTTGCAGGGAGCATATGCTGGAAATGGGCTGATGGGTTATCAACTCAATACAGGGAATCATTTGCCGTTGCTGCAACCGTATAATATTCCCGTTTGGAACTACGATGGCGATGAAGTACTCCTGACGATTCCTCCCACTATGGTGGATTGGATTCTGGTCGAATTGAGAATATCACCGGACACCTGTATAGCCAGAAAAGCCTGCATTCTGCTATCAGACGGAACGATCACTGATGTATATGGAAACGCGACAATTCAATTCAATATACCACAAGGTCAGTACTATGTTTGTATTGGACATCGCTCTCATCTCAGTGCGATGAGCGCCAGCAGGATTCCATTACCCACATCAGATATTTTGGATTTCACAGACACAACTGGTTTCCCTACCTATGGAAAATGTGAGATAAGCCTTGCCAGCGGCGTCATGGGACTGATTGCCGGCGATATAAATTACGACAAGATAATAAAATATAGTGGTGCAAATAATGACAGAAGCCTCATCCTTCAGAAGATTATTAATGCAGGTGGTAATGCTGCTATTAATGCGACAGTGAGTGGCTACCATAAGGAAGACCTGCGCATGGATGGTATTGTCAAATACAGTGGGGCAGGCAATGACCCTTCAATGATCATTCAGAATATCGTGAGCCTGACCGGCAATAATGCCATCAATTCCACATTTACGGGACCCGTGCCACATGCAGTTTTTAACCCTTGGCCTTGTTACCCACAACCGGAGCAAGCGAACGCCGGTCCGGATGACCTGAACATCCCTGGCACCAGTGTGAACCTCCAGGCAAATCAACCTATGAATGGAATAGGCGCATGGACGGTCTTGTCGGGTATAGGGGCTAGCTTTGTTGACGCAAGTCTTCCTAATACTTCCTTTTCAGGTGATGTAGGGGTCATCTATACCCTTGTTTGGACCATTTCAACTGATTGCGGTATTACCCACGACACCGTACTGATTTCCTTCTCATGCTACCCCACACCTGATCTTGCCAATGCCGGGCCGGATAGCCTTGATATTCCTGGCACCAGCATTACATTGCAAGCTAACCAGCCTGTAAACGGGACAGGGGTATGGATAATACTTTCAGGCACAGGTGGGGGCTTTGCAGATTCCTCACTCTATAATACCATGTTTTCAGGACAGAGTGGAAATGCCTACACCTTAGTATGGACTATAGGCAACCATTGTGGCAATAGTAACGACACATTATACATTTCTTTTGCCTGTACTCCCCAGCCCGACCATGCCAACGCCGGCCCGGATAGCCTGAATATACCCGGCACTTCTGTAACCCTCCAAGCCAACCAACCAGTAAACGGAACAGGCCTCTGGACGATACTCTCAGGCACGGGTGGCAGCTTTTCAGATTCCTTACTTCATAATACCTTGTTTACAGGGCAGGTAGGGAATGGTTATAGCTTGATTTGGACCATTTCTAACGCTTGTGGTAGTAGCAGCGACACCGTGCTTATTGGTTTTGCTGCTTCTCAAGTTTTCAACTGCGGCACCAACCTCACCGACACCCGCGACGGCCAGCAATACCCCACGGTACAAATTGGCACCCAGTGCTGGATGGCGAAGAACTTGAACATAGGGACAATGGTAAGTGGCAGTAGCAACCAGACGAATAATAGCACCATCGAAAAATACTGCTATAGTAACGATGCGAATAATTGCGCCATATATGGCGGCCTGTATCAATGGAATGAGATGATGGGTTACACCACCACACCCGGCACCCAGGGCATTTGCCCCACGGGCTGGCATATACCAACGGATGAAGAATGGTGTAACCTGACTACGTTTCTTGATGCAACGGTAAATTGCAATACCTGGGGATGGAGCGGAACAAGCGCTGGAGGCAATATGAAGACGGCAGACACCGCACATTGGTATACGCCGAATTACGGAGCCACCGACAGTAGCGAGTTCAATGCACTTGGGGCCGGATACCGAAACATACAAGCCGCTTTTGATAATCTTAAATACGGTGCCTACTTCTGGTCGTCTTCCGGATATTCCTCAAAAGGTTTCGGCCGTTACGTAATCTTTAACTTCCTAAGTGTAAACCGGACCAACAACTACATGACACTCGGGTTTTCAGTTCGTTGCCTTAAAAGCAACCATCCTCACTGCACGCCCCAGCCCGACTATGCCTATGCCGGCCCGGACAGCTTGAATATTCCCGGCACATTCATAACATTACAAGCTAACCAACAAACAAACGGCACAGGGATATGGTCTGTGTTGTCTGGCACAGGCGGCAGCTTTGCTGATTCCTCACTTAATAGTTCCACATTCACAGGGGTTTCAGGAAACGGCTACACCTTAGTATGGACCATTTCTAACCATTGCGGGAAAACGCGTGATACCGTTAACATTAGCTTCGCAGACACAAGTGGATTCAAATGCGGATCAATAGTTACGGACACCCGCGATGGACAGCAGTACCCCACTGTGCAAATTACTTCCCAGTGCTGGATGGCGAAGAACTTGAATGTAGGGACAATGGTAAGTGGCAGTAGTAACCAGACGAATAATAGCACCATCGAAAAATACTGCTATAACAACGATGCGAATAATTGCGCCATATATGGCGGCCTGTACCAATGGAACGAGATGATGGGCTATGTAACCACATCTGGTGTTCAGGGCATCTGCCCAGCGGGTTGGCATATCCCTACAGGGGCTGAATGGTGCATCCTGACTACGTTTCTAGATCCAACGATGAATTGCAATGCTACGGCATGGAGTGGCACGGATGCCGGAGGCAAAATGAAGGAGGCAGGCACCAATTATTGGAATTCACCTAATACTGGTGCCACAAACAGCAGCGGGTTCACGGCGCTAGGAGCCGGTTTCCGATACAGCAATGGCAGTTTTAGCAATCTCACGGGCACAACTTACTTCTGGTCCTCTTCCGGATATTCCTCTACCTCCGATTTTGGCTGGGGTCTGCGCTACAATGACGCCGATGTAAGCCGTAACAGTGGAGCGAATACATACGGGTTTTCTGTTCGTTGCATCAGAAATAGCATACCACCCTGCACCCCCCAGCCCACCCAGGCCAATGCCGGCCCGGATAGCCTGAATATCATCGGCACTTCATTAACCTTACAAGCCAACCAGCCAACCAACGGGACAGGGGTTTGGTCCATCCACTCAGGCACAAACGGGAGCTTTGCAGATTCCTCAGTTCATAATACCTTGTTTACAGGGCAGGTAGGTAGTGCCTACACCTTAGTGTGGACTATAAGCAACCAGTGTGGAAGTACGCATGATTCCGTGAACATCAGCTTTGCTGGCATAAATGCCTTCAACTGTGGCGACACCCTCACGGACACCCGCGACGACCAGCAATACCCCACGGTGCAAATAGGCACCCAGTGCTGGATGGCAAAGAACCTAAACATTGGCGTTATGGTTAACTCTATTAATACAGGAAGCAGCCACTCTGATGTCAGCAACAACGGCATCATAGAGAAATACTGTTATGCCAACGATCCTGCCAACTGCGCCATATACGGAGGCTTGTATGACTGGAACGAGATGATGGAATATGAAGCAATGGAAGGTGCAAAGGGAATCTGTCCGGTTGGCTGGCATTTACCATCGCATAAAGAGTGGATTATGCTGGAGGGATATGCAGATGACGTTTACGGTCAATTTGACGGAGTCTGGAATGAAACAGGCAACCGTGGGTATAATGCCGGCATTAATCTGAAATCCACAAATGGATGGGTCATTGGAAGTGGTAATAATAAGTATGGTTTTAGTGGATTACCAGGGGGGATACGCCATGATGGCGGATCATTCGATTTTGGAGAATCAAATGGGTATTTCTGGACTTCAACCGAAATTGACAGTATGTCTGCCAGATGGCGCGGGTTGGTAAATTATTTTGATGGGGTAAGAAACTTTTACTACTATAAGAATAGTGGACGGTCAATCAGATGTGTCCTTGATTGTTCAACGCAACAACCCGATCAGGCAAATGCCGGGCAGGATAATTATAACCTTGCTGGAGTAAGTTACCAGTTACAGGCAAATATCCCTTCAGTTGGAAATGGAGTCTGGAGAATATTGGTGGGTGAAGGCTGTAGTTTCGCTGATTCCTCTCATGCCAATACAGTTTTTTCAATTCAAACCCCTGGTTACTATGTGCTTTCCTGGAGCATTTATAATGAATGTAGTTTCTCGACAGATACAGTTATCTTAAGTTTTCCCTTTCCTGGTTGTGATAACATTTTGGACGCACGTGATAACCAACAATATCCCACTGTTCAGATCGGCACACAATGCTGGATGGCCAGAAACCTGAACATAGGCGTAATGGTAAACAACGTTTATACAGGAATTAATCATTCATTAGCAAGCAATAACGGCATCATAGAAAAATACTGCTACAACAACGCCCCAGCACTTTGCGCCATCTTTGGCGGATTATATGATTGGAATGAGATGATGAATTACACCACAACACCCGGCGCTCAGGGAGTTTGTCCTGCTGGCTGGCATATCCCAACTGATGCAGAATGGTGTACATTGACCTCTTTCCTTGATCCAATGGTTGACTGCAATTCCTGGGGGTGGAGCGGCATAAACGCGGGTGGAAAGATGAAAGCCAAGGGATATGAATACTGGTATGCGCCTAATACTGGAGCCACGAATAGCAGCGGGTTCACGGCTCTCGGAGCTGGATATCGTTGGTACGATGGCGGTTTAAGTCAACCCATGGATGAGACGTACTTCTGGTCGTCTTCTGAGTATGAACCAACAAACAGCATCGCCTGGATCTTGGCCTTCAGTATGGCCAATGTAGGCAGGAGCACTGGAAACCAGTCATACGGATACTCGGTAAGGTGCCTCAGGGACAGCTTACCTCCCTGCACCCCCCAACCCGACCAGGCCAATGCCGGCCCGGATGTATTTAATATTTCAGGATTTACCTACCAGTTACAGGCCAACCAGCCTGTAAACGGTGCAGGCCTCTGGACGATACTCTCAGGCACAAACGGGAGCTTTGCAGATTCCTCAGTTCATAATACCTTGTTTACAGGGCAGGTGGGAAGCTCGTACACCATAGAATGGACCATATCAAACACCTGCGGCAGTAAACGTGATACCGTAAAAATCAGCTTCGCTGATACGAGTGCATTCACGTGCGGCGCCACTCTCACCGACACCCGTGATGGACAGCAATACTCCACAGTTCAAATCGGCACCCAGTGTTGGATGGCCAAGAACCTGAATACCGGCATGACTGTAAATGGAAGTGATAATCAGTTGAATAATGGTCAAATTGAAAAATATTGCTACGCAAATCAACCCAGTAATTGCGAGACATTCGGAGGTTTATATCAATGGAATGAAGCGATGCATTACTCAAATCAAAGCCAATCACAGGGAATCTGCCCTGTAGGATGGCATATACCCAATATGGCTGATTGGTGCACCTTATCAAAGCATATCGATCCTGCTTTCAATTGCAACATATACCACACCTTCATTGGAGCTACAGTGGGTGGGTCACTGAAAGCACCAGGCAGCACATTTTGGGATACACCAAATAGCGGCGCCACAAATAGCAGTGGATTTACCGCAATAGGCGCAGGGCATCGATCAAGCGGAGGAGGATTTGAATACCTTAGATCTGCATGCTTTATGTGGTCCTCGGATTTCGATGTAATCAACTCAAGTTTTAAGCATGTATACCTGAGCACATACTCTGCTGGTTTGCAAAACACCACAAGTGGAATGAATGGGTTTTCTGTCAGATGCCTAAGGGATTTGAACATCCCATGCTCGCCTCAACCAGATACAGCTATTGCCGGCTCAGACACATTCAACATTCAAGACAACTGGATTCAACTCCAGGCAAATTCACCTGTGAATGGCACAGGATTATGGCGCATCCTTAGTGGGCAGGGAGGATCATTTGGAAATGACACATTGCATAATACTACCTTCTTTGGAAGTATGGGAATGTGTTACAGATTAGCCTGGACGATAACCAATGAATGTGGTGCGAATCACGATACAATCTCAATTTGTTTTGCTGATACAGGTAACTTCTCATGTGGGAAGTACATTGTTGACAGACGGGATTGGCAAACCTATCCAACCCTGCAAATCGGCACACAATGTTGGATGCAGAAAAATCTGAATACAGGAACGATGATTTCAGGAGACCTGAATCCGCAAAATGATCCAATCATCGAAAAATACTGTTTCAACAATAATCCGGCTAACTGTTCCGAATATGGAGGTCTTTACCAGTGGGATGAAATGATGATGTACAGCACTGTGTCAGGATCAAGAGGTATTTGCCCGGAAGGCTGGCACATACCTAGTGATTCAGAATGGTGCACTCTGACGCAGTATGTTGATTCTACAGTGAATTGTCAAATTGGAGGCCATTCCGGAGTCAATGCGGGGGGACAACTGAAAGAACAGGGAACTACCCATTGGTCATCCCCAAATACTGGCGCAACCAACCAGAGTGGGTTCACTGCATTAGCCGGTGGAACAAGGAATCTTAATGCAACGTTTTCGAATTTCCTTTATGCGGGGATGTTTTGGACATCAACCATTTATCAACCATCTTATTCTCTGACAAGGCAACTATTGTCAACCTTCGCAACAATCGGAAGATACTCTGAACCAAATAACAGAGGATTCTCGGTCAGATGTATTTGGGATAGTTTACCCTGCTATCCATTGCCCGACCAGGCCAATGCAGGGCAGGATCAAATGGTTGCGTTAACAGATAGTGTAGTGCTTAATCCGGCCATTCCCGCAAATGGCAATGGGTATTGGCGCATTGTTGAAGGATTGAATGGACATATATCGGATTCCAGTCAGCCAAATGCCATATTGCACGGACTTCCGGGGAGTCAATACCGATTAGTCTGGACAGTAAGCAATCTCTGCGGCAGCAACTCAGATACAGTTTGCATTAATTTTATTTTACCACTTTCAGGCACATATTCAATAGGCAATGATTCATCAGACTACCTGACCCTCCAGGAAGCCATTACTGATATGACATTGCGCGGCATATCCGGTCCGGTCGTATTCAATATGGACTCCAGCAGTGGGCCTTATACAGGAGGGCTTGAACTTTCTGCCATACCAGGGTCGTCCTCACTAAGCACAATAACTGTAAATGGCAACGGAAGTGTTTTGAATGAAGGGCAAGCAAACTATATCCTGGCATTGAATGGTGTATCCTATATCACCCTAAATAAAATCCGCATGATCAACACGAACCCTTCCATAAACAAATTTGGAATCATGGTACGTGGGGGTTCTCATCATGTTAGTTTGAGTAATAGCTTCATAAATATGGGGACAACATCAACATCTAGCACGCATGCCTGTATTGTTGTTTCCAACTCAACCAGCTCCGCAACATCCTCTGGTAATAATGCACAATACCTAACCATTACAGGCAATGAACTGATTGGCGGTTACTATGGCATAACACTTCTTGGTTCCTCTCCCTACCTCAATTGCTTTGGTCATGTGATCGCCAATAATGTCATCCGGGACTTCCACCTCTATGGTATTTATCTCAATAATTGTGATTCGAATATTATAGAATCAAACGACATATATCGAAATGGTCGATCAAGCTATTCTACCTTCTACGGTATCTATCTCTCCAGTTGCAGGTATACCAGAGTTATGCAAAATAAAATCCATTCCACTGGCACAGGCTCCTATAGTGCATATCCCATTTACCTTACCACAAGTGTTAATGATCAGGGTTATGAAACTGACATTATCAATAACGCCATCTTTAACATTCAATCCACAGGAACAATTTATGGACTCTATTTCCTGGGTACAGGAAATACAAATATTCGAATACTGCACAACACTCTGCACCTTGTATCATCCGGTTCTGGAAATGTGAGAGGAATCAATTTCAGTACCACGCCAAACTTTCACATCCTGAAGAACAACATCATCAGTGTCCGCGGCAACGGAACCGGTACTAAATACTGCATCTATGCCAATCCGAGCAACAGTTTTGTATCTGATCACAATGTATTGCATATGGGTGCTACCTCAGGAACAAATCACTGTGGTTATTGGGGCGCAGCCCAGACGACATTCCAGGATTGGAAGGTAAGTTCTGGACAGGATATGCACTCGCTTTCTACCAACCCGGATTTCTTCTCAACAGACAGTATCCAGACTGTTTCCGTTCCCATTTGGAGGGCCGGCACATATTTAGATTTTGTTCCGAATGATATCTTTGGCACGGTCAGGGACACCCTTGCCCCATGCATGGGTGCCTATGAGTATGTGCCACTATCACGCGATGCGGCCGTAACATCTTTGATCGCCCCTACCATGTTAACATGCACCGGTCAGAATGAAGTCAGGGTCAAGGTCCGAAACATGGGCATACAGCCCTTCACCGGAGTTTCTATTGGATGGAATGTTAATGGGGTACAGAAACCATCGGTTTATTATCCTGGCACGCTTTCACCTGGGCAGGAGGTAGAAGTTATAATGGATACGATTGACCTGGAACCATTGACTCCCTATCAGTTCTCACTTTTTTCAATATCCCCTGATGGTCTCACTGATATGTATAACAGAAATGACACATTAAAATCTGACACCATCTACACTTCACTTAAGGGTACTCTGACCATCGGTGATTCGACTTCTCATTTTCCTGGTATTTCACAAGCGATCACAGCTATGCAGCAGTATGGAATCTGTGGGCCAGTTATACTTGATTTCAAAGAAAACACCGGCCCCTATTTCGGAAGCTTTGAAATGCAATCCTTCCCTGGGGCTTCAGATAACAATACCATCACGCTTAATGGTAATGGCAATATTCTCCAGGACAATGGCTCATCCTATATTATTGCATTTAATGGTTCCTCCTTCATCACACTGAAAAACTTTCGAATAATCAATTCAAATCCTTCCAATAACAGGCTCGGGATCGTGATACGTGGAGGCTCACACCATTTATCGATAAGCAATAACATCATTGAGATGGGAAATATCTCCACCAATCAGGATCAGGCAGGCATTGTTTTATCTTCTTCATTATCCTCAGCTCTTTCGACAGGCAACAATGGCCAATACAATACCATTTCGGATAATCAAATTAAAGGGGGTTATTACGGAATCGTGCTTAATGGATCATCTGAATATGCCGGTTGCTATGGTAATAATATTACCAATAACACACTTGAGGACTTTTATCGCACAGGTATTTATGTAAATAATGCGGATACCACAATCATTACAGGTAACAATATCAGCAGGAAGACCAGAACCACACTTACCACATTTAGTGGTATTTATGTTTCATATGCACGCAATATAAAAATCCATAAAAATCAGATACACTCATCAGGATCAGGAACTTATAATGCATATGGCATCTATGTTAACTATTCACAAAACTTGCCAGGTGCTGAGACTGAAATCGTGAATAATGCGGTTTTTAACATCCCTTCAACCTCATCTGCTGATGGGATTTACTTCACCGGTAATATCAATTATCTAAGAATTATACATAATACCATTCATTTAATCAGTTATGCCAATGCGACCGTACGCGGAATTTTCTTTGGTGCAGCTCCCAACAATGTAGTCCATCAAAACAATATAATCAGTATTCGTGGAACCGGAACTGGTACAAAGTATTTAGTTTATGTAAACAGTACCAGTACCAATTTCAACTCAAATTACAATGCTTTGCATATCTCTGCTGGTGGCACATCCAATTATTTGGGTTACTGGATAGGAGCTCGTAACACAATTACTGATTGGCAAAATTCAAGTGCCCAGGATGCGAATTCCATCATTGACAATCCAAATTTCTTCGCCATCGATGATTTCAGAACGGTTTCCATCCCTTTATGGAGGGCAGGTACATCTATTCCGGAAATAAGTGAAGATATCTGCGGAAATTCAAGGGATAGCTTGGCTCCATGCATCGGTGCTTATGAATACACGCCACCAACCCATGACGCTGGGATAACATCCATGATTACCCCGAACATACCAGTATGCCCTGGGTCAAACTCAGTCAGGGTCGTAATTAAGAATATGGGAATTCAGCTCTTTACTGGCGCCATCATCAAATGGAGCGTAAATGGCGTTCATCAAACCCCTTTCACATATTCAGGCTCCCTGGCACCTGCTGAAGAAGACACCATCATTGTAGGTACTTACAATTTTTATACAGACACCTCCTATTCCTTGGTATTTTATCCAGAATTTCCTGGGGGCCAACCCGACCAGTACTCATTAAACGACACCTTGTATATCAATAATATAAAAACTGCATTGGTCGGTGAATACATGGTCGGGGACACTGGGTTAACGCATTATACAACTATACAGCAAGCTTTCAGCGACATGTCTTTACGAGGGTTATGCGGACCTGTAACTTTAAATTGCCTGCCAGGACAACCGGCCATCTCCGGTGGCTTTGAAATCACGAATTACCCTGGGGTATCCAGCACTAATACAATCTCAATTCAAGGCAATGGCAATACAATTCGAGAAACCAGTTCAACCTTCATAATTGGTTTCAATGCTGCTAGCAATGTTTCATTAAAAAACTTCAATATTACAAATACCAACCCATCAAGCAATAAGATCGGCATATTGATACGAAATGGATCACAACATATCGACATTATAGATTGCAGGATCGATATGGGCTTGCTATCAACAAATAATTCAGCATGTATCGCCATTACCAATTCATTAACATCGCCGGTTACAGCAGGTAATAATGGCCAATACATCTCCATCATTAACAACGAATTGACTGGTGGCGTGTATGGTATTAGCCTGCTCGGGCTATCGTCCTCTAACCGGAGTCTTGGCAATTCTATTAAAAACAACATCCTAAAAGACAGCCACTCGTATGGCATCTATTTGGCTTACAACGATTCTACTACAATAGACAAAAACAGCATTAGTAGGCCTAACAGAACCAATCCGGGAACTTTCTATGGTATATATCTTGAGACTTCACGTAACATTAAAGTAATTAAGAACCACATACATTCAACTGGGACAGGAAGTTACTCTTGCTATCCAGTCTATTTAACCACCTCTGCCAATTTGCCGGGATATGAAACAGAATTCATCAATAATGTTATCAGCAATATTAATACAAGCGGAATAATTTATGGTTTCCAATTTACTGGAACCGGGAATTCGAACATAAATCTGTATTACAACACCATACATATTATTTCCAGCGGCTCCGGAGGTATTCGAGGACTGAACTTTGCCACCAGCCCTGCATATCACACAATTAAAAACAACATTATCAGCATAACAGGTACAGGAACAGGGGCAAAGCATGGGATATACGCCACTACAAGTCCCACGTTTAATTCAGACAACAATATTATTTACTTAAATGCATCGGGCACCAACTATTGTGGGTATTGGAATGGCAATCGACTGAGTTTGCAAAATTGGATCAATGCCACGTCTCAGGACTTTAATTCACATGAGATTAATCCACAGTTTTTTGGTGAAAATGATATCAGATCCATTTCTATTCCGATGTGGCAAAAAGGGGCTCCTATTCCAGGTATCATAGACGACATCTTCGGAACACTGAGGGACTCCTTGACGCCATGCCCTGGTGCCTATGAATATAACCCTCCCACGAATGATGCTACAGTAACAGCAATGACCGCTCCGGTTGTCCCAATCTGTCCGGGCATCAATGATGTTAAGATAGTAATACGAAACAAGGGCCTTCAGGCATTCATTGGCGGCACAATCAAATGGACAATAAATGGAATCGAACAACAGCCATACAGCTTCAATGACTCTGTTAGTCCTGCCAATGAAATCGAGTTAACTATAGGTAGTCTCAACATGATACCGGATAGTATTATTGATCTATCCTTTTATTCCCATTTTCCAGGTGGGTCACAGGACCAATATCCGGCAGATGACACTCTTCATGTTAAGAATGTCCGAGCAGGATTGATCGGATCGTACACGATCGGTAATCATGACTCATGCGACTTCCTTGACCTATCTTCAGCACTGGCAAACTTATACAACTATGGTGTATGTGACCACGTCAGCATGGATGTTATAAATGACGGCGCGCCTATTACAGGTGGGCTTGAAATTCTCAACATCCCTGGAACGTCGGAATCCAGCAGGGTAACCTTCAATGGCAATGACAATACTATTAAAGAGACTACGGCTACCTACATCATTTCTTTCAACAGCGCATCTCATCTTAGCCTTGAAAACTTTAGAATTATTAACACGAACATCAATGCCAGCAAAATTGGAGTTCTCATCAGAGGGGGCTCGAAATACATAAATATCGCTAATAACTATATAGACGTTGGCATAACATCCACTTCAACAAGCTCTATTGGTATTGCTTTAAGTGCATCAACCACTGCAATCTCAGTAGGCAATAATGGACAGTATGTCAGCATTAACAATAATGAAGTGATAGGTGGATACTATGGCATAGCCATGCTTGGCCAAAACAGCTTCCTAAATTGCTATGGCAACCAGATTATTAGTAATCAAATCCGTGACTTTTATCAGTACGGAATATATTTAGCCAATGTCGATACAACTCTCGTTGAATCAAATGATATAACACGTAGCACGCGATCAACCTTAACCACATTTTATGGAATTTACGCTAATAGCAGGAATACAAAATTCTTGAAGAATAAGATACACAGCTCAGGTGTAGGGAATTATTCTGCTTACCCAATAAATATCAACAGCAGCGTGAATAGTATGGGGTTCGAAACAGAATTGGTTAACAATGCCATCTACGATATCCCCACCACAGGTCAGATTTATGCCATTTACATTCAATCAAGTTCAACCAAGTTCATAAACATTTACCACAACTCTGTTCATCTTATTGCAACAGGCACAAACTCGGCGCGGGGTATCTTTTCGGAATCAGCGGTGAACTATAACCTGGCAAACAATATCATTAGCATCCAGGGCCCTGGTACAGGAACTAAGTATTGTATCTACTTTAGCGCTAACTCAACAACCCTTACCTCAAATTACAACGATTTCTATATCAACTCATCGGGAGGGACAAATCACCTGGGCTACTGGTCATCGAACCGAACAAGCTTACTTAACTGGCAAACCGGGACTAGTCAGGACGCAAACTCCATTTCCACAAATCCTGCATTCTTTACCAGTTCAACCTATAAAACAAATGCGCCAGGGCTTTACCGGACCGGCCTCAGTCTCAACAGTATCACCACAGATATTGATGGTAATTCCCGCAATATAACGGCACCATGTATTGGTGCATATGAATTTGAGTTGTTCAATCGTGATGCCGGAATTACAAGCTTTATTATTGGGAACCAAATTTGCACAGGGTCAAATATTATTCAAGTCAGGCTCAGAAACTGGGGGTTAATGCCATTTACAGGTGCAAGAATTCATTGGTCAGTAAATGGCATAGCCAAAACTCCAGTGATATACCCACACATATTAGCACCTGATACCGATGCTCTTGTGATGCTGGACAGCTTTAACATGGCTTCTTTGACCCAGTATAACTTCACATTCCATACAGACAATCCTGACGGTGTACCGGATTTGAATCCTTCAAATGACACATTGCATGTTGATAGTATATACACCCCATTGAATGGCACTTACTATGTGAACCCAAATGGATCCTCCAGTTTTGTGAGTCTTGCTGAAGCTGTAGTTGCATTGATTGTCCATGGCATTTGTGGTCCGGTAACCATTATATTAGATTCAGCTACCGGACCCTATATGGGCGGAATCGAGATACCCGCTATTACCGGATCATCTGAAGTAAACAGTATTTCGTTTATCGGAAACAACAATATCCTAAACGAATCCAGTGTATCATACCTTCTGGCCTTCAATGGGGCATCTCATGTGAACTTCAGTGGATTCAGGTTGATCAACAGCAATCCAGCAAGCGCCAAGTTTGGGATAATGGTTAGAGGCGCTTCGCATCATCTGTCATTCACCCAAAATTCAATCAATGTTGGAATATCATCAACTTCAACAGCTCAAGCATGTATTGCAGTGTCAGGATCAACGACCAATGCTACGACTGCGGGAAATAATGGCAATAATATAATCATAGAAGGGAATGAAATCATTGGTGGTTATTACGGTATAACATTTAATGGAAGTAGCGGCTACCAATTCTGTTTCAGTAACATCATTAGAAACAATGTCATTAAGGACTTTTACAGCTATGGTGTTTATCTTAGTAACACAGACACTACCCTTATCACTTCCAATAATATCAGCAGAAATAACCGTACATCCCTTACAGATTTCTATGGAATATCACTAAGCACCTCACGTAATTCAAAGATTTACAAAAACTCCATACATAGCACCGGAACTGGCTCTTACGCTGCCTATTCTTTGTATGTCTCAACATCGGTTAATACGATTAGTCACCCTACCGAAATTATCAACAATGCTATCTATAATATTCCGACCACTGGGATCATATACGGTATACACCTATTAGGTTCTGGAAATACCTATATCAATATCTTCTTCAATACCATACACATTGAGAAGTCGGGCACAGGAAGTGTCAGAGGTTTGTATTTCGCAACTACCCCCAATAATCATGTAGTTAAAAACAATATAATCAGCATCAGGGGTACAGGCACAGGAACCAAGCATTGTGTTTATTCAACTACAAGTACTTCATTTATCTCTGATTACAATCTTCTACACATTGAGGCTGGTGGTAGCGCGAATTATACTGGGTACTGGACATCGAACAGAGCCACTTTGACTGACTGGAAAACTGCCAGCGGAAATGACAATAACTCGTTGGATGTGAATCCGCAGTTCTTTGGCACTCAAGATTTCCGAACCAATTCTAGCACAATATATCAGGCTGGATACCCGATTAACACCGTTCTTGATGATATTTTTGGCACTATAAGGGATGTATCAACCCCATGTATCGGTGCTTATGAATTTGTTCCAGACTAGTACACGCTTCGATAACATATTGTCTTACGATGCATTTTACTCAATCTTGGGATGTCATATCTGAATAAACAAAGGAAACGTAGTATTCTGTGATTCACATTGCCAACATACAAAGAGAATATAACAAGGGAAAACATAGCGCTAATCTTCACATTATCAGTTAAATTACACAGACGCCCTCCACCATAATTGACCAGCCCTTCCCCAGGGCTCCACGCCGCCGGGTTTTCCTTGTTGCACCCGGCGGCGTTGGTGTATCCAGACGGATCTGAGGGCTACCCCGGTTAGGCGCATTAGAAAGATCCCCGCAACCTACAAGGGGTTACCTGGCGTATTAATTAAAAGATAAGGTTTGGTTAGGCCGAAGGTCGTTCATGGGAGAGGAACAGGGAGAGGAACAGGAAGAGGAACAGGAAGAGGAACAGGAAGAGGAACAGGAAGAGGAACAGGAAGAGGAACAGGAAGAGGAAGAGGAAGAGGAACAGGGAGACGGACTCCTGATGTGACGAGAAAAATCTATCTTTAACGCGCTGTCCTGCCCGTCAAACCGGCCGTGCAGCCGGGGACCTAAATATTATTGATGCAGATGCGAATATGCTTGATGATCCTCATCAGTTGCCTGGGACTGAGTGGGATGACCCAACATAACTTTTATCCGCTGTACAAGCCGGATACCAGAACCCTTCAGGTGGATGTGTCAGAAATGGGGCATGCGCCGCTCAAAGAAAGAGCGCTCAGGGCGGAAGGCTTTGAGATCAACCCCGCTTTGCAGGCGCAAAACCGGCTGCGGCCGGGTGATACCATCGCCCTGCAGGTCATGGAACAATTGCAGGTTCGTGCCTGCGTCGACCGGGCCTACCTGGATGTCAACCAGGCCTGGGTGATCCGGGCGAAGGTGCTGGAATACGATTACGCCTGGTTTTATATGTCGACCTATGAGGGGAATAGCCTGATCCAACTGGATATCCCGGAGGAAGGCAGGCTGCTGCGCTCATGGCAGGATCCGGAATCATCCCAATATTATCTGTATCAGCAGGATCCCCATAAGGACCGGGCGCTGGAAGGCAGTGCTCCCCTACCCATACCACCGGATGGTGCGGGTGAAGGCAGGCCGGAAGAAAACCAGGAACCTGCACAGGAAATACCGGCCCCCAGCGCCCCATCTCTGCAGGATGGCGGCAAGGCCCAGACGACGATCACGGTGCTGGTGGTCTATACACCTGCGGCGGCCAGCTGGTCGGCGACAAACGAAACGAGTATCCAGAATACCATCGCACTGATGATGGCCAAGGGTCAGACGGCCCTCGACAACAGCAATACGGAAATCACGCTGCAGGTGGTCCATGCTACCCAGGTCGCCTATACAGAGCTGAACAACAGCAGCGACCTCGACCGCCTCACCTTCAACAACGACGGGCATATGGATACGGTCCATGTCCTGCGCGATGCCTATTGCGCCGATATGGTGGTCCTGCTGGAACAGGTCAGCTTCACGGGCGGCATCGCCTGGTTGCTGAACACCGCCTCAGGCTCCCCCTCCTACGCCTTTTCGCTGACGCGCGTGCAACAGGCGAGCTGGACCTTTACTGCCGTCCATGAGATCGCCCACAACATGGGCTGTCATCATCACAAGCAGCAAACGACGCAACCGGGGCCGGGTTTGTACTCGTATTCGGCGGGGTGGCGATGGACGGGCACCAACAATGGGAAGTACTGTTCTGTCATGACGTATGAGTCGGGATCCTATTTCGCCGATGGGGTGACGCATTCCCGTGTTCCTCATTTTTCCAACCCGTCCATAAATTACCAGGGGGTTGCCACCGGCCATGCTACAGATGGCGATAATGCCCGCAACCTGCGCCAGATCAAGGATGTGATCGCTGCCTACCGCTCCAATTGCAGTACGACGGATCCCTGCAGCAATGTCATAACGATAGCGGGTTGCGGCTCCTCCAACGCTGTCAGCTATTCCGGCGGTGGCACGGGACTCTGGTTTACCAGCTCCACCAATCCCTGTGGATATGCCAGCCCGGGTATCGAGCAGGTCTATCAGTTTACGGCGCCCACCACGGGCACCTACAGTCTGCAGGTTACCTCGGCCAGCGGCTATGTCGATTATTTGTGGAGGGCAGGTAGCTGTGCCTCCGGCGGCTGGACCTGCATTAATGATATCCTGGTCCCGGGCACCTATGGCAGCATGTCATGGGTGGCCGGCACTACTTATTACATTTTGCTGGATGATGAGAACAACACCAGCGGCACGCATGTTTTCCACCTCAACTGCCCGGCACAGGCACCCACACTGGCTGTGACGGCCTCTGTGCAACCTCCGGCAGTATGCTATGGGCAGACGGCCCAGCTCATGGCGACACCGGCAGGTGGTAATCCGGCGGGGTATGCATATGCATGGTCCTCCAATCCCCCGGGATTTTCGTCCAGCCAGCAGGCACCCCAGGTAACACCTGCCGTAACAACGACATATACGGTCACCCTGAGCGACGGATCCCAATCAGCTACATCCAGTATAACACTAACTATCAATCCATTGCCTAGCGTTACCTGGAGCAGCACTTTCAGTTCTGCCTGCATTAACGCAAATCCTTTGACACTGGTTGGCGGCAGTCCGGCCGGCGGCACCTATGGTGGACAAGGGGTCATAGGGGGTGTTTTTTACCCTTCCATTGCCGGGACAGGAACACATTCGCTGCAATATTTTTATACAGATGGAAACGGCTGTACCAACCTGGCCACAAAATTGGTCACGGTTCACCCGCTTCCGGTCGTTGCGTGGAACACACCTCTTTCGGCCCAGTGTGTCACTGCCACATCCTATCCGCTCAGCGGGGGCAGTCCGGCCGGGGGTACGTACAGCGGCCCAGGGGTGAACGGGAGTATTTTCAATGCTTCAAGCGCTGGTGTAGGGACGCATTCGTTAACGTACACTTACACCGATGGGAACGGCTGCACAGCCAGTGTGACCAGGAGTATTCAGGTGTACAACACACCCATTGTAAGCTGGAATACAGCCCTGACAGGGCAATGCATCACCGCCACATCCTATCCGCTCAGTGGGGGCAGTCCGGCCGGGGGTACGTACAGCGGCCCAGGGGTGAACGGGAGTATTTTCAATGCTTCAAGCGCTGGTGTAGGGACGCATTCGTTAACGTACACTTACACCGATGGGAACGGCTGCACAG
>JAGNHN010000029.1:30840-44385 GCA_018001695.1 Lentimicrobiaceae bacterium
CCAGTGTGACCAGGAGTATTCAGGTGTACAACACACCCATTGTAAGCTGGAATACAGCCCTGGCAGGGCAGTGCATCACCGCCACATCTTATTCGCTTAGCGGGGGCAGTCCGGCCGGGGGAACATACAGCGGTCCGGGAGTGAGCGGAAACACTTTCAATGCTTCATCCGCTGGTGTTGGAACGCACTCACTCACATACACTTCCACGGATGGGAACGGCTGCACTGCAAGTGTGGCCAGGAGTATTCAGGTGTACAACACACCCATTGTAAGCTGGAATACAGCCCTGACAGGGCAGTGCATCACCGCCACATCTTATTCGCTCAGTGGGGGTAGTCCGGCCGGAGGAACATACAGCGGTCCGGGAGTGAGCGGAAACACTTTCAATGCTTCAAGCGCTGGTGTTGGAACGCACTCACTAACATACACTTACACGGATGGGAATGGCTGCACCAACGGTACTGTAAATACGATCGATGTGCATGCGTTGCCAGTTGTTAGCTGGCCTGTTTCGCTCCCCAACATATTGCCGGGATCGCCGGCCATCATGCTCAGCGGCGGACAACCTGCCGGAGGAACCTACAGTGGCGCCGGTGTCATTGGCCAACAATTTGACCCTGCTCTTGCCGGATCAGGTACGCACTTACTCACCTACACTTACACCAACAGTGCAGGCTGTACAGCATCAGCAACCAACAGTATCAGTGTCGATACCCTGCCAGGTACGCTCGGGATATTGCAAGGAAGGGTGCTGTATGCCAATGTCCTGGGATCACCCATGCCGGGGATGCAGGTACTGATGATGCAGGGCGGGCAGGTCATGGATTCCTGTATAAGCAATGCTTCCGGGGAATACACGTTCACTGCCATGCCCGGATCTTACCGGCTTACCGCCAGAACGACACTGCCCTGGCCGCATGGACCGGCCAATGCCTCCGATGCCCTGGAGGTCTTGAAGCATTTTGTACAAACCATCACCCTGACCGGTATCCACTATCAGGCAGGCGATGTGAATGGCAGCAACAACCTGAATACCTCGGATGCTTTGCTGATCGCAAGTCGCTTTGTCGGATCAGCCAGCGCCTACCCGGCAGGTGACTGGGTCTTTACATCTCATGACGTCTTCCTGCCAGGGGGAGCCCTGGTTCAGCAAGATGTCCAGGTCCTGGTTTACGGTGATGTCAATGCTTCTTATAATCCAGCATCCAAGCGGGAAGCGGCCCGGATCCTCGCCATGGACAGGAGCCTGCATATCTCCATGGAGGAGGAAATCATGCTTCCGGTTTATGTGAATGAAACGCTGAGCTTGGCTGCCCTGTCGCTCATCCTGCATTACCCCCATAACTACGTTGAAATCAGGGAGGTAGTATTCACTGAGCCCTCCGGCAACCTGGTTTATGAGATTGAGGAAGGCCAGATCCGGATAGCATGGTATAGTTACCTGGAGCAGAACTTGGCCAAAGGCGATTTGTTGCTTCAACTCAGGATGTTATTGAAACGGCCGGCTGACGACTTCAACCGGCAACCCTGGTTCATGACAATGGCATCCTCATCTGGTATCGAAGACGAAACAGAAAAATCTTTGCCCGCATTGTCTATTCCTGCTCTGCTATCATTGCAGCCGTTGGTCCTGCTTGAGCCCTTGCGGCCCAATCCTGCACGGGAGCTAACAACGTTGGCTTTCCATCTGAAGAATGATGGTTGGGTCCGCATTGAAGTACTGGATGCATTAGGGCAGCAGCTTGCCACCCTTGCGGATCAGCACTTCTCATCCGGCCGGCATGTCATTGACCTGAACTGCGCTGCATTTCATGCAGGTTTGTATCATATAAAATTAAATTATAATAATGAAGGCGTTACCTGCACCCGGAGCAGTAAAATGATAGTGAGATAAGCCACCAACCAGAGGTCAGAATCTTGGATCCTCCGCTTCATCCTGTTGCGAAGGCACAAAGATTGTAAAACAGCTACCCAGTCTGGTTTGACTTGATACCTGAAGGTCCCATCCATGCAGATCTGCCATTTCCTTGCATAATAACAGGCCCAATCCGGTCGTAGGTTCTCCTTCCGTTCCCAACCGCCTTATTTGCGACAAGGGATTGAACAGATTCCTGATAAAAGCTTCATCCATACCTATACCACTATCCTGAATATGTATCCTGGTACCACCGGCCTCTGTCTTTTCGACAGCGATACTGGCCTGGCCTCCTTTAGGAGTAAACTTAATGGCATTATGCAAAAGATTTCGAAGGATAGACGAGAAGGCATGTAAATCAGCCTGGAGGTGCATGTCCTCAGGGATACTTATCTGTAACTGAATTTCCTTCTTCCGAAGTTGTTCGGTATGGAAGTCAATCACACTGTTCACCGCATACAAGATCGATACTGGTTCCGGTCGAAATGTGAATTTCCCCCTTCTGATGGAGCTCCATTCAAGCAGGTTTTCCAGCAACTGATAAAGCGCGCTGGCATTGGACCTCATCTGTCGAATACTGGTTTGCCGTTCATCTTCAGCCATCAGACTCCAATCTTTGGAGAGAATATCGACAGTATTCAGGAAGGTACTGAAGGGTGCCCTGAGGTCATGTGCCAGGATGGAAAGGAGACGTTGTTTCTCCTGTATTGCCTGCTGAAGATGGATATTCTTTTCCAGCAGGGCCTGCTTCTGCGCTTTTTCATCCGTGATATCCCGGACAATGCTCAGAATGTAGGGTGTTCCATCCAGGCTTACTTTCACCAGGCTGATATCAGCCGGGTAGAAGGTCCCGTCTTTCCGCTGGTGCACCACTTCAAATCTCACCTCTCTGCCTTCTTCAAGTCTGTCCCACTTAAGCTCCTTATCCTGCCTGGCCAGTACATCCGGATCAATATCAGGCACTTTCATCTGAAGAAGCTCCTCGCGTGTATACCCCAGGTTACGTTCTACCGCTTCATTCACATCGCAAAAGTTTCCATCAAGATCACTCAGGAATACCATTTCGGCTGCTTTGTCGATGATCTTGCGGTAGCGCTCTTCCTGCGCTTTCAACCGGAACCGGTACATCTGAGACTCAGTGATATCCTGGATCGAACCGACAACCCGGTTTTCATCCGGATCACATATGCGTGCTTTTCCCTGTATGGTATGCCAACGCTTCAAACCTGCAGGGGAGGTGTACGTGCCTGTTATTGAAAATGTTTGATGATGAATCAGTGGCCCATTAAAAAACGCTGTTAGCGCTTCCCTTGTGGCAGCATCATATCCCTTAATGATTTCCTGCAAATCCGGCAATCCAAGCAGTAAAGTGTTTCCGGGGGGCCATCCATGCAGACGAAACAACTCAGGACTCCACTTCATCTGCTGGGTGTTCAGATCATAATCCCAGGAGCCGGAATGGGTTAAGTGCTCTGTTTCATTCAACAGGTTTAATGCATCATTCAGTTCATTCTGAAGGCGGCGTTTTTCGGTGATATTCCTACCGATCACCAAAACGCCCTTTGTTTCCCATTCTTCTATGTAAAGCGGGCTGAAATGGAATTCCATAAAGACGCCACCTGGCACAACATCAGAGGTGGTATCTATCTTCAGCATTCTCCCGTCGCGGAGCACCTGATCAAAGTACCCTTTCCATACCATGTTCTCATGGCCCTTGCTTTCATCGCTGAGGATAACCTCCCCTACCTCAAAACTATGACCTAGTAGAAAATGCATGACATCATGGTAGGCTTTGTTCGCGAAGATCAGCCTGTACTGATCATCCACAGCCCATACCCAATCTTCAGCATGCTGGAAAATGTTTTCCAGTGCCTGGAGGAGCGCATACGGCATCCTCCCCTGGTTATCTGAAATACCCATGTGATGAATTCTCCCTAAACTGCAACAATAATGAAATCACAACCCTTTGTCCATGGACCAGGGTGGACTGATTACCACTACTGGATGGGACAAAGTGAAGACCAGGCACGGTAAAGATAGTAAAATTTCAGTCGATCCAACCAAAAGTTGGACATCCCTAATGTCCTGAGAGTCTTCATGTTCTCCCCTAACCGATCAGGATCTTTCAGCCAAACATGACGAAAGCCATTCCAGCAGGTCACCTATCCCTGTCCGTGTAGTACAACTCACTTTAAACAAAGGAATATCAGGGTTAATCTGGTTCATGTCTGTCAGGAACTGGTGAGATTGGAAATTTGTATGGGGGATGAGGTCTGTCTTATTGAGGACGACTGCCCTGGCTTCCCGGAAGAGCATCGGGTATTTTATTGGTTTATCATCGCCTTCGGTGGTACTGACAACAGCCAGTTTGAAATTTTCACCAAGGTCGAAATGCGAGGGGCAGACGAGGTTACCCACATTTTCAACAAAGATGACATCCAGCTTCGGGAGATCCAGCTCTCTGAGTGCGATGCTGATGCTATTGGAATCGAGATGACATCCGCCATCGGTATTGATAAGGATGACCGGAAAACCAAAACGGTTAAGTCGTTGTGCATCCCTGTCGGTTGCAACATCTCCTTCTATGACCGCCATGCGCCAACGGGACGCCATCTCCGCACCGATGATCTCCAGCAGGGAGGTCTTGCCCGCCCCAGGAGAACTGATCATATTGATCATGATAACATGATGCATGGCCAGTGTATCCCTGACTGCTTTGGCCATGTCGTTGTTGCGGTCCAGAACCTTTTGAAGTACCTTGATTTCCATTCTTATTCTCCCTCTATGCTTTGAATGATCAGATCCCTGCCCTGACGTATCTCTGTCAGAAAAGAACCACAGTGAGGGCAGGCAAACCCGTGGCTTTCTTTGGCAAACTCCTGCTGGCATTGGCTGCATCCCAGAATTATCTCCTGCCGGGTGATCTCCAGCCTTGCCTGCGACATGGCTGTTCCTTCGCGCAGGGCCTGGAAAGCAGCATCAAAGAGCTCAGGCTGCACCTGCAACAAAGGCCCCAACTCGAGCCGAATCACGCGAACCTCAAGCATTTTGTGGTCCGTGGCAACCCGCCGGACCACCTCCATCATATTCTCTACAAGTGATATTTCATGCATGGGCAGAGATATTTAACAAATGCGGGGCAATACCGTCCCTGGCAATGGCATGAGCCGTCGTCTCCCGCCTATGCGCGTTTGCATGATCACCTGGCCGGGGTGATCACCGGTTACTTTCCCAATGATGGAAGCCATGACCCCCAGTGGATGCCGCTGAAGCAAGCGCAGCACATCATCTGCACGGCCTGCCGAAACGGCGATCAGGGCCTTCCCCTCATTGGCCAGGTGCAGTGGATCCATTCCCATGATATCACAAAATCCCAGGGTCTCCTGAAGCACAGGTATCTGCGCTTCCAACACTTCCATACCCAGACGGCAGCGGGAGGCTATTTCTGTCAGGACGGTCGCCAGTCCCCCTCGTGTGATATCCCGCATGGCATGAATACCGGCCATTTCATGGTCCAGCGTTTCAATCAACGGACCCAGGTCAGCACAGTCCGAAAGAACCGGACTCTTCCATCCCAGCCCTTCCCGCGCCGACATCACAGCGACAGCATGGTCGCCCATGGTACCGCTGACGATGAGCACGTCACCCGGCTGCAGGGATCCCATACCTGCTATATGCCCTCTCCCTGCCGGAACCAGTCCTAGCCCAGTGGTATTGATAAAAACCTGATCTGCCTTGCCCTTTTCCACGACCTTGGTATCTCCCGTGATAATCGGAGCCCCTGCCTTGCGGGCTTCAGCCGCCATTGCATCGACCACCGATCTGAGCACATCCATTTCCAAACCTTCCTCCAGGATAAACGAAGCGCTCAGGCCCAGCGGTTTGGCCCCAGCGACAGCCAGGTCATTCAGGGTTCCACACACAGCCAGCTTGCCAATGTTGCCACCTGGAAAGAAAAGCGGATGAACGACATAGGAATCGGTGGTGAGCGCCAGGCTACCTGCCAGGGTATCCAGAACGGCAGCATCACCCTGTTGTGCGAGCATGGGATTGTGAAAAGCCCGCATGAAGACCTCTTCAAGCAGTTTGTGCATCAGCGCGCCTCCGCTGCCATGACCGATGGTTATATTATTGTCTGTCATAAGCATAATATGCTGCACATGTTCCTTCACCTGAAACCATGCATGCGCCAACCGGATTGGCGGGCGTGCAGGTATTTCCAAACAGACGGCAATCTCCGGGGGTTTTCTTCCCTTTTAAAATCTCTCCACAGATACAACCATGCTCTTCTTCTTCCACCACCTCCTGTAAGCCAAAACGAGCAGCTGTATCCCAGGCCTCAAAGGACTGATCAGGACGTAAACCACTGTCCTTCAATATACCGAAACCCCGCCACCAGGCATTACAGGGGACGAGCACATCCTGTATCGCTTTCCTCGCTTTGAGATTTCCCTGCATGGATACCACCCGGTTATATTGTATTTCAACAACAGGTTTTCTACGGTTGATCTGCCGCACCAGCATCAGCACCGACAGGAGGATATCCACCGGCTCGAAGCCCGCCACGACGCAGGCCACCCCATGTCTTGCAGGCAAAAATTCATAGATCCCGGCCCCTGTGATCGCACTGACATGACCCGGACAAATGAACCCCTGTACATTGGAACCATCTTGCATGACGGCACGCATGGCGGGCGGCATCACCTTCAGGGCCGAGAGCACGCTGAAATTGGCAATGTCCTGCTTTCGTGCCTCGCTAAGCACGATGGCGGTGCCAGGGGCAGTGGTTTCAAATCCAATGGCCAACAGGACCACCTGCCGTTGGGGATTGGCCTTTGATAGCGCAAGGGCTTCCATGGGGGAATATATAACCCTGACGTCCAACCCAATAGCCCTGGCCTCTTCCAGGGTACCCTTGGTACCAGGGACCCGGAGCAGGTCTCCGTAGGTGCAGATGATCATGCGTTCATCGGCACCCAGGGTGATGGCCTGATCGATAAAGGAGCGGGAAGTGACGCAGACAGGGCAGCCGGGACCCGACAAAAGCCGGATCCCCGGCGGCAACAAAGCCGGCAAACCATAACGGTGGATTGCCATGGTATGGCCACCGCATACCTCCATCAGGAGATAATCCCCCCTGGCCTCCCGGTGTATTTGTTCCAGGAGTTTGTCCGTCAGATCCTTGCTTCTGTATTTGTCAAGTAAGTGCATCGCTGTCGTCCGGGTGTTTCAATGCATTATCCATCTCCCCGATCAGTCGGAGCGTCGCCAGCGCTTCCTCTTCACTGATTTTTTGAATGGCAAAGCCGGCATGCACGAGCACATAATCCCCGGGTGCCGGATCTGTTATCAGTTGCAGGCCGGCCATGAAGCGGTTGCCATGATATTCAAGCTCACCTGCGTCGCCATGGACAGACAGGATTCTGGCCGGAATGCTAAGACACATCTTGTTTCTCTCTTTGCCAGGCTGCGATGGCCATCTGACCCAGGGCAAGCCCTCCGTCATTCACCGGCACCTGTTGGTTTGTAAATACGTGAAAACCTGCTGATTTTAATTCCTTCGCAGTTCTGTTCAACAGAAATCTATTCTGAAACACGCCACCACTCAGCACCACCTGGTTTAATCCGCTCTCAACCCTCATCCTGATTGCCATTCGCGCAATAAGGTTCGCCATTCCAAGGTGGAAACGGGTAGCAATTAAGGCTTTGCTGGTCCCCTTTTGAAGGTCCAGAAATATCTGATTCATTAGCTCATACACATCTATGTTTACATCTGTTTCGATGAAATAGCCTTGTCCTGAATCATTCAGGCACAGGGCTTCCAGCAGCATGGGAGCCTGTCCATCGTAATCTGCAACCGGGCATACGCCCAACAGGGCTGCCACTGCATCAAACAAGCGCCCTGCGCCACAGGCCGGAACGCATTGCATACCAGAACCGATCAGGCTCGATACTGCCTGAAGTGCTTCCTTACTGAGTGTATTCCAAGGCGGAAGCGACTCAGGATCAAAACCCGTACCCTGGATCTGCAGCATCATGGCCAGTGCGATCCGCCAGGGTTCAAAGATGGCCTTCTCCCCACCCGGCAGGAGCATGTTTCGGAAATGGGCATACCGGGTATATCCGTCATAGCCGCATAGCATGAATTCACTACCCCATAAGCTCCCATCATCGCCATAACCGGTCCCATCGAAGCAAATGCCAATAACAGGACCTGCCAGGCCATGTTCTGCCATCACAGCAGCAAGGTGGGCGTGATGATGCTGCACCCGGATCAGGGGGGTACCCCATTCACCGGCCTTTTCAGCGGCCAGGGCAGATGCATGATAGGCAGGGTGAAGGTCGGCGACCACAAGCGAACCGGAAAAACGAAACAGATCCTTAAAATGAGCCAGGCTGAATTGATACCGTTGATACACATCGTAATCCGCAAGATCGCCGAGATAGGGACCCATGATGACCTGCTTGTCTCTGCCCAGTGCAAAGGCCGATTTCATATCGCTTCCGGCAGCAAATATCCCTTCCGTTCTCAGTGCGAGTGCCATCGACTCGGGCACAAAGCCCCTGGCTCTACGGATCACCTGGATACCCTCAGCGCTGTATTGGCAGACGCTATCATCGATGGGATGCAGGACAGGCCTGTTATGGGTTATCACTGCATCCACTGCCTCGCCAAACACGGTGCGAACTTCTGTCTCCTCGGCCGGGATGGGTGCCCCACTCATATTGGCACTGGTGAATACCAACGGTATGTTCCCCAGTTTCTCAAACAAAAGATGATGAAACGCCATATTGGGAAGCATGGAACCCAGCATACCCAGTCCGGGATTGACAGATTTGGCCAGGGGGGTATGTTGAGGAAGCAGCATGATAGGCCGTCGCCATCCTTCCATCCATTCCTGCTCGGAGACGGACAATTCACAATATGCCCGGATGTGACCGATATTCCTGAACATTACCGCCAGAGGTTTGGTTTTTCGATGCTTCATGCTACGGATGTGTATCACAGCACTTTCATTTCTTGCATCGCAGATGAGGTTAAAACCTCCGGTTGATTTGAGGGCGATGACGCCTCCGTTCTCCAGCAGATCCACGGCTGCCTGTAGGAGTGATTCCATCTCCATCCATGTCCTTCCATGTCCTTCCATATGGTAAACAGGACCACAATGGTTGCAGGCGACAGGTTGGGCATGGAACCTGCGATTGGCGGGATCGAGGTATTCAGATCTGCACAGCGGGCACATGGGAAACGCTGCCATGGTTGTTTCCTTACGGTCATAGGGCAGATGGCGAATGATGGTGAATCGCGGGCCGCAGTGCGTACAGTTGATCAGGGGATAGTTTTTTCGATGTGACTGTTTCAGAAGATCTTCCAGGCAATCCTGGCAAGTGGCGATGTCGGGACTGATGCCGGTAAAAGCATGATCGATGGATTCGCTGGCGCGAATACTAAACTCCTGCAGTTGAAAGGTAGTTGTGTCATGAACCTCCATCCGCTGTATCCGGGCGGGTGGAGGACTTTGCAGGGGGAGCAGGCCGGAGAATCGTGACAGCAGGGCATCCGGGCCTTCAATATGTATATGTACCCCGTCATTCCTGTTCATCACCCAGCCCTTCAGTCCCAGATCCCGTGCAAGCCGGTACACATAGGGGCGGAATCCAACGCCCTGGACTACCCCATCGACGTGGATATGCTGTGCTTTCTGATGTTCATCAATGCGGTACATTCTCAGGATTTACTTCTGTTTGATTCCGATGTGGTACATCAGTCTTTCAAGCTCCACCATGATATTGATGTTATTCACCATGGCGTGGGAAGGCACTTTCAGCAATACCGGTGCGAAATTCAGGATCCCCGTGATGCCGCAGTCGATCAGGTAATGACAGGTTTCCTGGGCATAGGATTCAGGCACAGCGAGAATGGCAACTTTTACGTCGAATGCCTCCACGACTTCCCTGACGTGGTCCATGCCATACACCGGGAGATTAAAGCGCCGCGACAGCTTGCTGCGGTCGATATCGAAAGCAGCGACAAGGTTGAAGTTGCTTTGCTTGTATCCGTCATATTTGACCAGGGCCACTCCGATATTCCCGAGGCCCACCAGGATCACGTTTTGCTCTTTCTCACGGCCGAACAGTTTTTCGAGGCTTGCGAGGGTCTCTTCTATCAGATATCCTCCCCTTCGATTACCCCGGATACCGCATTGGGAGAAGTCTTTCCGGATGATCTCAGGGCTTTCGTCCGTTTCTCCTGCGATGGTATAGGAGAACACCCTTGTCAGTCCCATACGCCGGAGCCGGAGAAGCGCCATACGGTATTTCTGAAGTCTTCTGGTTTGCGCTTTATTCAACATTTATTGTTCAATTTATCACAATTACAAATTCACAATATTTTTTCACAAAAAGCAAGTACTATTTTCTATATTATATTATATCATTGATTTATCGTTTTTTATATGTGATATTTATATTTATACTAAATAAATATTACTTCTTCATATCCCATAAATATTAAGAAACTACTTGAAATCAGGTATTATTTACATTATTTTGTTTGCGCTAATATTTCACAATATGCCCCGCATAACCATTGCTGTATCCGGGAGAGGATGGGAAGAGGTGATGGACATTTTAGCGGCGCGATACACCCTGTTTGCTCCGGTCATCGACGAAGGATACCAGGATTATGAAGTGATCGGTAAGGACAACCTGCATCTCGTTGTTTTCCATCTTCCCAGGCCTACGACGCCCATCAAAACATTTTTCCTGCCTGTCAGGCAGAATGTGAGCTACGCATGGCATCCGGACAAGGAAGTCCTGCTGTTCGGGGTTCCCGCCTGTGATCTGGCTGCCTTGTCGATACTGGATGAGATGTACCTCCAGCAAGAGTACACCGATATCTATTATAAAAAGAGAAGGGAAAACACGGTCCTGATCGGGACCGACTGCCACGATATCCTGGAGAACTGTCATTGTGCCTGTTACGGTATCCAGCCTTATCCAGCGGTTCAGCATGATATCCGCATGAGCCGGACGGACAAGGACTGTATTCTGGAAGCCAGGACCAGCCGGGGTGAACAACTTTTGGAAGAGATCCGCAGCCTTGTCAGTGTAAAGGAGGTTACTGCAACGGATCAGGCGTATGTCGTTGCTACAAACCAGCGGGTGGCCAACGACATCATCAACCTGCATCCACAATTGCCGGACTACGCTTCATCAGGTGAACTGCTGAAGCAGGCAGCGGAAGACGTCTGGAAAGACCATGCCTCCACCTGTGTCAGTTGTGGTGCCTGTGCAACAATCTGCCCCACCTGCACCTGTTTCCTGCTCATCGACCGTCCTGATTTCGAGAAGATCCGGCAGATGGACGCCTGTCAGTATCCTGGATTTACACGCGTTGCCGGAGGTGAAGACCACCTGCATACGTTGGGCGAGCGTTTCCGCCACAGATATATGTGCAAGTATGTCTGGAAACCATTGAAATTCAATTCTATGGCCTGTACCGGCTGCGGGCGCTGTATCGATGCCTGTATCGGGCATATCAACAAAAATGAAATTCTCACCTCTCTAGCCTCCGTGACCGCATCATGAGTGAAGTGAACATCTACCGGCCCCTGCGTGCTGAACTCACAGAAGTGATTGAAGAGTCGCCGACCATCAAGAGCTTTGTACTGATCCCCGAAACGCCATTTTCATTTGCTACCGGACAGTTTATTGAATTGACGCTGAATGGCATCGGTGAGGCCCCATTCACGCCCTCCTCCTCTCCCCTTGTGACCGACCGCTTTGAAGTGACCATCATGAAGGCAGGCTATGTCACGGAGAAGATACACAACCTCAAACCGGGAGAGATCATGGGAGTCCGCGGCCCATATGGAAGGGGCTATCCGCTGGAAGCCTTTCATGGTAAGGAAGTGCTAGTCCTGGGGGGAGGCTGTGGATTTGCGCCCTTACGCTCGTTGTTGTATAACCTGGAGGCCATCCGGGAGCAATTAAAACGTGTGGTGTTCTGTTACGGTGCCAAAAATCCCAAGGAGTGCATTTACCAGCCTTATGTTGACAGGATCCGCCAGATTGACAAATTCGAAGTGCACCGCACTGTAGATGTGGCCGATCCTTCCTGGGCCGAGGAGGTTGGGGTTGCCACTGTCCTGCTGGATAAAATAGAAGTGAATATTCCGGAGTCCGTTGCGGTGGTTTGTGGTCCCCCTGTCATGATGAAATACGGGGTAATGAAGCTCATATCCATGGGGTTCAGGGATGAGCAAATCTACCTTTCGATGGAAAAGAACATGTCCTGCGGCCTTGGTAAGTGCGGCCATTGCATGATGGGGGAATACTTTGTCTGCAAGGACGGACCGGTTTTCAGGTATGATGAGATCAAGGATTTGCCCGACATCTGGAAATAATCATGTCATGAAACAAAAACTACTCATAGATCTGGGAGCATGGCGCAGGAACCAGGCGGGGGAATCCTCCGACACGGCCCGCTTTGATGGCCTGCTGCGGGGCGAGCCAAATCAGAATGGCCTGAAGACAGTGAGGGAGCTGGCACTGTTCCGTTTCTCCTGCCGTCGCTGCGAGAATGCCCCCTGTATCAACGCCTGTCCGGCCAAGGCCCTCGAAAAAGACGAAGATGGGATGATCAGAAGGTCGACCCACCGCTGTGTGGCATGCAAATCCTGTGTTGTGATATGTCCGTTCGGCACCATCATGAACGACTTTTTCGAGCATCACCGTCAGAAAGAAAGGTATTTCGATTTAGATGATCCGGCTGAGCTGGAGACCTTCCTTCGCCTTCATCCGGAGATCAGGGTAAGGTGGATCAGTGGAACAGAGTGCGAAGATCCGGGCCTGTTTGCCATTACGGATAACATACTTATCCGTGAAACAAGCTGGGAACAATATAAAAACAATGCCCTATGATGGCACCGTTATTCTATCTTTTCATATTCCCAGGCATCCTGTTTTCAGGCATTGCCGGAGGGTTCCTAAGCTGGTTCGACCGCAAAGTCACTGCGTGGGTCCAGTGGCGCAAAGGACCGCCCTTGCTGCAACCCTTCTATGACTTCCTGAAGTTGCTGCTGGTAAAGGAAACCATCGTTCCGCGGAGAGGTTCGATTGGTACTTTTCTGGCTGCCCCTGTTCTGGCCCTGACGGGTGCAGGTATTGCCGCTGTATTGATTCTGCTGCCTGTTCTCGGGATCCATGCCGGGTTCCGGGGCGACCTGATCGTCATCTTCTACCTGTTAACGGTACCTTCCCTGATGTATGTCATGGGGGCTCTGGCCAGCGCCAATCCCCTGGCAGCCGTTGGGGCATCCCGGGAAATCAAACTCATGGTCGGCTACGAACTGAGCTTTCTATTGGTTCTGCTGGCCATTGTACTGAGAAGTGGCCACACCATCAGCCTGATGGACATTATTGCTCATCAGCAGGAATCCGGGGTTTACATCGGGCAATTGTCCGGGATACTCCTCTTCCTGGCCGTCATTTTCTGCCTTCAGGCAAAGCTGGGACTTGTACCGTTTGACATTGCTGAAGCCGAGACAGAACTGGCCGAAGGCACCTTCATCGAGTATTCAGGTCCTCCCTACGCGATCATTAAGTTGACCAAATTCATCATGCT
>JAGNHN010000073.1 GCA_018001695.1 Lentimicrobiaceae bacterium
TAGTATCAGGGAAGACAGGGTGGTTGAGGGTTTTACGCAGATACGGGTGGATGGATCCATGCGCGTAATCATCAGCCCTGGAAGTGAATTCTCAGTGCAGGTCGAAGCCCAGGAGAACCTCCTCCCCCTGATAGAGACCAGGACAGATGGAGATCTGTTACGCATTGGAACACTTGAATGTGTCTGGTCCTCAGAAGAAATGATGGTGTTTATCACCATGCCCGATATTGAACTAATGGAAATCAATGGCTCCGGCAAGATAGAGGTCAGTGCTCCCTTCGATCTCGATCGCCTTGAACTGAATATCCACGGTTCGGGTGGTATCTTAATGATGACTGAAGTTGAAAGCCTGGTCACTCACATTGCCGGTTCCGGAGACATCCGCCTGGAAGGCAGTGCCCTCAAACTCTACACCCGCATCGCAGGCTCCGGTAACCTGAATGCTTATGACTTTCCGGTGGAAGATGCGATGATTACCATTGCCGGATCGGGTGATGCGCGAATTACAGCCCAGTCGCGACTGCAGGCCAGCATCGAAGGCAGTGGCAATATCATCTATCAGGGATCTCCTGAAGTCAGGTTCTCTATCTCGGGTTCAGGTAACGTCCGCAAGAAGGATTAATCATCTGACATGGGCCTTTTCTATACTAAAGCACATTTACCAGCGTTCTAGCAGGCAACTTGCCACATACCGGGAATGCATTCATCTATGAGATATTTTATACCATTCATACTGACCGCCGCTCTCTTTTGCAATGCCGGTCCATCCATGAGCCAGTCAGGAGGCAGAAGCGCTTATTCTTTCCTGAACCTGATGGTCTCCCCCCGCGCGGCCGCGATGGGGATGGGTAATGTTTATGCAAAAGACAATGACCTCAACCTTGCTGTGGCCAACCCCGCACTGATCACACAAGGGATGGATGGCAACCTGTCGCTGAGCTTTGCCGATTATTATGCCGGTATCAGCTATGGTTATGCTGCATATAGTCATACGTTTGAGAAATTCGGCAGCTTCACGGGAAGTATGATGTACCTGAATTATGGGACTTTTACCTATGCAGATCCCACGGGACTGACCGCCGGGAATTTCACTGCCGGTGATTATGCTTTCCAATTAGGGTGGGGAAGGGCCCTGGATTCACTGTTTTCATTGGGTGCCAACCTTAAATTTATCCATTCCGGCCTGGAGAGTTATACCAGTTTCGGTCTGGCAACAGATGTCGCCGTGGCATACCACCATCCTGATCAACAGCTTAGCGTATCATTCCAGGCACGTAACATCGGAAGGCAACTAAAGGCCTATATCCCGGGCTCACCTGAGCCCTTGCCCTTTGAGCTTCAGTTGGGTGTAAGTAAGAAACTCAGACACGTTCCGCTGCGGTACCATGTCTTGCTGACAAATCTCCAGCGCTGGAACCTCCGATATACCGATCCATCCAAGCCCACCACCGACCCCTTGACCGGCGAACCTATCAGCGAAAACGAGATCGAGAATTTCCTGGACAATGCCATGCGGCACGTCGTATTTGGAGCAGAACTCAGTCCGGGCAACGCGCTGAGCCTGCGTCTGGGGTATAACTACCTTCGCAGACAGGAGATGAAGGTGAGCTCGAGGCTTTCCACCGTAGGCTTTACATGGGGCATCGGACTGAAGATATCCCGCTTCCATTTCAACTATGCCAGGGCAGCTTTCCACCTGGCAGGTTCTCCGAATTATCTGTCAGTTACAACCAACCTCCAGGATTTCTGGCAACGACATTAGACCCGGAAGCAAGCCCGGATTTTTGTATGTTTGAGGCATGTTACCCAGGGTGTATATCGATCCGGATGCAGGTTTCTGTATGGGTGTGAGGCGCGCGATTCAAATGGCTGAAGATCATTTGAAATCAGAGGCTGTCTTGTATTGCCTGGGCCAACCCGTACACAATGAAGCAGAGGTGGAGCGACTTGCCCGGTTAGGCCTTCAGGTGATCTCAAAAGATGATTTGGATCAGGTAGGAGGAGATATGTTGATGATCCGTGCACATGGTGAGCCTCCAAATACTTATAAGCTACTGAAAGACAATTCAATCCGGTATCTTGATGCAAGCTGCCCTATTGTCATTAAGTTGCAGGATCGTATCCGGTCGCAGCAATATTTCCTTCAGCAGGAGGGAGGACAACTCGCTGTGTATGGAAAAAAAGGACATCCTGAAGTCGTTGGCCTTGCGGGGCAGGTCGATAACATGCTTCTGATTCTTGAGGGTCCAGAGGATATCGTTCAGATTGATGTGAACCGCCCACTACAGCTTTTCTGCCAGACAACCCAGGATGCTGAGGCTTATGCACTTATGAGTGAACTGATTCGGCAGCACTACAACCGGGTTTCCGAAGAACAGCGCCCCTTTCTGGTGATTCATCCTTCAACCTGTCGCCAGATTGCAGGTCGCAGGAGCAGATTAGAAACCTTTGCTTCCTCCATGGACGTCATCCTCTTTGTTTCCGGAAAAGAATCTTCCAATGGCAGGTATTTGTTCGACGTTTGTAAATCAGTCAATGCACGCTCCTATTTCATTGGGGGGCCTGAGGACATCCTTCAACAATATTGGGAAGGAGCAGAAACGATCGGGATCAGTGGCGCAGCCTCCACACCATCCTGGTTGCTCGAGGGAGTATATCAGGCTTTGACAGGAAAGACGTATTCAGGTATTAGTTGAAGATATGTACCTTAAATCCTTGATATTAAATAATTTTAAGAATTATACTGATGCAGAGTTGCAGTTCAGCGACAAGATTAATTGTTTCGTGGGAGGGAATGGAGCAGGCAAGACGAATCTCCTGGATGCCATCTACTACTTGTCGTTCTGCAAGAGCTATTTCAATCCGGTTGATTCGCAGAATATCCGGCATGGGGAAGAGGTTTTTGCCATTCATGGGCACTACGCCAGAAACGGTGAACGTGAGGACCAGGTAAGCTGCATCCAGCGCCGGAATGAACGTAAGATATTTAAGATCAATCAAAAAGAATATGATCGCCTTGCTGATCATATCGGTCTGATTCCCCTGGTGATGATCTCTCCCTACGACAGGGATCTGATCAATGAAGGTAGCGATGTTCGCCGAAGGTACCTCGACAGTGTGATCTCCCAGTTCGACCGGAATTACCTGGAGGCGCTGATGGCCTATAATAAGGTGCTGATGCAGCGGAATGCCTTGCTCAAGACCCTTGCGGATAGCGGTTCACATGCTGTAAGTCAACTCGATTGGTGGGATGAACAGCTGATTATCAAAGCAATGCCAGTTTACGAAGGCCGCAGGTTGTTTCTTGCCGGCTTCACGGATCTGTTTCGCAGCTATTTTCAGATCCTGACCGACGGCAGGGAGGTGGTTGACCTGCAATATGAAACTCAGCTGGATGAAATGGAAATGCGCGAATTGTTGCCCCTGCACCGCAGCCGTGACCTTGCGGTCAGATACACCACACAGGGTATCCATAAGGATGATTTGCGCATGTTGATCGATGGGTATCCAGCCAAAAAATTCGGATCCCAGGGACAGCAGAAATCCTTTGTCGTTGCCTTGAAGCTGGCGCAGTTTGAGTATATGCGTCAGAAAAAGGAGGCCAAACCCTTGCTGTTGCTGGATGATGTTTTTGATAAACTGGATGAAAAGCGGGTAGCCAAGCTGATACATCTGGTGGCGGAGGAGCGGTTCGGGCAGGTATTTATCACTGATACCCAGGCAGACAGGGTGCAACAAATATTCGATGAAAGCCTGCTGAAACACATCAGTTTCCATGTTAGCGGGGGGGTTGCGACGGTGATGAATGGGACAGGGACAGGGATAGGGAAAGGAGATGTTTTATGAGTTATCAGAATGAACAAAGGATTGATGAAGTCATTGCTGCCATGCTACGCGCTCTTGGTCTCCAGACAGGGTATGAGCGGATTCAGATACAGGAGTTCTGGGAGGAGCTGGTCGGCCCCATGATCGCCCGGCATACAAAGAGCATGCGATTGAAAAACCGTGTCCTTTTTGTGAAACTGGATTCGGCCCTGGTACGTCAGGAGCTGCTGATGATGCGCTCACAGATATGCGATGCCATCAATACCAGGGCTAAAAAAGTCCTGGTTGAAGAAATCGTGTTGCAATAGGTGTTGATTTATTTGATCCGTGTGTGCACCAGGCGCACACCATCCAGAAATCCTTCCAGGCGGTCGCCGGGCTGAACCGGACCCACACCGGCCGGTGTACCGGTGAAAATCAAGTCTCCGGTTCGCAAGGTGATAAACTGAGACACATATGAGATAATCGATGCAAAGGAGAAGATCATCTCTTTGCTATGGCCGTCCTGGACCTTCTCGCCATTCTTAAAGAGTTCAAAATGATACGCTTCCGCCGATTCCTGCCTGAATGGAATATAATCACCCACCAGGGCTGAATAATCAAAAGCCTTGGCGATCTCCCAGGGAAGTCCCTTGGCTTTGCAGTCTGCCTGCAGATCCCTGGCGGTAAAATCCACCCCCAATGTGATCTGATCAATATAATTCAGGGCAAATGCCTGCGGGATGCTCTTGCCCATCTTATTGATCCTTATAACCAGCTCAAGTTCATAATGGATATCCTGCGAGAAATCAGGATAGAAAAAGGGTTTGCCATTCCTGAGCAGGCTCGTGGCGGGCTTCAAAAAGAAGACGGCTTTAGAAGGAACAGGATTGTTGAGCTCTTTGGCATGCTCAGTATAATTACGCCCTATGCAGATGATTTTCATCGCCTTTCA
This sequence comes from Lentimicrobiaceae bacterium, assembly GCA_018001695.1. Taxonomy (GTDB): domain Bacteria; phylum Bacteroidota; class Bacteroidia; order Bacteroidales; family JAGNHN01; genus JAGNHN01. The sequence goes on from JAGNHN010000073.1 coordinate 4,760, forward strand.
AAGGTTTAGAGTATTATTGCCCTTATTAATACCGCTGAGATAGATACGCTCAATCACTTTCTTTGTATACAGCGGAAACTGTGACTTCATCATCCAATCGTAGTAGGAGGGTTCATCTTTAAAGACTTTTGAAACACTCCTGCCTTTGTATTTTCCGAAGTTGAATATTTCTACATTCTTATCATCGTAAACGATATGGCCGGCAAGGTCCACAAATTTTGAGTAGTAGGAGAACTTATGAAGTGCATCCACGTCATTTTGGACGGGAGTATAGAGCTTTCCGTTGGCATCTTTGATGGTTTCATGCTGGTAACGGTCGAGCTGGGCGAGTAATACTTCATAAGTGGCACGGGTATCAGCCTCTGCGCTGTGGGCATTGACCAGCTCCTTATTGCAGTAGTATTTATAAGCTGCCACCAGGTTGCGGGGCTCCATTTTGTGAAAGATATTCTGCACATCAATAACGCGATGCTGACGGATGTCTATGGTAATATCTGCTCTCAGCAGCTCTTCTGCCAGAAAGGGTATATCGAACCGGAGTGCATTGTAACCGGAAAGATCGCAGTGCTTCATAAATCCCCAGATATAGCTTGCACGTTCTTTGAAGGAGGGCTTGTCTTTAACGTCTTCATCCGAGATACCATGAATGGCGGTGGCAAAGGGGGGAATGGGAATACCGGGGTTGAAACGCTCCGTCAGTGTGGTCTCATTTCCTTCTGTATCTATGCGTAGCACAGATATTTCGACAATGCGGTCTTCCGTCAGATTTGTACCTGTTGTTTCCAGGTCAAAAAAGGCAATTGGTTTTTGGAGTTGTAATTTCATGTGCAAACAGGTGTGAGCATTCGACCAGGTCAGGAAGAAAAGCCGAAAAGCAGGGTTTATGTCGTGAATATGTCAGATTCAATGGCAGGATTCTTTGGGTTTGCATTACCCTGGCCATGGCGGCAGTTTGCCGGAATCAGATATCGGTCTGAGGATCGAAAGACTCCAGGATCTGCTTGAACCGGTATATAAATTGTCCACCCAGTGCACCATCAACTATCCTGTGGTCATAGGAAATGGAGGCGTACATCATATGGCGGATGGCGATGACATCACCGGCCTCAGTTTCCATTACGACAGGTCTCTTTGTGATGGCACCAACAGCAACAATGGCAACCTGTGGCTGGTTGATGATCGGCGTGCCCATCACGGTGCCGAAAGAGCCCAGGTTTGTCAGGGTAATCGTTCCGCCCTGAATCTCATCAGGAACGAGTTTATTGATGCGTGCCCTCTCTGCCAGGTCATTGGAGGCTTTAGCAATGCCCAGTATGCTCTTCTGATCCACGTCGGCGATCACAGGCACGATGAGGTTGCCACTCGGAAGCGCTACAGCCATGCCGATGTTCACCCTTTTTTTCAGGATGATCCTGTCTCCATCAACGGAAGCATTGACCATCGGAAACTCCTTGATGGTTTTTGCAATCGCATCCAGGAACAGATGAGTATAAGTCAGGCGGATACCTTCCCGTTTAAAGAAGCTGTCCTTCACCTTGTCTCTCCAGCGAACGATGGGTGTCATATCCACTTCCACAAAGGAAGTGACATGGGGGGAAGTATGCACAGAATGCACCATGTGATCGGCGATGAGCTTGCGCATGCGGTCCATTTCGATGACCTGGTCACCGGCGGCTGTTGTGACGGCCGGGCCGGTCATTTTTGGGGTTGCTGCGGCGGGTTGCTGAACTGGCGCTGACTTGCTGGTGGAGCGCTGCGAAATATATGCCAGGATATCATTTTTCGTTAGGCGTCCTTCCAGCCCACTTCCCGGAACAGATTCCAACTCGCGCAGGCTGATATTCTCTTTCTTGGCGATGCTTTTAACCAGGGGAGAGAAGAAGCGGTCTGATGCGGGCAACTCCTCGACCTGCGCGATTTCCTGGACTTCTTCTTTTGGCTCGCTGGCAGCAGCTGCGACCGGTGCCGCTACCGGCGCTGCCGTTTCGGAGGCCACACTGCCTGCGCCTTCCACTTCAAGGTGGGCGATTACCTGCCCCACAGGTACCACATCACCTTCATTGAAAAGCAATTTCGTGATTACACCATCTACAGGGGAAGGTATCTCAGAATCAACTTTATCCGTTGCGATCTCAACCAGCGCATCTTCCTCCTGCACTGTTTCTCCTTCCTTCTTTAACCAGCGGGTGATGGTGGCTTCGATAATGCTTTCCCCCAGTTTGGGCATCACGATATCAAATCTTGCCATGATATTTGATTTTGATGATATTCAATATGTTGCTATATGCAAATAGGATCTGCAAAGATACAAAATCGATGCAGACAAAAACCAGTCGGCCTTCGGATTACTGAAACAAGCGAAGCCGCGTTAATGTTGCCTTCTGCCCATCTTTTTAAAACCTCTCCAAAGGATATCCAGGTCTGTCTTGATCCGGTAATTCTTGGCATACAGCATATTAAGCCTGTCTTTGTCATCCATGGACAGGGCTTTGCCGGCAAAGGCATCGGCTGGATTTAGCACACCTGATTTCAGTTTGGGTAGCCTGAAGGCCGGCTGACTGCCTTCGGACTGGATATAACCAACCCAGGATTTCCTGCCGATGAGTACCTCCAGTGCATTGGAAATCAACCCCAAAGGATTCTTGGTGAATAGCATTAGCAGAGGGCTCAATGGGATAGACATTCCTGCTACGATAAAATCCAATAAGCGTTTATGCCGTTTGTTCGCCGGGCTTGTAATTGAATCAACATCAATCACATACAGCTCTCCTGCAGTGTTGATAGAATTGCTGCCAATGACAAAAAGACTTTCGGGGGGGGCAATTTTATATTCCACACCGGTATCCTGCAACTCAGCCATCAGATCGATTATATGACTGGCCGGCAGGCTTTTGGAACAGAATACCACTTCGTCGATACGATAAATACTGATGATATCTCTGAGTCTGGCCAAAGGGCCCAGTGAGCCATTCCCTGAGTTGTCCATACTCGTATGTACACATCCGATAAATCCAGGTGTATGAACTGCCTGACGTAATACTGCTTCCACACGGCTTGTTTCATCCGGCTCTCCCACAAGAACATAGTGCCGTCCCTGGGTGTGGTCCAGCTTAAATCCGGGAACGTTCAGGAAATGAAACAAGTAACGGGTTACCATGCCAGCCAGGGTGCCCCAGATGGCGCCCAGCACGATCAGTGCTCTTGAGAACCGGAAGGCTTCCGGAAGCAGTGCATATGCCACGAGAATCATGACGGTACCGCCCAGCATGCCCTGCCACACCCTCACAAGCCGGGAAGGCCGGTCGTAGCCGCCTGAAAGGTAGATGCTGATTAGCCAGATGGCAGAACAGACAGGGATGAAAAAGTAGTATACCTCATCGGGAAATCGACCGCCTTCGCGAACCAGGACATGCGCTTCCCACCATTGTGCAAGAAAGACCATGCCTCCAACCAGGAGGACCGACTCGATGAAGGGCATCAATAACTTCCCTGCCAGTCTTCTAAGCAAAGCCAGTCCGGCCCTGAACCAGACGGCAGCGTGGATGAGGAGCGAAAAGACGCGCGCATTCTTCCTGCTGAAATGCTTGCGGGCAAAAATAACCATGGCCTGGTAGAAAGTAAACACATAATTGGCACTGCCTTTCTTGGTGCTTTCTCCCTTGTAATGGATAATGCGGGCCGGTGGATAATAGTAGTTTTTATAACCTGCCTGCGTGATGCGGTAGCTCAGGTCGATATCTTCTCCATACATAAAAAAGCCTTCATCCAAAAGACCGACTTCGTCCAATACCTTGCGGCGCAGCAGCATAAAAGCTCCAGACAATACTTCAACCTCATGGATCTCTTCATTGTCGAGGTATCCCAGGTGGTACCTTCCGAAGGTCCGTGATTTCGGAAACAGTCTGGACAGGCCGAAAATCTTTGCAAAAGCCACACCCGGGGTTGGCAGCGAGCGCTTAGATTCAGGCAGGAATCGACCCTTGCCATCTACCATCTTCACACCCAACCCACCGGCTTCCGGGTGGTCATCCATGAAAGAGACCACCTTCGTAAGCGTATCATCCTCAATGACTGTATCAGGATTCAACAGCAGGATGTAGGAACCCTGCGCCAGGTGGATGGCCTGGTTGTTTGCCGCAGAGAATCCCGCGTTGTGCTTGTTCGCGATCAGCCGCACCCATGGGAAACGCTCCTCCACCATCTGGCAACTGGTGTCAACAGAATCGTTGTCCACCACGAACACCTCTCCATTGATTCCCTGCATGGCACGTTGAACCGAATGCAGGCATTGTTCGAGAAAGTGCCGGACATTATAGCTGACGATGATGACCGATAGTTTCATGGGCGACGGGCCGGTCTTGAGCGCCAAAGATACAGAAAACAAGCAAAGCCAGCCCAGAGCGCTCCGTTCCTATATTTTGTACCTTTGCTGCTATAAAGCTTCTCTTGTGGAAACACTGATATCACTGCAACATGTTACAGCCGGCTATGAAGGCAAGGCAGTGATCAGGGAAGTCAACCTGGATGTACTGCCTGATGATTTCATTGGTGTTATAGGTCCCAATGGCGGTGGAAAGACGACCCTCCTTAAAGTGATGCTGGGTCTGATCCGACCTTTTAAGGGCAAGGTCACATACTCACCTGCGCTGCAGGGAGAGAAGCAATTCAAAATCGGCTATCTGCCTCAATGGATACAGCATGACAGCCGATACCCTGCCAGTGTCATGGATGTGGTGCTCACTGGGGTGCCGACACAGTCCTTCGGGC
>JAGNHN010000030.1 GCA_018001695.1 Lentimicrobiaceae bacterium
CCGATGCCATCTTCCTTGAACTTCATGTGCTTGAAAAATCAGTATAAAAGTAAAAGGAGTTGACAGGTAAAGCATTAAAAATCAGCAATTATTATCAACAAAAATATTTTTATTATGTTGATATCCAATGAATTATAAAACATCCGGTTAATATCAACCCAAAGAATGTCAACAACCCTAAATTTTTCAAAATATCAAAGAACAAGAGCTTTTATATGTCATGTTTTGAACACTCATAATTACGAATTACGAATGATTGCTGATCGCTGACCGCTGACTGCTGATCGCTGATAACTGATAACAGGTGCACCCAACCCCGTAGGGGTGGTATATTGGTAGCCCAGCGGAATAACCACAGAATCATATCCCCTCCCATGTCCCGCGGTGATAGCTGGGAAATGGTGATTGGGAGGGGGGCAGGGGGGAGGGGTTTTAATTAGGGATTAGGAATTAGGAATCAGGTAATTACGAATTAAGAATTGATAATCAGGCAATTACGAATTACGAATTACGAATTACGAATTACGAATTACGAATGATTGCTGATCGCTGACAACTGTTCGCTGATCATACACCTGAACCTGGGATAAGCATTAGGAAATCCATCTGAATTGGTTTATATTTGGACATCAAGCCGGACAGGGCCTGGGCGATGTGCTGCCGGATATATTCTGCTCCCTGCATGCTTATCACATCACACTGCATCAATGAACCGCTACAACCGACGACCTTTATGAATCCGCTCCAGCGGCTAAGCCCTCAGGGAAGCCGACTTATATTGCTAGCATGCTGCTTCATGCTGGCCTATCGCGGATCCGGACAGCAGCTCGAGAACCTGCGTGATCAAAAGCCACTCAGTATCCATGGCCATGCCGGGATCAACCTGATCAGCTATGGCAGCCAGGGCATTCCGGGGAACATGGACCCCTTTTCCTTTCTGATCTCAACACAAGCCACCGCGAGTATATACGGGGTATCTATTCCTTTCTCCCTTCGCTATAGCGGAAAAGACCCGAGCTATACACAGCCCTTCAACCAGTTTGGGATGAGTCCCCAGTACAAATGGATCACTGCTCATGCTGGTTACCGCAATCTTACATGGTCTCCGTTTACGCTTGCAGGGCATACCTTTCTGGGTGGGGGTGTGGAAATGCAGCCCGGCAAGTTCCGTTTCGGGTTTGTTTATGGAAGGTTCAGGGATAATACTGAACCGTATGTCTATGGACCGGATACACTCAGAACCTTCAAGCGTAAAGGGTTTTCGACACGGATCGGATATGGAACCCAGCATAACTATATCGATTTCATCTTTTTAAAAATCCAGGATGACAGTACTTCGCTTGAAAAAACGAACCCGGAAACGAGGACACCTTCAGCGCAAAACGGTGTTGCAGGCCTGAATACAAGGCTGCGAATCTCTCCCAAACTAAGCCTGGAAGCTGAAGCAGCCACCAGTCTGTATACCACCGACCTGGCAGCACCCGGACTGAGTCCCCAGGAAGGTATCCCGGCCTGGCTGACCGGCAGCAATCCCATGCTGCGCATCAACCTGTCGTCGGAGCTGCTGACTGCCATCAGAACATCGCTGCACTACCGTGCCAAAACAGCCTCAGCCCGCCTGGAGTACCGCCGCATCGACCCCGGGTACCGGTCGATGGGGGCATACTATTTCACCAATGACATCGAACAACTTAGCCTGGCTCCTTCATTCAGCCTCTTAAAACGCAAGCTTCTGCTCAGGGGAAGCATTGGAATACAGCGGGATAACCTCCGAAACACAAAAAAAGCTACCTCGGTGCGTGCCATCTCCTCCGTGGGGGTTTCCTATAATCCGCACCCCGTTTTCGGTATCGACCTGCATTACAGCAATTATAGCAACAACCAGCGGCCAGGACGCCTGCCACTGATCGACTCAATCAAACAATACCATACCACCGCCAACTTTTCGATTAGTCCGCGGCTATTTTTCCAGAAAACCCGTCATCACCATATGATCATGCTGGTCATCCAGCGCATGGAACTGATGGACCACAATGCAAATACCGCGTATCTAACAGAAAATCAAGCAACAACCATCAATCTTACCTACCAGGTGTTCATGGTCAAAACGGGCATATCCGGCATGGCGGGTATCCAACACAATCAGTTGAAGAACTACCTGATGGATTACAAAGCCACCGGCTTTTCAGCCGGAATGGGCAAGGCCTTCCTGGAAGGAAAGATCAATACGGGTCTCAACCAATCTGTGGTCCAGACGAAAGGGCAGCAAGGCACTGCATGGATCATGAATACAACATTATACGGGTATTATATGATCGACCGGCACCATAGCTTGCGTTTGAATTTCTATCTCATCGTCAACCGCTCCCGCGAAGCATTGATCAACCCTTCCTTCAGTGAGCGCAAAGGTGATTTTGGTTACGTATATAACTTCTGAAATTATGAATATTGACCGGACAAGACCTCGTATTTTCCTGCAGCTCCTGGCCTGCCTGTGGCTACTCCCGCTCCCAGCCGGCGGGCAGGTCAATGTGAGCATTCACATCACACCTCCTTATTCCACCAAGATCAGCGACTACACCATGCAGCCCAACAAAATCCTGGCTACTTTGGTGAATGTGACCCCTGATTTCCAGGCTTTGCAGGTTTACCTGGGGGGCAGTATTCAGGGAGAGGGTGGAATACGGATATCCACCCGCCCGGGCAGCAGACCTGCAGACCCCATCACCTTACAGCCAGGCGTTCCATATATTCTGAATCCTTCCAACCTGAGTGCGATTTTCAGTCCGGATCAACTTGTTTATGAAGGCATTACACAGAGAGAAATCATTTATGGAAATGGTCTGCCAGAGGATGTCTATACAATTTGCCTGCGTGTCTATGACTATACCAGCCAGCAGCCTTTGTCTGAAGAAGCCCCGTCGGGTTGCAGTAACCCTTTCGAGGTCAGAAGCCTGGAGCCTCCGCTGATTCTTCTGCCTTACTGCCAGGATACAGTACAGGCCCTTCATCCCCAGAATGTTCTGATAACATGGACCAGACCGGCCGGGGCCCCATTGAATGTGCAATACCGTCTCAGGATAGTGGAAATCCATCCCCCTGGCCATGACCCCAACGACGCCATGAATTCGGCTTCCGCACCTCTGTTCCTGGAAACCAATGTAATGGGCAATGCCTTTGTGATGGGCCCTGCCCAACCGGCCATGGTCCAGGGCAAAACCTATGCATTCACGGTGACAGCATTTGATCCCATGAACCGCATTGCGTTCCGGAACAGGGGAACCAGCGAAGTATGCAGCTTCACATACGGCCACATGCCCACCCCTACGCTTCCGTTCGTCCAGGTAAGCGGGGGAGCTGAAAAACCGGGAGAGGAATGGCAATTGATACCTTCCACAACCATCAGCGGTAAACTGATGGCCAAATTTCCCACCAACCCCTTCGATCCTGTTGATCCCAATGCGATGATTCAGCATTTCCAGCAAGGTCAGGCGTTGACGATCCCCTCCGGTGGCATCAGCGGCGGTGCATCTTCCGGGGGTACCTCGACCTGGGGCGGCCTTTCATACAACACCCTTTCGGCAGTGGGCATGCAGGTAGCGGGCCATGTCAGCATGAACCAGGTGGGGTTTGTGCACGCAACCCCCGCTTTTATGGATAATGGTGCCCCTGAGGAGCTTAATAACTACGGTTTACCGCTCATCACACAGATGAAAACAAGGAAGTTTCTCTTTGCAGAAACAGAAAACCTGCAGTATACCAGGCCCCTGGCCAACGTGACGATCAAACTCGTTGCGCGCGTTGCCTTTATGAGTGTTCCCGGCAGTTTTGGGATTATCCCGCCGCAATACGGGGAAACCTCGCCCATTCTTAAAGCCCTGGACCTGAACGGTGCTTTCCGCCCCATCGAATTTCTGAATGTGGTCCTCGATGTCACCGAAACAGACGACCAGGGGAATTACCAGTTTAGCTTTCAGGCACCATTTTTCACCGGTCCTGTTATTGGTACCGACATCCAACAGGCCCCTATCTATGACAACCAGGTCGTTATCCTGGAGGACTACCTGCAGTACGTTGTATTTCCGGGTGTAGACATGACAGGAATGCTGGGCAATGTCCAGGCCATCGGAAACCAGATGGCCGGTCCTTCGACGCAGCAGCAACAGGTGATGATGGGCGACATTAAATCCACAGACCGATACGGTTATCTCTGCCTCAAAATCGAGATAGAAAACCAGAAATTCTGCAGTCCTGATATCGACATCTTTGCCATGCCGGGCGACGCTATTCAGCTGCCCAACCAGATGGCCAAGCTCAAGACCTACAACCTCACGGTGGAGGTGAAGTCTGATCAAACCCCGAACCAGCTTAATACGCCCAACAAGCCACTGGCAGGTGCTGACATCAGGGTATACCGGGACGCAGGCAAACTTGGGCAGGAGCTCCCGCTCATCCTGGATTACGAAGGCCAGCGCCTTGAAACCCTCACCAATTCCGCCAAAGGACAATTTAAGAATGTGAGTATAGGCAAAACCGATGCATCGGGCAGGCTATACTTCCCCAATCTGGTCAGGCATGCACAGATCCAGCCCCAATACCTGATCGATATTTCCACACGGAATTTTGAGACGGCTTCCACCGATTATGATTACACCCTTTACAACTACGAGGACATCTTCCGTGGCCTCGAAACCACGGCCGACAACCAGGCAAACATGAGTCCACCTGGGCGGGTCGTATACAACCATCAGTATCCGCAGCCTACTGAGGTATTTTTTTCTTATCAGATGAAGCCCCTGCCACCTGAGATCAAAGGCAGGGTCATGGCCAAATCCAACCTTGAAAATATCGGAATGTCAGGCGTCTTCACGCAGCTGCTGAATCAGTCCGGCAATCACAAATTCTCGAGCTATGCTTCCTTCGTCAATGCATGTTATGGCAATAAAGAAAAGTCACTACAGACGAACGAATCAGGCTTCTTCCGTTTCACAAACCTTCCTGTACAAGTAAACCAGAGCAACGGTCAGGTCAGCGGTCCCTATCGCAGGGTGTTTCTGGAAGTCCCCGGATACAATTCCGTCATCATCCCTCCCATTCATGAGTACCCCTATAAACTCCTGATGGGGCAGCTCAAGGATGTCAAGGACATCAACCTGGAACCTGAGCATATGCTGTCAGGATATGTGGAAGATGAGGATGGAAACCCGGTCACATCGTATATAAAATCCAGCTATTCACCTTATTACAAAACTGAAAAGAAGTACATCTCGATCAATCCCGTCAACCCGTTGTTGTCACAGTATCGGGAAGTATTTGACATTCCCAGCAAGCATGATGCGACCAGTCTGACCATCAAGCCTTTGTCAAGTCAGTATTTTGCCAGGGACACCAGTTTGCTGATTCCCGGAGGAGATGTTAAAATTGTCGTTTACAAGAAGTTGCACCGTCCTGTCATCAAAATTCGCAACGCTCAGGGCCAGGCCATGGCTGGGGTGAAGGTGGAGATTGGGGGTCAGAGCAGCGTGACAGATGCCCAGGGTATCGTTCGTTTCCGCTTTGCTTCCGCTGCGGAGCAGTTTATCCTGAAGCTCACACCCGGCTCCGGGTATGCTCCACGGCAGGAGGTAATCCACAATGTTGTGACGCCCGGCTGGGTCGTGTATGAATATGTTTTGCAGGCCGCCAGGACGATGCAGGGCACCATCACCATTAAAAACAGCCAGCAGGTCCTGGAAGGCGCCCTCGTTTTTGCCGAACTGGTTCAAACAGGGGGCGTCAGCCTGTATCTCGAGGCACGCTCCAATGCCCAGGGCTTCTATAAACTGGAGGGCATACCACGCCAACTCACTACGCTGCAGGTTCATGTCGTTAAAGAAGGCGGAAATCCCAGCTATATTGGATTAACCCAAACGGTGACAATAACAGGTTCCGGCGCCAATCCTGTTACCCAGCAAAACTTCTCCCTGACCAAAGTCGACGATTGGGATCTGAGTGCCATCTGGGGATTTCCGGTCGCTATCACCTCTTTCCAGGCGGTGCCAGGACAACCGGCGCAAGCCGAGCTAAGTGGTTACCTGCTGGATCTGCCTGCCATCACTGGTTTTTCACTTCAGCAGCCCGGTCTGAAAGTACCTTTTCAAAAAATCATCGTCAGCAAGGGAAATGGCAATAAACCCATGCCCAATGCAGCAAATATTACATTGGAATCCAATGAAATACCGATTGGAATCGGATCAGCATATACGGGGTCATTGCTACACCTGACCAAATCCAACTGGTCATTCTTCTCCTATCTGCCTGTTAAAGGAAAATTAAGTCTGCAGCAGGCCGTGGGAGGCAATGGCGCCAGGATCAGCGGGCATGTGAAGCTGGACCTGGGAAGCTTCAAGATGGCCCATGACTTCAGCGGCGAGCTATACGCTGCGGATGAGGCCGTCCAGGGCAAGACCCTCGTTTTCTCCAGTATCGCCAACCAGATATCCCCATTACGCAGGTTCATTCTGGGAATCAATAATCAGGCTGAGCCTGTCCCAGTTAAAAACTACCGTGTCTATGGCTTTCAGGCAGATGCTGTTATGGACAGCTCCTTTCTTACGGGGAATACGATCCGCTTGAAAACCATTCTTCATACCCAGATACCTGGTTGCAAGACCTGTCCGGACCTCGACCTGCAGGTGCGGGCCGGTGAGCTGGTGATCCAGGGCACTGAAATGTATTTCCAATCCATCCCCGGCAGCCAGCTTAGTTTTAATCTGGAGAACTGGAAAGTATTTAGTGAAAAGCCCTGGTGGTTTGATATCAATGAAGAGGCCATCGTACTGCCTGAGGCCTTGATCGTGACCGGGCAAGGTGTGGATGCGAGGGTTAAGAACATGAAAATCAGGCCCACGTCCCTCGGTGAAGGCAGCATCGACATGAGTGGTGCAGGTCTGACGCTGGGCTGCATCGCCAATGTCAAACTATCGGGAACGCTGCAGCCTGTCTTCAATTACGACGCTTCCATCGGGCATTACCGCATCAGTGTTGTAGGAGAAGGCCAGCAGGTTGCGGGATGGGTTGATAACCTTCCCAACACCTCCCCCTCGCGCCTGAATTTTGCCTCCATCGGCATGCTCAGCAACAGCCAGGACGTACTGACAGTGAATCAGCATTTCCGGTTCTATAACATCCTCGACATGTACGTGGACCAGATCATGAGCGGACCCGGCTTTTTCAAGCTGAACGGACAACCCGACCTGGGCATACCCGGCTATGACCCGCCCAGCGCGGTGATCGCATATACCCGTGAAGGCAATAAGCTGGTATGTAAGCCCGAGCCTCTGCAGGGTGCTGTGACATGCAAGGGGCATGTGGAGTTTATCCTGGACCTGGAACGTCAGAAGGTAGAAACAGGCAAATTCACGGCTTTTGGTGATGTCAAAATCAAACCCGCTCCGGGAGAAACAGGACCTGCTGTAAGCTTGCGCGGGCTATTGACAAAAACAAATCAGGCTTGTGGATTTCAGATCATCAAGGTGGATGGGAACAAGCGTTTTGATGGCCCGGACATGCAGGTCATGATGGCAGGTAAGAACCCATTCCGCATAAAAAGCGGGGGCGCAAGTGTTGCTGGCAATCAATGGGGTATTCTGCAATACGAGGGACTGACAGGTGAGATCGAAGGACTGAAGGACAAGCAGAACCAGCCCAACACATTGACATTCAAAGTTAATGGTGGTATCGATGTTAGTGCTGACCAGTTCAGTGTGACCAATATACAGACGCCGTTGGGAGGCATCAATATGACATATGACTTCGCCCAGGGTATCCTGGTGGGCAACCTCTCCATGCAGCATATCCCGTTGGGGTTTGCGTATCTCTATCAGGGCATGGCTACCGTCCGCTTTGATAACCAAGGGTATTATCTGGCCCTCAACCTGCAAAACTTCGCCATTGGACCCAATCCGGGTATGCCTGGATTTCGGGGAGGCTTCATTGCCGGCGCGACCAGTAAGGTTGCAGCCAATGATATCGCCGCAATCCAGCAAAATTTCAGGAAAAATCTGCCCGATTTCACAGCCACAGGCCTCACTGGCTTCTACGTCATAGGGGAGAAATGCATCATCAACCAGGGCCTTGACCTTGTTTTCACGGAAGTGTCGGCTGCTGCAGGCCTGGGTATCTATATCAACACCAACTTCAACCAGAATCCGGAATTCACGGTGGGCGGCTATGGTTATTGTGACCTGGATTACACCCAATGCTGGGAGATACCCAAGACCGGACCTTCCTGTTGTGCCGGCGTCTCCGGCAAGCTGGCCTTCGATGTTTCCGGTGGGTATAAAAACAATGCTTTCTATATGAACAACTGCGGGTCATTGTCAATAAAGCCCTTTATAACAGGTAGTTGTGGCACCGTTCTTGACCATCTGGGATTCGATCATTATCTGGATATCATCTTCAACAACATCGGGCTCAAGACAGAATTCGGGGTCAAAGGCAGTGATTTCTACATGAACATCACCCCTTTTGACTCATGTTTATAAACCATTGTCAATCATGCATCTCATGATAAAATATACGATATTCTTCAGCGTTCTGATGCTCCTGGCCCTCCCGATGCAGGCCCAGCAGGTTAAGGCCCTGCGAACGGACAGCCGGGGGGACATTCCAAGACTCGAATGGTATCTTCCGGGGCATACCGACAGCATGGCCTTCCAGGTATTCCGTTCTGCAATAGATGTAGAAAGATACAGCAAGGTGAATACCAGTGCACACCTTGGCCGTAAGGCGGACACCTTATACTTTACGGTCCTGGACAGCACGCTCACGACAGCCGGCATATACCGCTACTATCTTGAAGTATACACAGACGGGGATACCCTCATCAGCGAGATGCTGTTTGCCCATACGAAAGACTTCGTTCACCCCCCTGAAATCGTCCGGATGACGGCCCATCCTGTCAAAGATCGCAAAGCCATCCTACTGGAATGGGAGTTGCGTGAAGCACGCAGCCTGCAGGGAATTGCCGTATTCAGGAGCACCTCTTTCGAGGATGGGTATGAGCTGGTAGCCCAACTGCCCGGGGAGGCCCGTGAATACACAGACATGGTGCCCCGTTCAAATGAGCCATATTTTTATTTTCTGATCCTCAGAGACTTCTTTGGCTACCAGCAGCCTGGGACGCGCATTCATGGCTTCAGTACCTACGCCCGGGAGCCCCTGCCTCCGGTGAACACCGCAGTCACCAAGACCGGCGAGGGCATGGCATTGAGCTGGCAGGGCATCGACGATGACATCATTGGCTATAATATCTACCGCAAAGCCGGCAGTCAGGCACGTTTTACAAGAATCGCGACCCAATATCCGGCCACATCCAGCCGGCCACAATATCTGGATACTTTGCCATTATCTGATGAGGGGAGCGTCGTCTCATATTACTGCACGGCCGTCAGCGATGGCTTCCTGGAGAGCCGGCCCGGAGACACTGTATTCCTCAACCTTATGAACCTCAAGCCCCCACTTCCTCCTTCAGAATTAAACATCATCGAAGCGGCATCCGGGTTTCCATTGCTGATCTGGCAACCAGGCCCTACCCCAGTCAATACGGCAGGTTATCATGTTTATCGCAGGAATATCCAGGAACCAACAGGTGATCGAGCACCGGAAAAGCGCCTGAATACAAGCCTTCTTCCATCCGATCAAAACCATTTCACAGATTCGACGCTCACCATTTCCGGCATATATGAGTATGCCATCGAGAGCGTGAATCCCGGTGATGTACCTGCTGAGATGCGAGTCCGTGCCATGTACACGTACAAGCGGCAGGAATATTCGCTCTTGCTCTCGTTAGCCCGTCAGGCTCAGGGCATTGAACTAAGCTGGGTGGGTCTGCAGGACCCCGCCCTCCTGCGCCTGCACTTCTACCGCCAAACTGAGGACGCAACACCTGTGCTGGTCAGGAGTGTTGCCAATCAGGATGGAAATCATACTGACACCCAGGTCAAAAAGGGCATGTCCTACACCTATTTTGTGATAGCCGAGTATAATGATGGGACACGAATTCCTGTTAACTCCGGGTCGATTATCAGGTATTAATCACAAGTTAAATAATAACACCTGAAATGCAACCTCATCAGTGATACTGTATCCAGTATGGGAAATTTGCGCCCTGGCATTTTGTATTTTTGCAACCTCAAACCTGAACCATGCTGTGCATTTACAACCATAGTACCGATCCATATTTCAACCTGGCAACCGAAGAATATTTATTAAAGAACTTCAGCCAGGACATTTTCATGTTGTGGCGCAACGGTCCTTCCATTATTGTGGGGAAACACCAAAACACCCTGGCGGAGATCAATTACGACTATGTACGTGAGAAAGGAATCAAGGTGGTCAGGCGGCTGAGCGGCGGCGGAACAGTTTTTCACGACCTCGGGAACCTCAATTTTACTTTCATACAAAAGGGGGAGCATCATGAGCTGGTAGATTTCCGCAAGTATACCCAACCAATCCTGGAGGTGCTGTCGACCATGGGTATCGAAGCCCGGTTTGAGGGCAGGAATGACCTGACCATTGATGGCCGCAAGTTCTCAGGCAATGCCGAGCATGTGCACCGCGACCGCATCCTGCACCACGGCACCCTGCTGTTTGCATCAGAAATAGCAGATCTGACGGCAGCCCTCAACGTGAGCCCTGCCAAATTCACCGACAAAGCAGTGAAATCCGTCCGCAGCCGCGTAACCAATATCAGCGAACACCTTCCGGAGCCCATGGATATTGAGACCTTTACACAGCGCATCATGGACCATGTCACGGCCAGTCGCAGCGACAGCCAGGCCTATGAACTCAGTGAAGCAGACACGCAAGCCATTCAGGCTTTGGTAGAGAAAAGGTATGGCACCTGGGAGTGGAATTTTGGCTACTCACCCCGTTACAACTTCAACCGTCAGTTCAAATCCAACGGTGGCCATCTCGACATCCATATGGATGTTAATGACGGGATTATCACGGCTTGCAAAATATATGGCGACTTTTTCCATATGGAAGACATTGATGCGCTGGAGCAGGCTTTGACAGGGACGCCCCATGAATATGATGCCCTGATGAACAAACTGCAGGACTTCCCTGTTCAGCGCTACATCCAGGGTGTGCAAGCGGAAGAGCTCATCCGGGGAATGTTCTGATTCATCCACAAAAGACCAACACCATGACCAAGGAACAGATTTTCGCTACACTCTGGGAGCAATATACCCAGCAAAACCCTGCCGTTCAGCGCGTTTATGATCTCTTTACCGCCGCCGGCGAAGAAGTCGTCAATGACCATATTGCTTTTCGTACCTATGATGACCCCCGTATCAATATCGAAGTGCTCAGCCAGCCTTTTCTGAAGGCAGGTTATGTTGAAAAGGGACAGTATCATTTTGAAGAAAAGAAATTGTTTGCCAGGCATTTTGAACATATCACTGATCCGAAAGCGCCGCGGGTTTTCATCAGCGAGCTGCTGACAGTCCACTTCAGCCCTTTCCTCCAGGAGACCGTTAAAGCCTGCGTGGATGCCATTCCGCAGGATGTCCTGGCCTCACCAACCCTCGTCTTTGAAGGCCTGGTCTGGGGTACCCCCTCGTTTGAGGTATACGAAACCCTCCGGAACGAATCAGAATACGCCGCCTGGCTCTATGCCAACGGATTCCGTGCCAACCACTTTACGGTTAGTGTCAACTACCTTAAAGAGCTCAATTCATTGGAGAAAGTGAACCAATTCCTGAAAGACAACGGGTTCAGGATGAATGATGCCGGTGGAGAGATCAAAGGAACACCATCGGAGTTGCTGGAACAGAGCAGCATCAAATCGGAGATGATACAGCTTGCTTTTAGCGAAGGCATACGTGAAATCCCCGGCTGTTATTATGAGTTTGCCCGTCGCTACCCTGATGCAGACGGGACACTCTATTCCGGTTTTATTGCCAAATCGGCAGACAAGATTTTTGAAAGTACCAATTTTTATCAAAAGTAAGGCAGGTAAGCGATAAGGTGGTAATTTCGACGTATGGTCGAAACGATTACCAACACAGGGGTAGCGGTTGATACCGGCACCCTGATATCCAGCTTACAAGGCTTTAAGGGCGACATCTTTACGCACAAGGCATACCGACTGATGTATGCCACAGATGCCTCTGTCTATCGCGAACTCCCACTTGCCGTGACCCGGCCCAGGGATGTGGAAGACCTGAGGTTGCTCATTGCTGCCGCCAAAAAGCATAAGGTATCCCTCATACCACGTGCTGCGGGGACATCGCTGGCCGGGCAGGTTGTCGGTGGGGGCATCATTGTCGATGTCTCCCGTTATATGACGCGCATCCTGGAAATCAACACAGCAGAGAAATGGGTGAAGGTAGAGCCCGGCGTGATCCTGGATGAGCTTAACAAGCTCCTGGAACCTGCAGGGCTGTTTTTTGGACCGGAGACCTCCACCTCCAACAGGTGCATGATTGGGGGCATGGTGGGCAACAACAGCTGCGGTGCGCATTCGCTGGTTTACGGCTCTACCCGCGATCACACCCTGGAGGTGGAGATGATGCTCAGTGATGGCAGCATCGCAACATTTGGCGCGCTATCAGATCATGAACTGGAGGAAAAGTACGGGCTTGAAAATACAGAAGGCAGGATTTACCGGAAGTTGCGGGATATACTCTCTAATCCTCATAATCAGAAGGTTATCCGCGATGAATACCCAGATCCGGCCATCCACCGCCGCAATACCGGTTATGCCCTGGATCTGCTGCTCATGCAGCACCCCTTCACACCTGGCGGGCCCTTATTCAATCTTTCCCAGCTTATCGCCGGTTCAGAAGGCACGCTTGGGTTCATCGTCTCCGTCAAGCTGAACCTGGTTCCTTTGCCCCCGAAGGAAACCGCCCTGGTATGTGTTCATTTTGACACCCTGGAAGGCGTTTTTCAGGGTAACCTCGTCGCGCTGACACACAAACCGGTCGCTATCGAGCTCATGGACAAAGCTGTGCTCGACCTGACGAAGGAAAACATCGAACAGCGCAAGAACCGCTTCTTTGTGGAGGGCGATCCGGCTGCCATCCTGATCGTTGAATTTGCCGCGGATAGCCAGGAGGAGATTATGCTGTCGGCGCAGGCCATGGAGAAAGAAATGCGGGCCAAAGGCCTGGGTTATCATTTCCCGGTATTGAGGGGCGCTGACATCAAAAAAGTCTGGGCACTCAGGAAAGCAGGGCTGGGATTGCTCTCCAATGCCCCCGGTGATGCAAAACCGGTGGCAGTCATTGAAGATACAGCGGTATCCCCGGCGCAGCTACCGGCTTATATGGCAGAATTCAAGGACCTGCTCGACAAATATGGCTTATCCTGTGTCTATTATGCCCATATAGCAACCGGAGAATTGCATCTTAGGCCGGTCCTCGATCTGAAGAAGAAAGAAGACGTGGAGATGTTCCACACCATCGCGCTGGAGACGGCCCGACTTGTCAAGAAATACAAAGGCTCATTGAGCGGTGAACATGGGGATGGGCGTCTGCGGGGCCAGTTCATCCCGCTCATGTTGGGAGAGCATGTTTATGGGTTGCTTAAGGAGGTCAAACACAGCTGGGACCCGGACCAGATCTTCAATCCCGGTAAGATCACGGATACCCCGGCCATGAATACAAGCCTGCGGTATGAGCCAGGCCAGCCAACCAGGGATATTCAGACCATTTTTGATTTCAGTTCCACCGGCGGGTTGTTGCGCGCTGTTGAGAAATGCAATGGATCGGGAGATTGCCGTAAACCGGCCACCCTGGGGGGAACGATGTGTCCGAGCTATATGGCTGCCGGGGATGAGCATACGACAACTCGCGCCCGGGCCAATATTCTCAGGGAATACCTTACACACTCACCAAAAACCAATCCCTTTGACCATCAGGAACTCTATGATGTGCTGGACCTTTGCCTGTCCTGCAAAGGATGCAAGGCAGAATGTCCTTCCAATGTTGATATCACCAAATTCAAGGCTGAGTTCTTGCAGCATTGGTATGACAAGCATGGCGTTCCGCTCCGGGCCCTGGCCATCGCCAACATCACCCGGCTGAACAAATTAGGGTCCATATGGCCCAAAGCCTATAACTTCTTCACCCAGCAGGCCATCGTGGCGGGCTGGATGAAACGCCTGCTGGGATTTGCCCCGGAGCGTAGCCTGCCGGCATTGAGTGACCTGCCTTTTACACGTTGGTTGTCAGCTCACAACAAAGCAGTTCGCGAAAGCGATTTCCCACATGGCAAAGTATGGATCTTTGCCGATGAGTTCACGGAATACAATGACACAGCGGTCGGCATCAAAGCCGTATTATTGTTGAACCGTCTGGGTTATTATGTAGCAATCCCGGATCACGTCGAAAGCGGACGCACCTTTTTATCCAAGGGTTTGCTTCGCAGCGCAAGAAATCTTGCCAAAGAAAACGTACTGAGGCTGAGTCCTGTTATTACTGAAGATCAGCCGCTTATCGGCATTGAGCCGAGCGCCATCCTCTGCTTTCGCGACGAATATCCTGAGCTACTGCCTGCAGGGCTGAAGGAAAAGGCCCGAACCCTGGCACCCCATTGCCTGATGATGGATGAGTTTATCATGAGAGAGCATAAGGCTGGCAGGATCACAGCAGGAAATTTTACGAAGGAAACGCGAAAAGTTATGCTGCATGGGCACTGCCACCAGAAAGCGCTGGCGAGTACGGGGCCCACGAAGGAGATGCTCAGTATCCCGGAGGGATTTAAGGTAAAGGAAATCCCCAGCGGTTGTTGCGGCATGGCCGGTTCGTTTGGGTATGAGAAAGAACATTATGAACTCAGTATGATGGTCGGCGAACTTGTATTGTTTCCGGCTGTCCGTCAGGCAGATAAGGAGATATTGATCGCGGCACCAGGGACCAGCTGCCGGCATCAGATCAAGGATGGAACCGGGAAAGAAGCCCTGCATCCCATCGAAATTCTTTACCACGCTTTGGCCTGAAATTTGCATATGAAGGAGTAAAATGTATCTTTGTTTAACCTATCAAAGCCTGTAGTAGTTTATGCGTTCCAATATCCTACGTTCTCTCCTTTGGCTCCTGTTGCTGCCATTGGTATTATCATCCTGTAAAACATCGAGCATTGCCATGCGTGCCCTTGAGCCGGCTGAGATTGATATTCCGAGGCACATTCAGAAGATCGGCGTTGCCAACCGTTCCCTCCCACCCAAGGATATCAACCTGCTGAATATTCTGGAAGGTTTTGTCACAGGAGAATCCATCCTGGGTGACCGGGAAGCCTCCACGCGAACTGTGGAGGGACTCGCCACCCGCCTGAATAACTCACCCCGTTTCACGGCTGTGGTGCTTTACGGCCTTGACCTCCGTGGAACAGGGACCAAGAAGTTTCCTGAACCCCTGAACTGGGGAGAAGTGGACCGGCTGTGCCAGCAGTATGACGTTGATGCACTTGCCCTATTGGAAACCTTTGATTCAGATCTCTTTCTGGACAAAAAGACACGGCAGGTGAAGCGTACGAGGGAGGGCAAGGAATATGAAGTAACTGAACACCTCGCCCGCCTGAATATCCGCGTAAACAGTGGATGGAGGATTTACGATGCCAAAGAGAAGCGGATTGTGGACGCCAATGTCTATACCGATGAAAAAGGCTGGGAAGGCAGGGGCGATAACCCCGACCAGGCCCTGAGCGGACTCCCTGACAAACGCAGGGCTATCAACGATGCGGCCCTTTTCTCAGGAGAAAGGTACGGGGTGCGCATCTCACCTACCTGGGTCAATATCACAAGACAATACTATTCCAGGGGCCATGACGATCTGAAGAAAGCAAAGGTGTATGTCAAGCGCCGGAATTATGACCCTGCCATGGACATCTGGAAACGCCTCGCTTTACATGCAGACCCCAAAATTGCAGGTATGGCGGCTTTTAACATGGCTGTTATCTGCGAAGTACAGGGCGAGTATGATCTCGCGCTCAGCTGGGCCAATAAGTCCCTGAGAGAATTCAACAACAAAAAAGCATCCGGCTACATCCAGACCCTGAACGCCCGCAAAGCAAGGCAGGCCAGGCTGGACAGGCAAATGGGCCAATAAACAGAGGTACAACCAATACCCAAAGCGATGAGAATATTACTCAGCATCCTGGCCGTTCTGGCGTTTCTTTTCCTGATCTATCTGGCCATCGGATTCTTCTCCAAGCCAGGCTTCAGCGGGCAATATTCAGATACGCTAAAAGCATCCCCTGACGAGATTTTTCGCATTCTGAATGACGTTGAGAGTCTTCCCAAGCGCAGAAAGGAAGTGGACCGTGTTGAAATGCTGGATCCAACGGAACAGGGGTTGAGACGATGGAAGGAAATAACCGATATGGGAGGGTATGCCCTGTTTGAGGTTCAGGAGGAAAAGAAAGACAGTTTGCTCGTAGTCAGAATGCTGGAGAGCTCCTTCGGCATCTCAGGCACCTGGCGGTATGAACTGAAACGCAGCGGGAATGGCACACTCGTCCAGATCAGCGAGGAAAGTCATTGTGACCGGCTGCTTGTCAGAAGCATCCTAGTCCTTGCGGGCCGTAATGCCACCCTCAAACAGGAAGTGCGTAACCTTAAGAAGGTTCTGAAAAAGAAGGCGAAGTCCGCATCCTGAGTTGGTCACACATCTCTTACCTGCCGGATGGCGTTCTGCGGACAATGATCTATACAGATCAGGCAAGCCAGGCATTGTTGCGGGTCAATCCACGCCTTGCCTTCACGGAAATGGATGGCATCAACGGGACAATAATCAAAACATACACCACAGGCAATGCAGGCGGCCTGCACAACGGCAGGCTGCTCAGTATTGACATCCCCGGAATCCATGGCTGAGGACTGCTCAGGCACAAGGCGTTCCATCGCATGCCCACATTTCTCACAGGTTTCCCGGAAGCAAGGAAAACCTTTACGGTGTCGTGATTCCCAACCACAGGACGGACACTTACAAAACTGCCGGTCAAACACAGGCTGCGCGTTCATTCGGCTTCCCTCCTTTCCTCAACCCTGAACACTTTGCCTTCCAATGCGAGTTCAGTATCCGGAAAAACCGCCGATGCCTCGGCCTGAAAGACATCCAGATCTTCATAACGCGCAGAGAAATGACCCAGCAGGAGCTTACCGGCACCAGCCATGGCAGCAATGCGGGCAGCACACAAGGTTGTGGCATGGTACTTTTCCCGGGCAGTATCCATCATATCCTGAAGAAAGGTGGCCTCATGGTATAAGAGATCTACACCCCTTATAATATCACAAATGTCTGGTTTAAAGCGTGTATCTGAAACATAGGCATACGACCTGGGTCTGAGGGCAGGATATGTAAGCTCCGTATTGGAAACCATGCTTCCATCTGGCAGGATGAGGTCCTCACCCTGCTTCATCGCCTGCAAAGCCGCGTAGGATGTGCCCTGCGGAATGCGTTCCATGATCAGGTTGCGGGGTCTGGCATTCTCACGAAACAGAAAACCGTGCGTGGCAATCCGGTGATCCAGCGGAAAAGCAGTCACCTGCACATGATCGTCCTCATGAATAAGCCCTTTGAATTTATCTCCAACCGGATGAAAAAAGTAAGGGTATTTCAGCACCGTTCCTGAGACTTCCAGCAAGCTGCTGATAACATTTTCAAGGGCCGCATGTCCGTAGACATGCAAGGGCCTGGTCCGTCCGACCAGGTTATAGGTTGACATCAGTCCTATCAGGCCAAAGAAATGATCACCATGCAGGTGACTGATAAAGATGTGGCCAATTCTGTGATAGCGTATTTGACTGTCGGCTAGCAACATCTGCGTACCTTCCCCGCAATCAATGAGGTAAGGCTGGTCATCGACCAGGAGAACCTGCGCAGCAGGATGTCTTCCTGGTGAGGGCAGTGCAGCGTTGCTGCCAAGGATATGCAATTCAAAACGCATGAATCAGCATGATTGGATAATAGATATGAATAGCAAAGCTAAAAAAAAGAGGCTGTCTGATGCGACAGCCCCTTTTGTGCGATATGGCGGCAATAT
Organism: Lentimicrobiaceae bacterium; assembly: GCA_018001695.1. Taxonomy (GTDB): domain Bacteria; phylum Bacteroidota; class Bacteroidia; order Bacteroidales; family JAGNHN01; genus JAGNHN01. The sequence continues at coordinate 18,037 of JAGNHN010000030.1, forward strand.
TAAGCCTGTTCTTCTTCGGCATCAGGCTCAGCATCAGGCGTATCAGCTTCTTCCTCAGAAGCCTGGCTGAGTGCTTCAGCTGCTTTGCGTGCTGAAGCAGCTTTCTCAGCCTTGATTTCCTTCTGTGCTGATTCTTCTTTCTGCTCCATTTCTTCCTTTAGGTTGGCAAGAGCCTCAAGGTCACCCAGGGTTGTACGCTCCAGGTTATCCTTGATCTTCTTAACCGCCTTCTTGGTAGAACGTTCCGCTGTACGGGCCTGTGTCTGCTCTTTGTTCTTCTCAGCAGCCTGGGCATCCTGGTGAATCCTGGAATGGGATAGGATGATTTTTTTGTTCTCTTTTGAGAATTCAATCACCTTGAAATCACAGGCTTCATCCACTTTTAACATACCACCTTCTTCCTTCTGCATATGGCGCTTGGGGGCAAAGCCTTCAACACCGTAAGGCAACGCAATCACCGCACCCTTGTCGTTGATGTTCATGACGGTCCCTTTATGCACGGTTCCTTCCATGAAGATGCTTTCAAAGACATCCCATGGGTTTTCTTCGAGCTGCTTATGACCCAGGCTCAGCCTGCGGTTTTCAACATCCACATCCAATACCAGGACTTCGATGCTTTCTCCGATCTTGGTAAACTCAGCCGGATGCTTGATTTTCTTGGCCCAGGAGAGGTCAGAGATATGAATGAGCCCATCCACACCTTCTTCCAGCTCCACGAAGATACCGAAGTTCGTGAAGTTGCGAACAGTAGCGGTATGCTTGGAGTTGATGGGGTATTTCTTGACGATATCTGCCCATGGATCCGGGATGAGTTGCTTCATACCCAGTGACATCTTGCGCTCTTCGCGGTCCAGGGTAAGGATAACGGCATCCACTTCATCTCCGACTTTAAGGAAATCGTGGGCTGTGCGCAGGTGTTGCGACCATGACATTTCAGATACATGGATCAGACCCTCAACGCCGGCAGTGATCTCAACGAAAGCGCCGTAATCAGCAATAACCACGACTTTTCCTTTGACCTTATCACCTACCTTGATCTCTTTGTCGAGGCTATCCCATGGATGCGGGGTCAGCTGTTTCAAGCCGAGGGCGATGCGTTTCTTGTTATCATCGAAGTCAAGGATAACGACCTTGATCTTCTGGTCAAGCTGTACGATTTCTTCAGGATGATTGATACGGCCCCAGCTAAGGTCGGTGATATGAATGAGTCCGTCGACACCACCCAGGTCCACAAACACCCCGTATGTGGTGATGTTCTTGACAGTACCTTCGAGGATCTGGCCTTTTTCCAGCCTGGCGATGATCTCGGCCTTCTGCTGCTCCAGCTCGTCCTCGATCAGGGCTTTGTGTGATACAACGACATTCTTGTATTCCTGGTTGATCTTGACAACCTTGAACTCCATGATCTTATCGACATACATATCGTAGTCGCGGATCGGCTTCACATCAATCTGTGAACCCGGGAGGAAGGCTTCAATACCAAAGACATCCACGATCAAGCCGCCTTTGGTGCGGCATTTGACGTAACCTTTGATGATCTCGTCACTGTTGAACGCCTCATTGACGCGCTCCCATGACCGAAGGATGCGGGCTTTCTTATGTGATAGCTGGAGCTGACCACCCTGGTCTTCCTGGCTTTCTACATAAACCTCGATTTTGTCGCCAATCTTGAGATCATCCCTGTATTTCAATTCAGAAAGGGGAATAACACCATCCGATTTGTATCCGATATTCACAACAACTTCACGGTTGGTAATCCCTACGACCGAACCGTCGATCACTTCGTGCTCGCCGATCTGGCTCAGTGTCTTGTCGTAAGCATCCGCCAGACGCTCCCTTTCGGTGTTCGAGTAGGCATCCTGTTTTTTGCCAATACTACCCCAGTCAAATGCCGGAGGTACAGAAAGCTCCCTGTCAACGTTGCGGGGCTGGTATTTCGGCTTGTCCTGGACGACAGGCTCCGAAGCCTTGGGGGCCTCTTCCTGCACTTCTTCTGCCACAGTCTGGGGCTCTGCTACCGGAATGGTTTCCTGTTCAGCCTCGACGGTAAGTTCGGGCTCGTTCGTCTCAGCCTGCGTGGGCTCCTCAGCGACAACCTCGGGCTGCACCTCTTCAGATGCTACCGCTGGCTCTGCAACGATTTCTTCCACTGTTTCTGCTTCAGCTGATGCCAATTCTTCGTGGACCTCTTCGTTAACGTTTGGCTGTTCTTCGCCCTGAATGGGATCCAATTCCTGGTTAATCAATTCGTTTTCTGACATTTAGTAATTCTGCTAATGTTCCATGGTATGGAACGGGTTAATACTCCGTGAACTATCCATTAAATTGGGCTGCAAAAGTAGGGAATTTCATGGAATTTCAATCATTATCAGATTAATAAATCAGATATTACATTACCTGGACAGAAGTACATTGTTTCCCTCCGCAGTTTTCACAATGAAATGTTTGTAAACTTCGTTTCTATCATCCGCCCCACCTATTATCAGGGAGTATCTTTAACCGGAATTTTGAGAGAGAAGAAATCATGCTGAAACGTATCCTTATTATACTCCTGTTTGCCTCTTTGCTGATCGCTGTGTTCTATCCACCCCTGACGGCAACTGAAGACCCTTACGCTCCCGAACCTCTGCCACATGATAGCTGGGTAGACAGCCTGATGGAGAATATGACACTGGAGCAGAAGATTGGGCAGTTGATCATGATCAGGGCCAACCTTAATGGTCAGTACCTCCCGCAAGCTCTTACAGATGTGGTTCAGCACCAGGTTGGGGGCATCGTCTTTTTCAAAGGTACGCCTTCGGAACAGCTACGCATCACTCGTGAACTGCAGGCAGCAGCAGCCATTCCGCTCTTTGTGGCCATAGATGGTGAATGGGGGCTGGGCATGCGGATCGACAGTGCCTGGTCATTCCCGCGCAATATGACGCTGGGCGCGATGGACAGCCCGAATCTTGTGTATGACATGGCTTCCGAGATAGGCAGGCAGTGCAAAACCATGGGAATTCACATCAACTTTGCTCCGGTCGTAGATGTAAACAGCAATCCCCGTAACCCTGTCATCAACAACAGGAGCTTTGGTGAACAAATCAACAATGTCACCGCAAAAGGGATCGCCTATATGAAGGGGCTTCAGGACCAAGGAATTATGGCAGTAGCCAAGCATTTTCCGGGTCATGGGAACACAGATAAAGACTCCCACCATACTTTACCAAAAGTCAACCTGAGCAAGGAAGAGATTTGGGAAACCATGCTGCCGCCCTTCGAGTCTTTGATTGACGCAGGGGTTGGTGGTATCATGACAGCCCATATGGAAATCCCTGCCCTCGAGAAGAAATCAAAGGTGCCAGTAAGCCTCTCTGAGGATGTCATCCACCGCCTGCTGCAACGCAGGATGGACTTCAAGGGTCTGGTCTTTACAGATGCCTTGGAGATGAAGGGGGTAACGGATTTTGTTCCGGCCGGAGATGTAGAAGTCATGGCTTTGTTAGCCGGAAATGATATTTTACTACTTCCTGTTAATGCCGGCCGGGCCGTGGCATCCATACGCAAAGCCATTGAGGATGGAAGGATTTCTGAGCGCATGATTGAGCGCAAATGTCGGAAGGTTTTACTGGCAAAGAGAGCCTACCAGGTGGACCAACGCCATTTACTTCCCCAACCCGGCACACCCGATCTCGCTTCACCGGTCTGTACAGCCTTGTCCTCCCGCATTTACGGTCAGTCGGTCACAGTCCTGCAGAACCAGGGTGGATTCCTGCCTTTAAAGGGCACATCACGCTTTGTCGCCAGCCTGGCCATCAATGCGTCCGGGCGCAACAGCTTCCAGCAGACCTTAGACCTCTATACCCGCATGGATCATTATCAGGTGGACATGCAGATGACGCAAAGTCAAAGGGACGATATCCTCTCCAGTCTGGGAGATTACCCCCTTGTCCTGGTGAGCCTGCATGGTCTGAACGACTGGCCACAGCGGAAGTTTGGCGTGGATAGCAACCTGACCGCATTGATTCGTCAGTTGCAGGAAAAGCATAAAATCATCCTGAGCGTTTTCGGCAATCCATATGCATTGAATCAACTGGGAGATCTTAGTCTTTGCCAGGGTTTACTCCTTGGTTATGAAGATAACCCTCTCTCTCAACAGGCTACAGCACAGGTAATTGCCGGCGCCTTGCCCGCCCGTGGTAAGCTGCCGGTGAGCGCAGGAACGTTCACGGCAGGCGCAGGGATTAACTACGCTGCCAGCGACATCCTGGTACATACAAGTCCTGTGGAAGCCGGGATCCGGCCAGTACTGTTACAAACCATCGACTCCATAATATTACAAGGCATCCGCGACAGCATCTACCCGGGATGCCAGGTTCTGGCGGCCCGTCATGGTAAAGTGTTCTATCATAAGGCTTTTGGATACCAGGGCTATGACCAGGCGATGCCGATATCCACCGGAGAGATCTATGACCTGGCCTCGGTGACAAAGATCCTGGCCACCACAATGGCATTAATGCATCTGTACGACAGGGGATTGGTCAACCCGGACCAGACATTGGGATTTTATCTCCCTGAAGTCCGAGGCAGCAATAAGGAAAACCTGCGAATACGGGATATCATGGCACATCAGGCAGGGCTTAAACCATTCATCCCTTTTCAGAATGACGTCAGAAAATGGGCAGAAGCAGATCCGGGAATCTGGTCTGCTTCACAGAGTCCTGCTCATCCCATCCGTGTTGCCATGGGGATGTATATCAGCCAGCAGGTGAAAGACAGTCTGCTGCAGGTAATTATCACGTCACCCCTTGAAAAACCAGGGCAATACAAATACAGTGATTTGGGAATGATCCTGCTACAGCGTGTCATCGAAACACTTGGTGGCATGGGAATGGATGCCTACCTCAATACCTATTTTTACCAGCCGATGGGACTAGCGCATACGGCCTTTAATCCCGGAGCCGAATTTTGCCTGAATAATGTCGTCCCAACCGAAATCGACAGCGCTTTCAGGAAAATTGAGCTCAGGGGGGATGTCCATGACCCTGTCGCGGCCATACTGGGCGGGGTGGCCGGTCATGCCGGACTCTTCTCCAACGCCATGGATGCCGCCATTCTGATGCAGATGCTGACAAACGGTGGAACTTATGGTGGCAAGCGCTACCTGGAAACAACCACAGTGAAGGCTTTCACGGGGCAGGCCATTGCATCCGGATCCAACCGTAGAGGCATGGGCTTCGACCGTCCGGAACTGAAGCCGGTGCCCAACGGACCCGTCTGCGACGTAGCTTCTCAAAGCAGTTTTGGTCACAGTGGTTTCACCGGCACCTATGTCTGGGCTGATCCTGACAATGGCCTCGTTTACATATTTTTATCAAACCGTACATGGCCTTATGGGGGTGAGAACAAACTCTCCAGGTCGCAGATCCGGCGGCAGGTACACAGCCTGTTATACCTTTCGATGGACAGGCTGGCAGCCATGGAGAACAGATAATGCAAGACATAAAAAAACCCCTGCAGTGAGGGGCTTTTCCTGGGTGGAAGATGGGGCTCGAACCCACGACCTTCGGAACCACAATCCGACGCTCTAACCAGCTGAGCTACATCCACCGTAAATCGGGATGCAAATATAACGCTTTTCTTTCATGTCAAAATATCGCCTGCAATTTTTTGTACCTTGCTGCCTTCAACGGTTTCAGTTGAATTGGACCCCTCATAATTGCCGTGTAGCATGTTACGAGATTTGCTGATACCCAGACGCCGCAGAGAATTGTCCGGGGCTTCCCCTTCCCGGGCTGCCTGGAGAAGGCTCAGGCGTGACCCACTCGCACTGGCGTCCGGGCTGATGATCATCATCACCGCATTTGTCGCCATACTGGGCTATCTGATCACACCGGACCCCAGCCCCATGGCCAACCGCCAGTTTCTTGAACTGGCCACGCTCCCACCGGGATCCCGGGTTCATTTCCTTCGCGTTCAGCGCAATACACAGCCGGAACCTGTTTCCTGGCTCCGACAAATGGCTTTTGGCAAGCCGGAACGAGACAGATATATACCCTATGACAGTATCGACTGGCAAGAGGACGGCGTGATGCTTACACCCGTTGGGGGCAGCGCATTTCCGGTAGCATACAGCCTGGCCGACATCGTGTTTCCCTTGAATGACAGTCTCCCTGTCGCGGAAGCCGGCCCGGACAGCCTGCAGATCATGCTCGCCGACGGTTCATTCATCACCGTCCACCGTCATGATCTGTTGGAAAAGGCAAAGAAGAAACAGTCGGCCGTGACCTTCTGGCTGGGCACCGATTTGTTTGGAAGAGATGTCCTCAGCCGCTTGCTGATAGGCACAAGGGTGAGTCTTTCTGTTGGATTTATCTCGGTATTCATTTCCCTGCTGATCGGCGTCCTGCTGGGCGCCCTGGCCGGGTATTACCGCTCCTGGGTCGACGATGCCATCGTCTGGCTCATCAATGTCGTCTGGTCCATCCCCACCCTGCTGCTGGTGATTGCGATCACTTTCGCACTGGGCCGCGGATTCTGGCAGGTTTTTATTGCTGTAGGATTAACGATGTGGGTGGAGGTGGCGCGTGTTGTCAGGGGGCAGTTCCTGGCGATTCGGGAGAAGGAGTATGTTGAGGCAGGGCGTGCATTGGGTTATCGCAATATCAGGATCATCTGGCGGCATATCCTGCCGAACGCATTCAGTCCTGTGATCGTCATATCAGCGGCCAATTTCGCATCAGCCATCCTGATGGAGGCGGGCCTGAGCTTCCTCGGTATCGGGGTCCAGCCTCCCATGCCCTCCTGGGGTAGTATGATACGTGAAAATTACGCCTATATCATTCTCGACAAAGCCTATCTGGCCATACTGCCCGGTCTGGCGATCATGTTGATGGTGCTAACGTTTATGCTTCTAGGGAACGCCCTAAGAGATGCCCTGGATGTCAAAACGAACACAAAGACATAAAACACTGAATTCCGGCATTGTAGCTCCGCAGGAATTCCCTTGTATTCTCTAATATTTCTGTGATCATCCCCTACCAACACTGACGCTGGCTGCATCTGACCTTATTACTTGTAGTTATGTTGAACAAACACCCTGAGATCCGGGTTTTTCTTTGGATTACTAACCCTCCAAAAACAATAATTTTTATGGCGAGCATCACATTAAAAGGTAACCCCATCGAAACCAGCGGCAACCTGCCTGCGACCGGAACCGCAGCACCCGCTTTCACCCTCACAGGAACGGATCTTTCCGACCGCTCACTCCATGATTTCAAAGGTCAGAAAGTACTGCTTAATATTTTCCCCAGTCTTGACACCTCCGTTTGTGCCACTTCCGTGCGCCGCTTCAACCAGGAAGCTGCCGGAGTGCCTGGCGCGGCTGTCCTCTGCATTTCCCGCGACCTGCCCTTCGCACATCAGCGCTTCTGTTCCACAGAGGGCATCGATAAGGTTGTCAACCTTTCGGAGATGAAGGACAACCAGTTTGGTCAGGATTACGGTGTGCGCATACAGACAGGCCCTCTGGCCGGTGTGCTTGCACGTGCCGTGGTGGTGCTGGACGAAGAAGGCAAGGTGGTCTATCAGGAACTCGTCCCGGAAATCACGCAGGAGCCGGATTATGATGCCGCCCTGCACGCCCTGAAGGCTTAACAAACGGTTACGGTCCTGCTTCATGTCACTGTCAGTCTGACTGTCGTGCCTATCTGAAAAAGCCGTATATTTGCAGCCCTTTTAGGCACACATGCGGATGTGGCGTAATTGGTAGCCGCGCCAGACTTAGGATCTGGTGCCGTAAGGCGTGTGGGTTCGAGTCCCTCCATCCGCACCATACAGGCCATTTGGCCATTAACCATCTTGATATGCATATTACGCTGGAAGAAAGCGGTGGATTGAATGCCCTGCTGAGAATCAAAGTAGAGGAACAGGATTACCGGGAAGAAGTGGATCAGGCTCTCAGGGAACAACGCCGGACACTGGCATTACCAGGATTCAGAGCGGGAAAAGTACCGCAGGGCATGGTGACCCGCATGATGGGGAAAACTGTGCTGAACAGGACGCTTATGGACAAAGTCTCCAAGTCGATGACCGAATACATCCGCGAGAATAAACTGCGCGTCCTCGGCCATCCGCTCGGAAGAGAAGAAAATAGCTTCGATTTTGAGTGGGATCAGCAAAAAGAATTCGAATTTACTTTTGACCTTGGTCTCAGCCCGCAGATCAATATTGATCTGACCAGCCTTCCTGCATTGCCTTACTATCACGTAAAGGTGGAAGATAAAGTTGTAGATGACTTCATCATGGGCTACCGTAAGGAATTTGGAAACTTTGTTGAACGAGATTCCATTGTTGACGAAACGGACATGATCGAAGCCAGTTTCAGACAACTTGATGAACAAGGGAAGATTATTGAATCACTCCCGGAGGTAAGCAGCCGTTTCACCCTGCGTCAGATCAAGGATGAGGAGACGAAGCTCATGCTGCAAGGTTTGGCAGTCAATGATGCCCTGACCATCATACCTGAGAAGGCCACCGGGGATGCCAGCAACGCCATCTATCTCATTGGTGCGGCCAAAGACGATAACCGTGATACCAGCGCTTCATACCAGATGACCATCACAGGTATTGAGATGCTGGACCCCTTGCCATTGGGAGAAGAGCTCTATCAGAAGGTTTTCCCTGGCGAAAGCTTTGAAGACGAAGGTGCGTTCAGAGGCGCTGTTGATAAGAAAATGAGTGCCTTCTATGACAATGACATACGTCGGTTCTTCCATTTGCAGGCGAAAAAAGCCATCCTTTCGAATTCGGACGTTCCATTACCGGAAGTCTTTCTGAAGAGGTGGCTACAATCTGAGATCGAAGCCGAACTGAGCGCAGAAGACTTTGACAAGGAATTCCAATCATTCCTTTCTTCCATGCGCTGGCAGCTGGTTCAGGACGCCATCGCTGAGCAATATGGCGTGGATGTTTCGACAGATGACCTGCGGTCCTATTTTGTGGAAGACATGAAACGCCGCATCGGTATCCATGGGAATGACATAGATCCCGGTTTGGAGCAGCTCATCCTCGAGACAGCTGACAAATACCTCCAGAAAGGGGAAAATCTTGAGCAGGCAGAACGGGAGATCATGGTTACGAAACTGACGTCCATCTTTGTACAAGAAATACCTACCCAGCCGAAGGAAGTCACCCTGGACGAGCTGCAGGAAGCCATTGACAATCTTAATCCGGAGAAATCATGAGTCAGCAGGAATTTTTCAAATACGCAACACGGCATAGGGGAATCAATTCCCTTACTCTGGAAAAGTACATTTCCACTTCCAACAGTTATATCAGTCCGACCATCATCGAAGAACGCCAGTTGAACATTGCCACCATGGATGTATTCTCCAGGCTGATGATGGATCGCATCATTTTTCTGGGTGTCCCAATCGACGATTATGTCGCCAATATCATCCAGGCTCAGTTGTTGTTTCTGGACAGCGTCGATTCTTCCAAGGATATTCAGATTTATCTGAACACGCCGGGCGGTGGTGTCTATGCCGGATTGGGCATCTATGATACCATGCAATATGTGTCACCGGATGTCGCGACGATCTGCACAGGCATCGCTGCATCTATGGGTGCTGTGTTGCTTTGTGCAGGCGCCAAGGGCAAACGGTCAGCCCTGAAGCACAGCCGTATCCTGATCCATCAGCCGATGGGTGGTGCCAGCGGGCAGGCTTCTGATATTGAAATCACAGCACGTGAGATACAGAAACTGAAGACAGAATTGTACGAGATCATTGCCGAGCATTCCGGTCAGCCTTATAAGAAAATATGGAAGGATGGGGACCGCGATTTCTGGATGACCGCTGAAGAAGCAAAAGAATACGGCATGCTGGACGAGGTGCTGGTGCGTTCCAAAAAGAAGTGATCATAAAGTTATGGCCAAGGAAATAGAGCGTTGTTCCTTTTGTGGCAGGTCCAAGCGAGATGTCAATATGCTCATCGCAGGTCTGAATGCACACATATGTGACCATTGTGTGACCCAGGCGCAGCTTATCATCTCAGAAGAGCTGACCACCAAGACCCAGGAGTCTTTCTCGATGGGGGAACTGCTCAAACCCGCTGAGATTAAAGCCTACCTCGATGAATATGTGATCGGGCAGGACCAGGCCAAACGGGTACTTTCCGTTGCCGTTTATAACCACTACAAAAGGATAACCCAGCAGCAGAAAAAAAAGCGCAACGACAAGGATGAGGTTGAGATTGAGAAATCCAATATCATCATTGTTGGAGAAACCGGAACCGGAAAGACCTTGCTTGCGCGCACCATCGCACGGATGCTACGGGTTCCTTTTTGTATCGCTGATGCCACTGTTTTAACAGAAGCCGGTTACGTCGGGGAGGATGTGGAGAGCATCCTGTCGCGGCTGCTCCAGGCCTCCGACTACAATGTGGCGGCCGCGGAGCGTGGCATCGTCTTCATTGATGAGATTGACAAGATTGCCCGCAAGAGCGACAACCCTTCCATCACCCGTGATGTAAGCGGCGAGGGTGTGCAGCAGGCTTTGCTCAAACTGCTGGAAGGTACGGTGGTGAATGTGCCTCCACAGGGAGGCCGCAAGCACCCCGAACAGAAAATGATTCAGATCAATACGCAAAACATCCTGTTTATCTCAGGAGGTGCTTTCGACGGTATCGAGAAAAAGATTGCCGGAAGACTGAACACCAACATGATAGGCTACGAATTCAGCAAGAAACGTGAGACCATCAACCGTGATAACCTGCTTGAATACATTGCGCCACAGGACCTGAGGAGTTTTGGGCTCATCCCTGAGATTGTCGGCAGATTTCCAGTGGTAACGCATCTCAAGCCGCTCGACCGTGCTTCATTGCGCAGTATCCTGACAGAGCCCAGAAATGCATTGGTAAAACAGTATATCCGGCTTTTCGAACTGGATGGAATCACACTGAGTTTTGATGAGACTGCACTAGATTTCATTGTCGATAAAGCCATCGAATTCCGGCTAGGCGCCAGGGGCTTACGTTCTATCCTTGAGGCGATCATGACCGATGCCATGTTTGATCTTCCTTCACAGAAAGAGATCAAACACTTGAAGGTTGACAGATCTTATGCCCTGAAGAAGCTGGGAAAAGAAGGAGAGAGCCGTTTACGTGTAGCCTGAGGCTGAGGCAAAACAAAAGGATATCCATCTGCGTTCTTTACCCTGGCACATCGTTTGTTGTGCAGATGATTGACCATGCGTAAACTTCTGTTCATACTATTCATCATTTTGTTAATTCCCTTGCCTGCACAGGAGAAGCAATGGGTGGTGGCCCGACTCGTGGTCGTAGACGGAGACACCATGCCAATGCTGGAATTATCGCAGGTTAATGTTTTCGCTCCCATCATTTTCAAGAGTAAAAGGGATGAGATCCGGTTCAACCGGCTGATGCGAAACGTTAAAAAAGTCTATCCCTATGCCAAACTGGCCGGCGAGAAGTTGAATGAGTACGAAGGCCAGCTACTGGCTGCCCGCAGTGACACTGAACGCAAGCGGCTGATGCGTCAAGCAGAAGATGAACTCAAGGTCCAATACGGCGATGAGCTCAAAAACCTCACCTTCTCGCAGGGTAAGATACTCCTCAAACTGGTAGACAGAGAGACAGGGCATTCCACTTTTAGCCTGGTTCAGGAATTGCGGGGGCGCATCATGGCTTTTTTCTGGCAATCCTTCGCCCGCGTATTCGGGTATGATTTAAAGGTGAAGTATGACCCGAAGGGTGCGGACAAGGATATTGAGAACATCGTACTGATGATTGAAGCAGGGGTGATCTGAGTCCTATTTCCCCCTTCCCTGCAGGATAATAATGGCGGTATAGATCAGGATCTTGAAATCCATGGCCAGCGACATGTTCTCGATATAGAGGATATCGTATTTCAGCCGCTCAATCATTTGATCCACATTGGAGGCATATCCGTACTTCACCTGCCCCCAGGAGGTGATTCCCGGTTTTACCTTGTGCAGCAGACGGTAATGGGGAGCCCGCTGCACGATCTGCTCAATGAAAAAACGACGCTCAGGCCTGGGACCAACCAGGGACATATCTCCCTTTAAAACAGAATAGAACTGCGGAATTTCATCCAAACGCACCTTTCTGAGAAAACGTCCCAGTGGAGTGATGCGGTCATCGTTGGTAGATGATAGCCTGGGCACGCCATCTGCCTCCGCATTGACATACATCGATCTGAATTTGTACATCCTGAATGGCCTGCCTTTGTACCCGATCCGCTCCTGTGCATAGATGACAGGCCCCCTGGATGTCATCATAATCCCGATTCCCACGGCAAGATAGACCGGTATCAGCAGGATCATAAAGAAGATGGAAGCCACGACGTCGATGGCACGCTTGAGGTACTGCTGCCAGATCGGCATCAGATCAGGAGAGACCTGTATCAGTGGTGCATGAAAAATGGAGCTCATCTTGACCGATCCCAGCAGGAAGTCCTTCATATCAGGGATGATCTTGATCACCACATCGGTATCCTCCAGCTTGCCGATGATATTCTCGACCGTCCGGTGCTCAGAAGGTTCCACGGCGATGATCACTTCTTCGATGCCATGCTCTTCGATGATGCGCTTTAGGTTTTTATAGTTGCCCAGGTAGGGCAGGTATTCTTTGAGTTTATTGTCATCGGTCTCAACCACATCCACAAAACCCACAAACTTATTACCAGATGGTTTCTCCTGGTTTTCGACATCACGGTAGGCTGAAACCGCCCTGCCGTTGCTGCCCACGACAATGGTTGGAAATCCGATTTGTTTCTTATGTATTCTCCTGACTGTGCGCGAGGTAAGGATTAGCCTGAAGGTATAGGTAAATCCAAAGTGCAAGAGGAAGAGGTTAGAAAAAGACAGATAATAGGCCCGGTAACTCGGGATAATGTCGTCAAGCAAGAGGGTAAAGAACAATACCGTAACACCGATCAGAGTAATAAAGAGGGTCTGGCTAAGCTCTTTCAACCTGGATTTGCGGTAAATTTTACGGTAAGTACCAGTTAAGATATATAGAAGCATCCAGAAAGCGGGTACGAGCACGATGCCGTACCAGAAATTGGAATCAGACCAAATGATATCCAGTTGGCGAATAACACCAGAATCAACCGTATACTTGCGATAGATAAAGAAGAGACCCCAGGCCAGCATGGCTGAAACCACATCCGCAATCACATATCTGGCTACCTGGCGTTGTTTGTTCATCGTGTTCTTTTCTTTAGTAATGCAAAAGTTTCAGGTTATCCAGATATATCTCCCCTTTTTCCTTGCCGGTTTCGAGTCCGGCGCTGAGATAGAGGTTGAAGTCAATTACCTGTGATTGCCGGTTGATGGTAGGCCCCAGGTTTACATATACTTTCTTCCAGGTGGGAGTTGGGTTCAGCACCAGGATCTCAAGCTTTGAGGTACCTCCCAGTGCATTGGAGATCAATCCAACCACAAGGGGGGTATCATTCCTGAAGTTCATCTCAAGATAGACTGGGATTGCTCCCTGCGGAAGCTTGTAGGCGTTATTGGAGACGGCTGCGAAGTACGGCCTGTCCTTATCCAGGATAATGGCTGCAGATGAGGTACCTTCAAAGACCAGTTCCGGGGCATTCGTCTTAAACATGCCTGTATCGCTGGTAGGCGTGCTGGCAAAAGGAATGCCGGGGTCTTCAAATCCCTCTATGTACTTAAAAATCACATTAGTATTGTAAACAGTAGCGGGCTGCAGGGTATCCACATTTGCTGGAACAAGGTCAAGCGTGATCTCTCCCGCTTTAAAAAAAGGATAGTATATACGGGTGCTTGCAATGCCATTGATTTTGATTCCCGGCCGGATGGTTATTTTATTACTTCCCTGGCCAAGTACCGGGATGGTTGCCGGCAATTCATATACGCCAACAATTTCCTGATCGAGGTAAACCCATACATCTGTAATATTATGCGAGGCTGTTCCCTGATCAAAGTTGGTCGTCAGCGTATATTGATCGATATGCAGGTATGCAGGAATATCTTCCGCCGGATCGATAATGGAACAGGAGGAGAAAAATACACTGACAATCAATGCAATAACTTGGCCGAGTTTGATGCCCTGCCTCATATGGCTGGCTTTATTTGGGAATTAGAACTGATAACGGAAGAAAGGGGGAATCATTGCCCGCCCGGATCATTTTTCTGCGCCTGGGATGGAAATTTTTTCGAGTATCCTGTGCGCCAGATCAAGGGCTGCATAGCCATCATCGATGGTAACCACAGGACTGGTATTTTGCAGGATGGCCTCAGCGAAGGATGCCAGCTCCTGCTGGATCGCATTAATACTTTGTATTTCAGGATATTGAATATATATCTCCTTGCTTCCCTTCCCATTTGCAAGATCAATGACCATGGCCAGGGGATTCGGGTTAACGGGATCAGGGTCGCTCATGCGAACGATTTCCGTCTTCTTCTCAAGGAAATCAACAGAGATATAGGCATCACGCTGGAAGAATCTGGACTTCCGCATGTTTTTCAGGGACAGGCGGCTGGCGGTGAGGTTGGCAACACAACCATTGGCAAATTCAATACGGGCATTCGCGATGTCGGGTGTATCACTGATCACGCATACGCCGCTGGCCTGGATACGCATGACAGGCGCCTTCACCGTTGTCAAAACGATGTCCAGGTCATGGATCATCAGGTCCAGTACAACGGGAACATCCGTTCCTCTCGGATTAAACTGGGCCAGGCGGTGTGTTTCGATGAACATGGGATCGTGGATATGGTCTTTGGCTGCCAGGAAGGCGGGGTTAAACCGCTCCACATGGCCAACCTGCACCTTCACGCTGGCTTCCCTTGCGATCTTCATGAGCTCAAGTGCCTCGGCCGGTGTTGCTACGACAGGTTTTTCAATAAACACATGCCTGAATTTTCGCAGTGAGCGGCTTGCACAATCAAAATGCGAAATCGTTGGTGTTACGATATCAACCACATCCACGGCATCAATCAGGGCATCAATAGTCGGGAATGCCTTGATTTTCATTGTATCACTCACTTCCTTCACCTTGGCAGGATCCGGATCATAGAAACCTACCAGTTCATAGGTATCTACCAATTGGATACATTTAAGGTGGATTTTTCCCAGGTGGCCGGCGCCCAATACTCCTATCTTCAGCATAGCTGCGGTTTTTTTGCAAATGTAAAGTATTTTTGTGCCCTGCCAAGGTCAGCGGAACCCTCAGACGTCATAAAGCATGCAGCAGAAAGCACTTCAAGATACTTACCGGCACAAAGGGCTACGGAAAAAACTGATTGAACAGATCAGGGCGAAGGGGATCAGCGATGAAGCGGTGCTGACGGCCATGATGGATGTTCCCCGGCATTTCTTTTTCGATTCCGGATTCCTGGAGTTTGCCTATGAGGATAAGCCTTTCCCTATCGGAGCGGGACAGACCATCAGCCAGCCATATACGGTAGCCTTTCAGACGGCTTTACTGAAGGTCACCCCGGGTATGCAGGTCCTTGAAGTGGGGACAGGATCAGGCTACCAGGCCTGCATTCTGGCACGTATGGGGGCCAGGGTTTTCACTATTGAAAGGCAAAAGGTTCTGTACCAGCGCACCAGGGAATTCATCCCACAGCTGGGTTATATCATCAAGACTTTTTACGGGGATGGATACAAAGGCCTTCCCGCTTTTGCGCCCTTCGACAGGATACTGGTCACGGCCGGTGCACCTTTCATACCTGAACCATTGCTGGCGCAACTCAAGCCTGGCGGCATACTGGTGATTCCTGTGGGCGACGATGTTCAAAAGATGAAGCGCCTCATACGCGTGTCAGCTCAGGAGTACCAGGAAGAAGATCATGGAAGTTTCCGTTTCGTCCCGCTGCTGCCAGAAAAGGCCAAAGAATAATCAGCACAGGAAGCCACCATTCAGCAAGAACAATCTTAAGGCAGGATGCTGACTTCCAGTGACCTGGCAATCTGTAATGCAGTTGTCAGCGTGTGCAGGTCATCGTATAACCCTCCATCACGACCGGCATGATGGCTGCGACCAATGGCCTGCATACTCACCTTTGCCCCTTTATTGGCAGGATCCAGCACGGCAGCATAAACCACTGCAGGCTGGCTGCTGGTCTTGTATTCTGCATCCTCAGGATACAGGGTATTTGTCCAATGCTTGTTCCAGTCCCACGACTGGTTAATTTCTATCAGCACACGAAATGGCGTCGTTGCAGGTTGATCCAATCTGGAAGTGAGGATGAAGGATGACTTGGGAGTGGCTCCGCTGTAGGCATCCGGGACAGCCGTTCCCGCATCCGGTACATAATACCCATCTGCAGCTTTAATCCCGCGCTTATGCCCCCAATAAGGCAAGG
Organism: Lentimicrobiaceae bacterium; assembly: GCA_018001695.1. Taxonomy (GTDB): domain Bacteria; phylum Bacteroidota; class Bacteroidia; order Bacteroidales; family JAGNHN01; genus JAGNHN01. The sequence goes on from JAGNHN010000030.1 coordinate 34,404, forward strand.
CAGCGGGTCTTCTGCGCTCGCCCGGTGCCCATTTCCCAGCGTCATTGGTGCCGTATGCGAAAACGCCCGTGGCGATACTCCTTGCTACAAAGAGAGATTGAATATACCGGCCTTCCAGATCTTCCACCCAGACTGCCATCAGCGGATGATTATGCGCAGGTCCTTTATCAAACCGGAGTTGTATTGTCTGACCCTGGCCCTTCTCAGCCGAGATGACGGGTTCAGGCACTGCATCCTGTCCCCGGTCAGCAGATGTCCGTGAAGAAGAGCATGCATAACTCATGAAGATAAGGGGCAATACCAATAGATATGTGTGTGCTTTCATGCCTGCATATTTTAAAATTCAATCATAATTCCCAGGGTAGGCAGGACCGTGCCACTCTCATCCGCAATGCTGCGCAGTGCATAGCGTTGCATGGGCAGCGGATCATTTGGATTCACGATGGCCACGTTTCCATCCATGTCTCTATTAAATAAGATGGGAGGTTGCTCTGCCTTAAAATTATAGAGATTCTGGATATCCAGGTAGAGCATTAGCGACCAGCGGTCGAAAAAATACTGCTTATCAACACGTACATCGAGCTGGTGAAAAGCATTTAGTCTCAGGCTGTTAAACCGGCTGTAATCCAGATATCCCTGCCCTCTGGCGTCCCAGGCCAGGCGGTTGGAGGATAGCTCCTCATCATAAGGTGTATATGGGGCACCACCCACATAACGCCATTTGAATCCAACATCCCAGTTGCGCTTAAAGCTACGGGAAAACGTAAAGTTGAGCAGATGCCGGTTATCCCAGGCTGACGGCAGGTAGTTGCCCTCCGCATCTGAGAATTCACTACGGACGAAAGTATAAGACAGTATCACATTGTTTCCGTAAAAATCCCGGTCGCGGTAATAAAGCTCCAATCCATATGCCCGGCCGTCCGATTCGGAGACCACTTCCTCATCTCCAAAGGTCCCGTACCCACCACCCTTGCTGGCGATTGAGATACTGTCAGCAACTGAAAAGGGATAGTTAAAATATGACTTGTAAAAGCCCTCCAGTGTGAGGCGGGCGTTGCGGTTGGGTTGGTATTCGAATCCGGCAACGAAATGATTGGAACCAATGTAGGTCAACCCGTTGTCTTTATTGACCAGGTTACCTGACTGATCCCGGAATCCAAGGGTGGTATATGCCGGTCGCTGGAAGTATCTCCCTGTGCTCGCATTTAACAGGAGGTTCTCACGCAGGGTGTAGGACGCAGCCAGTCGGGGTGAGAGCTGGGTAAGGGGGTTGGACATCTCCTTGTCGAAAGTAGTGCCATCCGCTCTCAGTCCGAAGGACAGGGTGAGTCTGTCACTCATGAAGCTGCGGCTTGCCTGGCCGAATACTGAATAATGGTAAAGTGTCAGCGCACTGTTATAATTCAATGTGTCAAGCTCACCGAGGAACACAAACTGCCGGGTAGTGGCATTACTGTATCTGGCGCGCTCCACACCAGCACCATAGGTCAGTTTAAGGGGGCCCTGCCGTTGCAGCCTTTCATAGCGGAACTTCACTTCGCCTTCGTTGCTGCTGTAGTCAAAGATGCGTGGAAGGCTTTCGTTGTTATCTCTATATTTGTATGCACTGTTATTGAGAAAATTGCGACTCAGAACCCAGGTATCGAAGCCAGAGGAAAAGAAATGCCGGTAAACCAGTCCGAAGGTGTAGCTATATTGCTCGTTGACTGGTAGAAAGCCAAGAATATATTGTTGGGACTCGTCCGGATTTTCGAGGCCGGTATTGAGTCTGAATTGATCCAGGGCACCTAATCCTATGACAGACAATTCATTGCGCTGATCGAACTTGATCTTATACTTGAACTGCATGTCATTGTATGTAGGAAGAAAAGGCAGGCCAATGAGGTCAAAGAGAAACTGAAGGTAGGACCGTCGGACAGAGAAGAGCAGCGAGCTACGCTCTCCCAGCGGCCCTTCTGCACTGAATGCCAGGTCTGTAGCACCGACAGTGGTCCTGTAATTCATCTTATCAGGATTACCATCTATCTGTGTCATGGATAGCACAGAGCTGAGCGCATTGCCCCGGTTGGCGGGGAAAGCGCTGGAATACAGGTCGATCTCCCGGATGAAATCCACATTGATGATTCCAACCGGTCCACCACTGGCCCCTTGCGTGGCGAAATGGTTAATATTGGGGATTTCAACCCCGTCCAGGTAGAAGCGGTTCTCGCTGGGGCCGCCACCACGAACAATGATATCGTTGCGGAAAGAAACCGACTGGGCAATGCCTGGTAATGACTGGATTACCTTGGAGATATCGCGGTTGGAACCTGGATTTTTCTCAATCTCATCGATACCCAGCGCTCTCATGGAGACAGGGCTTTCTTCCACCTTACGAAAGGGGGAAGCCTGGACAACGATGGCATCCAGGGCGACCACCGTGGGTTTCATCGGAATATTGAGCAAAACCGTTTTGGCATTTGTTACCTGAACCGCCTCCGTAACAATGGTCTCATATCCAATGGATGAAGCGGCCAGTCGTACAAACCCCGGCTTGAGTCCGGTGAAAGTAAAGTTCCCATCCAGATCCGAGGTACTGCCTACCGAAGGGTTGTCCCATAAGACGATGTTTGTAAATGGCAAGGGTTCATTGGTCGCGGCATCAAACACACGGCCTTTGATAGTACCACTTTGACCAGCCACCGTCCCTGCCAGCAAAACAGCCAGCAGAAACATCCACCAATGTATATATTTGTTCAGCATAAAATATAAATCATTAAACACCTAACCAGAACAACAGCCGGAGCTAAAAGTTCACCAGGGTATTAAAATGGAAAGATTATTAACTAATGTGTCGCGTATAGGCGGTTGATCCCTTATTCGATGCCGGCAAAGTGCTTCATAAACTGGACACGCTCGTAGGCTGCCGGGTTCTCAGCTTTTCTGAGGCTCATCTTGCCACGGAAGGCCGGAATGTTCTCATACCCATTCTTTCCCATCCATGTTTGCATGAAATCCAACATCTGGCCAATCACCTCGAAGCCTTGCTGGTAGAGGACTGAGCATATCTGCACCGCTTTGGCGCCGGCGAGCAGCTGCTTGACCACAGCCTCGCCATCATGGATACCCGTGGATGCCGCGATGTCACAATGCACGCGGTCGGAAAGCATGGCAACCCACCTCAGTGGCATGAAAATCTCCTCCGGTGAACTGAACACATGACCGGGCGTGACCTTCATCCGGTCGATGTCAATATCGGGAGAGAAGAAACGGTTGAAGAGGACCATGCCGTCGATGCCTGTCCAGGAGAGTTTGAGTGTCGTCTTGGCGAGGCTGGAAAAATAATGACTGATCTTGATGGCAACCGGCAGGCTGACCTGCTTTTTGATCTTGTTGATGATATCAAAATATACTTTTTCGTTATCCTCTCCTGCCTGGTAAGGATCAGATGGAAGAATAAAGATATTCAGTTCGAGTGCATCCGCACCGGCAGCCTGGATGCGCTGTGCAAAATTGATCCATTCGCTGGAAGTTACGCAGTTGATACTGGCAATAATGGGAATGGAGGTGGCTTCTTTGGCTTCCCTTATCAGCTTAAGATATTCATCCACCTTATTGGCTTTGGAGTAGTTATGGAGGTAATCTTCAGCTTCGGTATAGTAGTGGCCAACCTGCCCTTCGGATACGGCTTTACCTGCTTCATACTTGATCTGCTCTTCAAACAGGGATTTGAGCACCACAGCCGCGATTCCGGCCTTTTCAAGCTCCTTTATCTTGGCAACGGAATGGGTCAGTCCGGAGCTTCCGGCAATCAGCGGGTTCTTCAGTTCGAGACCCATGTAGGTTGTTTTCAGGTCAGCCATAGCTATCGGGTATTGATGATCAACTGCGCCTGCGCGGCATTGTTAAACAAAATTAGCCATACATTTCGATTATCCTAATACGGGAAGGTATAATTGCAGCGTAACTGCCGTGCTATCGATGCTACTGCGACAAAACCCGGTTCCATATGTCCTTGTTATGCAGTGCCTCAAGCGCATGATTGTAGGCATCATCCTCCTCGAGGATCACCTGGAAATACGCAGAAATATCAAACAGATTTCTGGCAATCAATGCCTTGAGCTGACTCTGAATCAATGTTGCCGACAAATCGTATTCTTTATCACTCCATACTACCTGCCTTTCATCAGCCATTTTCCGCATGGAAGAAATCACACTTGCAGGAAGGACAAAATCCTTGAAACGGTGGATATCCGGGTAGGTTTCCTTTAGTTTGCTCCGGTTCTCCTCGACATATTCGAGCACGATGTCGTTGATGACTCCGGTCCGGATCAACTCTGCATACAGGTCTGTGTATTCCGTTGAGTCCCAGGGAACAAAAATATCAGGCATGATCCCTCCTCCCCCATACACGACCCTCCCGCCACGGGTTTGGTAGCGCAGGGAATCCGGAAAGCGGATGGAGTCGGCATACACGAACTCACCATGTTCGAAGCGCTGCGCGAGCTCCAGAAAGTAATCCTCCTGCCCATTCTCGTAAGGCTTCTGGATTGACCGCCCTGAAGGTGTATAATACCTGGCTGTTGTCAAGCGGACAGCCGAACCATCATTTAACGGAAACTGCTTCTGAACCAAGCCCTTACCAAATGACCTCCGACCCACAACAATACCCCTGTCCCAGTCCTGTACAGCACCGGCTACGATCTCACTGGCCGAAGCAGAACCTTCGTCGATCATCACCACGACCTCCCCTTTGATGAAGGAGCCCAGCCAGGTCGAATAAAAATCCTGGCGCGGACTATGATAGCCCTGCGTATAGACGATCAGTTTATTGCTTTCCATGAACTGATCTACCATGTCGATGGCAGCATGCATATAACCTCCTGAGTTGTTGCGCAGGTCAAGGATGAGCTTTTTCATGCCTTCCTTCTTGAGGAGTTTCAGGCTTTCCTGAAATTCGGACATGGTATTCTGTGCGAAGCGGTTGATCCGTATGTATCCGATACCTGGCGCGGCCATAAAGACGGCGTCCAGCGTTGTAACGGGGATGGCCGCCCGGGTTATGGTATAATTCAGAATATCATCGCGCCTTCCCCGCTTGATGCCAACCTTGACCTGTGTACCAGCCAGGCCTCGCAGGCGATCGAACACAAAACGATTGTCAATGTCCGGACCGGTTGCATTTTGGCCATTGATTTCCACGATCTTATCCCCTGCCATGATACCCACCCTTTCCGATGGGCCACCCGTTATCGGGGAGATTACCAGAATGGTATCCTTGTGGATCTGAAACTGAACGCCTATCCCTTCAAATTGACCAGCGAGCTCTTCATTGGCTTCCTCGAGCTCTTCGGCTGAGAGGTAATAGGAATGTGGATCCAGCTCCAGTAGGACGGACCGCACGGCCGCTTCGCTCAGCTTATCAATATTTGCCGGATCTACATAAAGCATATCAATATAGGAAAGAAGAATGGAGAGCTTCTCACCGGCCTGCTTTACAGATTTGTCCTGTCCGGTCGTCGATCCAAGGCTGAGTCCGACTGCAAGGCATAACAGGAAAATATATCGCCTCATTTATTTCAGGTTTAAGGGTGTCAAATATAGCAATATCGGAGAAGACCGAAAGGTGGGTGTTATGACTACCTTTGTGATATGGAGAATGAAAAACCCAGGATACTGACCAGCTTGCTGGTTCCCGTCATTTTGCTTACGCTGATGTGGGGGTTTAAGGTTTTTGAGCTGGTCTCGGGTTTACCCCTCACGGGCCTGGGCATATATCCGCAAACCCTGAAAGGGCTGCCCGGGATCCTCTTTTCTCCCCTGGTCCATGCCGACTTCTCCCATCTCTCGGCCAACAGCGTCAGTGCTTTTGTTCTGACTGCCATGCTATTTTACTTTTACCGTGAGATTGCCCTGCAGGTATTTCTTCTGCTTTGGCTACTGACGGGGCTGTGGGTGTGGGCAGGTGCCCGCGAGGCCTACCATATCGGGGCTTCCGGACTGGTCTACGGGCTTGCGGCTTTCCTGTTTTTAAGCGGATTGATACGACGTGACACCCGTCTGGCTGCCCTGGCACTTTTTGTGGTGTTCTCTTATGGCAGCCTGGTTTGGGGCATCTTTCCGCAGTTCTTCCCTGAGAAAAACATCTCGTGGGAGTCGCATCTGATGGGACTGGTTGCCGGGGTGGTGCTGGCCCTGTATTACAAGCGTCAGGGTCCCCGGACACCACGTTATTCATGGGAGCTGGAAGAGGAGCACGATGAAACACCAGATATTACTGAGCATCCGGAAAAACCCTATTGGATGCAGGACAGCACCCCGGGTTCAGGATCGGTGGAGATCCGGTATCACATGACACACGAAAAAGACAAACCGGCAGCCGACGATACGCCTACAGAGGAGAAATAAAACGCCATTCCCTTTCCGGGATTTATCATTCAGGTTGAATCTCGGCGCTTCCCATGGATTTGTCCTTAAGAATCAGCTTGTCGAAAAGAAACAAAGCCAGGCCTGTTGCCAGTCCGATGCCCGTAAAGACCAGCCAGATCTGCTCGGGATGATGCGTTTGCCAGAGGTATTGCGTTAATCCTGCTGCATCCATGTCCAATTGCCTGGCCAATTCATCCAGGTACTGATTGCTTGAGAATTCATCAGAAATGGCCGGGATGTCCAGTCCCCGCAAGGCTGCCTCACGTTGGGCGATACTGACTTTATCCGACATCCTGGCATAGGTGTTACCCGAAAGCAGGCCGGCCAGAAAATTCCCACCTGCCATGGGAAGGTAGGATGCCCCCATATACAGCGCTGTCTTACCTGCCGGTGCCACCCTGCCCAGGTATTCGAATATCTTGGGGGAAGTGGCCATCTCTCCCAGTCCAAAAATCAGGATGGTCACGAAAAGGAACATCCCGTTCTGCATCAAAAAGGTTAGTCCCAGGCCCAGTGCGCTCACAAAAATCCCTGAAACCATGGCGGTCAATGGCTTGTAGCGCATAACAAAGGTAGACACGAGTACCTGGAATATCACAATATACAATGCATCCAGGTTCGTCATCATCTCAGCCGCAATCGTACCCTCTTTCGTTCCCACCGCTGCTGCCAGTCCAGGCGACAAGGAAGCCAGGGCGCGGTAAACGGTAGATGTATCGACCCACTGATCGATGAAAACCGGCAGCGTATAAAACAGTTGGTTATACATGGTCCAGAACCCCACGATGATCAGCAAAAAGATCAGGAGGCGGGGATAGGAAAGGGTTTCCCAGATATTCCGGAAGATGATACCGAATTCCTTGCGGATACCAGTGGTGCGAACATCTCTGGCCGGTTCGCGGTAAAAGAGGAGCACCATAACCATATTCAGCAGGATGATGATGGCGGAAGCCGTGAACACCATATCCCAGCTTATGAGCCTCAGGCGGGAGGCCACAATCGGGCCGATGAAAGCGCCGATATTGACAATCATATAAAAGATACCGAATCCAACCGAGGAGGTAGAAGCATCCGTTGTCTTACTGATGGTTGCGCTGATGACGGGTTTGAAGAGGGCTGCGCCAATTGCAAGGTAGAGAAACACGATGTAGAACAAGGCATAGGAATGCACCTGGCCCATCAGATAATAGCCAGAAGCCAGGATGATGTAGGAAATGACAAGCACCCGTTTGTACCCGAAGCGATCGGCGATGGCGCCCGTGAGCAATGGAAGGAAATAGAGAATGGCTACCACCGAGCCCATGAGCCAGCCCTTTTGCTGTTGGGAAAATCCGAGCGCTCCGGTGTCGGTAGATCCCGTCAGATAAAGTGCGAGCACCATAAACATCCCATACCACGCCCATCTTTCCAGCAATTCCATGCTATTGGCAATCCAGAAAGTGCGCGGAAACTTCCGGTATATACGTCCTGCCATCCTGATCAAATTAAGTTGCTAAGATAGGTCAGACAAACAATCTGCGCGGGGCGCGTTCAATTCGGATGATAAAATTGTTGTATCATACAATAAACTTTTTGAATTACAGTTTGTTAGTTGTTAATAATGGTTCTAGTTTATGGATGCAAGCAGGGAAAGAAAAGTCATCGACAGGCTGAGTGCCTGTGGTTTGAAGATAACGCCACAGCGGGTAGCCGTGCTCGAAACCATCTGCAAAATGGAGAATCATCCCACTGCGGAGCAGGTTACCCAGAAGGTTCGTGAGCGGTATCCAAATATATCCACAGCGACGGTCTACAATATTCTGGATGCCTTTGTCGTGAAGGGATTGATAAAAAAAGTGGAGACCGGGAAAGATGTCATGCGTTATGACGCCATTCTGGAGCCGCATCATCATCTTTACGGTCAGGAGCCTGAGCACATTGCGGATTACTTTGATGAGAACCTGGACCACATCCTGGAAGACTATTTCCGGAACAAGGAAATCCCCGGCTTCTCCATTGAGAATATCCGGGTACAGATCTATGGACAATTCAACAAAAGACATTAATTCAACGGTACCCGCCACCTGGCCCAGGAAAGAACTTATAGGAACCCTGGTTATCATCCCACCAGCGAGGGATGTCAAGATCGCCCAGGAACGCCCGAAGCAATATGAGTGCTACGATTGGTGGTTCTGTCACAAGGAGCTGTAATCTATCATCTTAATCAGTTGCAAAAGGCCATCCGGGGGGGGTGGCCTTTTAAGTTATATTAAATATCCATATTTTTCAAACATCGCCGTTTTAAGAGATTTGCTGTGGTCTCAATTGAATGAGCTACCATCATGCAAGCATTGATAATAGGGAAATTCGCATATTTCATACTTACACATAGAATCACATCCGTCCAAAATAATTTTTAGCAAAATAGAAAGGAGCGTGGTAGCTACCGGATAGGTAGCTTTAGGGTGCTTAAACCAAAACCTCGCTCCTTTCATGGTAAAGATATCACTGTTCGCTCA
>JAGNHN010000074.1 GCA_018001695.1 Lentimicrobiaceae bacterium
ATTCGACATGCTCGCTGTCCTTATCAGTACAGAGTAATATTCCCACTGGGGGGTTGTCTCCGGTCATCATTTCATACTTTTTATAGTAAGCCAGGTACATATTGAGCTGCCCGGCATGGCTGTAATGAAAGCGCTCGGTTTTAAGTTCGATCAGTACATGGCAATGAAGGATGCGGTGGTAGAAAACCATGTCAACAAAATGCTGCTCATTGTCAATCACAATACGTTTTTGCCGTGCCTCAAAACAAAAGCCTTTCCCAAGCTCGAGCAAAAACCGCGTCAAATGGTCAAGCAATGCTTGCTCCAACTCTCTCTCTCTGAGCACTTCATGCGGCAACAGACCAACAAATTCAAACACATAGGGATCCTTGATAATATCATCTACTTGCTGAGGCTTGTATTCCTGACTGGTCAACGCCAGCAGTCTTTCCTTCTGTTGTGAAAGCCCGGCTCGTTCATAAAGCAGGGATCCAATTTGCCACCTGAGTTCCTTGACACTCCATGTACCCCGAATGGCCTCCAATTCGTAAAAGAGACGCTGGTAAGGGTCTTCTATCCTGATCAATTCCACAAAATGGGAGTAGGAAAGCTGCCTACACAGATTAAGAACATGTTGGGCTGGAAGTTCCAATTCGGGGGATGCCGTCCCCCGAATTAAGGGTAGTTGTCCAGAAACGGGGGGCAACAACCCCCGAAATGATGCTGTGTTGCTCAGGCACTTTGAAAGCTGTGGGTATATCAGGTAAAACTGGCGGTATCTGCGCAGTTCCCGCTCGTTGGTATTAGGAATACCATGGTGTGAGATGGCATGTGAGATTTCCGCAAGCAGGTTGACTCCGTATTGCGCACGGTCGTGACCACCTTGCTCAAACTCAACAATATAATATCCAAAGCACCAGTTGCGGAGTGTTAGCGAAGTATTGACGGCGCGCAAGGCTTGGGTCTTCAGTTCATGATGAAGATGTGACAGTGTAGTTATAAGCTCGTGAAATTTCATCTATACCAATACTTTACTTTTCCATTCTGCCATGGGCAAATAGTACTGTACGCCCTTGCTTTTCAGTTCAAAATTCAGGGAACCGGCCGGATTCTGCAAGCGGTATAGTTCGGGCCGGCTTTTACAGTTCACCACAATATAGAGCCAGGCAGCATCGCCCAGCTGCGCGAGGCGGTTCATCTCATTCTCGCTGAGCATCACGCTGCCGTCATGACCACTGCGGCCTTTCACTTCGATATAACGCCGCAGGGCTTCCGGACTGGTGCTTTTGATGTCATAGCCTTCGTTGTGGGCACTGACATCCACAGGATGCCAGCCGGCATCGCGTTCATAATCCATCGAAACCTGCATGGCCATCGCCTCGGCTTCATCATCCCGGCTCATCCCGTAATGACTCAGGTACTCAACCTGTGCCAGGGGGATCACATAGGCACAACCCAGTACCTCCGGGGTTTTCGGACTGATCTGTTCCATCAGGGCCAGTTTTCTGAGGCGGTCCTGTTTCCTGAGGACGAGCTCGTCGATGTGCGCCTGCTTCTTCTGGATCTTCTCCTGAACCCTTGTATCCCCATACAGCACTTTTTGCTGTAGCTCCTGAATATCGGACTGCAGGTTCATAATCACCTGGGTAAAGGCCGTTTCCAGGTAATGCCTGCGTTCGGCACAGTCTTTACCAACATGCCGGGCTGTTTGTTCCAGCTGATGCAGGGTAATTTCCTTAAAACTCCACAGAACCACTTCATCCACGCTGACAATACCGGGGGGTGTGACAGGCCTGGCAAAGGAGGTGGGCGAATGCAGGTCGATGAACTTTGCCGGAGAAGTGAGCTGGAAAGGGCCATCCGGTTCCTGGTACACCATCATCAGCTGCTCATCTGCCACGCTGTCTTCGCGTTTATTTGGCCTGTTGTCAACGATCTGGCTCTTCACAAAAAAAGCGAAGTAATCTGACTTATCATCCGGCGAGATCAGCACGGTACCCCTGAGCATGTCTTCCCGGAAACGCTCCCTGACGACCTGGATAAGGCTGTCGAAAACCGGGTTACCGGGGTTGATGTAATACACCTTGTCGAGGCCGGCAACATGTTGATAATCAAGAAACACCTGCTTATTGAAGCAGAAATGTATGGATTTAAGGGTATCAAAATGGATGCTGTAGGAATCCCGGAGCCATGCCGCTACAGCCGGGGGCATATCATCAATCCGGAAGATATAGGGCTTTAGTTCGGTGAAGGAGCCGCCCAGGTGGCGGAATGCTTTTTCAAAGAACAGCCGGATATAAATGGGCTGTAATCGCTTTTCATCCGAATTGTCCTTAAGTGTGCGGGCATCCTGATAATCAACTGTGCTATGGGAGAGCTTCTCCCGGTTATCTCTGATTTTCTCAGTGAACCGCTGCCTGATGGCCTCGTCGTCCTGCGCCAGAAACCTGTCCAGATCCGTCTCCCGGCCGTTGAACACTGAGTCGATGATATCCTCCAGCCCAACATCCTCCAGCACATCCTGAATGACATCATACACGCGGTCGTCGCCCATCTCAGCCCGGATGATATCCAGCTTGGTGAGCAGCCTTTCCAGCACTTTACCTTCCCTGGTATTGTTTGCTACCATATTGAAGACCAGCACATCCTGCTTCTGTCCATAGCGGTGAATACGCCCCATGCGCTGTTCCAGGCGGTTCGGATTCCAGGGGATATCCCAATTTATCAGCAGGCGGCAGAACTGCAGGTTGATGCCTTCGCCGGCTGCATCCGTGGCGATCAGGATCTGCGTCTCAGGCCTGGCAAAATCCCACTGTGCCTGCCGGCGTTCGTCCACCGTTTTACCGCCATGAATGGTAACGACCCCATAGCCACTATTTTTCGCGAGGCGTTCTTCCAGATAAAGCAGGGTGTCTTTGTGTTCGGTGAAGATGACGAGCTTCTCCCTGGCTTCCAGTACCCCATTGGATTTCAGCAACTCCTGCAGCACCTGAAACTTCTTTTCTTCCTGTCGCCTGTGATACAGGGCCTGGGCCATTTCATAGAGCGTCTTCACTTCAGAAGCCTCCTGCTGGATTTGTGTGATGCTTCTGGCCGTAGTAAAGAGCTTGAACTTCCGGGGATCAGACAGGATGTTCTCCAGGGCGTCTCTTTCCTCGTCCTCCAGATCTTCAAAGTCCTCAATATCATCCACATCAAACCCATCCAGCTTATGACGCTGGTTCCAGAGGTTGGGATTTTTTGCGACCTCGTCGGCAATGCCCTGCAAAGCCGCCCATCTCCTGCCCAGGGTGTTCCTGATAGCGGCAATGGAGCTGACGAGCCTTCTCTGCATCACCGTAAGGGCCAGCGAGACATGGATATTTTTCGTTTCGGAGGCTTCCTCCTTCTTTCGCATCAGGTAATTGGTGACCGCCTCATACAGCTCCTTTTCTTCGGGTGTAAGCTGATAAGCCACCGTTTTTGTAAAGCGTTTCTTGAACAGATCCTTGCCATGCCAATCCTTCATATCCTCTTTCAGTCTCCTGATAAAGAAGCGATTGATCCCATCATGTTCCATTTCCTTCACGCGGGCAGAGGCCAGGTCACTGGTGGCAAAGATATCTTCGTCAAGCAGTTGCAGAAGTTTTCTGAACGTGTCTTTCCTACCCCGGTGGGGCGTGGCTGTCAGCAGCAGCAGGTGTTCCGATTGCCTGGAAAGCAACTGGGCTGCCTTATAGCGCTGCGAGAGGTACTGTTTGGCGCCATAGTCATAGGCAGAGAGCTTGTGACATTCATCGAACACCACGAGGTCCCAGTGCGCATTGCCGGCGACATTTAAGACATCTTCCTTACCGATGAAATCAAGGGAGGCGACCACCCTGTTCTGGGAATGAAACACATTTGGGTCGGAGGAAAAAAGGCTGCGGTTTACCAGGGTAAAGGGGATGTTGAATTTCATCGCCAGCTCATCCTCCTGCCATTGTTTGGTCAGGCCTCCGGGGGTTACAATCAGGATACGGTCGGCCATGCCGCGCATCATCAGTTCCTTGATGAGCAGGCCCGTCATGATGGTCTTACCCGCTCCGGTATCGTCTGCCAGCAGAAACCTGATTCGCGGCAAGGGGAGCAGGAATTTGTAAACCGCTTCAACCTGATGTGGTAAGGGGTCAACAATGCTGCAATTCACGGCAAAAAGCGGATCAAACTGGTAGGCAGAATGGATGCGCTCGGCTTCGGCAAACAAGAGGAACCCGGCCGGATCGCCCGAGAAATTGAACTGCCCTTCACCCGTCAGGACTTCCAGGGCTTCAAATTGCTCCCTGGTAATGACTTTCGTATTAACACGGCGTGTATTAACCCCTGTATACTTGAGCGACACCATTGGACCCAGGGCTTGCACCTGGTTGATGGTGACAGCCTCGGTCGGAATAAGGTTCTTTACGATCTGTCCGGGTTCAATCGTCATCCGTATGGTTTTTAAATATCTCAAATGTACCTGCCTGCCAGCATCCTGCGGCATAAGCGGCGGCCTGATCATGAACTTTTCAAATTTACCTTATTCGGTTGACATTACCAATCCATATTGACAAGCCAATTAGATATCGCCTGACTTCGTATGTCTACAGCATGCCAGATACCCGGCAAAACTTCCGGACCGTCGGGCTCGCTGCAGGGCATCACAATATTTCCTAAGTTTACGCAGACGTATTTACGACCCTGTTTTTACAGCCCGCCTCAGGTGGGTATTATCGTGCAACTACCTGCACATAGAACACATATGTTTGATATTTAATCATATACAGTAAGATATAAGACCATGAACGAAACCCGGATGATCACCGAGGCCCTGCTGGCCTTTCGCGATGCCAGGGACTGGCAACAGTTCCACAACCCCAAAGACCTGGCCATCGCCCTCAATGTTGAGGCAGGAGAGCTGCTCGAATTGTTTCTCTGGAAACAAGCGGAAGAGGCTGATATCAAAAGGGTTAGGGAAGAACTGGCTGATATCTTCGCCTTTGCTTTCCTGACGGCGCATCATTACGGCTTTGACGTAAAGGAAATCATCCTGGAAAAAATTGCCGCCAACGACGCCAAGTACCCCGTCGAGAAATCCAAAGGCAGTGCGAAGAAATACAATGAGTTATGATCGTTTACGCCTCATCGAAAAGCAGGTTCATCCATGATGTGGTGAATGACGATATTCAGACCATCATTCAATACGCCTTTGAAGACAAGCTGAAGCGTAAGACATCCCCGGCCGAGATAGAATCCTGGAGAGATTCCCTCATGTATATGCAGGTTCTGTTAACGGATGACCAGATTCCGCAGGACGCAGGGATACTGGTTGAGTTCATGATCCCGCAGTCCTCCTTCCGCGTCGATTTCATCATCACCGGCAGGGACGAGCAGGATAAGATGAAGGTCATTATCATCGAACTCAAGCGCTGGACCCAGGCCGAGGCCACCGAAAAGGACGGCATCGTGAAGACAAGGTTCCGTGGCGGTGTGGCCGAAACCAGCCACCCCTCCTACCAGGCATGGTCGTACGCCGCCTTTATGTACAGTTACAATGAAACTATCTATACCGAAGATATCAGCCTGCATCCTTGCGCCTATCTTCATAACTATCAGGATGACAATACCTTAACCAGCCCTTTCTATCAGACCTACCTCGACCGTGCGCCCCTCTTCTTCAAGAGTGACAAGCAAAAGCTGCGGGATTTCATCCGGCAGCACATCAAAAAAGGCGACGACCGGGAAATCATGTACCGTATCGAAAACGGCAGGATTAAGCCTTCCAAAATTCTGGCCGACACCCTTGTCAGCATGCTCAAAGGGAACCAGGAGTTCATCATGCTCGACGATCAGAAAGTTGTTTACGAAGCCGCGCTTTCCGGAGCCAAAAAAGCCAGTGAACAGGGTAAGCACGTACTGATCGTCGAAGGTGGACCCGGGACCGGCAAGTCGGTGGTAGCCATCAACCTCCTCGTGAACCTTACGAACAAGGAGATGGTAGCCAAATATGTAACCAAGAATGCGGCACCCCGGACTGTGTACCGTTCGATGCTGGCCGGCAACCTGAAGGGAGGTGACATCAGCTTCATGTTCGACAGCAGCGGAAGTTTCCATCGCTGTGAGCCCAACACCTTTGATGCCCTGGTGGTGGATGAGGCGCACCGTCTGAATGAAAAGTCAGGCCTGTTTAACAATCTGGGAGAGAACCAGATAAAAGAAATTATTGAAGCCGCGAAGTTTTCCGTTTTCTTCATTGATGAGGATCAGAAAGTAACCACAAAAGACATTGGAAGCAAGGAAGAGATCAGGCGCTGGGCTAAGCATTACGGCGCCAACGTCAGGGAGATGGAACTGCAGTCCCAGTTCAGGTGCAATGGATCCAATGGTTACCTGGCCTGGTTAGACAACACCCTGCAGATCCGTGAAACAGCCCATATCCTGCTTGATCCCAGGGAGTTCGAATTTATCATCATGGACAACCCCGCCGAGATGCGCGACAGGATCTATGAGCTGAACCGTCACAGCAACCGCTCGCGCATGTTGGCCGGCTATTGCTGGGACTGGGAGAGCAAGAAGAACCGCCATGCTTACGACATCGCATTCCCGGAATTCGGGTTCATGCATCAGTGGAACCTCAGCAAGGACGGGATGAACTGGATCATCAGTCCGGATTCGGTGAAGGAGATCGGCTGCATACACACCAGCCAGGGGTTGGAGCTTGAGCATGTAGGCGTCATCGTGGGAAGAGACCTCGTAGCCCGTGAGGGCAGGATTGTGACGGACTTTAGTGCCCGCGCCCGCACCGACAAGTCTCTGGCCGGTATACCAGGTCTGGCGAAGAAAGACATTGCGCGCGCCCAGGCACTGGCCGGCAAGCTCATTAAGAACACCTACCGCACCCTGATGACACGTGGGATGAAGAGCTGCCTGGTCTACTTCGTAGACGATGAAACAAGGGAGTATTTTGAGGGGAGGGTGGGGTGAGGATGTGGTTATGGGGGAAGTGAGCCATGAATGGCGGATATGGTTACGTTATGCCCAATACCAATAAGATCAAACTCATACTTAAAGATTTTTTCTACCTTTGATTTATGCTAACCAGAGAAGACATAATACTAAAGCTTAAGGAGTTAAAACCTATACTTCAAGAGGAATTTACGGTGAAGGAAATAGGCTTGTTCGGATCTTTTTCTGATGAAACCTTCACTGAAGAAAGTGACATTGACCTGTTGGTTGAATTTGAAAGACCCATAGGCTGGAAGTTCTTCTCACTTGAAATCTATCTGGAAAAGATTTTTAACCGGAAGATAGACCTCGTAACCAAGAATGCTTTAAAAGACCAGATTAAAGAAAGTATACTAAAACAGGTTAATTACGTCTGAATTGAAAAGTGAGAACCGCACACATATAATTGTATTTTGATGATATCATTCTGTCTATGAAACGAATAGCAGAATATATCGAGGGACTTTTATTTGACAGATTTAAAAAAGACTATAAGACTGTAGATGCTGTTATCAGAAATTTTGAAATTATTGGTGAAGCAGCGAAAAACATTCCTGTTGAAATAAAAGATAAGTACCCTGAAGTACCCTGGGCAGAAATGTATTTACTACGCAATAAAGTATCGCATGAGTATTTTGGTATTGATTATGAAATCATATGGGATGTAGCGTTAAACTATCTGCCTGAAAATCAAAAGCAAATCGAGGGCATCCTGGAATTGGAGAAATAGGCACCGACAAATCCCTGGCTGTCATACCGGGTATGGCGAAGAAATACCCTGCGCGCGCAGGCGATGGCAGGCAAGCTTATCAAAAACACGTACTGCACCCTGTCTTTCCTCGTTATCTCTGCGTGAAACCAACGCCAGACCCTTGATTAACAGCAATATATTTCTCGCAGAGGACGCAGAGAGTGCTGCCGGGAATCCATCCTCGCGTGCTCTGCGTTTCCTTTGCGATCTCTTCGGGAAATACCGGACAAACGTTTGCACGTGTGCAGATATGCACGTACGGACGTGTGCACGTGAACGTTACACTATGACCTGTGCTGAGTGTGCTACCAATCGTACCTGGTAATGTGTTTTTTGTACATTCGTAAGAAAAACAAACAGATGGGAACCAGGAGATCCTTCAGGCAGAATTACACCGAAATGGGATATCTGATGCGTTATTCCACAGATGGTATTCGCAGCAAGGCGGCCAAAAGCCAGGTACTGCAGTTCCGTATTGTGCTGCTAGACAGCGACCCGCTGATATGGAGAAGAATACATGTACCGGTTTATTACAACTTCTGGGACTTGCATGTCGCTATACAGGATGCCATGGGCTGGGAAGATTACCACCTGCATCACTTCAGCTTTTCCAAAAAGGGAAGCAAAAAGACGGTTCATATCGGCATTCCTGATTTTGATGGGCCTGACGATGACATAGAGGTCTTCCCGGGTTGGGAGATCCATGTGGATGAATACTTCACGGAGCTGGGCGTCAAGGCTATTTATACCTACGACTATGGAGACTCCTGGAAACATGAGGTCATACTGGAAGGGCACTTGCTGCGGGAGGAAGGAGTGAGTTATCCTCGTTGTGTTGCAGGAGAAATGGCCTGTCCACCGGAAGACTGTGGAGGGATATCGGGTTACCAGGAGTTTATGAAAGTAGCGAAGGAAGGGAAGAAGGTTAAGATAGCGTCTCTCTTCGATGAGAAGTCGATTATTTGGGATCCGTATGCTTTCGATCCTGGTAAACGCAGGTTTGATCATCCTTACAAGCGGTGGAGGAATGCGTTTCTTGACAGATGAGGTTGGAGGCGTTGTGGAGGCCATCTCCGCGTGCTCTGCGTTTCCTTTGCGATCTCTGCGTGAAACAAAAGACTGACCCTTGATTAACAGTTGGATAGTTTGGTTTTGACCATAAATCTTTTTAACCACAGAGTTAAACAGAGTAAAAAGATGGAGTTTCACAGAGTTTATGGTCCAGAAAGCAAAGGGAGTCCTTCTTTGTATGGTAGGCCAACTCAGTGAGACTCCTTATATCTCCGTGTGACTCTGTGGTAAAATATCAACCCCGGCATTACGATTTCCAATAGCTCGGGAGGTGATTATCCACGCGAATTCCATGCTTCCTTTAACCACAGCGTTAAAAAGAGTAAAAACATGGAGTAAAAAAGAGTAAAAACATGGAGTTTCACGGAGTTGGGAGCCGGATTGCAGGTGAAGATCAGGGAGGGAGTTATTGGGGAAGGAATCGATGGTTCGCATATGCTTCTCGGGTTTATTCATTACTTTTGAAGGGATTGTAT
>JAGNHN010000031.1 GCA_018001695.1 Lentimicrobiaceae bacterium
TTGTTCATTTACCCGCTCGCTTGAACCTCCGGTGGCGAGGGATTACTGGCGTGATCCCTGGGTGGGGGTGGCTTCAGCATTCGCGAAGCCATGGCCACTTCGTGGCCTTGGCTTGTTCATTTACCCGCTCGCTTGAACCTCCGGTTCAGACTCGCGGTAAATGAACAAGCCAGCGCTTCGCGCTGGCTTCTCTTATGCTGGCGGAGAGAGAGGGATTCGAACCCCCGGACCCCGGAAGGGTCAACGGTTTTCAAGACCGCCGCATTCAACCGCTCTGCCATCTCTCCAAATGGTGTGCAAAATTAATAAAATTCAAGCTGTTTTGCGCATTCATGATCAAATACAATAATATGGCTGACATTAACAAATCCCTGGGACCCGGATCCACCGACCGTTAACTGGCTCCGTATGATCCTTGCCTTGAAAATCAGCCCAAATCCTCCCCTACTTATGTATCTTTGTTACTTCACGTAACAACCCTTAACCATGAAACGCTGGAAGGTTTTTGCTGTTATCGCCCTGCTCTTAAGCAGTCTGCCCGTATTCTCCATGCGGGCCAGCTTGTCATATTGTACTTTCTGGTCACCCGATGGCGGTAGTTTTATCGAAACTTATCTTGCCATTCATGCATCCTCCATGAAATATATCCCGGCAGAAAATGGGCAATACCAGGCCACCGCCGAGATTATGATGGTGTTCAAAAGCCAGGACAGCATCGTCACCTTTCGGAAATATGAGCTGAAGAGTCCTCTGATTAAGGATACCAACGAGCGCAATTTCCACTTCATCGACCAGCAGCGATTCCTGCTGGATGATGGTGAGTATATCTTTGAGATCGCGCTGCGTGATCTCAATACAAACAGCGAAGCCATCACCCATCAACAGGCTGTGCAAATACAACACGGCGCCAGTACGATCTCGCTTTCGGGTCTTCAGCTCGTAGAGTCAGCCACCAGGACAACCCAACAAGGCCCCCTGACCAAGGCCGGGTATGACCTGGTTCCTAACCTCTTTAATTTCTTCAAGGAGGATCAGAACAAGCTCACATATTACGCCGAATTATATCATACGGAGTCGATTCTGGGGAAAGACCAACGATTCCTGCTCTCGACATATATCCAGGGCAATGAAACAGGCGAGATCATCAAAGACCTCATCAGAAACCGCAGAGAGACTGCACGCGATGTCATACCGCTGCTTCAGGAATTTGATATCTCCCGCCTACCGTCCGGGAACTATAACCTGGTCATTGAAGTCCGCAGCTCCCAGAATGAGTTGTTAGCCAGCAATTCGTTGTTTTTCTATCGTATCAATCCCAATGTCCAGTTGGAATTGAAGGATATTGCAGCACTGGATATTTCCAATTCCTTCGTTGACAAGATAAATCATCCCGACACCCTCATTGACTATATCCGCAGCATACAGCCCATCGCCTCCGAAACTGAACGCATCTTCGCCGATAAAAACATAGCCACTGGTAACCATCTCCTGATGAAGCAGTTCTTTCTCAATTTCTGGCTTGAAAGAGATGCCTTTGATCCTGAAAAAGCCTGGAACGCTTACCATGATAAAGTGAAATTGGTCAACCAGAAGTTTTCCACACGGATAAAGCGGGGCTATGAAACAGACCGGGGTATCGTCTTTTTACGCTATGGACCTCCCAATACTATTGCTGAAAGCTATTTTGAGCCCAGTGCATACCCTTATGAGATCTGGCATTATTACGAGCTCAGAAACCAGCGGAACAAGAAATTTGTTTTCTATTCCCGCGACCGCATCACCAATGACTTCGATCTGATCCATTCTGATGCAACGGGAGAGATCGCCAATTACCGCTGGAAGCTGGATGTTCTGAAACGTACTACCGACGGATACGACCTCGACCAGCAGGACGTGGACGCACACTGGGGCGGCCGCATTGATACTTATTTCCGCGATCCAAGGTAGGCAAGTCGGGCTAGTAATCCACTTTGTGGTATTTTTACAGCCGCTCAAGCTCATCTTTTTATGGCCATAGGTTATTACCTCTACCGGGCGCTGGCCTGGGCGGTTTCGCGCCTCCCTTTCCGTGTCCTGTACATGAAATCAGATTTTCTGTTTGTCTTACTCTATTTTGTCATCGGGTATCGCAGGAAGGTCGTGATGGAAAACCTAGCACGGAGCTTCCCTGAGAAATCAACTGAGGAGAGAGCAGAAATCGCACGGTCCTTTTACCGTAATCTATGTGATATCATCCTGGAAGTCATTAAGACTGAAGGAATGAAAGCCTCCCAGCTGAAGCAGCGCTTTAGTTTCTCAAATCTGGAAATCATTGAGAAAATGAAGAAAGAAGGGCAAGCAGCATTGATTGGCATTGGGCACTGCGGCAACTGGGAATGGTCGGGGCCTGCCTTGCTTATGCACAGTGAATCAGACGGGTATGCCATTGTAAAACCATTGAACAACGAACGATTTAATCAATACATGGAACGTCTGAGGGCTCAGTTCTTTGAAGGTAAGACCATTCCTTTCAAGATGACCCTCCGGTACCTGCTGGCGATGAGAGGTCAGCCCTATCTTGCTGTTCTGGCGGCAGATCAGACACCGACCCGTCAGGAGAGCCGGTTCTGGACGACCTTCCTAAACCAGGAAACACCGTTTTTTGAAGGGCTGGGAAAGCTCGCCAACAGCCTGAAGATGCCCGTAATTTATATCGATCTCAAGCGTACAGGCAGGGGGCGCTATCATGGCGATATACGCCTGATCACAGACGACGGCAGCACGATGTCGCCGGAAGAGATCATGCTGCGCTACGTCGACGCGCTGGAGGATTCCATTCACGCGGCTCCCGACAACTGGTTATGGTCGCACCGCCGGTGGAAGCATAAAAGGGAAGACGAGACCCTGCATCCAAGGCGCTTCAAGTCCTAATTTCCCTATATTTGCATATATCCTCCGGATGAAAATAGCCGTTGTCATACTTAACTGGAACGGGAAGTCCTTCCTGGAACGCTTCCTGCCCAATGTCCTTGCCTGCAGCAGTCAAGAGGCTGAGGTGATCATTGCTGACAACGCAAGCACTGATGGATCGGTTGAATGGCTGGAAGCCCAACATCCCGGGATCAGGGTCATACAACATGAGCGTAACCATGGGTTTGCCACCGGATACAACCTCGCGCTGCGGCAAATCGAAGCAGATTATTACATCCTCCTCAATTCCGATATCGAAGTAAGCCCAGACTGGATCATGCCGGTCATCAGGGTGATGGAATCAGATCCGCGGATCGCGGCAGCCCAGCCCAAGCTCAGGTCCTGGCACGAGCGGCATATGTTTGAGTACGCCGGCGCAGCGGGCGGCTTCATTGATAAGTATGGGTATCCCTTTTGCCGGGGAAGGATATTCATGTCACTCGAAGAAGATAAAGGACAGTACGATGACATGATCGACATCTTCTGGGCAACCGGAGCATGTATGTTCGTCAGAGCCGACGTTTACCACAAGCTGGGCGGTCTTGATGATGATTTCTTCGCTCATATGGAAGAGATCGACTTCTGCTGGCGCCTGAAAAATGCAGGATACAGAGTGGTATATTGCCCGGATTCCATGGTCTATCATATCGGAGGGGGTACGTTGCCTAAGAGTTCCTCACGCAAAACATACCTGAACTTCCGGAACAACTTCAGTCTCTTGTATAAGAACCTGCCATCGGGACAACTCTTCAGGGTGTTTTCAATACGCCTGATCCTGGATGCGGTTGCCGGACTGCGGTTCTTAATCGACAGTGGATGGGGTGACTTCGCGGCAGTCATCAAGGCGCACCTCAGCTTTTACCGGAGCCTGCCGCAACTGAGAAAGAAGCGCAGGGCTGTTCATCCCAAAGAGGTTGGTCAGATTTACCAGCGAAGTATCGTTTTTGACCACTACCTGAAGCGGCGTTCACGTTTCAGTGAGTTGGACAACCAGGCTTACCGTGGTCCTGATCAGGATCTGGTTAAATAATTTAATGCCATCTGATAGACTTCCAGTCCGAAGCCTGAGATCACTCCTTTCGCTGCTGCGGCCGTCAATAAGGTATGCCGGAATGGTTCACGTGCATGAACATTGGTGATATGCACCTCAATAACAGGCACCTTACAAGATTTTACCGCATCCAGTATAGCCACACTTGTATGCGCATAGCCACCTGGATTCAGGATGATGGCCCTGTTGTCCATATTGGCTTGTTGTATCCAGTCTATCAACCGGCCTTCCACATTGGATTGCATGATCTGAATATCCAGATCAGAATGTAACTGCTTCAATTCCTGCAGAAATGCATCCAGATGTACTTCACCATAAATGCCAGGCTCCCTACTCCCGACAAGGTTCAGGTTGGGCCCGTTGATGATTGCGATACCTGTATGGGTCATAAGAAAGCAGTATTTACCGGCCTGATTTCAGGCAATTTCTCAGCAAATCGAATACGAATATCTGTGTTTTTTGTGGATATGTTGCAAAGGGGGCAACTTAACCAGAAAAAACGGCTTATCTTTGTTTCATCAAACGAACGGGGTGCCCTAAACAAACGGGCTGAGATCATACCCTTATAACCTGATCCGGGTAATGCCGGCGTAGGGAAAACAAGGTTCACTTGCATTTTGGCACCCCGGTAACATCAAAAAATGATTGTCATGAAAAGACATTTATTCTTTTTGTTGCTGGTCCTGTTGCTTCCCGGTGCCGGATGGGCGCAGGTAACGCTCAGCGGCAGGGTCGTCTCCGGAGAAAGCCTTCAACCCCTGACAGGGGCACACATTACCATCAACGGAACATACAGAACAGCCATTACTGATATGCAAGGAAGGTTCCGGATACAGCATCTCAAACCAGGGAGCTATAATATCGAGGTTACCCACCTGGGCTATACTTCCCATACAGAACACATCGACATACGGGCTGACCTTCAAATGGAGATCCAGATGAAAGGAAGGGTGTATCTGGAGGAAGAAGTAGTGGTCAGGGCTACACGCGCTGGTCACAGTAGTCCAACAACTTATACGACCATGCAAAAGAAAGACATAATGGCCATCAACCTGGGTCAGGACCTCCCCTATTTACTGGAGCAATCCCCTTCTACGGTTGTAAGCTCCGATGCGGGGGCCGGAATCGGTTATACAGGGATTCGGATCAGGGGTACGGACATCAGCCGGATCAATGTCACCATCAATGGGATTCCGCTGAATGACCCTGAATCTCAAAACGTTTTCTGGGTAAACATGCCCGACTTCAGTTCCAGTATTGAGAGTATGCAGATCCAGCGGGGCATCGGAACATCGTCAAACGGCGGTGCTGCATTTGGGGCTAGTATCAATATTCAGTCTCAAGGCATCACGGAGGCTCCTTATGCTGAGGTAAACCTGGGTGCCGGGTCATTTAATACCTTTAAAAGAAACATCCGGTTGGGTACGGGGCGCCTGAAGCAAGGATTCTCAGTTGAAGCACGGATGTCGGAGATAACCTCGGATGGCTTCATCGAACGCTCCGCGTCAGACCTTAGCTCATGGTTCCTGTCAGCGGCATATCAGAAGAAGCGGCATATGACGAAGCTACAGATCATGTCAGGCAGTGAGACAACAGGGCAGGCCTGGGATGGCGTACCCTCATCCATCCTTCCAACTAACCGGCGCTACAATGGCATAGGTATGTATACTGATGACCAAGGCAACACCCAGTACTATGATAACGAAACGGATAACTACAGGCAGGATCACTACCAGCTCCACCATACCTATGAAATTAAAAAGAATCTGCTGCTAAATGCTGCCTTGTTCTATATCCATGGTGAAGGTTATTACGAGCAGTATAAACCCATGCAGAAATTGCCTTCCTACCTGTTGCTTCCTGTTGTGGTAGGTGACAGTACCATTAACCGCACTGATTTGATCCGGCAAAAACACCTGGACAACGATTTCTACGGGTTGACCTTCTCACTGCAGTATGATCGAAAACAGACATCTGTCATTGCTGGCGGTGCCTGGCATTCATATCGCGGGTTGCATTTTGGGGAGGTCATCTGGGCGAAACACCTCTCCCACCTTCAACCAGCTCATCGCTGGTATGAGAACCAGGGGGATAAAGATGAAATGAATGCATATGTTAAGGCCACTCATTATCTCACATCGAAGGTCAGTATCTTCGGTGACTTGCAATACCGTGACATTGGCTATCAGATCGCTGGCACCCACGACGACCTGCGTGACCTGCGCCAGACACACCAGCACGCATTTTTATCTCCTAAAGCAGGTGTTCAGTATCTTCCAGACAATCGCAATACCGCATATCTCTCATTGGCCATGACCAGTCGTGAACCAAGCCGGTCGGATTATCGTGATGCGGATCCCGGAAAGATACCGGAGCCAGAGCACTTGATAAACCTTGAAAGCGGGTATCAGTATAACACCAATCGCGTGATGGTGGCTGTCAACCTCTACTACATGTATTACAAACATCAGTTAATCCTGACAGGAGAGATCAATGATGTGGGTGCACCCATTATGACGAATGTCCCGCGAAGCCTTCGTTATGGAATGGAATGGCAGGCTAAAGTGCAGTTTCATGAAGCGATTCTTTGGGATGCCAATCTGAGCCTGAGCCAGAGCCAGATTAAGAATTTTACAGCTTTTGTTGACGACTGGGATA
Source organism: Lentimicrobiaceae bacterium (assembly GCA_018001695.1). Lineage (GTDB taxonomy): Bacteria > Bacteroidota > Bacteroidia > Bacteroidales > JAGNHN01 > JAGNHN01. Next base: position 6,659 of record JAGNHN010000031.1, read on the forward strand.
CATACACCCAGGTTTCATACCCGCTCGGTACAACGCCCATCGCATTCTCCCCTGCCATGGTTGCCCATTCCAACCTGATGTTTAAGCCCATCCCTCATCTGGAAATCGCATTGATCAGTAAATATGTTGGCAAACAATACATTGACAACACAGGCAGTGATGAACGTAAACTGGATCCCTATTACGTCCAAAACATGCGTTTGGCCTATAATATTGAAGTACCCGGCCTGGGTGATGTAAGGTTATCTCTGATCGTCAATAACCTGCTGAATGAGGATTATGAGACCAATGCATGGATTTACAGGTATTTATATACGGATCCAGAAACAGGGATGAAGACATCATCCTACATGGATGGGTATTTTCCACAGGCGGGCAGAAACTTTCTGGCAGGAATACAGATCCGGATATGAAACTAATTGGAGCCATTCCTTCGGTCGCTGTCTTCCTTTCAAAGGCTTAATAAACCGACCGGACTAATCAGAGATATTTCAAGCCTATTTATCTGACTATCAATAGTCGTTTTGATGTCGATCTGGGACCGTCGGTCATTTCCATCGTCAGGACAGCAGTATATGCGCCAGCGGGGATATTCAGATTGATGGCAATCTCCTGAAGACCAGACTGTAAAGTAACTTCTTCCAACAATGCCCTTCTGCCAGCCAGATCGAAGACCTCGACCATAGCTTTTCCTGCCGCAGGTGATGCAACAGGCCAACGAAGCATGCCTGTACCCGGATTGGGGTATGGGTTACCAAACCAGGCCATCACAGGTTCGGGGTAATCCATTTTCAGGATGGCGCCATCAATGGTCCGGCCATCGAAACCTGCAATATCATACTCCGCCTGACTGATAAAACCAGAGGCAGGTTCAAGGACATCGAGGATGAGTGTTACGAATGCTTCGTTTTCTGCTGAAGGCGCATGTTCTAAGGAAAACCAGCCAAGTCTGAGCTCGCTGCTTTCCTGCAACCAGGCCAGGTTAGCCGCTGAAGGCGCATGCACGAGGACATCACGCAATACCCATGAGGACGGCCATGGCAGGACCATTGAAACAGCATGAACCAGCTCGCTGGAAGTAATATAGACAGGAAGTTCAATAGTCTGACCGGGAGTAAAAGCAACTGCTGCATTCTTTATCAGGCCTGACTGGACTTTGGCCTGCGGTATAAATGAGGCATCGACATCGCCCGTATAGAGCATTCCGATATGCTGTTGCGCAGTGCCTCCGTTGTAATTGACAGTACCTGGGTCCACCACCCAATCACCAGCCGGGAAAGAAGTCACCACACCGACGAAGCGTTTGCTCGTCAATAAGGCATCGGTAGAATTGACAAAACCACTGTTGTCGACATCTCCTGCCCTTAATTTCAGACCACTCAGAGAACCTACACCAACAAAATGTTTCAGAATCTGCAAAGCATCAGAGGAATTCACTCCACCCCAGCCTGTGGGCCCTTGCAATCGCGTGCCATATGTTCCAGCCGTGGCCAGCGGAATGTCGTACCATCCCTGATTATTTGTCAATCCTGTAAACAAGGCCCCTGAAGAATCTTCCAACACGATGGTCAACCCTTTCATGGCCAGGCTATCGATCCCTGCATAGAACAGCCTTCCCTGTATCCCTCCCTGCGGTGTTACGGTTAGCCGGGCAGGAGCTGTTTCGAGGATTTCCGGACAACCACCCAGGAACTGACATTTATAGAGGTTGCCATTCATATTAGAGGCAATACTGCTCAATACCAGCGTTTGAGTTACTACACCAGCAATACCTGCACCATTCTGCAACTGCGTCCAGGAGCTACCATTATCAGTGCTCACAAACCATTGCAGGGTGGTTGGATAGGTAGCCACAGCGGTAAAGCTGACCGTGTCACCCGTCGAAGCAGTTGCATCCGAAGGCTGTTGACTGATCTGAAGATCAGGCATAACCGTGACCATTGCTGGCGTAGTATGGGTGAAGGCCTGCAATCCATTGGAGACCGTCAGACTCACCTGATAATTACCGGGTTGTGTCCAGGTGACAGAAGGTGCTGCCTGTTCGGAATAGGCAGGTATACCTCCTTCGAAAGTCCAGTAATAAGAAACGACTGACCCTGCTGTTGTATTGACGAACATGGTCGTATCTCCTGGACAGAGCACAGTGGGTGTTGCCGTGAATCCCGGAATCAGGGTGGAGGGGACCAATCCGAAGAAGGTAAGGTACTCCTTCATCAGGTTTACCCGTGTAGATGGCAGGGTGCCATTGGACATTCCGCTGAACTCATGGCTAACCCCGATGGTTTTATATGTGGCATTGGCAAAGGCCACACCTGTGGTATAGGCCGGACTTGAATTATTGAAAATGGTGAAAGCGGAACCCGTTGGAGCGATGCGGTCTATCCAGTTTTCCTCCCCGTTGTAGATAAACGACATTCCTGTAGTAAAGGTCGACGCTACACCTGCAATCGTTGACAAGTCAGCAGCTCCATCGCCCAATCCATTGATATAAAACATATTATGAACAGGCGTCTTAGGATCATAGGCCCAGGTATCCCCTCCCTCCATGTACAACCTGCCGCCACTGTTCAGGAAACTCGCAAGTGTCGTTCCTTGAGACTGCGTTAGCTGATGGTTCTGGCTATAAATACCCAGGCAAACGAAAGCGGCCTGATATGGGCTCAGGTTTGCAGGGACACTGGTGACATAATCAACCTGAACACCATTGTCTTGAATAGCCTGCGTAATGGCAGGGCCTGAAGAGGTGTTCGGATCCAGGTCTATCACCACAACCGGGGAACGTCCAATCCGAACTTCTATAGTGTCTATCAGATAGATACAACTATCTGTTTCAAGTATTACCTGAATCATCGTCCGGTAACCCAGGGGAGCTGATGCCGACATATAGGCAGGCTGATCCAGGGTCAGGCTGGTGTTGTGTGGATGTATGGAAGCATAGGTTGAAACGGACGGGAAATGGACATAGGGTGTCAGCGGGACCACTTTTAGTCTGAACTGACTGGCATCTGCCTGTCCTTCGTTCAGGAAGGTCCAACGAAGCGTAAGGGTTTCTCCGGGGTCCGCCATTCCATTGCCATTGCCGGTCGAATCAATGACCTGCGCTGCTGTCATTGTCAGAACTGGGGCTGAAATGGCAAGCGTACGGACGAAATCCAGCGTATCTTGTGCGGACCTGACACTGATCTGAAAAGCAGCCAGGTGCTGGTCGGGAACACAGGGTGCGATTTCCACCGAGAAAGCAGATAGCAACGTATCTGAGGCACTAGGGAGGAGGCCACTATGTACCTGGACTGAGTCCAGAATCCGGACGTAAGGGTCGGAGGAAGATAATACCACGACGAGGTTGGAGGATGACTGCATTCCGGCATTGGTTAACCTGACCGACAGGCTGACATTCTCATTGTATTCCGGGATCTGGTTACCGTTCCCTGATCCACTTGCAAATAAAGATTCTGCGATCACATAGGGTCCGGCAGGGCTCATTACACTAATGGCAGAAACATAGGGCTGCCTGTTCTGTCTGGTGGCTACTATATCTGCCTGACCCGAGGTAAGAAAAGGATCGATAGTCAGCAGGGCATATCCGGTACTGTCAGCAAGCCCGGCACCGTGCAACACACCTCCTTTGGAGAGCGCGATATAGGTATACGGCTCTGTCTGAACGGCAAAGGTTGTGGCCATGGGAGCAATAAGCCCGCTATGGGATATGGTAAGTGTTTGCGGAACGCCAAAATACACCATTAGCGAAGGATCCCCCATCAGGTGATATACCTCCCAATAATAATTAACGTATGATGAGGCGGATGCGGTGACAGCGAGGTTACCGGCATGAATCATCTGTCCTTGCGTAACATACCATTCTGAATATGGCTCGCCATGGTCATGGAACGTACGGTCGTATGCCCCCAGGCCTGTAGCAGCGTATGTAGGATTGGCAGATACACTGCCCAATCCCACTCCCCAATAAAAATCCTCATTCCAATACGTATTATTGGAAGCACCGATATACCCGATAGCACCTTTTCCACTTGCCCGCAAGAGTGCCTCACCGAAGCAGGCTGCATCCTGAAAACGGTTGGTAAGGCAGGCGTTACCAACCATCAAAGGGTATTTCCCTGTATTGGCCAGGGCGGGAATGTGAGAAGTAGTAAAACTTGGGTCAGACCAACCACTGGCTCCGCCATGTGCCGTATAATTGGCATACCCCACACCGTCGCTGACATGCTGGCGGATCAGCGAAGCACTGCTGCCTGAGGCAGGATAGAGGTAGGTGTGTGAATAGATGCCGTGGGATGCATTGAAATAATAGGTTGTTCCATAGTTGATTTGTCCGTTGCCATGTGTGGAGGCAAACGTGGCATCTACCCCCGAAACCATGACCGCCTTCCCTAGAAAAGAAGGATCGGGCATGAGGTATTGCTCATACTGCAATGTTTTGTCAATCTGCGGCTGAAGGTCAGCCACTGTGCTGGCCGAGAACCTGCCATAATACAACTCAGGCATCTTGTCACCGGTATATTCAGCATAATACAGATCTGTGACATGGCTGCCTGTCGTTCCAGAAAATGCCGGAACCTGGGCCACATCACCAACAATGAGCAGGTAGGTAGGAGCAGGATTCTCTGGTGTGGCATTGTTGTATAAACCAGCAAGGTAGCTCTTGATTGTAGTTGTTGTGGTTCCAACAGCCGGATTGTTGGTATAGGCCTCAATGACTTTGAAACCTTTTTTCTTCTTCCATGCAATGAAAGGCTGAAGCTGGGCCTGGAACATGGGGTCAGAAACGATGACATAAGTGATGGGGTAACGCGACAATACATCTTTGGATTTGGCTTCGATGCTACCTCCTAAGAGCAGGTCGGAAGGGAACTGAAACATGGGTGATCCCAGCCGTTCTTTCATCGACCGGGTTGCGGTCATATCCGCATCTCGAAAGACGATCCTGATCTTTAATTCGGAAGGATATTGGATCATCCTGCGGTCATTATCATAGGTGTAGGGCGCAATTTCAAGCATGAACAACCTACTGTCTCTCAGGATTCCCAGCTCCGTAACCCGGACGGAGGTATGCTGTGTTTCAGATTGATACAAACCAGGATTGTAATGAAAACGGAAGATCGAATCAGGGCTTTTTGATGCGGAAGGCTGAAAGGGATACAAGGGCCTGTATGGACTTGAGGTAGAAAGATTGAGCATCTGGCGCCCTGTTTCTTCGAATGCAACCTCCGGGTTTGCGCCCAGTGGAACCTCAATCATTCTTCGTAATACTGGCAATTCTGGACCACCTGGCAGGCCGCCGGGAATCATGCCATCAGAAAAAACCCTTAGAAACTCCCCTGCTTCTGTCTTCTCAATCCGCTGCTGCAAGGGCGGCGTAACGATTTTTACCTCCATTCCGGAGGCCCCATTTCTTTCCACAACCAACTGAAGTTGTGCCGATTGCGCCCGGTCCTGAGAAGCCAGAAAAGTAAAAAACGAAACAAAGGCTAGTATGCTGATAGTAAGTTTCTTCATACACTATTTAGAATCTTTCTATTTACAAATGTACGGATTTATTTGTCAAGATCAAGTGGGACTCAGAATTCCTGGCAAGGTTGCTGTTCAGGTGCAAATCTCTGCAATGGAATTCCTACTTTTGCCCTGAATCAACAAAAAGTGTAATACCAGCAAAAACCAAATCCGATTTTATGAAGATCATCGTTGTAGGCACAGGGTACGTTGGACTCGTTACAGGAACCTGTTTTGCAGAAGTTGGCATTGATGTAACCTGTGTAGATGTAGACCAGGCAAAGATAGATGCGCTGAATAACGGAAAAATCCCCATTTATGAGCCGGGACTGGAAGAAATGGTGCACCGTAATGTTGCCAAGGACCGCCTGCATTTTGTTACGGATCTCACTAAGGTTTTAGAAGGCGCCGAGGTCATATTCATTGCGGTCGGCACACCACCGGACGAAGATGGCAGTGCAGACCTTAAGTATGTTCTGGATGTCGCCCGACAGGTAGGAAAGCATATGAATCACTATATGCTGATCGTTACCAAAAGCACAGTCCCTGTTGGAACGGCTGAAAAAGTGCGGGCTGCAGTAGCCGATGAGCTGAAGAAACGGAATGCAGATATTCCTTACGACATTGCCTCCAATCCCGAGTTTCTGAAGGAAGGTGCTGCAGTGGATGACTTTCTTAAACCTGACCGCATTGTTGTTGGTTTGGATTCTGCACATGCGGAAGACCTGATGAAGCAACTCTATAAACCATTCACCCTCAATGGTCATCCGGTCATTTTCATGGATATCCCCTCCGCTGAGATGACCAAATACGCCGCGAATGCCATGCTGGCCACCAAGATCAGCTTCATGAATGACATTGCCAATCTATGTGAGATAATGGGTGCAAATGTGAACATGGTCAGAAAAGGAATTGGCAGCGATAGCCGTATCGGCAATAAATTTATCTATCCCGGCATTGGCTATGGCGGGTCGTGTTTCCCAAAGGATGTGAAAGCCCTGATCCGGACAGCACGTGAAAATGGTTATCAATTACGTGTATTACAGAGCGTTGAAGATGTCAATGATGACCAGAAATCTGTTTTGTATCATAAAGCTTTGCGGCATTTCAAGGGAGATATTAAGGGTAAAACATTTGCACTCTGGGGATTATCATTTAAGCCGCAGACGGATGATATGCGTGAAGCCCCTGCCCTGACCCTCATCGATAAGTTCCTGGAGGCAGGTGCGCACATCCGTGGATATGATCCCGTGGCGATGGAAGAAGCACACCGCAGGTTGGGTGATCGAATCACATATGTATCAGATCAGTATGAAGCACTTATTGATGCAGATGCATTACTGCTGGCAACCGAATGGGCAGAATTCAAATTCCCTAACTTCGAGGTAATGCGCAAGCTGATGAAGAACCCAGTGATTTTTGACGGGCGCAATGTGTATGACAAGGGAGACATGCAACGCAGAGGCTTTCATTATCACTGCATCGGGATCAACACGGAGAAATAAAATACCGAAGACTGATATGTCCCAGGTATCGTTTTCCGTTCAGGATATCAAATTTATCTCATGAAGAAGAAGGTTTTGGTAACCGGCGGAGCCGGGTTTCTGGGTTCGCATCTATGCGAACGCCTGCTTCAGGACGGTCATGAAGTGGTTTGCCTGGATAATTATTTCACTGGGCAGAAAGAAAACATCGTTCATCTGCTGGACAACCCGTACTTCGAGCTAATCCGGCACGATGTTACAATGCCATTCTACATCGAAGTGGACGAGATATACAACCTGGCATGCCCTGCATCACCCATTCATTACCAGTTCAATCCAATTAAGACGGTCAAGACATCCGTCATGGGCGCCGTGAACATGCTTGGGTTGGCAAAGCGCATCAAAGCCAAGATATTGCAGGCCAGCACCAGTGAAGTGTATGGTGATCCCCAGATCCATCCTCAGCCTGAGGCATATTGGGGGCATGTCAATCCTATCGGGGAACGCGCCTGCTATGACGAAGGAAAGCGGGCAGCTGAAACCCTCTTCGTGAATTACCACCGGCAAAACGGGGTTAAGATAAAGATAGCCAGGATATTCAACACGTATGGACCGCGTATGCACCCGAATGATGGACGTGTGGTATCCAACTTCTGTGTCCAAGCACTTAAGAATGAAGACATCACGATTTATGGTGATGGTTCCCAAACCAGGAGTTTTTGTTATGTCGATGACCTCATCGAAGGCCTGATCCGGCTCATGGACAGTCCGGATGATTTCACGGGCCCTGTAAACCTTGGTAATCCAGGAGAATTTACCATCCTCGAGCTTGCGCAGATGACGATCCGCATGACGAAATCCTCTTCAGCCCTGGTTTACCAGCCTTTACCAGCGGATGACCCCCTACAGCGCAAACCCGATATCAGCCTTGCCAGATCCGTTTTGAACTGGGAGCCGACAATTGATCTTGAGACAGGATTGGGTAAGACCATCTCGTATTTTCGCGATCACATGTGATAGACACTAATACAATCACAGATGAAACGTATCCTGGTCACTGGTGCTTATGGACAGCTTGGAAGATCATTGAAGAACTGTAAGGAGGAATTCCCTTCGTTTGAGTTTTTCTGGACGGACGCAGACACCCTGGACATCACCTCTGAATCAACTGTTAATCAAATAATTCAGAACCTTAAACCAGATTACCTACTGAACTGCGCCGGCTATACTGCTGTTGACAAAGCCGAGTCTGAACCGGAACAGGCTTATCTTCTCAATGGGCTAGCACCTGGATACCTGGCGAAAGCTATGGAGAAGACAGGCGGCACTCTTGTTCACATATCTACTGATTATGTTTTTGATGGTCTGGGCATTGAGCCCTACCGCCCCGACCATCCCTGTCAACCTGCTTCCAGGTATGGCATCACGAAACTGGAAGGAGAAAGAAACTGTCTTTCCTTTTCAGGCAGGAGCATCGTCATCCGGACATCGTGGTTATACAGTGAGTTTGGACAGAACTTTGTCAAAACCATGCTTAGGATCAGTGCTGAAAGAGAGACCATCAGAGTCGTTGCCGATCAAACCGGGCGGCCAACTTATGCAGGTGATATGGCCAGGGCACTGCTCTACATGCTGTCTCATCCCGCGTTTCCAATGGCACCAAGGATTCTTCATTATGCCAATGCAGGCATTACCACCTGGCACGCCTTCGCCACTGAGGTGATTAATCTCGCCGGTCGCCGGTGCACGGTCGAAGCCATCCCAACATCTGAATACCCCACACCGGCTGCCAGACCAGCCTACAGTGTGCTTGATACTGCGCTGACAGAAGAGGTTTTTGGTCTGCAAATCCCTCATTGGCAATCTAGTTTGCCGGATTGCATTCAAACTTTGCTGATGCAGGCAGGATAATTCATATCTTAATTCGAAAAACAAGACCATATGAAAATCATAGATCCATCTATTCTTCAGAAAGCCAAGACCTGGACAGAGGCCCCCTTTGACGAAAAAACCAGGACAGAGGTATCGATGTTATTAAAGGATAATCTTCGGGAGTTAGAGGACGCTTTTTATCGTGATCTCGAATTTGGGACCGGGGGACTGCGCGGAATTATGGGACCTGGTACAAACCGTATGAACCGGTATACGGTGGCCATGGCAACCCAGGGGCTGGCCAATTATCTCAAAAAGAGTTTCCCGGGCGAGCAGATCAAAGCAGCCATTGCTTACGACTGCAGGAACAACAATACCGTGTTTGCCCAGGTAACGGCCGATGTGCTGACTGCCAATGGGATTTATGTATATCTGTTTGATGACCTTCGTCCTACGCCCGAACTTTCCTTTGCCATACGTAAACTGGGATGCCATAGTGGAATTGTCGTCACAGCCTCCCATAACCCAAAGGAATACAGTGGTTATAAGGTTTACTGGAATGATGGAGCCCAGCTTGTAGCTCCCCATGACCATAATGTAATTCGTGAGGTACAGGCCATATCGAACCTGGCTGATGTCAATATGGAAGGCAATCCTGCTTTGCAGGAAATCATCGGGATGGACATCGACACGGCCTATATTCAGCAGATGGCGGATGGAAGCCTCTCGCCCGACAGTGTTGCGCGTCATGCTCAGATGAAGATCGTCTACACCCCGATCCATGGTACCGGTGTACACCTGGTCCCCATGGCGCTGCATGCATTCGGTTTTAAGAACATCATCCATGTTCCTGAACAGGACGTTGTGAGTGGTGATTTTCCTACCGTCCATTCTCCCAACCCCGAAGAACCTGCTGCCCTGACGCTAGCCCTTGCCAAAGCAGAAGAGACCAGGGCCAGTCTTGTTATGGCAACGGATCCTGACAGTGACAGGGTGGGCATTGCCGTCAGAAACCGCCAGGGTGAGATGGAGCTGCTCAATGGAAACCAGACCGCAGCCATACTGATCTATTATTTATTGCATCAATGGAAGGAAAATGGCCTTCTCAGTGGTAAGGAGTATATCGTCAAAACCATCGTCACTACTGAACTACTGAAGGATATCGCGGAGGATCATGGTGTTCATATTTTCAATACCCTGACCGGATTTAAATACATCGCTGAAATTATCCGTCTGAACGAAGGGAAGATGAAGTTTATCGGTGGTGGTGAGGAAAGCTATGGATATCTGATTGGAGATCAGGTGCGTGACAAAGACGCCGTAGCCTCCTGCTGCTTCATTGCCGAAGCTGCGGCCTGGGCTATGGATCAGGGAATGAGTCTTTATGAGCTCCTGATGCACATCTATAAGCGGTATGGCCTCTATTTGGAGCGGCTCCTGAGCATCACACGAAAAGGCAAGGAAGGAGCAGAAGAAATTCAGGCTATGATGACGCGGTTCAGGGTGAATCCACCCCTTATCCTCAATGGTTCACAGGTCGTTCGTATGGTTGACTATCATACGGACATGGACAGGGACATGCTTCATGGCAGCATTCAGTCTACCGGACTGCCTAAGTCAGATGTTCTGCAATTCTTCACAGCCGCAGGGGACACCATCACCATCCGGCCTTCTGGGACAGAGCCCAAAATCAAGTTCTATTTCGGGGTGAAAGGTGCCATTGGTGCGAATGAAGATCCCGAGACGGTGATCCATAGGCTGGATGATCATATCGCATTGATTCGCAAGGACATGGGGCTTGATTAAGCAAGTTATTATAATCGTAACTCATCGTTTTTGTATACATTTTTTACCGGTATATGACTGATAACGCATCTGAATCTACCATCCCGCTCGAATTGTACCACCTTGCAAGGTCGTATTGCCATTACACCGAACAGATTGAACGTGTGAGTGCGGAAGAAGCCTATGATCACTATCGCAAGCTATTGCCGCTTCTCTATACCAGGGGTTCCATGATTCCGGAAACCGACCCTGTAACCGATACGCCGGAAAGATATGTAACTGAACAGCAATGGGAGACAGTCTATCATGACCTGCAGGCAGTTTTCGGTGAGGCAGATGTTTTCTACTTTATTGATTATGCTGATCCCAGCGATACCGAACCCTGGAAAGGTAGTCTGGCAGACCATCTGGCCGACATCTATCAGGATCTCAAGGACTTTGTATTGTACTTTGAAAAGGGAACACATTCTGCCCAACAGAATGCTGTCTTTCAATGCCGGCAGCTGTTTCAGACACACTGGGGTGAGCGTCTGACACGGGCACTATGCCTTTTACATTCCCTCCATTTCCGGAGTCCAGATTCCTACGAGGATCTCTGATTTTTCGTCAACCATTGTTTTCTAAATAACAACCAGAATATGGTTGTCTCATTTATTTTTATTTAATTTGTACTCATTCTAAATAATCAGGATTACATGACCCTTCTGGATCTCGAAATAGGCTCTAAAGCCCTTATTACCAAAGTAAAAGGTCGTGGAGCATTCCGGAAGCGGATCACCGAGATGGGGTTTGTGAAGGGACAGGAAGTTCGGGCTGTGCAGAAAGCACCGATGAATGATCCCATTGAATACCACATCATGGGATATAATGTCAGTCTGCGTAATTCTGAAGCAAGGCTGATAGAAATCGTAACCGAAGAAGAAGCAGTCTCCTACAAGGGTAACGGATTTGAGGGCACCTTGCAGGAAGGGGAATGGTTGCGCAGGGCAGCCCGTGAGAAAGAGCGCCATATCCATGTTGCCCTCGTTGGAAATCCCAATTCAGGCAAAACGACCATCTTCAACCATGCTTCCGGCAGCCGTGAACGGGTTGGCAATTACGGAGGTGTAACCGTTGATGCCAAGGAAGCGCGCTTCAGGCTGGACGGATACACCTTTCAAGTGGTTGATCTTCCGGGCACTTACTCTCTGGCAGCGTATTCGCCTGAGGAATTATATGTCAGGAGGTATATATACGATGAACTGCCGGATGTAGTGGTGAATGTCGTAGATGCGTCCAATCTGGAGCGTAATTTATACCTGACAACGCAGCTCATTGACATGGATGTCAGGGTCGTTGTGGCGCTGAACATGTTTGACGATATGGAGCGTAAGGGGGATAACCTGGATTACACCATGCTGGGCAAGATGCTGGGTATTCCCTTCATTCCAACGGTAGGTTCTAAAGGAAGAGGAATTGACCAGCTCTTACGCCGCATCATTGAGGTGTATGAGGACAGCGATCCCGACCTGCGACATATTCACATCAATTACGGCGAAACAATTGAACGTGGTATTGCTGCGATACAGGAGAAGATTCGTATACCTGAAAACCTCAGTATCACGGACAAGATATCCTCCCGCTTTCTCGCCATCAAGCTACTGGAGAAAGACACAGCAGCCATCGATCGACTGCAGGCTGCCGTGAATAAGCCGGAGATACTGCATACTGCTGAGAAGGAGCGTAAACGGATTGAGGACGCCTATCAGGATGATGGTGAGACCATTATCACCGATGCAAAGTACGGTTTCGTTGAAGGAGCCCTGAAACAAACCCTATCGTTAAACCGTGTACAACGGAAAAGGAAGACAGAAATCGTAGATGCTTTCATCACCCATAAGCTATGGGGCATTCCCATTTTTCTGCTTTTCATGTGGTTGACCTTCTTTTCCACATTCCGGGTTGGCAACTATTTCATGGAATGGATAGAGGAGGGAGTGAACTGGTTATCAGCCCTCCTGTATGCCAGGATGGAAGGAGGTTGGCTAAAGGACCTTCTGATCCAGGGGATACTCGGAGGCGTGGGCGGTGTTATCGTTTTCCTTCCCAACATTGTCATCCTCTACTTCTTCATCGCATTGATGGAAGACAGCGGGTATATGGCCAGGGCTGTTTTTATCATGGACAAGGCGATGCACCGCATCGGCCTGCATGGCAAGTCCTTTATTCCCTTGCTGATGGGCTTCGGCTGTAATGTGCCTGCGATTTTGTCCACCCGTATGATAGAGAGTCGCCGTGACCGCCTGGTCACGATGCTGATCAACCCCTTCATGTCCTGCAGTGCCCGTTTGCCTGTTTACATTCTCTTCATCAGTGCTTTTTTTGCTTCGAATCAGACCAGCATTCTATTTCTCATTTACGGTGTAGGCGTCTCGCTTGCCATTTTTTCTGCCTTGCTGTTCAAACGCACCTTGTTCCGCAAGGTGGACATTCCATTTGTGATGGAGCTTCCCCCCTACCGGGTTCCAACGATCCGCACCCTGCTAAAGCATATGTGGCATCGTGCGGGCCAATATTTAAGGAAGATAGGGGGTGTCATTCTGGTAGCCTCCATCATCATCTGGGCACTGGGTTATTTTCCGAGACACACACCATATGATGCAGCCTACCAGGCAAAGATATCAGCGCTCACAGCAGAAGTATCACTGGCCCTGGACGGTAAAGCTGATCGAACACTGGAGCAGATTGAGGAGGAACTCTCACAGGTAAATACTGAATGGTCCTATGAACGGCAGCGTAATTCCCTGATCGGACAAATAGGCCATGCGGTGGAACCCATCATGCGGCCCCTGGGTTTTGACTGGAAGATGAGTGTGGCCATCGTCACTGGTGTTGCCGCTAAGGAAATTGTGGTCGGAACACTGGGGGTGCTATACCAGGCTGATCCCGATGAGGTTGAATCTGGAAACAGTTCATTGGTTTACAAACTACGGGAACAGGTCTACCAGGAAGGTTCCAGGAAAGGAGAGTATGTATTCAGGCCGCTCGTAGCACTGGCATTTATGTTCTTTATTCTGATCTACTTTCCATGTATTGCTGTGATTTCTGCGATCAGTCGGGAGAGTGGGAGCTGGAAATACGCTGCATTCACGGTTTTCTATACAACGGGTATGGCCTGGTTTGTGAGTTTCCTGGTCTTTCAGATCGGAAGTCTCCTTGGATATTAATAACAACGACGTATGTTACAACAAATCATCACGATACTCATTCTAACCATTGTTGGGCTGTTTACAATCCGCCATTATTACCGGCGTTTCCAGGCTGCCAGGCAGCCGGAGCAGGATCCATGCACCGGCTGCAGCTCAGGCTGTGGCGGATGTCCTGTCATGGAGATTAAGGAAAAGATTCAGGGAAACAGCATTAACCAGGTGGAATCAGGCAGCTGAGGCATGATTATTTGCTCAGGAGCGCCTTCATCCGGGTTCCGATATCGGCCGGGCTATCGACAACTTCCACGCCACAGTCTCGCAGGATTTGTTTCTTGGCCTGGGCAGTGTCGGCGGCACCGCCAATGATGGCACCCGCATGGCCCATTCTACGGCCTTTTGGCGCTGTTGCGCCGGCGATGAAGCTCACAACGGGTTTCGTACCATAGTCGCGAATCCAATAAGCAGCCTCTGCCTCCATACCGCCACCTATCTCACCAATCATGACGATCCCTTTGGTATCAGGATCATCCATAAAAAGACGGACTGCATCCACGGTGGTTGTTCCTATGATAGGATCACCGCCAATACCAATGGCAGTCGACTGCCCTAAGCCTACCTTGGTAAGCTGGTCAACGGCTTCGTAGGTAAGGGTGCCTGAGCGGGAGACAATACCGATGCTCCCTGGGCTGTGGATAAAACCTGGCATGATACCTACCTTGGCTTCACCTGGCGTGATGACGCCCGGGCAATTTGGCCCGATCAGACGGGCTTCCTTATCTTTAAGGTATTCCTTCACTGCAATCATATCACGTGTAGGTATTCCTTCCGTGATGCATACGATCACCCTGATACCTGCGTCGGCTGCTTCCATGATCGCATCCGCTGCAAAGGCAGGAGGCACAAATATGACGGATACGTCAGCCCCTGTCTCTTCTACGGCGTCTCTGACCGTATCGAAGACCATCCGATCGAGGTGAATCGTTCCACCTTTGCCGGGTGTCACGCCGCCCACTACCTGGGTTCCATACTCTATCATCTGACTGGCATGAAAGGTTCCTTCACTGCCCGTGAAACCCTGCACAATCACCCTGGAATACTTGTTGACCAATACGCTCATGGCTGCTGTGTGAAATTTTTAAATATCGGCAAATGTAAATATTTTGAATCAATGCACCTAATCAAGCAATAGCACAAAATCCAATCTGATCCGCTTCAGGTCAGGAAACACGGCGAATCATTCGCCGGAACAAATAAAGGGAAATGGCTGTCAATCCGGCTGCAATAGCGATCAAAACACCGGTTTTCCAGATGAACACCGGCCAGTCTGCATCGCGTCCGAGTATATCGTAGAAAGCCTGGATGGACCAGTAGTTCACAGAAAAGACCGCCAGTTTCTGCATAAAAGCAGGCATGAAGAACAGCGGAATCATGCTTCCGCCAATGGCTGACATGATCAGCACAACGATTGTGCTCATGCCTTCCACCTGACGCCTGCTGCGACTGACAGCAGCGAGAAATATTCCAAAACTGCTACATGCAAGTGCGGTGGCCAGGACCACCAGCAGAAGTCCGAGTGGATTCGTCCATATATCGAGTGAAAAGACAAGCCAGCCAAACAGGAACATCACCAATAACTGAGCCATGGCTATGATGACCGCATAGCCCAGCTTGGCCAGCATGATCCCGGAGGAAGGGACAGGGCTTCCAAGTAACCTTTTGAGCGTACCTTCTTCTTTTTCCGACAAGATGCTACCACCGATGGCTGCCACGGAGAAGAGCAACATCATCACCGCCACCCCGGCGACGGATTGGATCAGACCCCAATTGACCTGACGGCCGGTAGTGATGCCCTGCGCTTGTATGATCTCCTTCGATGAACTGCTTGTTTCCATGTATTGCCCGATCTCCTTACTGAGTCCTTCCGCGAACCCCTCCCCCATACCTGCATAACGAACCTTTAGAAAGCCTTGTATGGATTGTTGGGTGCGATAGCGTTCAAGCGCCGGCACGATAGAGGCACTCAGGGCTTCCATCAGCATCCCGGTTTCCATGGCGCGCCCTTCATCAAACCAAAGGGTAATGAGTGGCAATCTACCGGCAGCCAGGGAATCCGCGTAACCGGTGTGCAGACTCAGCATGGCAAGCCGCTTCCCTTGCTTCACTGCTTCTCTTCCTGTTGCAGTATCTATCGATTGCCATTCAAGTCCGGGAATGGATTCAAGTTTGCTTAATAGCTCCTGAGACAAGGCGGTCGAGTCCATATCACTAATGAGAACCTGTTCAGGTTTGGGTTCTTTATTGCCGATACCGCCATAAGCCAGGCTGAAGAGCGTGATAAGGGCCACCGGCAACAAAAAGGTCAGAAACAATGCCTTACGGTCCCGGACAAAAATCTTCAGGTCTTTATATATCAGATCAAGCAGCATCATGTTATTCTCATAATCAGTCTCTTAAGCTACGACCTGTCAGTCTCAGAAAAACCATTTCCAGGTTGGGCTCGATGATTTCAGTCCTGTGTATCCCGATACCCTGTTGTGTCAGAACAGAGACCAGCTCCGGGAGCAATTGCTGGGGTTGGACACTGGGGACGAACAAGGTTTCACCCTCCATTCTTGCGCCTGAGAATGGCAAACTCTCCGGCAGTTTTGCGTTGTCCGAATCAGTTGATGCGATATCCACGATGATCATGGATTCGTCCTTGCATAGCGACTTCAATTCCGGAAGGGTCCCTTCTGCCATGATACGCCCGTGATCGATGATGGCAACGCGCTGGCAGAGCCGTTCTACTTCCTCCATGTAATGCGTCGTGTAAATGATGGTCATCCCCTGTTTATGAAGGGCAGAGAGCATCTCGAAGATATGGATACGGCTTTGGGGATCAACACCGACTGTAGGCTCATCCATGAGCAGTATCCTGGGCTCATGCATCAGGGCTGCAGCTAAATTGATCCGGCGTTTCATCCCGCCTGAGTATGTCCTGATCTTGTCTCTGGCCCGCTCTCTTAAGCCGGTAAGGTTGAGTAGCTGAACTGCCCTGCGCCGGCATTGCTTCAGCGTCAGGCCGTACATCCTGCCCCAGAACATGAGGTTTTCCAGTGCACTCAGTTCCTCATACAGCGCTATTTCCTGCGGGACAACACCCATGAGCTGTTTGCACCGCATGGGGTGGGCAACAATCGAATCGCCAAAACAGCTGATACTACCTTGTTGTGGCGGCAATAATGCGCATAGCATCTGGATCGTGGTCGACTTTCCGGCACCATTTGGGCCCAGCAGTCCAAAAAAGAGACCCTCTTCGATCTGCAACGTAATACCATCCACAGCATACCCCTGACCGTATGAAAAACGCAAATCCCGTATATCCAGGGCAGGCAGCATATTCCTATGGTATTATTTATGAATTAACACACTGGCAAAGGCGGATATCAGATAAAGACAATATTGTCACGTGCTGTGATCTTCTCACAATAATCACAAGCCAGTTTCAGGTCCTCCTTATCGATCACCTGAAAACGTGTTGGAACGGCCTGGTTATTTGTGATGCAGCGAGGATTAACACATTTCACAAACTTATTGATCTGCTCCGGCACTTCCACCTGCTTCTTCTCGACCACCTCATAATTGCGGATGGTAATGAGGGTAGCGCTCGGTGCGACCAGGGCTATTTTATTGATATCCTCTGGTTTGAGGAATATATTGGAAACCTTAATGATACCCTTGGTGCCGAACTTTTTGCTCTCGAGGTTGGTGCCAAAAAGGATCTGTTGCCTGATCTTGTCCAGGTTCAGAATACTGATGACCTGAAACAGGCTGCGTGCAGGTATGTGGTCAATGACGGTGCCATTTTCAATGGCTGACACCTTTAGCTCTTTGCGGTCTGATGATATAGTCATAACAAAAGTCTGCTTAAAGGTTATTTATTTCAATCCCAGAATACTCGCCAGCAATGCCTGACGGACATAAACCCCGTTAAGGGCCTGTTGGAAATAGTAGGCCTTCTCGCTCAGGTCCACGGCTTCCTCAATTTCGTTGACCCTGGGGAGAGGATGTAACACCTTCATATTCTCCTTCGATCCTTGGAGCATATCCAGGGTGAGAATATAGGAATTTTTAACCTTCTCATATTCAATAGGATCAGAGAAACGCTCACGCTGTATCCTGGTCATATAGATAATATCTGCCTGGGGTATCACATCAGCCAGCTCGGTATACTGATGGTAAGCCAGGTCTTTATCCTTGATAAAACGTTTCACGGCACTGGGCAATTTCAGCTCTTCGGGAGAAACGAGGTGAAAAGTGCAATTAAAGTGAGTGAGTGCGATTACGTTCGAATGAACAGTCCTGCCATATTTCAGATCTCCCACAAAGGCAATATGAAGGTTATCAAGTGTTCCTTGAGTTTTGCGGATGGAATACAGGTCGAGCAGGCACTGCGTTGGATGCTGGTTAGCGCCATCTCCGGCATTGATAATGGGCACCGAGGCTATCTCGCTGGCAAATCGGGCACTGCCTTCCAGCGGATGGCGCATCACGATCAGGTCGGAGTAGTTACTGACGGTCAGGATTGTATCTCTGAGAGACTCTCCTTTCTGGGTACTGGTGGAAGCTGAGTCGGAGAACCCGATCACCTTGCCTCCCAAACGTGTTACGGCACTTTCGAAACTGAGCCGTGTACGTGTGGAAGGTTCAAAGAATAAGGTTGCGACGACGTAATCTTCCAGTATACGCTGGGTAGGCCGGGCCTCGAATTTCTCGGCCAGATCAAGGATCTTGAGATACTCTTCCTTGGAGTAATCATTGATGGATACAAGACTTCTGCTTTTCATAGGCTGGTAAAAGATAAATCCCGGGGGCTAAAGATATATACTCTGTCTGCGACACTTCAAGCGTGTTAACATTAAGTGAAAAAAAAAGCGGCCCGATGGGGCCGCTTCATGCTTTATGCCAGTTTGTGTTTGACAATAAATTCTTTCATCACTTCATCAAGGTTAGGAATACCAATTTCCTGCAGGTCATAATAGACCCTGGTATTGGGCTTGGTGATCTTGATGATGCGGTTCAGGTCAATTGGCGTACCGATCACCACACTGTCACAATCTGTGGCATTGATGGTGGCCTCCAGGTCCTTCAACTGCTGCTCCCCATAACCCATGGCCGGCAACAGTGTTCCGATATTAGGATAAATACGGAAGGTTTCTGAGAGTTTTCCAACGGTGAAGGGCCTTGGGTCGACCAGTTCGCTAGCGCCAAATTTCTGGGCAGCGACGGTGCCGGCGCCAATCTTCATCTCACCATGTGTGAGGGTTGGGCCATCTTCAACCACGAGCACCCGTTTTCCACGGATCATGGAAGGATCGTCAACCTTAATTGGTGAAGCTCCGTCGACGACGATGGCATGGGGATTTACCTTAGCGATGTTTTCGCGGACGGTCTGGATAGCATCGGCATTGGCGCTATCCATCTTATTGATAACCACCACGTCGGCCAGGCGCAGCGTCACTTCGCCAGGATAATAACTCAGTTCGTGACCCGGACGATGCGGATCCACAACGGTGATGCAGAGATCAGGTTTATAGAAGGGGAAGTCATTGTTTCCACCGTCCCAGAGGATGACGTCACATCCATCAGGATCCTGTTCAGCAGCCCTCAAAATGGCTTCATAATCCACCCCGGCGTAAATCACGTTGCCGCGAACAACATGGGGCTCATATTCTTCCATTTCTTCAACCGTACATTTATGTTTTTCCAGGTCAGCGACCTCTGCAAAGCGTTGTACCTTCTGGGCAACGAGGTCACCATAGGGCATGGGATGCCGCACAGCTACCACCTTCAGGCCTTGCTCCATGAGCAGCTCGATGACCCTGCGGGAGGTCTGGCTTTTACCACAACCTGTGCGGACTGCACCGACAGCAATGACCGGTTTGGTGCTCTTTACCATGGTGTCATTGGGACCCAGGAGAACGAAGTTGGCGCCACAGGCATTTACAATGGCGCTCACCGACATTACCTTCTGATAAGTCACATCGCTGTAGGAAAATACACAATCATGAATATTGTGTTCCTTGATCAGCCTGGGAAGATCTGCCTCGGCAAAAATGGGAATGCCATCAGGGTAAAGTGATCCGGCCAGCGCAGCAGGGTACTTGCGACCGTCGATGTCAGGAATTTGTGCCGCTGTGAATGCGACAACATTGTAATGCTCATTGTTCCGGTAATAGGTGTTAAAGTTGTGAAAATCACGACCGGCGGCACCAATGATGATTACATTTCGTTTCATAAGTCCTCCATTAATTTGTTAAGTTGTTGTATATTAGGATGATTCATTTCCGTTGGCAAAGGTAGAACTTTTATACTGTTATACAAAACACCTCACTATAATCCTCCTTGGTGTGCCTTATCGAAGGCACGTAAAACATGCATAAAAGTGCAGGAATGAAAACAAATGATTCGATATCAATCTATCTAACAACCATTTACCTATGCACAGACTGATCAACAACTGTGAATAAGTCATTTTCACCCTTTGGATTCGTTGTCGATACGGCTACCTGATCATATATTTTTTTTTATGGCATTCTATGGAATTCTGATGATGAACGACTGATGCCTTATATAGTAATATGCCAGGGACCAGGCAGTTCTTTCAGCTTGGCAGATGAAATTGTACTTTTGCAGTAAAGATAAATACACATGTCCATCATATCCCGCATCACCGACCATATCGTAAAGGCCGGAACTGTTTGCTTTAACACAAGCTTTCCAATTGCGCAAATCAATCTGGAGCCTACACGCCCGGATGTAAAAGGTGATCTAACGCTGGTCGTATTTCCGCTGGTCAGGTTGTCCAAAAGAAGCCCGGAGGATACAGCCCAGGAGATTGGCCGTTTTTTGCTGCAGCATATACCTGAAATAGCGTCCTTTAACGTAATAAAAGGCTTTCTCAACCTATGCTTCACCGACGGTTACTTTCTTGATCAGACATGCCAGTGGCTGGGAGCACCAATATCTGAGCGCATTGATAGCAAGGAAAGTCGCAGGATTGTTATCGAGTTTTCTTCCCCCAATACCAACAAACCACTTCACCTGGGTCATATCCGGAATAATCTGCTTGGGTTCTCGCTCAGCAGGCTGCTCATGGCCAATGGCCATCAGGTATATCGTGTTAACCTTGTCAATGACCGCGGTATTCATATCTGCAAATCCATGCTTGCATGGCTAAAATGGGGTAATGGTGAAACCCCGGAGAAATCTGGAATAAAAGGTGATCATCTGGTCGGGAAGTATTATGTTTTGTTCGACCAGTATTACAAAGAAGAAGCGGCGGCACTGATGGCCTCCGGCGTGGAAGAGAAGGAGGTAATGCAGCAATCTTCGCTCATGGAGGAGGCCCGGCAGATGTTGCGACAATGGGAAGCCAATGATGCAAAGACGAGATCGCTCTGGGAGATGATGAACAACTGGGTTTACGAAGGATTCACTGCGACTTACCATCAATTGGGCATCGACTTCGACAAAATCTATTATGAGTCCCAAACCTACCAGCTTGGTAAAGTGCTGGTTCAGGAAGGGCTGGATATGGGGGTATTTCATAAGCGGCAGGATGGATCTGTCTGGGTTGACCTCAGCAATGAAGGACTGGACGAGAAACTGCTGTTGAGGTCAGATGGCACGTCTGTTTACATTACACAGGACATAGGAACCGCCCAGCTACGGCACGATGATTATGAAGCAGATGAGTTGGTGTATGTCGTGGGTAATGAGCAGAACTACCATTTTGATGTATTGCAGAAAGTCATGGCCCGGCTGGGAAGGGAATGGAGTCAACGTATCCGGCACTACAGTTATGGGATGGTAGAATTGCCCCATGGGCGCATGAAATCAAGGGAAGGTACAGTGGTAGATGCTGATGACCTGATGGCCGAGATGCTGCAGACCGCAAGAAAGCGTACTGAGGAATTGGGAAAACTGGAAGATTTACAGGGTGATGAAGCGACTGAGCTGTTCAGGATCGTGGGTCTGGCTGCCCTGAAGTATTATATTCTAAAAGTGGATCCAAAAAAGACCATGACCTTCAACCCCGAGGAATCCGTTGATTTCAATGGTAATACAGGACCCTTCATTCAATACACCTACGCACGTATTCGCTCGGTCCAGCGAAAAGCGGATGCGATGGAGATCCAGGCGCGTGTTCCGGCACCCGGCTTTAACATTGAAGACGAAGAAAAAGAGCTACTTAAATGGATCATGCTCTATCAGGACCGACTGAAGGAAGCAGGCATGGCATACAGTCCGGCGCTCATTGCCAACTATGCTTATGATCTGGCCCGGGAATTCAATCAATTCTACCAGTCATGCCCAATTCTCAAAGCAGAAAGCCCTGATAGAAGTGCCTATCGCCTTGCCCTGGCCGGACTTACAGCAGATACACTGAAGCATGCATTATGGATACTTGGGATAGAAGTCCCGGAGCGCATGTAAGAAAACTGCGTGAAGGATCCTGAGTGGCCATTCAGGCCTTACAGCGTCTCGGAAGGCTCCTCCTCCATCATCTTCATCAACTTCTCCTTCCGGTCCATTGGTTTGCCAAATACGAGGTTCATTCCCATATGAAGGGAAAAGCTTCGCATCTGTTCCGGCCAGATAACATTCAGTATGTTATCGCCTAGGATATACAACTGCATAGGTCCCAGTTTCATCGTCAGACCTGCGCCAATGTCATAGTAGCTGCGGTTCCTTATGGTGTATGAACCTGATAATGAGAGCACCCTACCCAGGCGTTGGTGTAGTGCAAAGTTGAATATCGGATAAAACCTGTCGGCAAAGTATTCACCGCGCATGAGTGCGCCCAGACGCGTGTTCCGGGTAAACTGGTATTCGGCAGAGGCGAAAATCAAAGGCTGGAGTGCCCGGCTATAAGAGGCCTTCTCGCTTTGAAGATCAAAGATAATCTTAAGTGTATCAACGATTTTGTCGAGCTGAGCAGTAAAATCCACACTATCTGCTTTGAACACATCACCTATCTCCAGACCGCTGAAAGTGTACTCACCCTCCTTCACATAATGGCGTTTTGCTTCAGCCTCCCAACGGATAGAACCCATATCGAAAATCCCTGCACTGAGTCGCCACCGATCTGTGGGCATGAAAGTCGCTGCGGCATCAAAACTGAATCCCGGATTGCGAAACATGAACAATTCCGGATCCACTTCAAAGTTAAAATCCAGCTCCTTGCTGATATCGATCTCAGCTCCGGCTGTATAGAGATCCAACCCGCTACGGATACGGATAGCGTAGGATTCAGGATCTGTGTATAATTCAAAAGCACTGGGTTGAATATGTGCATGTCCCAGTCCAGAGAGGAATTTGAAACGTCCTGCGACAATCCAATGATTGCCAATCGGAAGTGACATGCCTACTGCAGCCTCGCCATAAGCTGATGCTTCCACAGCAAGTGCGCTCAGGTCCACAGGTTCACCGATGAAGGCCCCATTGCCTTTCCATAAGAATTCAAGCAGGCTTTTAGGATATGCAAAACGGAAGCGGTTGCGCTCCGCAAGGCTCATTGTGAGGTAGGCTCGTTTGATCCTGAACCCAAAGGAAAGCAGATCCAGATCGGCTGTAACACCAATTAAATTCTCGTTCTCAAGGTTTGAGAGAATAAAACCTGGATCTATCAGGAAAGTATCATTGGGTAATTCCTGTACAATATCCCGGAATGAAACGCCCATGTCAACGCCAACATAGACAGAGGAAATGGCAGGCAAGCCAATAAAAAACTTATAGTCTGGTAGCTGGGCTGGGTTCGAACGCAAGGACTGCGGAACCCAGTTCATATGATGTATGATTTGTGTCTCCTGAGCCTGGCCCCAGGCGAAGGTCATCAGCAGCACGACTGGTAGTAATCTTTTCATATTCCTGTGGATCCCGGTTAATCATTGATCTGAATGCGGAGGGCAGCGGCTGCACCCATCCTGACCTTTATCTCGTAATCCTCGTAAATCCTGACCAGATCCTGCCCGGCTGTTTTCAGCCGCCCCCTCAGGATAATTTTATCAGCTGCCAGAAATGCATCCAGCTTACTGCCTTCAAGGGTAATGTCCACGGAGCGCTTACCCGGAGCAATGACCCGCTTGTCAGATCCGCTGCCAATGATACCGGGAGGCAAAAGATTCGTCATTCCATTGAATAATGAATCGGTGATTTGTTGAGCAGGTCCAAACATATACGCCTGAAAATCCACTTCAATAGGAAAGGTGTTTTCGAATACAAGGCGCAATGTAAGGGATTGAGCCTCTTCCAGGCTATCAACATCCAGCTCAACGGTATCCTGCATAACAATTCCACCTACTTTCCCTGCCAGAGGGACATCTACTTTAAACCTGAAACGAATCTCTGAAGTATCCAGAATGAAGTTGTCGCCGCTGGTACCAGGGGGATTCAGGGTAGCAGAGAAACTATAGTACACCAGTTGCGGCGCAATTTTGAATGCCTCAATAACATCCTGACTGCTCATTGAGATATTGGATCTGGCGAAACTGCCGGCTGCCGATACTGGAGGTGCCTGGATAAGGATTGATGCCGGCAGGTCATCAATTACGACCTTGTAGGGCGGGTTGACGGTCGAGCTTGCCCATATCTCATTGGGGTTGACTTCTATTGGCAGCCCAAAAGAATTATCTACTTCTATTTCCAACTTTACTTCTTCGAGATCAACTTCGCCCAGTTCCACCTGATTAAACAGGCCGATGTCAAAAATATCCGTGAAACTTTCAGTATAAGTTCCCAGTCGCCCGAAAACATCCCGGAACCTGATCTGCTCGATTCTGTCGTGCATATCAACGGTATAAGTGGCTGTATCCTGATTATTGTCGCCATACACAATAAGTTTGTAATCAGGCTGGATGGTATTGCGAAGCCCTTTGCTCCCCTGACTGAGATAAATGACAGAACCTGTTAAATCAATGACCTGATTGATTATAACCGGGAGGGTTCCTGTATAGATATGGGCAATTTCAAAAGAAATGGATTGACCATTCCGTTTCACAAAAGGCAGATTCACTTTGATTTTTCCGGAATGTTTCAGATTGGAAACCAGATTGATATTAAACAGCGCATCCACGTGCATGCTATCGACACTCTCGCCATTGGGAAAATTAACGACGACCGGGTCACCATATGCAATAACGATGCTGTCGCCTGGAGGCACACCGGGGGGCATCAGGAAGTTTATACTGGTCTGCAGTTCCTGGTCAGGGATATCGAGATATGAGGTTGCATTGGCAGCCATTTGCTCACTCTCATAAATAAGGTGAACCAGACCGGTTGTGGAGTCTGCGATGATATTACTGCCAACATTTTTCAGAATATCATCCATCCCCAGGGAGGCCGAAACGAGCGGGGCCGCCAGCAGGGGCTCCCAATCGGCCACCTTGTAGGTGTACTGATCATAGTCCTTCAGGCATGAGGATAGCAGAAAGGCTATGCTCAGGGTAGCCACAATAACAAGAGGTCTGACAATATTCATGACAGAAAGGGATTATACAGGTAATCAGTATGCGGAGATGACAAAAACTAATCCATGAAATAAGGCACGGAGCTTCCGCCAAAGAGGAATAGTACCTTGGCATCACATTCACCATTGCCAAAATCCACACTGCCGGTTTCTACCGGAAGCCCTGGTATGGTGATGTTGATAAGACCTTTGGAAATCCATTCGCAGTCGCGTCCATATTCTAGGTCATTGGCCACCTCAACATCATAGGAGTTCCCTCCCACAACATTCCCGGTAACGGTTGAACCAGTCAGCATGGCGATCCTGTCGTCTGAAATATCTCCCGGGGTCAGGGCACCCTGCAGCCAACGCAAAGTCCTTGATGTTGCCCAATTGAATACTTTTCCGGTTGTCTGTGTCACAACACCTCCAATTACCTGCATCTGCAAGTCATAGTTTCCACCAGAGATGAAGTTTTGCAGGGTCTGTGTTCCTTCAATCTTATCATCATTCAGATAATAATCCAGAAGCTGAGCGCTAAGCTGGCCCGTGTAATTCAGGTAATCTCCGTTAAGGCTCACATGCATTGCACCGCGACGGTTTTTACCATCCGGGCACAGCACATTGGTGGAGCCGTAATCGACGATCATAGCTGTGTCACCGGGAAGCAAACTTACTTGTGCCCCATCGACCTGAACACTGCCATTGGCCCATAAAACACTATCCCTCACCGCTTTATCGATGACCTTAAAAATATCAAAGAAGGCTGTCTCGCCGGTGACATAAGCTTTGGCACCTTCGATATTGGCATCCAGGTTATCAATCAGATCCTCATCGTCGCAGGATGAGAAGCTCAAGGCAAAGATGAAGGCAAGTGGTAGTAGTAGTTTTTTCATGATGTTAAAGATTATCAAAGTGATTGAAGGCAGTTGAACAAAAGTATGGAAGATGATGAATTCAATAAGTTAATTATATGTTAATCAAGATAAAAGGAAATCGTCTCACCATTAAAATAAAGATCAACCCTGGCATCACATTCACCCCGACCGTAGGTAACACTGCCAAAGCGG
Organism: Lentimicrobiaceae bacterium; assembly: GCA_018001695.1. Classification (GTDB taxonomy): domain Bacteria; phylum Bacteroidota; class Bacteroidia; order Bacteroidales; family JAGNHN01; genus JAGNHN01. The sequence goes on from JAGNHN010000031.1 coordinate 33,054, forward strand.
ATAAATAAAGCTGGCATATCGAGTGAAAGGACACCACTGCTGATCCAGGGACATGGCCGACCCATTGATAGTGGTTCTTTTGCATTTGCATTCCAGTCGATTCCACTGACTGAACGGCCATAATACCGGCTGTCACTCAGAATCATGACACTGTCGTCAAGAATGTCGAAGGGCGTATTCATGCCTTTAAACCAGGACCAGGTTATATCCGCATTCCAATTCGCTATTTCAGGTACTTCGCCCAGCTTCCCATTATCGATCTGCATCCTTACATTCCAGGGATTATCGAAGGCCAATGAACCAGAGGTGATGCTCAGTTCACCTTCTACCCTTTTGTCATCGACGTAGTAATCCTGAAATCGAATGATGAGGAATAATGAATCCCCCAGGTAGCCCGTGGGGAAGTCTGCCCGCATGCTGCCCCTTCTCACCAATCCGTCGGTGCACATTATATTACTGTCACCAAAACTGATCAAAAAGCTATAATCTGTTGGTCCGGCAGTGACTAGGGCGCCTCCGATTAAGGCGGTACCTGATGCCAACAGGAGGCTGTCGCGGGCTGCTTCATCCACCAGCAGGTAGGCATGATGATAAACAGCCTGTCCCAGCAAGATCTCGCTGGTCACGCTAACATTGGTGCGTACATCCTCGGCCAGACTTTCTTCACAGGCCTGGAAACAGAACATGCTCAGCAGGGTACCAAGCAGAAATAACATTAAAGTTTGATTTCGCATCTTGCTGGCAAACAGATTTCAAATATAACACATCCAATCTACTTTTCAACCAGTTACATACAAAATACATCAAAATATCATACGCAATTACATGCCATCGTGATATTCAAATATTGTGTTAACGGGTTAGTGTATTGAACGTATTCCAGTGATGTAGTGTTGCGTCAGAGATCCAGTTTAAGGATGCGGGATTTGATCAGGCCCACATCCCGGCGAAGTTCGGCTACGGTAGAGGCCAGGTCCGTATCCCTGACATTGCTTCCGGGGAGTTCTTCACTGATATAATGTACAAAGCGCCAGATCTCGCGGATGTTCTTCACATCCACTTCATAGGGGTCATAGGCTGGATTGAGAGAGTAGAGAACCAGGCGGGCATCCTGGCTGATGCGGTTTTCCACCACCTTAAAAACGATCCCTTCATCCAGGGTCAGGATAATATAAGCCATGCGATCGCGGAGGGTGAGCCAGTCCTCGACATATTCTCCCGTGATCCAGGCGCCGTCAGGGATGGGGAGCATGGAATCGCCGCTGATCTGAAAGGTTCGGTATTTCTTATGTCTGGAAAGAAAAGGCAATTGAAAAGCTGGCAGTACCTGGATAAACTCGGGATCGGCAAAGCCTTTGCGGTATCCTGCCTGGGCTTTCTCCGGAACAAGCTCGATATTATCCTCATTGGCTGCATTGACAGTGGTAGCCAGCACCCTGAGATGGGTCCCATGGACATGGACGTCATATCCCCTTTCGAGCTGAGACAGTTCCCGTTCTCCCAGTTGACTCAGATCAACACGGATAAGGGTATCGACGGCCACGCCGAAATATGTGGAAAACTGGACCAGGGCCGGGATACCGGGCTGGGCCACTTCATTCTCATACCCGCTCAGGGTCGAGCGCTTCATCCCCAGGGCAAAGGCTACATCATCCTGGGTTTTCCCCTTGCGTTTCCGCAGCAGGCGGATATTGGATGAAAAAAAATTCGGGGCTTGACTTGTCATTTGAAAAATGATTATATTATCGTCTGACTTTTGATTATATTTTAATCAAAAGTAAAACAAAACACATATCGTTGTCAAGTTTTAATAAAGAAAAACATCATGTCTACGGAGCGGCATATTGTTCACCTGGACCTGGACACTTTTTTTGTATCGGTGGAGCGCTTGCGCAACAGCCAGTTAAAGGGCAGGCCGGTGATCATCGGGGGGACATCGGACCGTGGGGTTGTAGCGAGTTGCAGCTATGAGGCACGGCGTTCGGGAGTCCGGTCTGCCATGCCGATGAAGATGGCCCGTCATCTTTGTCCGGACGCGGTATACATCCGTGGGGACATGGAGATGTACAGCCGCTATTCGGACATGGTCACGGATATCATTGCCGAGCGGGCGCCGCGTTACGAGAAGGCTTCCATCGACGAGCATTACCTGGATATTACGGGGATGGACCGTTTCTTTGGTTGCATGAAATGGACCCGTGAGTTGCGGCAGGCCATCATGCAGCATACGGGTTTGCCCATTTCCGTGGGGCTTTCGGTTAACAAAACGGTATCCAAGATAGCCACAGGCGAGGCCAAGCCAAACGGGGAGCTGGAGGTGCCGTACCTTCAGGTCCCCTCTTTTCTGGCGCCTCTTTCCATCCGCAAGATCCCGATGGTAGGCGAAAAGACCTTCCACCTGCTGCGGTCGATGGGCATAGCCACCATTGCCACCCTGCAGGAGATCCCGGCTGAGATGATGGTCAATGTACTGGGCAGCCACGGGCTGGTGATCTGGAAGCGGGCGCACGGCATAGACCACACGCCGGTAGAGCCCTGGTCGGATCGCAAATCGGTGGGGGCTGAGATCACTTTTGAGCAGGACACCACGAACATAGGCCGCCTGCATGAGATCCTGAGCAGCATGGTTGAGAAGCTGGCTTTTCAGCTCCGGAAAGAGACATGGCTCGCCTCCTGCGTGACGGTGAAGATACGCTATGCCAATTTCGACACCCACACCCGCCAGCAGCGGATTGCATATACGGCCTTTGACCACATCCTTGCTCCGGTGGTGCATTCCCTTTTCGACCGCCTTTATGAACGCCGCATGCGCATCCGGCTTATCGGAGTGAGGTTCAGTTACCTCGTCAGGGGTGTTCAGCAGATCGATATGTTCGAAGACACTCCCGAGATGCTCAACCTGTACCAGGCGCTGGACCGTATACGCCGGCGCTTCGGGGCGCTGGCCATACAACGGGCTGTCTCGATCGACCGGCAATGGCGCCACATCGCCAGCCCTGCCGGGGGCACCCCTCCGTCTATTCATCCAAAAACATAAACCCTATGTTCTACTACGCACATTCGTATTACAGTTTACGCTACGGACTGATGTCCCCGGAAACCCTGGCGGCAGAAGCAGCCCGGCGGGGATTAAAAAGGCTGGTGCTGGCCGATATAAATAATGTGGCGGGTATCTTCGACTTTGTAAAAGCCTGCCGTGGACAGGGTGTAGAGCCTCTGGCCGGCATCGATTTCCGGGAAGGGCACCGCCATCTCTTCACCGGCCTGGCCGCCAATGAGTCAGGATTTCAGCAGCTTAACACCTTCCTCAGCCGGCATAACCTGGAAGGGGCACCCCTGATACCCGAGCCAGAATCCCTGCCGGATGCCTTTCTCCTGTATCCCCTGTCCCAAACACCCAACCGGACACTGGCCTCCAATGAGTTCATCGCCCTGCGTCCAGGGCAGGAGAACAAACTGCTCAGCCACCCATTGCGGGAGCTCCGCCAGCGTATGGTAGCCTATCAACCCCTGACTTTCCTGGAGGCGGAAGATATGGTATTACACCGTCACCTCCGGGCCATCGACGATAATGTATTGCTCAGCCGCCTGAATGAAAGCAGCCTGGCCAGCCCTGGCGATACGTTCATCCCTGAAGACCAGATACGCCAGCATTTCAACCACGTGCCTGAAGCCCTTTGGAACAGCGCCTTTCTGGACAACAACTGTCGCTTTCCTTTTGATTTTCAGGGAATAAAAAACAAACAAACCTATACAGCCAGTCAATATGACGACCGCCTGCTGCTGGAGAAGCTGGCCCAGGACGGCCTGATTGCCCGTTACGGCAAGCAGCATACAGAAGCCCGCGAGCGGGTCAGGAAAGAGCTGGACATCATCAGCAACCTCGGCTTTGCCGCCTATTTCCTGATCGCCTGGGATATCGTGCGCTATTCCATCTCACGCGGATTTTACCATGTTGGCCGGGGAAGCGGAGCCAACAGCGTGGTTGCTTACTGCCTCCGCATCACCGATGTAGACCCCATCGAGCTCGACCTCTACTTCGAGCGTTTCATCAATCCGCGGCGCAGCAGTCCACCCGACTTCGACATCGACTATTCCTGGAAAGACAGGGATGAGGTACACCAGTATATCTTCCGGCGTTACGGGCGGGAGCATACTGCACTGCTGGGAGCCATGTCAACCTTCAAAGGCAAGTCTATCCTGCGGGAGCTGGGCAAGGTATACGGATTACCCAAGGGGGAGATCGACAGGCTGGTCAATGAGCCGGAAGACAAACGTTACCATGACAAGTTAACCGCCCGTATCCTGGAGATCGGCCGGAAGATGGCCAATTTCCCCAACCTGCGGAGCATACATGCCGGTGGGGTGCTGATCTCTGAGAAACCCATCACTGCCTACACCGCCCTGGATCTTCCCCCCAAGGGTTTTCCCACGACGCAATGGGATATGTATGTTGCAGAAGACATTGGTTTTGAGAAGTTTGACATCCTGAGCCAGCGGGGCATCGGCCACATCAGCGAAGCGGCTGACATTATACGGGAAAACCGCGGCATCACCGTGGATGTGCACCAGGTCCGGATGTTCAAACAGGATCCGCTGTCACAACAGCAGCTCCGACAGGGAGAAACCAACGGATGTTTCTACATCGAAAGTCCGGCCATGCGGGGATTGCTGAAGAAGCTGCACTGTGCGGATTACCTCACCCTTGTCGCTGCCAGCTCCATCATCCGTCCGGGGGTAGCACGTTCGGGCATGATGCGTGAATACATCCGCCGCTTCCATCATCCGGATAGTTTCAGCTATATCCACCCTGTGATGGAAGCCCAGTTGAAGGAAACCTACGGCGTGATGGTTTATCAGGAGGACGTGCTCAAGGTCTGCCATCATTTTGCCGGTCTCGACCTGTCGGATGCCGATGTCCTGAGGCGGGCCATGAGTGGGAAATACCGTTCGCGGGTTGAGTTTCAGAAGATCGTCGACAAGTTTTTCCAGAATTGCCGGGAGCGGGGCTATCCTGAGGACGTTACCCGCGAAGTGTGGCGACAGATTGAATCCTTTGCCGGTTATTCGTTTTCCAAAGCCCACTCTGCTTCCTATGCGGTGGAGAGTTTTCAGAGCCTTTACCTCAAGGCACATTATCCGCTGGAATTCATGGTGGCTGTCATCAACAACTTCGGGGGCTTCTACCCTACCTGGGTGTACCTGAATGAGGCCCGCCGTTGCGGTGCACAGATTGAGCCTCCCAGTGTCAACCACAGCCGCTACATGACCCGCATCAGCGGAACGGTGATCTGGCTGGGTTTTGTGCATATGAAGAGCCTGGAAGGCAGGCTGGCCCGGACCATCGTTGAGGAAAGGGAACGCAACGGCCCTTACCGTGACCTGGACGACTTCATGGAACGCATACAGCCGCCACATGAGCAGGTGGTGTTGCTGATACGGGCCGACGCATTCCGTTTCACCGGACGTTCACGCAAGGCCCTCCTCTGGGAGGCCCATATGTTTAAGGCCAAGGGGCAACAGGTGGTTGCTGCCCGCCGCCTGTTTCTGCCCGACACCAAGCCTTTCCGTTTACCATCACTGGTGCATGACCGCCTGGAAGATGCCTATGATGAGATGGAGCTTTTTGGCTTCACAGTGAGTCTGACTGCCTTCGAGATGTTGCAGGACGAACGCCCGCATGGTTTGCTGGCCACACAAATGGAACAGCATATCGGGCGGGAGGTGAGCATGACAGGTCACCTGGTCACCATCAAATATGTTCGCACGATCAAAGGAGAGATCATGCATTTCGCCGCTTTTCTGGATATCCACGGGCAGTTTTTCGACACCGTGCATTTTCCCCAGATCGCCCGGGATTTCCCTTTCCGGGGCAATGGGGTGTACCGTATGAGCGGCAGGCTGGTTGAGGAATTTGGGTTTCCCTTGCTGGAGGTGAGCCGGATGGAGAAGTTACCGCTGCGGCCGGATCCCCGCTATGAGGGAGAGCCTGTTTCTCTAAGCCAGGGTCGTCTGAACAGCAAGCATACCGGACGATGGAACAATCTGGATCCTGCGCGTGAAGCGGTAGCTTAGCAGCAGGCCGGCCATAAACAGAGAGGCCGGTCCCAATGGGCCGGCCTCTCTTACATCAGGAACGGAAATGATCTATTTTACAGTGTCCACAATGGCTTTGAAAGCCTCGGGGTTGTTCATTGCCAGGTCGGCAAGGACTTTACGGCTCAGGTGCACATCATTCTTATGCAACCTTCCCATAAAGACGGAGTATGATAATCCATACTGCCGGACACCGGCATTGATACGTGCGATCCACAACCGGCGGAAGCTGCGCTTCTTGTTTCTGCGGTCACGGTATGCATATTGTTGCCCTTTTTCATAGGCGTTCTTGGCTACTGTCCAAACATTCTTGCGCCGACCGAACTGGCCTTTCACCAGCTTCAGGATTTTTTTCCGGCGTGCCCTGGAAGCGACAGCGTTGACTGATCTTGGCATCTTTTTGTGTGTTTTATTGCTTCAGCGGCTGCCATGCAGCTCTTCTGGCTGAAAGCACGTTAAACAATGATTGAATTAAAGGGCAAGCATGTCCTTCACACGTGGAACATCTGCTTTATCCACCAGGGTTACGTAAGTGAGGTTGCGTTTCCTCTTGTTACTTTTCTTGGTAAGGATGTGGCTTTTGTAAGCGTGCTTGCGTTTGATCTTGCCTGAGCCGGTGAACGAGAATCGTTTCTTAGCACCGGACTTGGTTTTCATCTTTGGCATCTTACTTCTCCTAACTATTGGTTAAAAACTACCGTTCCTGACGGCTTAACTTTTCTTCGGGGCAAGGATCATGATCATGCGTTTGCCTTCCAGCTTGGGTAACTGCTCTACTTTACCGTAGTCTTCCAACTCCTGGGCAAAACGCAGCAGCATGATCTCCCCTTTTTCCTTGTATATGATGGACCTTCCTTTGAAAAAGACGTCCACCTTGACTTTATCACCTTCCTGGAGAAACTTGATGGCATGTTTCAGTTTGAAATTGAAGTCATGCTCATCAGTATTGGGTCCCAGGCGAATTTCCTTAACAACCACCTTGGCCGATTTGGCCTTGATCTCTTTCTGCTTTTTCTTCTGTTCGTAGAGAAACTTCTTATAATCGATAATCTTACAAACAGGCGGGTTGGCGGTTGGCGAGATCTCAACCAGGTCCAATCCCTGGTCTTCTGCCATTTTTAGCGCTTCACGAATGGGGAAGATACCCGTTTCTACATTCGGGCCAACGACTCTGACCATCAAAGCCCTTATCTTCTCATTGATACGATGGGGATCTTCCTTTTTCCTTATGGGTCCCCTTCGCAGGTTCTGGTTGGGAAGCGTTGCTATAATCTACTCCTTTCTTTTTGGTTATACTTCTTTGATCTCATGTCACTTCGCGCATCAATCGGCCAGCATGCGGCTTATTTCATCCTTAACCAGCTGTGCGAAGGCCTCCACCGAAGTGCTCCCCTGGTCTCCTTCCCCCTGACGGCGGACTGAGACTGTGCCTTCGTTTTCTTCCTTCTCGCCTACAACCAGCATGTAAGGAATCCGCTTCAGCTCCGCATCACGGATCTTCTTCCCTACCTTCTCATTGCGGGCATCAATGGCGGCGCGAATATCGTAATTCTCCAGCAAATGTAAAACTTTTTCCGCGTAATCGTTGTATTTATCGCTGACAGGCAAGATCATAGCCTGCTCAGACACCAGCCATAGCGGGAATTTTCCGGCACAATGCTCGATGAGCACCGCGACAAAACGCTCCATGGAGCCGAAAGGTGCCCTGTGAATCATGACCGGACGGTGCTTTTCATTATCTGCACCAACATATTCAAGCTCAAAACGTTCCGGAAGATTATAATCGACCTGGATGGTCCCCAGCTGCCATTTTCTTCCCAGGGCATCCTTAACCATGAAGTCCATCTTCGGGCCGTAGAAAGCAGCTTCACCTAATACGATTTCGGCATTAAGTCCTTGTTCTAGTGCTACTTCCCTGATAGCTTGTTCGCTTTTCTCCCAGTTCTCCTCACTGCCGATATATTTTTCTTTGTTGTTCGGATCACGTAAGGAGATCTGAATAAGAAAATCTTTAAAATCAAGCGCTTTAAAGATCTTCATCACGATATCCATGACCCCAACGAACTCAGATTTCACCTGATCGGGGGTGCAGAAAATATGGGCGTCATCCTGGGTAAAACCGCGAACACGTGTCAGGCCGTGCAATTCACCGCTTTGTTCATACCGGTATACGGTACCAAATTCTGCAAGGCGCAGGGGAAGATCTTTGTATGACCTGGGTTTGGCTTTATAAATTTCACAGTGATGCGGACAGTTCATCGGCTTCAGGAAAAACTCCTCCCCTTCCTGAGGTGTGGTGATGGGTCTGAAGGAGTCCTGGCCATACTTCTGATAATGGCCAGATGTTTTATACAGGTTAACATTACCGATATGGGGAGTAATCACCTGGTAATAGCCCGCTTTCTTCTGTGCTTTCTTTAAAAAAACTTCCAGCCGTTCCCGCAGATCAGCCCCTTTGGGCAGCCAGAGCGGGAGGCCTGAACCGACCATCTGAGAGAAAGTAAAGAGTTCTAGTTCGCGGCCCAGCTTGCGGTGGTCACGTTTGCGTGCTTCTTCGAGCAAGACCAGGTACTCGTCCAGCTCTTTCTGTTTCGGGAATGTGATGCCATAGAGGCGGGTGAGCATCTTACGCTTTTCGTCTCCACGCCAGTAGGCGCCGGCCACACTCAGGATCTTCACGGCTTTGATGGGACTTGTATCAGGGAGGTGAGGGCCCCGGCAAAGGTCCACGAAATGTCCGGATTCATAGAATGTAATCTGTCCATCCTCCAAATCCTGAATCAATTCCAGCTTATACTCATCGCCTTTATTGCCAAAATACTGCAATGCATCCGACTTACTCACTTCCTTCCGTTTATAGGCGTGGGCTCCGGAAGCCAGTTCCTTCATTTTGGCTTCTATCAGTGGGAAATCCTCATCGGATATCACCCTGTCACCCAGGTCGATGTCGTAGTAAAATCCATGTTCAATATCCGGTCCGATCCCGAACTTGGCACCCGGGTACAGTGCTTCAACGGCTTCTGCCATCAGGTGGGCTGAGGAATGCCACATGGTGGCTTTGCCTTCCTGGTCATCCCAGGTCAGCAATTTTATTGCAGCATCTTTGGCAATGGGGCGTGTCAGGTCCCATACTTCGTCATTGACTTTGATGGCCAGGACCTTGCGTGCAAGTCCTTCGCTGATGCTTTGGGCAATCTGCAGGCCTGATATCCCTTCTTCGTATTGACGAACCGCGCCGTCGGGCAATGTGATATGTATCATACGTAAATTAGCTTATCTGGAAACAGTCGGCAAAGGTACAAATTTTCAGCGATCAGATGACAGATGACAGATGACAGATGACAGTTGACAGTTGAAAGTTGAAAGTTGAAAGTTGAGTCCCCTCTAAAAAGGGGCTATTATTATGAGTGACAAAAATTAATAACTGGTAAATAAATCGTTCTGGGAAATTGCAAGATCAGATTTGGTTGAAAAACG
>JAGNHN010000075.1 GCA_018001695.1 Lentimicrobiaceae bacterium
GAACACTGCCTTTCTCATAAATACCCAGCATCAGGCCCGAATCCAGCTTGAAAGGAATGTTTCCAAGCAGGATCCCGACTCCAATAGGAATCAGAAGCAAAGGTTCATAATCATATCTGATTGCCAGAAATATAAAGAATAATCCGACAAGGATCATCAGGAGGTGCCCGGGTGTGGCGTTGCTGAACCCGGAATATCCCAGGAATTCGACTACGCCCCTGCCTGCTTCCGAATTTTCCACATCTTCCACAAGCTCAGTAACCTCTTCCACCACTTCTACGCCGTGCTCTTCTGTCACGACAGCCGTTGTATCCTCTTTGGGTAAGGTATCATTCTGTCCCCAGCTAAAGGTGACATGAATGAGGGCCAGTATCCCGATGACGGCTGTTACCAATATAAAACGCTTCATAGACCAGCCTTTATTCCATTTCAACCAGAACATCGCCCTGCATGATGGCATCTCCAACGTGCACCTTGATGTTCAATATTTTACCATCTTTCTCAGCCAGAACCATGTTTTCCATCTTCATGGCCTCGTACATCAGGAGCTTATCTCCACGCTTAACTTCATCACCGGGCTTAACAAAAATCTGTAGCACATTTCCAGGGAGCGGCGCTTTAACAGCAGAGGCACCACTCGATATGGTCTTCTTGATTTTCTGCTCACTGAGCCTTGGTGGGGGCACTGCCGAACGGACCAGTGTTGGTGTTTTGGTGGTTTTGATCTCCTTATGGATCTCTACTTCATAGAGGGTACCATTGACCTCCATTCTGGCGATATTGTCCTCAATCTCCTTGATTTCAACATCATATTCGTTGCCGCGTATGGTAAATCTGAACTTTTTCATGTTATAGCCTTGGTATTTTATCTGCGATAGGAGTTGAGACCGTAAATTTTTGAGCTCCAGGGTGAATAGCGCTTAGAGACCTGCTTAATGGTCATTACCTTACTTTCGACATCATGTGTTTCTTCCAGGAATCTCACCAGCGCCATACTGATGGCGGCAGTAACCTCCCCGGGGATGTCCATACTTTCGTTTTCGGCAGGTGTCTTTTTACCTTGCCTTTTCAGCTTCTGCCTAATCTGGCTGTTAATAATGCGCGGGATATTGGCATAGATATATGTCAACACTATCAGTGCAGCGAAGACAATAAAATAACCCACCACACTGACCATCAGGCTGTATCCGCTGATCCTGCTGAGGTCTAAACTGATTTGTTCCAGCAATATCATGATAGTCAAGCTTATAATGGGATATTATTATGTTTCTTGGGCGGAAGGGTTTGCTTCTTAGTGGCCAGCGTCTGCAAAGCTCTGATGATCCTGAAGCGTGTATTCCGGGGTTCGATGATATCATCGATATACCCATATTTGGCAGCCTCGTATGGGTTCGCGAATTTGTTCCGGTACTCTTCTTCCTTTTCCTGAATGAACCTCGCTCTTTCAACAGGGTCTTCAATCTGGCTGATTTTCTTTCCTTCGAGCACTTCGATAGCGCCTTTGGGGCCCATGACGGCAATTTCGGCGGTGGGCCAGGCGTAATTGATATCTCCGCGCAACTGCTTGGAGCTCATCACGTCGTGGGCGCCACCATATGATTTACGCAAGGTAACCGTCACTTTGGGGACGGTAGCTTCACCATAGGCGAACATCAGCTTAGCCCCATTGCTGATGATACCACCATGTTCCTGAGCACTGCCGGGGAGGAATCCAGGGACATCGACCAGGGTGACGATGGGCACATTGAAGCAGTCGCAGAAACGGACGAAGCGGGCCGCCTTCTTGGAAGCATCGATATCGAGAACCCCGGCCAGATAGTTGGGCTGATTGGCTACAATACCGACCGGCATTCCATTGAATTTAACAAAACCCACGACGATGTTCTTTGCGTAATGCCTGTGAAATTCCAGAAATTCCTGATCATCCACGATGCGATAGATAACATCCTTCACATCATAGGGCTTGCTGGGGTTATCCGGGATGATCTCGTTCAGCTCATCATCTGTACGGTCGATCGGATCTGTACAGGCTGTGATGATCGGATCTTCCAGGTTATTGCTGGGGAGGTATTCCAATGCTTTACGAATCAGCAGGATGCCTTCATTTTCATCATCTGCTCTGAAATGTGCAACACCTGATTTGGTGGCGTGGACGGTGGCGCCACCCAGGTCTTCCACACTGATATCTTCACCCGTCACGGTTTTGGTAACCTTGGGGCCTGTGACGAACATATAGCTGGTCTTATCGCTCATAATCACCACATCGGTGAGGGCAGGCGAATAGACAGCCCCACCTGCGCAGGGACCAAAGATGGCTGAGATCTGGGGTACCACACCGGAGGCCAGGATATTGCGCTCAAAGATCTCAGCATATCCAGCGAGGCTATTAACCCCTTCCTGGATGCGTGCACCACCACTGTCATTGATCCCGATAATGGGCGCACCCACGGTCATGGCCTGATCCATGATCTTGCAAATCTTCTTGGCGTGTGTCTCCGACAAGCTGCCGCCAAAAACGGTGAAATCCTGTGCATACACATAAACGACACGGCCGTCGATGGTACCATGGCCCGTTACGACGCCATCTCCCAGAAACTGCTGTTCCTGTAAACCGAAATCGTAGCAGCGGTGACCGACGAACATGTCAAATTCTTCGAAGCTACCCTCGTCAAGCAACATATCGATGCGCTCACGGGCTGTCATCTTGCCTTTGTCATGCTGCCCATCTATGCGATCCTGGCCACCTCCCATGCGGGCCTTCTCCCTGAGCTCGATGAGCTGTTTGATTTTCTCTGAATGATCCATGGAAATACGATGAAGGGATGATAATATAATTTAGTGTTTACCGCAGAACTCTGTCAATACACCCAGGGTGGATTTCGGATGCAGGAACCCGATCTGCAATCCTTCTGCCCCCTTTCGTGGTTTCTCATCAATGAGCGTTACACCCTTATTCCGTGCATGCTCCAATGCCTGAGATACGTCTTCCACTGCAAAGGCAATATGATGAATACCAGGCCCTTTCTTCGCAAGAAACTTGCCGATAGGACCCTCTGGATCCGTAGATTCCAACAACTCTATCTTGGTCTGTCCAACCATAAAAAAAGCTGTTCTCACTTTCTGATCGGCTACTTCTTCTATGCCATAACACTGCAGGCCCAAGACGCCCTCATAGTACGCGATGGCCTGCTCCATGTTCTCAACCGCAATCCCAATGTGCTCAATATGTGATGGTTTCATCTTTGAAAATGTATTGTTTTTTCGTTCACAAAGGTAGAGAAATTTCTTCTTTATCAAAGGAATGAACCGCTTTTCCGACCCAGGATATTAATTAGAATTAATCCAGATTATAAAGATGGTTTGATTCGGAACTCATGGTAGAAGTGACTTGAATTCAATCTTATATCACTAATATACTGATATTTACAAGAAGCAAACTCAACATCTTCTTTCTGTTATTTATCTAACAACAGACATATGAATCATGAGATACCTTGCATCGTAAAGAAGCAGTTCTCCTGCATAAGAGGCCGTCAGTGACCAATCTCATACTCGCTGCACATTTGCATTATCTTTGCCCCTCCTAATTGCATGGACAGATAATGCGTAAACCCTTATACTTCCTTCTGGGGATACTCACCCTCTTCCTGCTCAGCTCAGGAAGTCCGGCCGGGGATCCCGTAAAGAAGCGTGTGAAGTACCCTTACCTTCTCTATATTCCACAAACCTATGAAACAGATAGTGCCGCATATCCCGTGCTAATCTACCTTCATGGTCATTCGGCCCGGGGAAGCGACCTGAACAGGGTGAAGCGTTATGGCCCTCCCTTTTATGTGGAACGAGGAAGACATTTCCCTTTTTTTATCGCTTCCCCTCAATGCCCATCCAACCGCAATTGGACTTCTGAAAACTGGCTCGACCCCCTGCTGGAGGAGCTGATGGAAAAATGCCGCATTGACACCAACCGCATTTACCTTACCGGAATGAGTCTTGGCGCTTTTGGAGCCTGGCAACTCGGCATTGAGCGTCCGCATCTGTTCGCAGCCATCGCTCCCTTATGCGGCGGAACCGTGAGCAGTCAGGTTTGTAACATGAAGGACATCCCCATCTGGGCCTTCCACGGATCGGCCGACCGGGTGGTGCCCGTTCACCGGACGGAAAGCATCGTGAAACAGCTGGAGGCCTGCGAAGGAAACATTAAATACTCCAGACTCAATGGGCAGGGTCATAATATACACCGGGTTTATGCCGACAGCTCCCTCTACAACTGGTTCATGCAGCAAAATCGCCTGAATCGCGCCCCGGATCAGGATAGCACTACCAACGTATCTCCTGAAAACCAATAAGATTCTTTGCTACCTTGCAAAGATAGGTCCCCTGGACACCAGGACCTAAAACTTAACATCGCTTTCTGCTGAAGAATCGTAACTTCGTACCCATCCTATTTGAGAAACATTACCTTTTTTGATTCAGTAAGTCTAACGCCTACCAAAATGGACGAACAGAAGACAAACCAGGAATGCTGCCCCGCCTTCGACCCGGCACCCTGGGAAGACAAGATCATTGAATGGGAACGTAAACGTTTCCTGAAAGGCAAGGTATTCACGTTCATGTATATGCCTGTAAACTTCGGGGGAGTGATTCGTAAGATGATGAAGACTATCATGGGAGCAAAGGCAGAAATGCCTGATAACCTTGGTCTTTCTGACCATACCAGCGCATGGAACATGGACCTTTACCTGGCAGTAGACCGCGAGGTACATGGCTATCCCAATGTCTTCCTGAGCGGAAAGTATTATTCGCGTGTCTATGAAGGGCCCTTCAAAGACACCAGCAAGTGGTTAGCTGATATTAAATCGCATACAAAATCGAAAGGTATAAACATCGGCAAGCCCTACATGTGGTATACTACCTGTCCGAAATGTGCCAAAAAGTATGGAAAGAACTATGTTGTGATACTGGCAGAGATTAAATAACCCAAATATCTGATCACCATGAAAAAAGATTGTCCTGAAACCGGTACCAGTGCTGCCGTGTATGGTCTTGGCTTCATCGGAGCCGCTATCTATTTTATCTCCACTGCAACCTCCTTCTGGGTAGGTGTGCTTGGATTCCTGAAAGCCATTGTATGGCCAGCTTTCCTGGTTTACGAGCTTCTCAAGTACCTGGGGATGTAATACCCCATTGGTATTCATCCGGACAAGGTACCGCCATGACAGGCTAATAGGCTTGATAAGATGATAGCTCATGGTTATTCTTTTCATGGGATCCTGAGGCTATCTTTACTGTCTTGTTTCATGACCATCCAGACCATGAAATAGCTGCAACCCTATGCTGGTCTGCTACGTACGAACTATTATTGTTTAAGACCCAATGCTCATGAAAGGCATTAAGACAATTCTTGTGTCAATCTTATGTCTTATAGGATTGTTAATGAACACCTTATCCTTTCCTCAACAAGATGTATATGAAAAGCGCATTGACTCCCTGCGTACGGTCATCGCAGGATACCAGCACCATTTTGATGCGCTTGAGAAGAAAATCGATGACTTGTTGTGGTATCAAAAGGCAGGCGATGTTGCCTTTATTGACAAGGTATATATTACCGGTCCACCTCCCGCCCGGGAAAAGAACCCCACCGCACAGGGTTTTGGTAATCCTCTGAAATTCTATGCGTATGTTTTCATCCCGAAAGACATCAACCATGCCCGGAAATATCCCTTGATTGTCTTGCCGCATGGTGGGGTACATGCCAATTTTGACACATATTATGCACATATCATTCGTGAGCTCATGGCCCAGCAATACGTGGTTGTAGCTCCTGAGTACCGTGGCAGCACGGGCTATGGCGCAGGGTTTTACCGGCAGATTGATTATGGGGGAAGGGAAAATGATGATGTATTGGCCAGCCGGGACTTCATGGTGGAAAACTATAGTTTTATCGATCAGAACCGCATCGGTATCATGGGCTGGAGTCATGGGGGCATGATCGCCCTGATGAATATCTTTGACCATCCAGAGAAGTACCAGGTAGCGTTTGCAGGCGTGCCAGTCAGCGACCTCATCGCCCGCATGGGATACAAGACCCCGTCTTACCGCAACCTTTTCTCAGCCGATTACCATCTGGGAAAAACAGCCTATGAAGATGTGGCCGAATACCGCAAACGCAGTCCAGCCTGGCAGGCGCATAAGCTGAAGACGCCATTACTCATCCACACCAATACCAACGATGACGATGTGAATGTGCTGGAGGTGGAGCACCTGATCAAAGCACTGAAGGCCGAAGGCAAAAAATTTGAATATGAGGTTTTCCAGAATATCGAAGGTGGGCATTCCTTTGACAGAATTGATACACGCAAAGCCAGAGAAATCAGGGTCAGGATATACGGATTCCTGGCCCGATACCTTCAACCTGAACGACCTATCAAGACGATCAGGGAACTTGAAAAGGCTGCCTATCCCGGCGCCTACCCTCCCTGATTTAGCGAGACAATGTCTGACAGCGCATCCCAGAGGTGGCCTAAAGTAATCGACTTCAGACAATTTGATGCATTTTACATCTTATGATGTCGGATAACATTAAAAAGTTATCTAACTTCGGCACCGGAAACAAAAAAACACATTAATCCATGCCTTATATGAAAAAAAACAGACTCTTTTTGGTACTCACTCTGATCGCTGCCATGGCAGTGTCGTTGCAGGCCCAGGTGAAATCAGACAACATCCTTTCCGCCGGGAAGCATGAATTCGCCGGAGCGCAGGACGTCAAGCCGGCTCCTGTCATGAAGGGAACACAAATGATGTATACGCATTCGGCATCACAGACCATCACCGGTGGCACAGTTGCCTGCGTCAATCAGACAACCGGGTATACGTCCGAAAACCACTACATCCGTACCTATAATTTCTACGGAGATTTCAATGTCATCGGCAGGTTTTATGTTACAGCCGTTGAATTCGGTATTGAGAATGCGGAGTCCGGAGCAGGCGCAGGACAGCCTGTCAGCGTGGAGTTGTACACGGTGAGCGGAGATCTGATGTTTGCTAACATGACCCTGCTTGCCAAGAAAGACACAACCATCCTGGACACTGCCAACGTGAACATGATGGTGCCCATCAATGCCGTGGTGGAACAAGGCCAGAAACTGGTCGTTGATATCCACATTCCCAATGGCGCCACAGATCAGCATGTCTTCTTCCTGGGTTCGAATAACCTGGGTGAAACAGCACCAAGTTATCTTGCAGCCGCAGGCTGTGGTGTAGAAAACCCGGTGACTTATTCATCTATCGGTTATCCTGACATCAACCTCATTATCAATGTATACGGCGATGTTTCTGCCGGCGTGGAAGATGTAACACCCGTAAGCATCCAATCCTGGCCCAACCCTGCTACGGATATGCTCTATATGGATATGCCCCAGGGGCTATGGACGGTTGAACTGCTGAATGTCAGCGGTCAGAGGATCCTGCAGGCCGAAGTAAGCGGCAAGGGCAGCCTGGATGTCTCCCATCTTCCCGCTGGTATGTACGTACTGCGTGCTACTGATGGAACACGTCTGATGCAGGATAAGGTCTTTATCCGCTAAAGAATACAATTTAAACAATGAGAGAGGCTGCCCATCCCGGCAGCCTCTTTTGTTTCAGTTGAAAAGCACTTCTTTTATTATCTATTGTCAATCAGAGCAATACGAAACGAACCGGTATGCTCATGGCAACCCTGACAGGCTTCCCACGCTGCTTTCCCGGATCCCATACCGGCATTCTGCTTACGACCCTAAGTGCTTCCTCATCGCATCCGCCTCCTATGCCACGCAGTATGGATACCTGAGTGATACTGCCATCTTTGTCAACGATAAAACCTACATGTACCGTGCCTGATATGCCTGTCTGCCTTGCCACCTCCGGATAGCGTATCTCACGTCCAAGCCAGGCCTGCATGGCGCCTATCCCCCCGGGGAAATCTGGCATCTGCTCAACAACACGGAAGAAATCCGGCTCTTCAATCTCAGGCTCAGGAAGGATGACCGGCTCCCAGGGCAATATCTCCTTATATCCGTCATCTCCGACATCAATGATCACATCATCAGTGACATCCACGGTATTATCAACAACTCTGAATATAACCACCGGCTGCGGCTTCACCAGAGGGGGAAGAGGAGTTTTATGCACCGTTACCGGCGCCAAATCCTCAGTGATCAGATCAAATACATCCAGACCTGAAAAGTCCGGTTCTCTTTCCTGCGTTTTCCACTCAAAAGCAAGAAGGGCTGCAGCCAGGGCGATCACCAGCCCGGTCTGTAAAAACAAAGGCCTCCAGGATTCCAGTTTGTTAAATCTCGCTTGTGTTTTCATCTTCGTAAGGTGTTGAGGTTTCAATATGAAGATGCACCTACATGCGATTTTCCATAAACCGACGCTAAATAGCTGTCGGGACTTCAATTGATGACGAAGCGGGAAAGATGTATATTTGACGAAACAGCTAACCTTGTTTCTAAAGGTATTCCATAAGGATCGTGCTTCCTTGTCCGGGCTCACGGATGAACAAATCCTTGAGTTATACAGGTCACAAAACAAGCCTGAACTCATAGGGGAGCTGTTTAATCGCTACACCCACCTCGTGTATGGTAATTGCCTGAATATTCTGGAAGATACCGAACAGGCCAGGGATGCCGTGATGCAGATCTTTGAAAAACTGCTCACAACCCTGGCCGAGTCAGAGATCAGGCATTTCTCCTCCTGGCTGTATCAGGTCAGCCGGAATCACTGTCTGATGGAGCTCAGGCGGCAGAAAACCCACAGGAAAAGCACTGAAGCCTTGAAGGCATCCCAGATGGATTTATTTGTGGAATCAGCTGAAACCATGCATCTCAATGACGAAGATGGGGATCTTGCCCATCGAAAATTAAGGA
>JAGNHN010000032.1 GCA_018001695.1 Lentimicrobiaceae bacterium
CACGTCTGGGATGATCAGTTTTTGCTGCAGTATAAACCGATTATCCCCGAAACAATCTTTGAACCCTATTCAGACCGTTACACATACTGTCACGAATAAACTCTGTGCTTTTTTGAGGAAGCCCTAGGTAGGCGAGGAATCTTAACTTTTCTGTATCCTTATTAATATATAGCATTAAAGAGTTAAGCTCACCATCAAACTTTTCTAACGTTCGACCAATAGTGGAAAGGCTCCGACTAAAATCCATTGCCATTCTTTTGATTACATCCATAGAATAAATGATTAATATCTTTAGGTTGCTTATAAAAGTGATTTATCCACCACCAGAGCATAGTGCAATGTACACAAGGTTCAGGAGATCAGCAAGCAGAAATTTCAGGATGGTAAATGAATTATGGTTGGACGAAGGTGCTATCTTCCTGACTTTCCTACCTTTTCCACTTCAGTCTATTAAAGAACGTGACGCGATATTCCTTCTAATCTTTCCATTTGCTTCATTTAAAAGCCATAAGGGGGATTTTCCCGCATTCGCGGGACAAGCTGTGCAACATGACTTCCCCGCACATGCGGGCCTTCGCATGTTGGGCTACGCCACACGAAGTCTTACTTATTGGCAGCAGTAATTCTATTCATTGTCATTAGCTTGTGTCAATCGTTGTGAAACTGCTTTGTCAAGTAGTGCAGTTATTAATGGTTCCATATTTATGTTTCTAAGCTTAGAAGCAAAAGTCATTGCACCTAATCGTAAGAATAATTTTCCAATTACTTCGTCTGCAAAACTGCTTGATATTATAGGAACGCCTTCCCAATCAATTATCAGAGGATATGTTGGTTCTGCATTCATTAAGTTCACGATTTTGGTTCTAATCTGCTCACCTGAATGTCTAGTCCCGAATCCTGTAGTTTCGTCTTTCATTTTCAACATTAGAGCGTTTCGGTCATCCATCTCATAGATTATCTCAATCATATCAACTGGCTTATACTCTTTACCATTATTAAAAACCAGTGCCTTTGAAACGGAAAAATCCTTTTTGATTTTTAATTGACCAGCAATTATTGTCCCTTGGTAATTCTGATATTCAGTTCTTGGGCTTTTCATTGTTTCACTTTCAGTAGTTAACAAACGGCCAAAACCGCTTGTGATTTCGAATGAACCACCTGTCATAGTAGTTACTCGCAATGAACCTGCAAGTCCGTTACCTTGTCCGAATTTTGGGTTTCTTGTTACTCCTGCTTTTATTGCTTCACCAATTGCCTGGGCATCTGTTCTCAAAGTAGGAATACTTTCTTTTAGTGATGAAAGTATTCCTTGTCCACCGTCAGCAACTGCAAAAGCTATGGTTCTATGCCGCGGATATGTTGTAGCTTGCACGAAACCACCAACTTCAGATAATGAATGATTTAATACGTTATCTGTCAGTTCATTTATTGACCATTCTAATCCTGTAATAATGTCTCTTGGCAATTCCATGTTACGAATAACAACATCCATCAAGTTATCTACTGAATTTTTTTGTTCAGTTGCGTCTCTAAAAAGTGTCGTAACGAGATGTCTGTCATGAGTAGATTCTGACTGCTCATATTGTTCAGGTGATAAAAAGTAGGCCCAATTTACCGCTCTAAAAAGTCTGCGTGTATGGTCGTCATTCGGCAGGACTATGTTGACATTATACCCTTCTTTTCTTAGCTTTATAACGGTTGTAATTATGGGTAACATTCCATTTGGATATGCATTCATTACGGTTGAAAAGTCAATAGTTAAGTCACTATTCCCTGTCTTTTTCAATGCCGATACAGCTCCGCAAAAATCACCAACATTATATGAGTTTACCTTGCCAGAAACAATAATTGTGCTGTCTCTTTGGCGGAACCAAGTCGTCCTACTATGTTCTTTATATGGTCTGTAATGTCTCATTTATTATTGCTGCCAACGTTACTATTTCCGATCTTTGGCATACATACCCAATATTTGAGAATAACCACCGGCTGTCTCTCTGCCAAAACAGCCATAAATATAGAAAAAAGAAATACGTACAACGCGGCAACGTAGCCTTTGCACAAAAAGGGCCAAAGGGTTTTCCTTTAGAGACAATGGAAGTATCCGGAAAAGCCTCAACGGCAGGAAGATAGCCTGCCAGGTGTGGCGGGTAAGGGTGCTCCTGTTCTGCCTTAAAAAGTAGGGGAATTAATATTCCCGGATCTCGGCCTCCCCATGCAACACCATGAGTCCGTTGGCAGCCAGCGCATCCATATCATTCACCACCGGGAACATGGCCACAGGGGCGATCTTGCTCACACGGGTGGTGATGTTCTCTGCAAAGAGCTTGCTGTTGAAGATGCTTCCCATCAGGATAATGGCGTCGGGCTTGCCGGTGAATACCATGCACATCGCGCCCACCTCTTTGGCCACCTGGTACGCCATGGCATACAGCATAAACTCGGCCTGCTTGTCGCCCTTGGCAATGCGGTCTTCTATCGTATGGATATTGCTGGTCCCCAGATGCGCCCTGAGCCCGCCTTCCTTGGTCACCATGCGCACCAGCTCCTGCTCGGTGTACTTGCCGCTGAAACAAAGGTGGATCAGGTCGCCCACCGGCAGGGTGCCTGTGCGGGTCAGTGAGAAGGGTCCGCCGCCGTCAAAGGCCTGGTTGACATCCACAACGCGCCCCTGCTTGTGCGCCCCAATGGAGATGCCGCCGGTGCCTACGTAAACGACGATCAGGTTCAACTCTTCGTATTTCTTGTTCAGCGAAGCGGCGTATTCCCGCGAGACGAACTTCTGGTTCAGGGCATGAAAGACGGATTTCCGCTCAATGCCGGGCATACCGGTCACCCTGGCCACATCCTCCATCTCATCCACCACAACGGGATCGGCAAGATAGGCGCCAACACCCGCTGTCTTTGATGCGATGGCATCGGCAATCAAACCACCCAGATTGGTCTCATGAACGCCCATGACGCCTTTCCGCAGGTCGGCCTTCATGGCCTCGTTCACACGGTAAATGCCGCTGGCCAGGGGTTTGAGTAAGCCGCCCCGCGCCATGATGATGCCAATGTCAGATAGGGGTATCTCGTTGTCCTCCAGCTCCTTCAGTATGGCATCAGTGCGCCATTCCAACTGATCCACGATATGGGCAAAACGGATCAAATCCTCTTGCTTGTGCTTGATGATCTTCAGGAACAGGAGGTTCTTGTTCTGATATACCGCCACTTTCGTGAAGTCCACTTCCGGGTAAATGACAAGGATCTTCTTCTGAATCATGAGAATAAGCCTATTGGGTTAGTAGTGTGTATCGGGTTCGTTACAAATGTATTAATTTATATAAAACGAGTTGCGCAGCGCTGAGGCGCATCCTCGGAGTTTCCTTTCCCAATCTCTGATCAGGGCTGCGGGAGAACAAGATTGCCACGTCCTCTATCTAATTCCAGTAATCACCATACTATCTATCCCTGGAGCAAAGGTCTCATAACCATCGTGTTACAGGTATTATATTAACTGAAACCCTTATTCCCGTCTTCTTCTCTCCCGGCATGGCATGCTTCCACGATGAGCTCATAGGTCGCCGGCAGCCGGAAGGGGAGGGATCCCCGGCCGGGATGCGCGGCCCGCAGTGCATCGTAGATGGCCAGCCACACCGAGAGGGCAAGGATGAACGGGGGCTCCCCGACGGCCTTGCTCTGCCGCACGGCCTTCACATTGGGGGCGTTTTCGAGCAGGGTGATGCGAAGGTCTGTGGGGATGTCGCAGGCCGTGGGGATCTTGTAGGTGTCGGGGGAGTCGGAACGCAGCATTCCGGCCTCATCCCATACGACTTCCTCGGTGGTGCACCAGCCCAGTCCCTGCACAAAACCGCCGCAGACCTGCCCCTTGTCAATGGCGGGATTGATGGATATGCCGCTGTCGTGCAGGATGTCGGTGCGCAGGCAGGTGTGGGCACCTGTGAGCAGGTCGACCTCCACCTCGGAGACGGCCATACCGAAGGCGTAGTAGTGGAAGGGATTGCCTTTGCCCGCGGCTTTGTCGAAATGCAGTCCGGGTGTCCGGTAATACCCGGTGGCGCTCAGGCTGGTCTGCTGGCGGTAGGCCTGCGCTACCACTTCTTTAAATGTAAGGGCCTTATCGGTATCCGGTTGGAAGATGAGGCCGTCGCGAAACACCAGTTGAGAAGGATCGGGGGCCTGCGCTGCGGTTGTCTCCTGCAGCAAGCGGGCGGCCACCTCGCTCAGGCGGTCTTTCAGGCTGATGGCGCCCAGTCGCACCGCCATGCCGTTCAGGTCGGTGCCCGAGGATGCCGCGGTAGCAGAGGTGTTCGGGACACGCGAGGTATCGGTGGGGCCTATCCTGATCTCTTCCAGGGGAATACCCAGGGTCTCGGCCGCGATGAGGCGGATCTTGGTATGCAGACCCTGTCCCATCTCTACACCACCATGGCTGATGAGAACGCTGCCGTCCTGGTAGATGTGGATAAGCGCGCCGGCCTGGTTGAGGAAGGTGGTGGTGAAGCTGATGCCGAATTTCACGGGACTGAGTGCCAGGCCACGCTTGGTAAAGGGATGGGCCAGGTTGAAGGTGCTGACCTCCTCCCTGCGGGTGGCATAGTCGGCGCTGCTGATGAGCTGATCAAACAGCATGGGCAGGCGGTTGTCTTCGACAAGCTGCCCGTAATGGGTGTGGTTGCGGTCTGCCAGGCCATAGAAATTCCTGCGGCGCACCTCAGCAGGGTCGATCTGCAGGGCGTGGGCGATCTGTTGCAGGATGTACTCGATCACGGCCACGGCCTGGGGTGCCCCAAAACCCCTGAAGGCAGTGTTGGGCGGGTGATGGGTGCGGCACACCTGTCCGCTTACCCTGAGATGGGGAATGAAGTATGCATTGTCGATATGGAAAAGGGCCCGTTCCAGGATGGCCATCGACAGGTCGAGGCAGGCGCCGCCATCAGAAAAGAGCTGCACGTCCAGGGCATGGATGAGGCCATCGTTATCGTACCCCACCTGGTATTCTGCCAGGAAAGGATGACGTTTCCCGGTCATGGACATGTCTTCCTCCCGGTGGAGGACCATCTTCACGGGCCGGCGGGTATGATGGGCCAGCAGCGCCGACCAGCAGGCCAGGTGGTTGGCCTGGGTTTCTTTCCCTCCAAAGGCGCCACCCAGCCGGCTTACCTCTACCCTGACGGCATGACGTTTAATGCCCAGCACTTCGGCTACCAGGGCCTGGGTTTCAGAAGGGTGCTGGGTAGAACTCAGGACCAGCATTTCGTGTTCTTCCGGACGGCAGAGGCAGGCCTGGGTCTCAAGGTACCAATGCTCCTGGGCTCCGGTGAACAGGCTCCCCACGAGCTGGTGGGGCATCTCCCGGAGGATGGCCTCCGGTCTGCCCTGGCAGATGGTGCGCAGCTGCCCCATGAACGAGGCAGCAGCCCTGGCCTGGGGGATATCCAGGATGGCGGGCAGGGGGGTGTATTCAAGCCTGATCAGGCTGGCGGCTTCGCGGGCGATTTCTTCGGTATCTGCAGCGATAAGGGCCACAGCCTGTCCGCGGAACAGGGTTTCTCCCTCGGCCAGACAAGGCTCATCGGCCACCACAGGTCCCATCTGGTTGTGTCCGGGAATATCGCAGGCCAGCAATACGGCATGCACGCCGGGCAGGGCCTTCGCGCGGGCCGTCTCGACATTTCCGATTCGGGCATGGGGATGAGGCGAGCATAGCACGATGCCGGTCAGCATGTCCTTGAAATACAGATCAGAGACATAGCGTGCCGCACCGGTGACATGGTGCAGGGCATCGTCATGCGGTAATCCGGGTCCGTCGATGTGGTTGCCTTTAGTCGTCATGCCTGGTATCGCTTTGGGTGGCCTGGGTTGATGGGGTGAGTTCCAGGTAAAACTTGAGCAGGAGGTTGGCTGCCAGGATCCGGCGTGTTCCGGCCAGGGCCCTGACATCGCTGATGGGCTGAAACTCCTGGTACAGGATGTCCATGGCCTGCCTGATGCTGGCTTCTGTCCAGGGTTTTCCTGTGAGAAAAGCTTCTGTCTGCTTAGCCCAGCTGACTTTGGCCGCCATACCGCCGAAGAAGAGCCGGATCTCAGCCACCTCCTGCCGGTCGAGGCGCAGCAGAAAGCCGCCGGTTACGGTGCTGATGTCCACATCGGGCCGGCGACTGACCTTATAGGAACGGACAAAGGTACCATCGGGCTGTCCGGGGGGCAGCAGGATATGGGTCAGGATCTCATCTTCCCGGATCGCGGTTTGCTGATAGCCAGTTATAAAGTCTTCCAGGTCCAGGATACGCTGACTGCTTTTATCCATGAGCCTGACCCTGGCCTTTGAGGCCATCAGTACCGGCAGACTGTCGGCGATGGGTGAGGCGTGGGCGATGTTGCCGCCCAGGGTCGCCAGGTTGCGGATTTGTACGGAGGCAAATTGCCGAAGGATATTGCAAAGCGCAGGATGCTGGTTAACAAGTTGATGCAATATTTCTTCCAGGTTGACCAGGGCGCCGATCTCTATCCCTGCTGCTGTGATCTCTATGTTTTTCCATTCGGCAACATCCGTGATGTCGAGCACCTCCCGCCGTTTTGCCTGCTTCTTTTTCGAGGAGAGGGTGAGGTCGGTTGCGCCGGCCAGGATGTGTGCTTGCGGATGGGATGCTTTCCATGACAGGGCGCTGCCGGCGTCGAACACTTTGGCATACATACTGCCAGCGGCATGGAATTCCCTGGTTTCCTTATCCTGTAACACTGGTCCCAGAAGGGTTCTGATGTAGGCTGCTTCTTCATCCAGACGATCGGGGCGTATGTCGTGGAGGACATCCTGCACGGCCGCCAGTATGGGTTGGTATCCCGTACACCGGCAGAGGTTTCCGGCCAGATGAAGACGTAATTCCTTGTCCTGCAGCACCCGTCGCTGCTTGTACAAGGGAAGGGACGACATGATGAGTCCGGGTGTGCAGAAGCCGCACTGGCTGGCATGGTGACTGATATAGGCTTCCTGGAGCGGGTGCAGGATGCTGTTTTCGGACAAGTGCTCCACCGTGATCACATGATAGCCGTGTATCATGGGCAGCAGCATCAGGCAGGCATTGACGGCCTTAAAGGTCATGATACCGTCCGCACCGGGCCTGGATAAAACAACGGTACAGGCACCGCAGTCGCCCACCCCACAGCCTTCTTTGACACTGATAAGCCCATGGTAGGTGCGGAGATAATTCAGCAGGCTCATGAAGGGCGAGGGTCCAGACGCGTCCGTGAAGGCGAGCTCATGCTGAACTCCGTTGAGAATGAAAGAAATACGGGATGTGTGCGTCACAACTTACCGGGTGTTACGGACGTCAATCAGTTTAGCTACAATACTCACAGCGATTTCTGCGGGGGTCTGACAGGCGATGGGGATGCCGACGGGCATGTCCACCTTGGCCAGTTGTTCCGGGGCTATACCTTGCCGGGTGATCAGGTTTTCCCTCACCCTGGCTGCTTTGCGCTTGCTGGCGATCATCCCCAGCCAGGCTGCATCCGATCCGATCAGTAAACCCAGGATGCTTTCGTCATAGGCGTGGTCGTGGGTGGTGATCAGGATATAGGTCTGGTCATCGACATCAAGGGATTGGGCCAGCTGGAGATAGTCGCCGTGGATGAGCCCGGTCTGATCCAGGCTCAGGCTGTCCAGCAGTCCTTTTCTCTCGTCCATAATAATAACCCTGAAACCCAGGCCCGTAGCCAGTTTCGCGGTAGCCTGCCCGACGTGCCCTGCCCCGAAAATGCAGAGCCTGGGTTGCGCACCGCAGGACTCCATGAAGACCTCCACCATACCGCCACACATCATCTCCAGGTCATGTTCCAGCTTGAAGGTCTTCAGCAGGGTTTGGTTCTTTCCAAGCATTTGCCGGGCTTCACGGATGACCTCGGCTTCGATGGATCCTCCGCCGATGGTGCCATGCACCTTGCCGTCTCCTGAGATGGTCATGCGGGTACCGGCTTTGCGGGGCGTGGAGCCTTCGGTTCTGACAATGACACAGCTCACGAAAGGACTGCCATCCTGGATCAGTCTGGCTTCTGAGACATAGGGTTGGTATAGGTCCATGGCACGGATGCGGTTTGATGGACTTATAAAGATAAGAAACCCTGCGAGAATATCTACCGCGGGTAGCGTAATCCGGAAAAATCCGCTACATATTGCGCCTGTACTGCCCGCCCACCCGGAAAAGGGACGCGGTTATCTGCCCGAGTGAGGCATATTTTACCGTTTCCATGAGCTGGTGGAAGGTATTTTCACCTCGTCCTGCCGCTTTTTCGAGGGCCTGCAATGCCACAGGCGCCTCCTCCTGCCAGCTGTCCTGGAAGAGTTTCACGTTCCTAACCTGGCGTTGTTTTTCTTCCTCCGTTGCCCGGATCACTTCCCGTGGTAGGACGGTGGGTGATCCGTCGGATGAGAGAAAAGTGTTGACACCGATGACCGGCAGGGATCCGTCATGCTTCATCGACTCATAGTGCAGGGATTCTTCCTGTATGCGGCCGCGTTGGTACATGGTTTCCATGGCACCCAGGACGCCGCCCCGTTCTGTCAGGCGGTCAAACTCCAGCAGCACAGCTTCTTCCACCAATTGGGTAAGCTCTTCGATGATGAAACTGCCCTGGAGGGGGTTTTCATTTTTTGCCAGTCCCAATTCTTTATTGATGATGAGCTGGATAGCCACCGCTCTCCTGACGGATTCTTCGGTAGGCGTGGTGATAGCCTCATCGTAGGCGTTGGTATGCAAGGAGTTGCAGTTGTCGTAGATGGCATACAGGGCCTGCAGGGTGGTGCGGATATCGTTAAAGGCAATCTCCTGCGCATGTAGGGAGCGGCCGCTGGTTTGGATGTGATATTTCAGTTTCTGCGAACGGTCGTTGCCACCATATTTATGTTTGATGGCCTTGGCCCAGATGCTTCTGGCCACCCTTCCCATGACAGAATATTCGGGATCTACGCCATTGGAAAAGAAGAAGGAGAGGTTAGGTGCGAAGGCATCCAGGGCCATCTCCCGTGAAAGGTAGTATTCCACATAGGTGAAACCATTGGCCAGGGTAAAGGCCAGTTGGGTGATGGGGTTGGCACCGGCTTCGGCGATATGGTAACCGCTTACCGAGACGGAGTAGAAGTTGCGTATCCTGTGATCGATAAAATAAGCCTGCACATCGCCCATCATCTTCAGGGAGAAGTCGGTGGAGAAAAGGCAGGTGTTTTGGGCCTGGTCTTCCTTGAGGATATCGGCCTGAACGGTTCCTCTTACTTTTTGCAGGGTATCGGCTTTGATGCGTTCGTACACCTCTTTGGGCAGGACCTTGTCACCGGTGATGCCAAGCAGCATCAGTCCCAGGCCGGTATTACCCGAAGGCAGTGCGCCTTCATAGACAGGCGCTGTTATTCCCCGCTTACGGTAATGTTCCTGGATTTTCTTCCTGACAGCCGTTTCCATCCCCTGTTCGATGATGTATTTCTCGCATTGCTGGTCAATGGCGGTATTGAGGAAGAAAGCCATCAGGGCAGGGGCGGGGCCATTGATGGTCATCGAGACGGAGGTTCGCGGGTCTGTCAGGTCAAAGCCTGAATAAAGGCGTTTGGCGTCGTCGAGCGTGGCGATGGAAACGCCGGCATTGCCTATTTTCCCATAGATATCGGGACGGACACCAGGGTCTTCACCATACAGCGTGACGGAGTCAAAGGCTGTTGAAAGCCGGGCTGCCGGCATGCCTGCCGAGAGGTAATGGAAGCGTTTGTTGGTGCGCTCCGGACCCCCTTCGCCTGCGAACATGCGGGTGGGGTCTTCCTCTTGTCGCTTGAAAGGAAAAACACCGGCCGTGAAGGGGTATTCTCCCGGGACATTCTCAAGCATACTCCATCGAAGGATGTCGCCCCATGCAGTATACGAAGGAAGCATCACCTTGGGGATGCGCAATCCGGAAAGTGAACGTGTATGCGTGGGAACAGGAATGTCCTTATCCCTGACCTTGAAGGTGAAGGTATCCGCAGCATAGGCTTCCTTCTTTTCTTTCCATTCGTCGAGGATGCTGAGGCTTGCTGCTTCCAGTTGTTTCTTTATCTCATTGATCTCCCGGTTCAGGATCTGCACCGCTTCCGGATTGTCCTGCAAGGCTTCCAGGCTGGCGGCATAATGCTGCAGCCGGTTGGCCAGAACTGCCTGAGAGGCAGCTTTCTGGTTGTATTTGCGCACCGTATCGCTGATCTCGCTCAGGTATCTGACACGGGCAGGAGGGATGATGTAGGGAATGGCCCCTTGCCCCGTCAGATTTTCAGCGCTGCCCTGCAGCGTGGATCCTGTTCGTGCATCAAGTGTCTGCATCACGGTATGGAAAAGGGCATTGACACCTGCGTCGTTGAAATGGCTTGCCATGGTGCCAAAGACAGGCATGGTATCCAGCGCTTTGTCCCATAGTCCTTTGTTACGCTGATACTGCTTCCTGACATCCCGCAGGGCATCCTGGGCTCCCTGCCTGTCGAACTTGTTGACAGCAATCACATCGGCATAATCAATCATGTCGATTTTCTCAAGCTGGGATGCAGCGCCATATTCCGGGGTCATCACATAGAGGGATACGTCGCTATGGTCGATGATCTCGGTATCGCTTTGTCCGATTCCGGATGTTTCCAGGATGATGAGGTCGAAGGAGGCGGCCTGCAGGATGCAGATGGCTTCCTTGATGTATTTGCTCAGCGCCAGGTTGGCCTGACGGGTGGCGAGGGAGCGCATGTACACATGGGGATGATGGATGGCATTCATGCGAATGCGGTCGCCCAGCAAGGCTCCGCCACTGCGGCGGCGGGAGGGATCGACGGAGATGATGGCCAGTGTTTTAGCGGGATGCAGGGCGAGAAACCGCCTGACCAGCTCGTCGACAAGGCTGGATTTTCCTGCCCCGCCCGTTCCGGTGATTCCCAGGATGGGCGTCTTGTCATGGCAGCCTTCCTGATGCAGGGTGGCCAGCAAGGGAACTACCTCTTCAGGGTAGTTTTCTGCGCCTGAGATCAGCCTGGCGATGGCCCGGTGATCCTGGTGGTATACTTCTTCTCTTTTGACATCCAGGTCTTTGCCGCTTGGGAAGTCGCTGCGTTGCAAGACATCGTTGATCATACCCTGGAGTCCCATGGCCCGGCCATCGTCCGGGGTATAAATGCGCTCAATGCCATATGCATGCAAGGCTTCGGCTTCGGAAGGTAAAATCACGCCTCCGCCTCCGCCGAAGATGCGGATATGTCCGCTGTTCCGCTCTTTCAGCAGGTCATGCATATACTGAAAGAACTCCATGTGGCCTCCCTGGTAGGAAGTAATGGCGATGGCCTGGACATCTTCCTGTATGGCGCAACTGACGATCTCGTCCACCGAACGGTTGTGGCCCAGGTGGATGACTTCGGCTCCGGATGCCTGCAGGATGCGACGCATGATGTTGATGGCGGCATCATGGCCATCAAAGAGGGATGCGGCCGTAACCAGCCTGATGCGATGTTTTGGGATATAGGGCGCAACGGTCTGACTCATAGCTGTTGTTAACGTTGATCCAACAAATATAGTCAGATTAATAAATATATTATATGTATAATTAAATACACCTGCCACTGAATGGTGGAAACAGTGACAGGTGCATGTGCATCATCCGGGTACTGCGGATGTTCCTCAGATCATACGGGAAGGATCGACCCAGGCGGTAAACTGCTCATCGGTGACCAGCCCGGATTGCAGGGCAGCCTCGCGCAACGTAAGCCCGTTTTCGTGGGCATGCTTGGCGATCTTCGCCGAGTTCTCATAGCCGATATGAGGATTCAGGGCGGTGACCAGCATGAGCGAGTTTTCCAGGTTCTTTTTAATAAAAGGAAGATTGGGCTCAATCCCAACAGCACAATGCTCGTCAAACGAATCACAGGCATCTCCGATCAGCCGAGCCGACATGAGGAGGTTAAAGATCATGACCGGTTTGAAGACATTGAGCTGGAAATGACCATGTGTGCCGCCCACCGTGATGGCCATATCGTTTCCGATGACCTGGGCACATACCATGGTCAGCGCCTCGCATTGGGTTGGGTTCACTTTACCGGGCATGATGGATGAACCGGGTTCATTGGCCGGGAGGATCAGTTCCCCGATGCCGCACCTGGGTCCGGAGGCGAGTAGCCTGATGTCATTGGCGATTTTCATCAAACTGACAGCCAACTGTTTGAGGGCCCCGGAGGTTTCCACGATGGCATCGTGAGATGCCAGTGATTCAAACTTATTTTCTGCAGTGATAAACGGATAGCCGCTGATCTCTGCGATCTTGGCGGCCACTTTTTCTGCATAGCCTTTGGGGGCGTTGATCCCGGTACCGACTGCCGTTCCGCCCAGCGCCAGTTCCGATAGGTGGGGGAGGGTGTTTTTCAGTGCCCGGATGCCATGATCAAGCTGGCTGACATACCCTGAAAACTCCTGTCCAAGCGTCAGGGGGGTGGCATCCATCAGATGGGTACGCCCGGTTTTCACGATATGCATGAAAGCTTCGCTTTTCGACGCCAGGGTGTTACGCAGCTTCTCCACCCCTGGCAGGGTCGTCTCAACGATCATCTTATAGCCAGCAATATGCATGGCCGTTGGAAAGGTGTCGTTGGAGGATTGTGATTTATTGACATCATCATTTGGATGCACCTTTCGCACGCCTTCGCCGAGTACACCACCGTCGAGGACATGCGCCCGGTTGGCGATGACTTCGTTGAGGTTCATGTTCGACTGTGTTCCGGAACCGGTCTGCCATACGACCAATGGAAACTGATCCTGCAGCTGACCGTCCAGGATTTCATCGCATACCCTGGCGATGAGACCGGCTTTTTCAGCCGGAAGAACTCCCAGGTCGAGATTTGTCAAAGCCGCGGCTTTCTTGAGTATCGCGAAGGCTTCAATGATCTCCACGGGCATCAGCTGCCCGCCGATTTTGAAATTCTCTTTGGACCGCTGGGTCTGCGCTCCCCAATACTTGTCGGCCGGAACCTCAATGGGCCCCATGGTGTCTTTTTCTATCCTGGTCTTCATGGTGGTTATGGATTTGGTAAGAGCTTGTGTTGGATGATCAAACTTACAGAATTCTGGTGGATATTTCTGCATCCTGGCACACTCATCTTTTCCCGCCTCATTATCAACCTCCAAAGCATGGAACTGTCGATAAAAAAATGAGGCTTTGACGGCCTTTTTTTTTCTGCAATGCGATTAGATTTATATTTTTGATGCCGGATTATATTATATCTGCCTTGCCTATTTATAATATTCGAATCAATGTTTGATAGAAAACTCAACAGAATTACCTGATGATTGTATAATCAGACTGTTGACATGGTAGTGCAGCATCACGAATCCAGGATACATTTCATGATAATAGTGTTAAATATGAAAGAAAACAGTTTTTTCCTGCGCAGTCTCGTTATCATCTTCGGGCTCGTTATTTTCAGTCAATGCAGCAAGGAAGGCAGCAATTCAAATCCTGTTGCCTCCTTCACGGTTGATCCTGTGAGCGGATCCATTGCCACCAATTTCAATTTTGATGCATCAGGCAGCAGCGATGAGGAAGATGCTGCATCTTCCCTTCTGGTGCGTTGGGATTGGGAAAATGACGGTAACTGGAATACCACGTATTCAAGCACAAAAACAGCCTCCTACAAGTTCAGCGCCGCCGGAACTTACACGGTTAAGATGGAGGTCAGGGACAGCGAAAATGCCACAGGTACCACCACCAAAACCGTGACCGTGACGGGCAGTGGGACAGTGATGAACCAGCCGTGTCCGGGTACTCCTACGATTACCTATGAAGGTAAAACTTATAATACCGTCCTGATCGGTTCACAATGCTGGATGAAGGAAAACCTCAATGTGGGCACCATGATCAGCAGTACTACACCGCAGGAAGACAATGGTGTGGTGGAAAAATTCTGCTACAATAATGATCCAAACAATTGTGCCACCTATGGCGGATTGTACCAATGGAGCGAGCTGATGCAGTATGTCACTACCTCTGGCGCTCAGGGTATCTGTCCTCCGGGTTGGCATGTCCCAACGGATGCTGAATGGTGTACCATGACCACCTATATTGATCCGGCTGTCAATTGCACTGAAACAACCTATACCGGCAACGATGGGGGTGGGAAACTGAAGGAGGCAGGTACGGATCATTGGATCCAGCCCAATGCCGGTGCTACCAATCAAAGCGGATTTAAGGCCCTGGGCAGCGGCATACGTTTCAGTCCTACCACTACACCCAATTTCAGCGACCTCAACGAGTTTGCTTATTTCTGGACCTCAACACGGGTGTCCAGTCAGAATGCCGTCAGTCGTGCCCTTACCTTCAACAATGCCCAGGTGGGACGGTTTAACACCAGCCGTAACTGGGGCGCTGCTGTCAGGTGCATTAAAGATTAGCGGCTTAATTACCGGCCTTGTCGTTTCTATCTTCTAAAACCAGCTATCCATGCGGGCAGGAGGATCTGCCACAATGGCTTTATGCCCTTTGACGACGATGGGCCTTTGGATCAGGTTGGGATTCGAACTTAGGATACGGATCCATTCCTCTTCTGTGAACTGCTTGCCTTTCAATTGCTTACGATAAAGATCTTCCTGGGTACGCACAAGGTCTGCTGCCGGGATATTCAGCAGTTGCAGTATTTCCCTGATCTCATCCACTCCCAATTGGTCCTTCAAATAATAAATAATGGTGGGCTGAATGCCTTTGTCCTGGAGGTATTGCAGGCCAGCCCTTGACTTGCGGCAGCGTGGGTTATGGTAGATCTTGATCATGGTAATGGAAAATAATGATTATCAGGAGTTTCTCCCGAATTCCATCAGATAAGCCTTAATAAAATCGTTGATGTCTCCATCCAGAACAGCCTGTGTATTCCCGGTCTCATGGCCTGTACGCAGGTCCTTGACCATTTTATATGGATGCACCACATAGCTGCGGATCTGGCTTCCCCATTCGATCTTTTTCTTGGAGCTTTCCAGTGCCGATTGCTTCTCCCTTTTCTTTCTGAGTTCTATCTCATATAATTGTGAGCGCAACATTTGCATGGCTTTCTCCCGGTTCTGAAGCTGGGAGCGTGTTTCCTGGCATTCAATGATGATGCCTGTGGGTTCATGCCTGAGGCGCACCGCCGTTTC
Organism: Lentimicrobiaceae bacterium; assembly: GCA_018001695.1. GTDB lineage: Bacteria > Bacteroidota > Bacteroidia > Bacteroidales > JAGNHN01 > JAGNHN01. The sequence goes on from JAGNHN010000032.1 coordinate 15,165, forward strand.
AACCTTGTTCACATTTTGCCCACCCGGGCCACTGGAACGAAAGGTGTCCCAACTGATGTCCGAGGGATTGATATCCACCTGGATATTGTCATCCACGACAGGATAGGTAAAAACCGAAGCAAATGAGGTATGCCGGCGTGCGTTGGAATCGAAGGGGGAGATGCGCACCAGACGGTGAACGCCGTTCTCACTTTTCAGATAACCATAGGCGAAGTCGCCTTCAAATTCCAGTGTGACAGCCTTGATACCTGCCACTTCTCCTTCCTGGTAGTTGAGTTCCTTGACTTTGTAGTTGTTGCGTTCGCCCCAGCGGATATACATGCGCATCAGCATCTGCGCCCAGTCCTGGCTTTCGGTACCTCCGGCACCCGGTGTGACCGTCAGAATGGCACTGAGCTTGTCTTCTTCACCGCTCAGCATATTCATAAACTCCAGGTCTTCAAGGACTTTAAGTGTATGCTCGTACTGGTTGTCGATATCTGTTTCTTCTGCCTCACCGGCTTCATAGAAATCGAACATAACTTCCAGGTCGGCTACAGCACTTTCGCAGGACTGATAACGTTCGGTCCATACCTTGGTTTCTTTGATGCCTTTCAGGATTTTTTCGGCTTCTTTGGGATTATCCCAGAATCCCGGTTGATGGCTCAGGGCCTCTTCTTCTGCGATCTTTTTTAGCTTGCCGTCGATGTCAAAGGAACCTCCTCAAGGCTTCCAGCCTCTTACGTGCATCGCGGACCTGATCTTTGCTTACCATGGTGTTTGTCTTCCTTTTTATGATGCAAGGATGAGCTTCAGGCGGTTATAGATCCAATCAGCTTCATATCCTTTGCGGGCGGCAAAGGTACGCAATTTGGCGTATTGTACTTCCTTTGGCAGGCCGGCCCATTGTTTGCGTTTCGCGATGAGCAGCTTATCCAGGGCAGAGCTGTATTCCTCTGCGCTGATCTGCTGCAAGGCAGCCCGGATCGCTGCATCCGGAACCTGCCGGGCCTGCAGTTCAGCCCTGAGCCTGATTTTGCCCCAGGATTGAAACCGGAAGTGGTCGTGGACGAAGGCCCGGGCAAATCTGTCCTCGTCAACGAATCCTTCCTGTGTCAGATAGTCCATGACCTCCGCAATCCATGTCTCATCCAGGCCCCAGGACCGCAACCTGGCCTCGGTTTCCGATTTGGATCTTTCCCTTTGGGCGGCCCAGCGACTGGCTTTAACCAGCCACGCCTTTAGCTCTTTATCTGCGTGTTCCATTCCTTATGGCCGTAAGCGTAGTAAGTTGCTTACCCGCTTCCCAAAGGTAATGAGGTTTGGGAGGATGTAGGAAGAGATGCAGGATATTCTGTCTTGTTAATCGGTGTTTAGTAATGAAATTGTCATTGCATGGATTGGCAGAATAACTATTGAACACTTTGCGTGAAATAAACCGCTAATGTCAATAGAAATGTCAATAGAAATGTCAATAGAATTAAGCAATTCATTACTTTAGTTTTGGTTTCTGTCTGCAGCTACCGTTTGTTTTATACAATCCGCCGGGCTTTTGTAATTTTGACCGCATGAGAAAGCATATTATCTACCTACTTCTTTGCCTGAGTACGCTATTGACGGCCCAGGAGTATAAGATCCAGGCAAGCCTTACAGGTGCCGCCAACAGCAAAATCAGCCTCGCGGTCTTCCGCGACCTGGATTTCTACATCCTCGACACCGCCATCGCAGATGCGCAGGGCAAGGTTAACTTTCGGCTACCTGCCACCCAGGCCCCGGGAATGTTGAAGGTGATCCGAAGCCGGGACGCGTATACAGATCTCTTATTCAATAAGGAAGATATTGTGTTTGAGACCGTGCCTGTTCCCTATGGCGACAGTGTCATCATTCATGTATCGGACGAGAACAAGGCTTATTACGATTTTCTGAATACCGAGATGAATGCGGTGCGCAAGCTGGAACTCCTGACACCTGTGCTGGACTACTACCCCCAGGGCCCTTTTTATGACCAGGCCCTGAGTGAATATATGGGCGCCTATGAAAGCATCACCCTGAAAGTGCGGGAGATTTGCCAGCAACAACCCAAAAGCCTGGTATGCCCGGTGATCCGGCTGAGCCGGCCGGCCTATGTGCCACCCGGACTAAGACAGGAGGCCCGCATGGCCCACCTCAGGGACCATTATTTTGATGGCCTGAATATGAATGACACGTCCTTGTTGAGGACCTCCATCTATGCGGATAAGGTGTTGGAGTATATCAGTTTGTTTGGAGACCGCAACCTCACGCAATCGGCGCTGGAGAAGCGTTTCGTGGAGGCCATCGACAGGATTATGTTCTATGTGGAGCCGGAACAGCCGGTCTACGCCTACATCGTCCAGTACCTGGTCAACGGGTTTGAACGCTATAAGTTCGAAACTGTCCTGAATCATCTTGCTGAAAAATATGTTTCCGGCATATCCTGCGAAGAGGACGACAGCAAACGCTCTCTGGAGCGCAGACTTGAGAGCTTCAAGCGCATGGCGGTGGGGAAGAAGGTCCCTACCTTCTCGGTGCCCGATAAGGATGGGCGTCTGATTACACCTGATATGATGACCAAACCATACCGGCTATATGTGTTCTGGGCTTCCTGGTGCCCGCATTGCACCCAGGTTCTGCCCGAGTTATTGACGAGTTATACAGGTGATTTCAAGGATAAGACGGATATCCTGGCCGTTTCTCTCGATCACAAAAAAGAAGACTGGCAGGCAGAGCTCTCCAAGCATCCTTATAACTGGTATCAGGTCTCTGAGCTCAAGGGATGGGATGGGAAGATGGTAGGGGACTTCCACATCTATGCCACCCCAACCATGATCCTCACCGACCGCGAAGGTACCATCCTGGCCAAACCTATAACCATGCCCGAATTGCGCACCAAGCTGCGTGAGATGGGCCTGCTATAGCGACATACAAGCCCTGGCTACCATGGTTTGACTGGTTCTGTGCCGCATGGATTGATTCACATTTTCGCCTTACTTTTCAACAATAGGAAGGCTGGCTTGTTCGTTAAGCGTATCTTGCACCAAATGAGGTATATGTCAGGTATTCATTCCTTGAACATACCAATCAGATCCATATTAGCCGGGATGGCAGTGCTTGGGATGGGTTTCCTTTTCCAGGCCTGCAAACCTGCTGTATCTGGCGGAGAAGATACGACAGATACATCCCTCTCCAGGATTAGGGAGAAAGGTGTCCTGAGTGTTATAACGGATTATAACTCAACAACATATTTTGTGTATCGTGGTGAGCCGATGGGGTTTCACTACGAGTTGCTGAAGCGCTTTGCCGATCACCTGGGCGTGCAACTGGATATTGGGGTTTCAACGGATCTCGACCGCACCTTCTCCTGCCTGGCCGATGGCGGCGTGGACCTTGTCGCCATGGATATGACCATCACCCGGGAGCGCAATGAGCGTTTCGACTTCACCATCCCGATCATGCAAAGCAGGCAGGTCCTTGTCCAGCGCCAGCCAGATCCAGCAACAGCAGCACCGGCGGAGAATCCTGTGGCCTTCATCAAAACACCCCTTGACCTGGCCGGAAAAACAGTACATATCCAGAAGAACGAAGCCTTCACCCAACGGCTGATGCACCTGCAGGAAGAAATCGGTGACAGCATCCATATCATTCAGGATGCGGCATATCAGGTTGAGGCTCTGATCACCAAGGTAGCCAGAGGAGAAATAGACTATACAGTGGCCGATGAACATGTGGCCCTCGTTAATCGTACCTATTACCCGAATATTAATGTAACCACAGCCATCTCATTTCCACAAAACCAGGGATGGGCAGTTCCCAAAGGTGCCGACAGCCTTCGGTTTGCCCTGAATGAATGGCTGCTTGCATTCCTGAAAACAAGTGAATACAAGGTCATCTACAATAAGTACTTCTTTAGTAGAAAGACTTTCGGATTTCAGGAGCGGGAATTCATCTCTGCCAAAAGCGGAAAGATATCAGAGTATGATGAATATATTAAGAAGTTCAGCCGGAAGGCTGGGTGGGACTGGCGTCTGGTAGCTTCGCTCATTTATCAGGAATCGAAATTTCATCCTGAAATCCGGGCATGGTCCGGGGCCTTTGGATTGATGCAGCTGATGCCGGAAACAGCTGCCTATTTTGGCATCGATTCCCTCTCTCCACCTGATAAACAAATCGAGGCAGGTGTGAAATACTTGAAATACCTTGATGATCAGTTGGGGGGACTGGTGAGGGATAAAGAAGAGCGGCGCTTGTTCATCCTGGCAGCCTATAATGTGGGTGTCGGGCATGTGCTGGATGCGAGGCGCCTTGCCGACAAATATGGCCGCAATGCGAATGCCTGGTTCGGAAATGTGGATACATTTTTATTGGTAAAATCAGAGCCAAAATATTATCAGGATTCTGTTGTATATTACGGCTATGCTAGAGGGGAGGAACCGGTCCGCTTTGTCAGGGAGATCATGGATAGATATGAGTTGTACAGGACGGTGATTCCGGAATAATTAACAATCATTAAATCAGTTGTTTATGAGAATCCTGTTTGCAAGCCTTTTCATGGCAGTTGTGGTGTCATGGGTGTCAGTGGCCCAGGTGGAAGAGGTCGAAGAAACAGCCTTTAAGGACTCCACTGCGGTCATTATACCGGTTGACAGTCCAACTGATCTCATGGATGCGGATTCCGTACTCAGTGCGCCAGACAGTTTAATGGCCGCTGACAGCCTTGCCATCCTTGATTCTTTACGCCGGGCTGAAGCCGAACGGAAAGCGGTTTGGGCCAGGCAGCGTTTCGAAGAAGGACTAAGCCATAAGGAGCTCGGCGAATGGAATGCGGCTGCGCGGTGTTTCCGGGAGGCCCTGGAAGCGGATGCTACGTTGAAAGAGGTTTGGATGCACCATGGAGATGTCTGTCTAGCCCAGGGTCTTCTGGATGAAGCAGCCCGGGCATACAGCCAGGTTTTGGCCGATACGGCTGACGCCAGGGCCTACCTCGGTAAGGCCAAAGTCCTACTGGCCCAGCGGGAAGACCATTTGGCCGAACCCTATCTTGATACAGCCCTCAGGATAGATTCTGCCATACCGGAGGCCTGGTTTCTGAAGGCAAACCGGCAGTTTCTTCTGGCGGAGTACGCTGAAGCCCTGCACGGCTTTAATCAGGTGATCAGCCTGGATCAGCAACACGCCATGGCCTGGCATGACAGGGGCAGCGCACAGCGTATGCTGGGCGATCTGTTCGAAGCAAGGAACAGCTATGCCACCGCCCTGCGGCTGGATTCAACCAAGGCTATGTTCCACACCAGCATGGGTGCCATCCTGAAAGAACTGGGGGACGCTGCCTCAGCCATGATGGCCTTTGATGAAGCGGTCAGACTTGACCCCTCCGACGCCAGAGCCTGGAACCATAAAGGGGTGATTCACCTCGGGAAGGAAGAATTCGAAGACGCGCTGGCAGCATTTAGCCGGGCCATTCAGGCACAACCTGGCTGGGCCATGCCCTGGAATAACCGGGGGAATGCGTATTATCAAAGCCAGCGCTTCAACGAAGCATTGAACGATTACAACGAAGCTATACGCCTCAACCGGGGATATGGAATTGCCCTGATGAACCGTGGCAATGCACAGGATATGCTGCAGAATATGCCGGCCGCCTGCGAGGATTGGCGCAGGGCGGAAGCACTAGGCCTTGCGGCTGCAGGTAAGTATGTCAAAATGTTTTGTACCAACCAGAATCAATGACCACTACCATGATGAAATATACCCTTACGCTCGTCCTTATTGGCCTCTTGTCCTTGCAACATGGACTGAAAGCCCAGCACGTTGAATTTGATAAAAAGAACTTTCCTCCGGACCAGCATGCTGCCCTGAAAGAAGCCAGGGAGCGCATCAAGACCGGTGATGTGTTTTTTAAAGAAGGACTCTACGCCACTTACCGGCATGCGCTGCTGTATTATCTTCCGGCCCAGGCATTTAACCCTTACCATGCCGGGCTGAACTACAAAATAGGTGTTAGTTACCTGAAAACCAGCCAGAAAGACTTGGCTGTTGAGTACCTGCAGCGGGCATATGAGCTGGATTCGACGGTAGATAAGAAAATCACCTTGTACCTGGCAGAGGCCTATCATCATGCTTTACTTATGGAACAGGCCATACGATTTTACGAAGCCTGGAAGTCGCGCTTAAATCCACGAAAAGAGGTGAAGGAAATCGCTGCCATCGAGCGGAGGATCGCTGCCTGTCAGGCTGCTGCTGAGCTGATGCAGCAACCGGCCAGGGTAAAACTGGACAACCTTGGGATGCAGATCAACAGTCGCTGGCCTGATTATCATCCGGTCCTGTCGGCCGACGAATCCATCCTGTTCTATACATCCTCCCGCCCATCAACTACAGGCGGAAAACGTTCCTCTGACGACCTGATGTATTATGAAGATATCCTATACAGCCTCATGGAAGGCCAGCAGGGTGCAGTGGCCATACAACCCGGGAAACCCCTGAATTCCAAAGACCATGATGCCGTAGCAGGCTTATCGCTGGATGGCAGTATGCTGATCCTTAAGTCAGATGGTAATCGTAAAGATTTGTATTACAGCATCCTTGAGGGTGATGTATGGCAGAAGCCACAGGCCTTTCCGAAGCCCATCCGCTCCGGTGCCACCGAGTATGCTGCCTCCCTGGGACCCGATGGACTTACCCTCTATTTCTCCAGCGACCGCAAGGGTGGGTTTGGCGGCAGTGATCTGTATGTCGTGAAAAGAACCCTGTCTGGTAAGTGGGGTAAGGCGGAGAACCTGGGCCCCGGCATCAATACGGCAGGAGATGAAAAGGGGGTGTTTATACATCCTGATGGAAGGACATTATACTTTAGCTCGGATGGGCATACTGGGATGGGTGGGCTAGACCTTTTCCATGCCCTTCGTCAGGATAGTGGCTGGTCTGCGCCAGTATCCCTGGGATATCCCATCAATACACCGGAGGATGAAGAATCCATTTGGGTTTCAGCCGATAAACGCCATGCTTACCTGGCTTCCGGCCGCAAAGGCGGATTGGGTGACAGGGATATATATAAGGTGACATTCCTGGGAGGTGAAAAACCGGTCGTCAGTCAGACTGAAGATAGGTTGTTGTCTACAAGAGAAATATATGTCGAATCAACCCCTGAAGTGCCAGAAGTTACTTTTCAGGACAACAGACTGTGCCTGTTTACAGGTACCGTCGCCAATGCGGCCACAGGAGAGAAACTGGCCGCCAGCATCGATGTGTATGATCTTGATAAGGCTACACTGTATGCTTCATTCCAATCCAATGCCAAATCCGGAAAATTTGTCGTGGCGCTACCTGCTGGTAGGCATTATGGATTGATGATCGGTCAAAAGGGGTATCTCTGGCATTCAGTTCAACAAAATCTATTAGAATCAGCTACATATGAGCTCATGAAGTCTGAGGTGAAGCTTAGCAAAATTGAACCGGGTGCCATGATGCGTCTTCAGAATGTGCTGTTTGATGAGCGGGATGTCAGTCTACTGCCTGCTGCCATGCCCGAGTTGGACCGGGTCGTGAAATTGCTCAGGGATAACAAAAAGATGCGTGTAGAGATTCGGGGCGGTGTACCGGAAGGCATTGATAACCAGACCGCTGCACTGGCAGCCACCAGTCGTGCATCTGCTGTGAAGGAGTATCTGACCATGAAGGGAATAGAGGCTTCGCGTCTGGAAGTTGGGCAGAATCTGCAGCAGGGTTTGGATGGTCAGGAGGTTGTGATACCTGCTAATGGTATCAGTATCAGCATTATTTCTTTGTAAATCAGGCTTTGATACTCCGGATCCATTTGGATTGATCAGGAGGTTGGTAGGATCGCATCAACTGGAGCAGCTCCCGGGGTTGTTCGTGGTGCTGGATCATGCGGAAGTGGGCGTCCCTCACAAAGCCTTCCTGATGCATATGTTCTAAAAATGCATTCAGATGGTCGTAAAACCCGGCCTGGTTGAGCACGCCAACCGGTTTGCGGTGCAGGTCCAGCTGGGCCCAGGTCACGATCTCGAAGAGCTCATCCATGGTACCGAAGCCACCGGGCAAAGCGATAAAACCATCAGCCAGATTGGCCATGCGCATCTTGCGCTCATGCATTGAGCTGACCACGATCAGTTCCTGAACCCCTTCATGTGCGATTTCTTTCCGTTTGAAAAAATCAGGAATAACCCCGGTAACATGCCCGCCTGCTTCCAGTACCGCGTCGGCCAGGATTCCCATGAGTCCGATGGCGCCACCGCCATAGACCAATGAAATATTCTCCTCAGCCAGCAACTGGCCAAGCTCTCGGGCCAGGCCGGCATACAAACCGTTTTTTCCCGCACTCGAACCACAGAAGACGGCAATTTTCCTTATCTCACTCATAATTAATGTGCTTCTAACCAGTTGTTTCCTGATTTGATGTCCACCACCACAGGGATGGCAAGCGGAATGGCATCACGCATCAGGCTGGGCACCATATCCATGATTTGACGCAGTTCATTCGAAGGGACATCAAAAACCAACTCATCGTGTACCTGGAGGATCATGCGGGAAGCCATACCGCGATGGCGCAGCGCTTCATAGATACGTATCATGGCCACTTTGATCATATCTGCAGAGGAACCCTGGATGGGTGCGTTGATGGCATTGCGCTCAGCCATGCCCCTGACAGCGCCATTGGAGCTGTTGATATCGCGCAGATAACGCCGCCGCTTCATGATCGTCTCTACATATCCCAGCTTGCGGGCCGTTGCGATCTGGTTGTCCATGAATAACTTAATGCCAGGATATTGTCTGAAATACTCCTGAATAATATCAGCCGCTTCCTGTCGTGGGATCTGCAATCGTTCTGCCAGCCCAAAGGCCGACATGCCATAGATGATCCCGAAGTTCACCTCCTTGGCGCGGCTGCGCATTTCCCGTTTGACTTCCGCTTCCGGAACCCCATGGATGCGGGCTGCCGTGGTGGTGTGGATATCCTTCCCTTCGCGGAAAGCTTGTTGCATATTGGCATCACCGCTCATATGCGCGATCAGCCGCAGCTCGATCTGGGAATAGTCGGCTGCCACCAGCACATGATCATCGTTCCTGGGAATGAACGCCCGGCGAATCTCTCTTCCCCTTTCCGTACGGATGGGAATGTTCTGAAGGTTGGGATTGTTTGAACTTAAACGGCCCGTGGATGCCACCGCCTGATTATATGAGGTATGTATTCTGCCAGTCTTTGGATTGATCAGGTTGGGCAAAGCGTCCACATAGGTGGACTTCAGTTTGGTCAATGATCTGTAATCTAATATTTTATCGATGACGGGATGGGTATTCGACAATTTACTCAGCACATCCTCACTGGTAGAAAACTGACGCGTCTTGGTCATGGATGGCTTATCCGTGATGCGTAGCCGTTTGTACAGTACTTCCCCCAATTGCTTGGGAGAAGCAATGTTGAAATTCATACCGCTCAATGTATAAATTTCCTGTTCAACACGTTGAATATCAGTTTGTAGTTCGATTGAGTATGCTTCCAGGGCCGGTATATCAAGTTTCACACCTTCCGATTCAATTCCGGACAGCACACTGACCAGGGGCATTTCTATCTCGCTGAAGAGGGTATCGGTTCCGGTCTCAGCCAATCTTGGCTCAAATATCTGCTTCAATCTCAAGGTAACATCCGCATCTTCACAGGCATAAGGCGTGATTTTTTCCAAAGGGACATCACGCATACTGAGCTGACCGGCACCTTTTTTCCCGATCAGGCTTTCGATACTGACAGGTGTATATCCCAGATATTCTTCTGCCAGGTAGTCCATATTGTGACGAAGGTCGGGTTCGAGCAGGTAATGCGCGATCATGGTGTCAAACAAAGGACCCTGGACATCGATCCCATACCATCTTAAAACACTGATATCGAACTTAATATTCTGTCCGATCTTCAGAATCTGGTCATTTTCGAAGACCGGACGCAGCGGTTCGAGGAGGGCCAGGGCTTCGTGACGGTCCGCGGGAACAGGAAGGTACCAGGCTTCATATGGTTTGAGGGCGAAGGCTATCCCTACCAGTTCACTTTGATGCACATCCAATCCGGAGGTCTCGGTATCAAAGCAGAAAGCACCGGCGCTCCCGATTTGGCGGATAAGGGCCATAAGTGTTGGCGTATCCTGGATTGCCTGATAGCGTATATTGCTGGTATCTAATGTCTTATGTGCCTTTACAGATGTTGCAGGACCTGATTGACCGAAGAGGTCTGTCTGAACGCCTGCCGTCGGTGTGACCACGGGCATGTTTTCGAAGACCCTTCTTGCAAAGGTTCTGAATTCCAGCTCATTCAGCAAGGTCTTAAGCCGGGGCACATCCGGTGGCTGCAGTTGGAGTGCAGCCTCTTCCCATTCAATGGGAACATCCGTGATGATGGTAGCGAGCTCCTTACTTTGGCGTCCCTGATCAGCAAAGGCCTGCACATTCTCCCGGAGTTTGCCGGCAAGCTCGTCAGCATGCGCAATGACCTCTTCGACGCTGCCATATCTGGCGATGAGTTCCTGGCTGCGTTTTTCGCCAATGCCTGGTATGCCAGGGATATTGTCGGAGGCATCTCCCCAGAGTCCGAGGATATCTCTGACCTGATCGGGGTTCTCGATACCGAAGCGCTTACAGACCTCATCCACTCCCAGGATTTCGGCCTGTTCCCCACTTCGGCCAGGCTTATAAAGCAGGATGTTTTCTGAAACTAGTTGGCAGAAATCTTTATCGGGGGTTACCATAAAGGTTGTAAAACCCTCTTGTTCAGCTTTTTTTGCCAGAGTCCCAATGATATCATCTGCTTCGTACCCATCCATCATTAACACAGGAATGCGGAAGGCTCCAAGCAGTTCACGGATATAGGGAAGGCTGGTTCCGATGTCCTCGGGCAGGGCATCACGGTTCGCCTTATAGGATGCAAAGGCGTCATGACGGAGGGTTGGGGCATAGCTGTCGAAAGCTACGCCGATATGTGTGGGCTTTTCTTTCTGAATAAGGTCAAATAGTGTGTTGGCAAATCCAAGGATGGCAGAGGTGTTCAGACCCTTGGAATTGATCCTGGGATTCTTATTCAAAGCAAAATAGGCCCTGTAAATCAAGGCCATAGCATCCAGTAGGAAGAGTTTTTTCTCCGGCATGGGTCAGAATTTCGACAAAGATACAAAAAGCCTGCGCGGCCATGGTTGAATGGGAGTTATCAAACCGTAAGGACTGAATAATCAACATTTTCCAGACGTGCTAACATGACTGTCAATGTCGCCTGTATGAAGGCGTGGAAAACACGCTGTTCAAATCCAGATCAGGATTGAGTAACTTTAGGCGGACTTAAAAACGGGTATTATGGGTGCCAGGAAATCAGGCGAAGAAAAAGCGGCAGCTAAGACCAGGGCAAAGTCGGCAGGGACAAAGTCGGTAATCAAGGCCGCTCCGGCCAGGGCCACCGTGTCCAAATCAACCCCGGCCGGATCAAAGGCGACCAAACCCGCTTCTGTCAAAACGAAAGTACCCAGACCAGGAGAGGGGAAGATTTTCGTTCTTGATACCTCGGTTATCCTCTACAATCACAACGCCATTCATAGTTTCGAGGACAATGACGTAGCTATTCCAATCACGGTCCTGGAAGAGTTGGATAACTTCAAAAAAGGCAACGACATCAAGAATTTTGAGGCCCGGGAGTTCATCAGGATCATGGATAAGTTGTCGAATAAGTCTACGCTGACAGATTGGGTCAAGCTGGATCATCCGGATGGGGGTAGTTTCCGGGTAATCATGCATGAATACACCGTGGATGATGCCACCAAGGTTTTTGCCGATGACAAGCCTGATCACCGTATCCTGAATGCGGCTTTATGGCTTAAACGTGAGTATCCGGCAAGAAAGGTGATCCTGGTTACGAAGGATATTAATTTGCGGCTCAAGGCCAAATCGCTCAATATCAAGGCAGAAGACTTTGAGACAGGGAAGATCAAGAACGTTGAGGAGCTATATACCGGCAAGACAGTTTTCGAGCATGTCAATAAAAGTGTGATTGATAAGCTTTATGAAAAGGGGTATTGCATGCCTTCCGATTTGGCCTGGAAGGATCCTGTCCCGAATCAATACCTCATTATCAAGAACGGAAAATCTTCAGCACTGGCATATTACAATCCGCTCACCATGACCATCGAACGGGTTGAGAAGCGGGCTGCATACCGCATCATGCCGCGCAATGCTGAGCAGGTCTTCGCCTTTCACGCTATCCTGAATCCGGATATAAAACTGGTCACATTGCAGGGCGTTGCCGGAACCGGGAAGACCTTGCTGGCCCTGGCAGGCGCCCTTGAGCAACGCAGGGATTTCAAACAGATATACCTGGCCAGGCCCATTGTCCCGCTCAGCAACAAGGATATTGGATACTTACCGGGGGATATCAAATCCAAGCTCAATCCTTATATGGAGCCCCTCTGGGACAACCTGAAGTTCATCCAGAGCCAGTTCGGGGAGGCAGAAAAGGAACATAAAGCCATAACAGCTGCCGTTGAGAATGAGAAGCTGATGATCACACCCCTCGCCTATATCCGTGGCCGCAGCATCTCGAACGTGATCTTTATCGTCGACGAAGCCCAGAATCTCACCCCGCATGAAGTCAAGACCATCATCACCCGGGCTGGGGAGAATACCAAGATCATCTTCACAGGGGATGTGTACCAGATCGATACGCCTTACCTGGATGCCCAGAGCAATGGGTTATCCTATTTGATCGACAAGATCAAACACCATCCGATTTATGCTCATGTCAGGCTCGAGAAAGGAGAGCGCAGCGAGTTGGCCAACCTGGCCAATGAACTCCTATGAGGGTTCGTAGATCACCCGGATCACCACCTCTCCAACCATTTTAAGGGATTGTGGATCAATATAATCCATGTTGTCTTTGCGGGTGTGCCAATAGCGGAAGAATCCTGAAGATGTTTCCGGATCATGATGGATGATATCAATGGTTGGGATACGTATCCTTTCATTGATGAAATAGTGATCATCGACGATAGGAGGGGTCTCATCTCTCACAAAATGAGCGGCATATCCTGCCTGGGCTGCTTTGTTCCACACCATGATCAGGATATCAGGGGCATAGTAGCGCGAAGTTCCCTCCCATGTAAAGCGCGGATTAGGTACCCCGACCATGTCGAGAAGGATGCCATACCTCGCCCGGTAGAGGGGAACATGTGGCTGTGCAGACCAGTGCTGGGAACCCAGTCCCCAGTTATTGACATGACTGCGGTCGCTTCCCTGAGGCTCGCCATAGTCCTCTGCATCGAATAAGATAAGGTCAATCCCCTGAGGCGGTGGATTTTGGGATAGAACACGGGCAAGCTCAAGGATTACCCCAACTCCACTGGCCCCATCATTGGCCCCGTCGATGGGTGAACGATGGAAAGCCGGATCTGGATCATGGTCAGCATAAGGCCTTGAATCCCAATGAGATGAAATAAAGATACGGGATGGTTCATGGGGTTTGAACACACCGATGATGTTACGGAACCGCAGTTCCTCCCCGTTCCATGCCTTTGAGCGCCCTTCCTGAACATAGACTGTATCGCAGAACCGTTGCAGCTCAGCAAAGAGGTAATCTCCGCAGGCTTTGTGAGATGGTGTGTTGACAACCCTGGGCCCGAAGCGGACCTGCGCAGCAACCCATTGGTAGGCAGAATCGGCGTTGAAAGCAGGAAATTCAATAGGTTTTTTCTCTACCACTTCGCGGGTATCAGCAGCAGGCTTCCTTTGGCATCCTTGTATCAGCAATACCGACAGGATAAGTATAAGCGTATAAAGCAGAATAAATGCTTGTTTCCCTTTCATAAGTCCGCGAATCAGGTTGTCAGTGGCTGTATTCTTAATGGCTATTCCCCGGAAACCAGGGGAGCTGCTTGTCCATATGTACCTGAGAAAACGAAGGTCGAAATGGATTTACGTTCTCTCTTTTTTACTTCCGATTCAGCCATTCTATCCGGCAGGATGGCGGCATCGCCGATGTAACCAATGGTGAACGCCGTGACGGGATTATACATGGCAGGGATACCGAACAACCTGACTGCTTTGGCCGGGTCAAAACCACCCATCTGGTGGACATACAGTCCTTCTTCCATGGCCTGAATACTCAGATGGGCCACGGCCTGACCGACATCATAGCGGTAGCTTTCATTGATCTCCTCCTTTCCCGGCCGGATCTTGCAGCCCACACTAAGCACAAGGACAGGGGCATTGATGGACCATATCTGGTTGAATTCCACGAGGGTATCAAAGATTTTGGCATAGGTGTCATCGCCTTTGAATCCGATGATAAAGGACCAGGGCTGGAGGTTGCTGGAACTGGGTGACCACCGTGCTGCTTCAAAAATTCGCAGCAGTTTTTCCGGTTCTACTGGCTGATCGCTGTAGGCCCTGGGGCTCCAGCGTCTGCGGAGCAGCGGATGGATGTCATGTTCGGTATCCGCTTCTTTTGTGAAAACTCGTAACATCGTATGAATGATTTAAGTACTTCCTCAACATGATCAGCCCGGCCGGTGTTCAAATCAAAATACCAGAAAAAATACCGCGCCCTCTCCTGGCGTTGATTTGACGGATATACTTCCCTTATGCAAGCGCATGATCTGGCGCGACAGACTGAGTCCGATACCACTGCCCTCCCGTTTGCTGGTGAAGAAAGGCATGAATATTTTATCCAAAATATCGGGTGTGATGCCATGGCCGTTATCAGCCACTTCTATTACAATTTTCCCGTTCTCCTGTTCGGTGGCCCGCAGCCAGATGCGTCGTGATTCCTGTGTTTTCAGGGCGTCCATGGCGTTGAGAAGCAGGTTGATCAGCACCTGATCCACCAGATCGGGATCAGCGGTCAGCATCAGTTTATCAGGGATGATGTTCATTTGCAGATCCACATTCATCTCTTCCAGTCTGGGAGCCAGCAGGGCCTGTCCTCTTTCAAACATCTCCCGGATGCTGAAACGGCGGAAGTTGGGTTTGGGGATCCGGGTCAGGTTTCGATAGGCACCAACAAAGTTAAGCAATGCATCACTCCTGTTTTGGATGGTGCTCAGCGCCGCCCGGATACTTTCCTTGTCATCTTCATCCAGTTCCGGTTCTTCTCCTTCTTCGCCCGGGTTGAGCATGCCCTTGACGGTGGATGCCAGGGATGATATGGGCGTCATGGAATTCATGATCTCATGTGTGAGAACACGGATGAGGTTTTGCCATGACTCGGTTTCTTTTTCCTCAAGTTCAGCGTGGATATCCTGCATGGCGACCAGCACATATTCCTCCTTACGCATCTTGAATTCTGTGGCATACATAAGCAATTGCCTCACCTCCTGATCGATAAAAAGCTTGAGCAGCAGCCTGTCCCCTGCCCGGATCCGAAGCAGGTTATCGGGTAGTTCAGGATTAACTTTCTCAAGATCATGAAGGTGATGTATATGGCCGGTATTGAACAGCCGTCGCATGGCGTTATTGTACATGTCCACCAGTCCATCCCGCCGGAAGGTCAGGATACCCGTATTGACATGCTGAACGACGGTTTGGAGGTAGTTGTGCTGTTCCTCTTTTTCGATACGGGTATGCTGAAATTCGCGGATCACGTCGTTCAGCGCTTTGCCCAGCTCGTCGAACCCTGTTCCCATGCCCTCTTCGATGAAGCTGGCAGAGAAATCTGTATACCTGATAGAGTGGAAGAACATGCTCAGCCTGCGGTTGGTTTGTCCCACATAGCGGATTAATCCATAGACCTGCAGTCCTGAAAGAATCAGCATGAAAGAAGCGCTGAGATAATGCTGACGGGTATTGAAGAGCAGGACGACACCGGCCAGCGTCAGCGTCAGTAGCAGCACACGGCCGGTTACGATGAGACGAAATCCCTTAAAGCCCATATTTCTCGATTCTGCGGTACAGCGATGCCCTTGTCAGGCCTAACTCCTTGGCAGCCTTGCTGATATTGCCACCGTGCTTATCGATGACTTTGCGAACCAGCATGCGTTCGGTCTCTTCCAGGTTGAAATTGGAGGGCATAAAGCTATCGTCTTTGTCATCATCCGGATTGGAGAGGAAAAAATCATGCGGTTCAAGGACGTTGGATTCACTCATGATCACAGCCCGCTCAACGGCATGCTGCAGTTCCCGGATATTCCCCGGCCAATTGTGTTTCTCAAGTCTTCGTAAGGTATTGGGACTAAGTCGTTTGTTTGTTAGTTTGTATTTCTTGCAATACACCTGCAGGAAATGTTCCACCAGCAGTGTTATGTCACCGATGCGTTCCCGCAGCGGCGGCAGGTTGATTTCCACTGTATTGATCCGGTACATCAGGTCTTGTCTGAATTTCCCTTCTTTGACCATTTGATGAAGGGGCATATTGGTAGCACAGATCAGACGTACATCGATGGGTGTCTCTTTGTTGCTCCCCAGCCGGATGACTGTGCGGTTTTGAATGACGCTTAGCAATTTGGATTGCAGGCTTAGGCTTAAGTTTCCGATCTCATCCAGGAAGATGGTGCCTTTTGAGGCAGCTTCAAAACGCCCTGCCCGGTCCTCTTTGGCATCTGTGAAGGCGCCCTTTTTGTATCCAAAGAGTTCACTTTCGAACAATGTCTCGCTGATGGCACCCAGGTCCACACTGATAAAAACTTCCTCAGCCCGGTGGGAAGATTTGTGTATAGCTCTGGCAATAAGCTCTTTACCTGTTCCGTTTTCACCCAGTATCAAGACGTTGGCATCCGTCACAGCTACCTTCTGGACCATCGTCATGACTTTCTGCATGGCCATGGATTCACCGATGAGTTGGCCGTATGCCAGGTCCATATTGGAGAGCAGTACTTTTTGTTTACCCCTCAGAGATTCCAACTCCTGCATGGATTGCCTGATCTTCAGATTGGCGGTGATGGTGGCCAGCAGTTTCTTATTTTCCCAGGGCTTGAGAATGAAGTTGGTAGCTCCCTCTTTGATGCCCTGAACGGCTAATTCTATATCGCCGTAGCCGGTGATGAAGATAACGACAGCAGCAGGGTCAATTTCCAGGATGCGGTTAAGCCAGATGAAACCTTCTTTGCCACTGGTAGCATCTCGCGAAAAGTTCATGTCCAGCAGGATTACATCATAACTTTCGGTGCGCAGTAAACCCGGGATATTCTGCGGATCCTGCTCGGTATGAACTAATCTGAAATATTGCTTTAAGAACATTTTTGCCGCCAGCAACACATCCTGGTCGTCATCAACAATGAGAATCCTGGCATCTATCTTGTTCATGTCTGTTTTCTGGCTGATGAAGTAATATATTGAATATGATGCATCTGCGATCGAAGTGTGTCCTATTCTCTGATTATCCAGCTCAGGGATATACCAACAAAGATACAATCTTTGCCTGCGTCCCTCAAAACATCGTAAGTTTGTCAAAACAAGCCTATGGAACCCATCATTAAAACCGTAGATGTTTTTAAGTCATTCCGCTCCGACACTGTCGAGACCGTAGCACTAAACAAGGTATCCCTGCAGGTCAGCCGAGGAGAGTTCGTGGCCATCATGGGCCCTTCGGGTTGTGGGAAGACGACGCTGCTGAATATCATCGGGATGCTTGATACGCACTCGACGGGCTCATATTATTTTCTTGGTGAAGATGTTAGCCGGTTTCCTGAGAAAAAGCGGGCGCAGCTGCGCAAGAAAAACATCGGTTTCGTCTTTCAGAATTTCAATCTGATCGATGAATTGAGTGTCTATGAGAACATTGAATTGCCATTATTGTACCTGGGGATGAATGCCAGGGATCGTAAGCTCCGGACGGAGGAGGTGATGGAGCAGATGCAGCTCACCTACCGCCGTAAGTATTTTCCTATGCAGCTTTCGGGGGGGCAACAGCAGCGGGTAGCGCTGGCGCGCGCCATTGTGGCGGATCCGGTGCTCATCCTTGCCGATGAACCTACCGGCAACCTTGATTCGGTGCAGGGTAATGAAGTGATGCGCCTGCTTGAGAGCATGAATCACAAGGGAACCACAGTGATCATCGTAACGCATTCACAGCGGGATGCAGATTACAGTCAGCGCATCGTCCGCCTCTTTGATGGTCAGATCATCAATGAAGATATTCGTCAATCCTCCGGAAACTGATGCTTCCTTAATCTTCTAAAGGCCGAAGACAGGCGAGATAACGCCGGATTGTTTCTTCCAGTCCCAGGTAGAGTGCATCGCTGATAAGGGCATGTCCGATAGATACCTCCTTCAGTTGGGGTATGTTTTGGGCAAAATAGCGAAGGTTTTCCAGGCTGAGATCGTGGCCGGCATTGATTTCCAGACCCACTTCATGCGCTGCCACGGCTGCTGCAATGAATGGCCCGATGGCTTGCTCAGGATTTGAAGGGTAATGGGTAGCGTAGGGTTCTGTATAGAGCTCTATCCTGTCGGTACCGCTGTCGGCGGCAGCCCGGATAAGGTGTTTATCGGTTCCTGTGAAGAGAGAGGTCCGGATACCTTCCCGTCTGAACTCAGCCACGACTTTCTTCAGCAAATCAGCGTGAGTGATCGTATCCCAGCCCGCATTGGAGGTCAGAACACCCGGAGGATCCGGCACCAGTGTAACCTGTTCGGGCCGGACCTTTAGAACCAGCCGGATGAAATCAGTAGATGGGTAACCTTCGATGTTGAACTCCTTTGTAACCAGGGGTTTAAGATCAATGACATCCTGATAGCGGATGTGGCGCTCATCGGGACGGGGGTGCACAGTGATGCCCTGGGCTCCGTATTCCTGGCAGCGCACTGCAGCCAGCAATACATCGGGTACGTTACCGCCCCTTGCATTGCGGATAGTGGCGATTTTGTTGATGTTGACACTTAATCTGACCATAATACTCATGCGGGTTTAATGCAAAAGTAGATACTTTTAGGCCCTTCCCGCCGTTTTTTGACCGTAACTTTGCTTCAAAGACCTCGTCCCTATGCATACCCGAGATATCATCAGTGAAGAATTTCCGGTGGTGAAGTCTACCTCGCCTGGCATCGAGGTGCTCAACCTGATGGAGGAATTCAGGGTTGATCACCTGCCGATCGTCAACGAGGAGGAGTACCTCGGCCTGATCAGTTCAGAAGAGCTCTATAACATGGAAGATCTTGAGGCCCCTGTGGGTTCGCTCAGTCTGTCCATGCCACATATGTACATTTACGGACACCAGCCGATCTATGATGCCATCCGGATGATGCATGTGCATCATCTGAGCGTTCTTCCCGTGATCAATGAGGCCGGGCATTACGAAGGCACGGTGCTGTTGTCCGGACTGCTGACACATTTTGCCTCACTGACCGCCGCTACTGAGCCGGGTGCCATCATTGTACTGGAGGTAAACACCAATGACTACGCGCTTTCCGAGATAGCCCGCATCGTTGAGTCCGATGATGCCAAGGTACTCAGTCTCTACATCCGTACCTTGCCTGATTCAACCAGGATGGAGATCACCCTCAAGGTTAACAAGATGAAGATACCCGGGATGTTGCAGACCTTTCACCGTTACAATTACCTGGTTACGGCCAGTTTTTCGGAAGGGGAAACAGCGGATGACCTGCGTGACAGGTATAACCTGCTGATGTACTATTTGAATACATGAGAGACAAGTCTGTAACAAATATACCAGGCCATTCGTATATAGTCTTGTTTATCAGTCAATTTAAAGCTATCTGCGGTATTAAACCATAAGATTTAATGGCATGAGGATTGCGATTTTTGGGAGGCCATTTCCGGCTGAATACTTCTCTCATTTCCAGCTGATGCTGGAAAGGCTGGATGCAGCAGGATGCAGTTTATTGATCTATAAGCCATTTCTTGACGAGATCCGGGAGCGGATTACTTACCGGGGTAAGCTGGATTCCTTCAGTACCCATCTCGAGTTGAAGCAAGCCGTGCAGTTTCTTATTTCCATTGGTGGAGATGGCACTTTACTGGATACCATCACTTTGGTCAGAGATAGCGGCATTCCCATAGTCGGGATCAATATGGGCCGGCTTGGTTTTCTCTCCACAACGTCACGGCAGGATATTACCCGTGCCTTCGATGAGTTGCTGGCCGGAAATTTTGAGCTGGATCGCCGCAGTTTGATTCGTCTTGACAGTCACAGGGGACATTTTGGTGAAGTGAACTATGCCCTGAATGAGGTGACGATTTATAAAGCAGTTCCGAATAGTATGATATCTGTACAAACCTGGGTTGACGGGCAGTTTTTGAATACCTACTGGGCGGATGGCCTCATCGTGGCCACGCCAACCGGTTCCACTGCCTACTCTCTCAGTTGTGGCGGTCCCATCATTGTTCCGGGTTGTGAAAACTTTGTCATCACCCCGATTGCCTCACACAATTTGACTGTAAGGCCCGTCGTTATCCCCGACGCAAGCGAGATCAGGATACAGGTGGATGCGCGCGGTATGGCCTACACGGTTAGTCTGGATTCGCGCATGCTCACACTGAGCGGAGATGCAGCCCTGACATTGAGAAGGGCTGGCTTTTATATCAGTCTGGTGCGCTTGCCACAGCGCAGCTTCTTTCAGAATATCCGTGAAAAGCTGAGCTGGGGCCTGGATAAGCGTAATTAGACGCTCAAAATTTCAGCATTGTTTTGGGCGACGTTGAAATAAGTCATAATTTAGCCTGCTGTTTTTCAAGCAAGAAGCAAATAAAAATATAGGATCCCGAACCTCTGAATCAATGAACAAGACACTGTTGTTACTTCTGGGAATCCTCATGGCTCCCGCCCTGTGGGCACAGCGCTCTGAAGCAGGGATCATGCTGGGCACCAGCTATTATTTGGGAGACCTGAATGTGGATCAGCATTTTGGATTGGCCCAACCCGCCGGCGGTTTGTTGTACCGTTACAACCTCAACCCCCGCTGGGCATTCAAGATGAATGCCTTTTACGGCGAGATCGTAGGAGATGATGCCTCCAAGGCCGGGGAGAACCAGCAACGTAACCTCAGTTTCAAGAGTGGTGTTCTTGATATAGGAGCACAGATGGAGCTCAACTTCTTCCGTTATTTCACCGGGAGTCAAAAGAGTTATTTCACGCCTTACATTTTTGGTGGCGTAGCTCTGTTTTCTTTCAATCCTAAGGCAGAATATGACGGCGAATGGTATGAATTACAGCCATTGGGTACGGAAGGGCAAGGTACCACTGCTTATCCGGATCGCAAGACGTATTCGTTGACCAGTGTTTCTTTTCCATTTGGACTGGGTTTCAAATACAGCCTCAGCCGGAAGGTATGTATTGGCGGAGAATGGGGTATGCGAAAGACTTTTACCGACTACCTCGATGATGTTAGCACGACCTATGCGGACCCTGATGTTCTCAGGGCCGAGAATACCGAAATGGCCGCCATTCTGGCCGACCGCTCTATTCAGGTCACCGGCGAGCCGCCCATAGAGCCCGGTATGCAGCGGGGGAATTCCAAGAACAAGGACTGGTATTCCTTTGCAGGACTATTCGTCACGGTGAAGGTTGGCAGTAAAAGAAATTCAACCTGCACGGATTTCCAGAAGCGGCACAACTACAGGGATTACATCTATTACAAATAAGCGTTTACCAACCGTTACCGGAGCAGGAGAGAAGCAGGATCGATGAGTGTTAAGGAAAAAATAAACCCGGAACGTGTCCCGCAGCACATTGCTATTATTATGGATGGGAATGGCCGTTGGGCACAACAACGGGGCCAGCTTCGCGTTTTTGGCCATGAGCAGGGCGTGAAAGCAGTGCGGGAAGCCACAGAAGGAGCAGCGGAGATAGGGGTTAAGTACCTGACGCTGTTCGCATTCTCGACAGAAAACTGGAACAGGCCGGCCTTTGAAGTGGAGGCTTTGATGAGATTATTGGTTGAAACCATTGATAAAGAAACAAAAACCCTGATGGATAACGACATACGTCTTCAGACCATCGGGGATACTGCCAGTCTGGGTGGCGATTGCCGAAGTCAGCTTGCCCGTGCCATGAAGGTCACGGAAGGCAATCAGCGGATGGTCCTCACCCTTGCCCTGAATTACAGTGCCCGTTGGGAAATTGCCGAGGCAGCCAGGAAAATTGCACTGCTTGCCAGCCAGGGGCAACTTCATCCTGAAGATGTGGATCAGTCCTACGTGGACAATTGCATGACAACCGCTGGCATGCCTGACCCTGAGCTGCTTATACGTACCAGCGGAGAATTTCGCCTGAGCAATTTCCTGCTCTGGCAAAGTGCTTATACTGAGTTGTGTTTCCTTCCAAAACTATGGCCTGATTTTACCAGGGAGGACCTTTACCGTGCCATCCTGGATTTTCAGTGCCGCGAGAGGCGCTTCGGACGTATCAGTGAACAATTAAGCAACGGAATCCGATGAGTCTGAGACATATTGCCACCTACCTCCTCCTGCTAACCCTGAATCTGCATGTCCTGGCCCAGGTCAGTATCGGGACAGATCAGGAACCTGTGGATTACGTAAGTCCCCGTGACTATACAATCGGCGGAATAACGGTTACCGGCGTTCAGTTTCTGGATCACGGCGTGCTGATCATGTTGTCGGGACTTACCATAGGTGAACGCATACAGATCCCGGGCACAGCCATCTCTGAAGCCATAAAGAAGCTCTGGCAGCAGGGCTTGTTTGAAGATATCAATATTTCCCTGGTGCGGGCCGAAGGCGAATTGGCTTTTCTGAATATCAACCTGAAAGAACGACCGCGGCTTTCTGGGTTTTCCTTTACCGGTGTGAGGAAAGCTGAGGCCGATAAGTTGCGCGAGAGTATCAAGTTGATGCGCGGCGATGTGGTCACCGAACATGTGCTGATCCGGTCCGAAAACAGGATCATCACCCACTTCAGGGATAAAGGGTATCTCGATGCTGCCGTCGAGATAAAACAAAACCGCGATACTACGGCTGCCAACAGCGTCAACCTTGAATTTCTTGTTGATAAAGGCAGAAGAGTCAGGATAAACGAGATTCATTTTTATGGAAATGATTACCTGAGTGATACGCGCCTCAAGCCAGCCTTGAAGGAGACCAAGGAGCGTGCTGTTTTTAGTCCGTTTGCCATCTTGGATTCCCTGATTTTCAGAATGCCTGGCTTCGTGTTGCGGAACGGCCCTGAAAAACTGCCTTCATGGACCACCGACCTGGCCATGAACCATGTGCGGTTCCGGATCTTCAAGTCCTCCAAATTTATTGAAGAGGATTTTGAGGCTGATAAAATCAAGCTCATAGAAAAGTACAACGAGAACGGCTTCCGCGATGCGCGAATTCTGTCTGATTCTATCTCCTTCAACCCCAACGGGACCATCGACCTGCATATAGCCCTGGAGGAAGGGGCCAGGTATTATTTCCGCAATATCACCTGGGTGGGTAATACAAAGTACCCGTCCAGCACACTGGATGCCATCCTTAGGATCGAAAAGGGTGATATCTATAACCAGAAGAAGCTGGATGCCAACCTGTCCTTTAATCCCAATGGTCTGGATGTAAGTTCCTTATATCTGGATGATGGGTACTTGTTCTTTCAATTAATCCCGGTTGAAACGAATGTTGAAAATGACTCCATTGATATGGAGATACGGATCAGGGAAGGGAAGCAGGCGACCATCAACCGGGTGACCATCAAAGGAAATACCAAGACCAACGACCATGTTGTGCTTCGGGAGATCAGGACACGGCCCGGGCAGTTGTTTTCTAGGTCCGACATCATCCGCTCCACCCGTGAGCTGGCCCAGTTGAGGTACTTTAATGCCGAGAAAATCAATCCGGTTCCTACTCCCAATCCTACCGACGGGACTGTCGATATCGAATACGGCGTTGAGGAGGCCTCTGCTGATCAGATTGAACTTTCGGGTGGCTGGGGTTACGGCAGGGTAGTGGGAACACTGGGCTTGTCTTTCAATAATTTCTCCATTCGCAATATTTTTGAACGCGATGCCTGGCGACCTGTTCCTTCCGGAGATGGTCAGAAACTCAGCATCCGCATGCAGTCATACGGCAAAGGTTATCTGAGCTACAGCGCTTCATTCACTGAGCCCTGGTTGGGCGGCAAGAAACCCAACGCACTCAGCATTTCCTATTTTCATTCACTCTATAGCAATGGCCTTTCCAGGAGTGATACCAACCGCTCGGCCTTTATTATCGATGGATTCACACTTGGGTTAGGACGCAGGCTGGCCTGGCCTGACGATTATTTTACGCTTTACCAGAGCCTGAGCTTCCAGAGCTATCGCCTGGATAATTACAGCCGCATCTTTACTTTCAGTAACGGGAAATCCTATAATCTGAGTTATACGACGGTCCTGGCGCGCAACTCCATTGATGCACCGATCTATCCCAGAACAGGATCTGAGATCTCACTGTCGCTGCAGGTAACACCACCCTATTCGCTGTTCAGTAACAAGGATTATTCCTCTCTGCCTGAGAATGAAAAATATAAGTGGATAGAGTTCCATAAGTGGAAGTTTAATATGTCCTGGTATACACGCCTGGCCGGCGATCTGGTGTTGCACACCCGTGCCAAATATGGGTTTCTTGGCACCTACGACCGGACCTTGGGGGTGACCATCTTTGAACGTTTTTACCTGGGCGGTGACGGCTTATCCGGTTACGGAAATCTGGACGGTAGGGAAATCATCGGTATGCGCGGCTATAGTAACGAGTCACTCACCCCCGAGTATTACCGGAACTCAAACCTTGGTGGCACCATCTACTCCAAGTACACCATGGAGTTGCGGTATCCGGTTTCTCTCAATCCCAATGCCACCATCTACCTGATGGGTTTCCTGGAAGCAGGCAATGCCTGGTTGACCTTCAACCAGTTCAATCCATTCGACGTCAAGCGTTCTGCCGGCGCAGGGGTGAGGGTCTTTCTGCCCATGTTCGGGATCCTCGGTCTTGACTGGGGCTATGGGTTTGATGATATCATGGGTATCCCCACAGCCAACAAGGGACAGTTTCATTTCTCCATCAACCAATCCATCGACTAGACAAGAACTGAATTTTGGTATACTATTTGTTTAAGACTACCGGAAGTTTGTTCTTCCAATACTCATTATCCAATCAATACAAGGAGGTTTAATATGAAAAGATTGTTGCTGGCCTGCGTACTGGTGTTTTCCATGGCAGGTATGTCGGTTGCCCAGAAATATGGCTACGTAGATACTGAATACATTCTGCAAAGCATCCCGGAGTATGGGGCAGCCCAGGAAAAGCTGAATACCCTTTCGGTAGAATGGCAAAAGGAAATTGAAGCCCGTTTTGCTGAGATAGACAGATTGTATAAAGCTTATCAGGCTGAAGCGGTTCTACTTCCTGAGGATCTGAAGAAAAGCCGGGAAGAGGACATCATTCGCAAGGAACGTGAGGCCAAAGAGCTTCAGCGGCAGCGTTTTGGACAGGATGGGGATCTCTTCAAACGCCGTCAGGAGTTGATAAAACCCATCCAGGACAAGATCTTTAATGCCATTGAAGATATTGCCACGACTAAGAATTATGCTTTTGTGTTTGATAAAGCAGGCGGCTCTTCAATGATTTACGCCAATCCCAGGTTCGACCTGAGCGATGAAGTACTGCAAAAGATCGGTAATGTGATGACGCCGAAATAAGCGTAATGACATCGATATTTTTCTAATTTTGCAGATTCTAAAACCTAATAGACAAGAAGATGAAGTATTTGCTGAGAATTTTCCTGGCCCTGATGCTGATAGGTACAAGTGCAGCAGGTTATGCCCAGAAAGCCCCGAAATTCGGACATATCAATTTTGCCGAGTTGTATGCGATGATGCCCGGACAGGATACCATCCAGACAAAATATCAACAGTATGCTACAGAATTGAGAACAACACTCGAAGCCATGCAAGCAGAGCTTGAGAATAAATACACTGATTATCAGACGAATTTGTCCAAGTATACAGAGATTATCAAAAAAACCAAGGAGAGAGAATTGCAGGATCTGCAGTCCAGAATAGAAAACTTCCAGATGTCAGCCCAACAGGATCTGGGTCGTAAGGAAGAGGAGCTTACAAAGCCTATCATTGATAAAGCAAGGAAGGCCATCGAGGAAGTAGCGAAAGAAGGTGGGTACACCTACATTTTCAATGCTTCAGAAGGTCTGTTATTATTCTCTGATGGTGGGGATAACATCATGCCCCTGGTGAAGAAGAAGCTGGGGATTCAGTAGATATTATTCAATTGGATCG
>JAGNHN010000033.1 GCA_018001695.1 Lentimicrobiaceae bacterium
CCGCTACCGAAGCCCTGGGACTCACCTACCGCCGGACCTGGGGCGACCTTAAAAAAATAGAGACACAGTTAGGTATTTCATTGCTGGACAAGAGCAGGGGTGGTGCGCAGGGAGGCGCGTCGAGTCTTTCCAATGCCGGAAAACAGATGGTAGCTGCCTTCGACGAGCTGCATGAAAACCTGGATGGAGTAATCAAGAAGGCGTTCATACAGTTTCAGGAAAGGTTGGCAGACATTGAGATCTGACAGGAAACATACAGGATTTATTTTTTTTCTGGCAGGGCTGCTCAGTCTGGTTATGGGTTGTCGTCAACCCGGGCCTGTATCTCAGGGCAGTCCCGCTGCTTCACTGCAGGGAGATCTGATCATCTTTCATGCCGGCAGCCTGAGTGTTCCCTTTAAGGTGATGGCCGATAGTTTCATGAAACAGCACCCGGGCGTCAGGGTCATGCTGGAGGCGGCCGGCAGTGTAGCCAGTGTCAGAAAGATTACCGATCTCGGTCGTAATCCGGATATCCTTGCTTCAGCAGATGCTTTCATTATCGATCGTTTTCTTGTTCCGGATTATGCAGACTGGAATCTGCCTTTTGCCACTAATGAACTGGTTATTGCTTATCATCCCCGTTCAAGGAAACATGAGGTGCTGACAGCATCCAACTGGACGCAACTGTTGCTGGATCCGTCCATCACCTATGGCCGTTCAGATCCCAATAGCGATCCCTGTGGATACAGGACGCTGATGATGCTGCAACTCGCAGAAGCGCATTATCAGCAGCCAGGATTGACAGAAGCCTTCAGCTCCCGGCATCGCCAGCATATCCGGCCAAAAGAAGTCGATCTATTGGCTTTGCTTGAATCAGGCAACCTGGACTACATTTTTATTTACCGTTCTGTTGCGCAACAACATGAACTGCCCTTCCTGGAGCTTCCACCGGAAATCAACCTGGGAGACCCATTGCAAGCTGATCGCTATCTCAGGGCACAAGTAAAGATTCCCGGTAATGCACCGGGAGAATGGGTCGATTTGTCAGGTGCTCCGACGGTCTATGGCATCTGTCTGCTGCGTGATGCACCCCATCGTGAAACAGCCGAAGCTTTTCTTCGCTTTCTGGTGTCTCCGGAGAATGGACTGGCCATCATCAGCCATCTCGGGCAACAACCTTATCCTGGTGATCTGGCGGCCCGGCTTGATTCTCTGCTTTCCGTCAACCTTCCCTGAAGGTATAGCCTGGGAGAACATGCCTGCTTGAAAGAAAAGGTAAATACCAGAATGGCTTGTCTTCAGTGAGGACCTTCCCGATTCTTCTTGTCAGCGCATTATAATATGCTAATATTCTGACAGTGAGGCAAAAAGAGGTCGATCAGGATAAGATATAATGCCGCAAGTCTTTTTCTTTGTCCTACCTGCTGAATTTTTCCCACATTTGTGCCGGTAAGCGCAGCGGAGAAACAGGATATGCCTGAACGCATTCTCATCGGACTGGATGATACAGATACCCCTGGCGGTCGTGGGACAGGGTTTCAAGCCATGCAATTGAGTGAGATGATCGGCTTGAATGGATTGGGTGAGGTGAGGGCTATTTCACGGCATCAGTTGTTGCCCGGCGCCGCATTGGCACCGACTTCCGACAATAGTTCTGCCTGTATCGAGCTACTTTCAGGAGATATTGACAGACTCACATCATTCTGCATACAGTTTATCCGCAATGAATCAGCGCAGGACGCCCATCCGGGGATCTGTATTTCGGCCTGGGATGCTGTATCCACACCCCTGATCGAATGGGGCAGGCAGGCCAAAACGCACATTTTAACGATTGAGGATGCCCTCCATTTAGCCAGACATCATGGCATCCTGGTCGACGGACGCAGCGCTGATAGTGCCGGAATCATCGGTGCCATGGCTGCTGTCGGTCTTAGGAGAAGTGGTTTTGATGGCCGTTTTTTATGGCTGGAGCGACTGCGGGACCTGACGGGCATCTATTCGGCGGAGGACCTGGTCGCCCTGGTAAGGGCTGATGCGATCCGGTCGGCAAACGGGGAACCCTTACATCCGGAAGCACTGGTAGAAGTGGGTGAATGGTTCAGGCCGGTGAATATCCATCATCAGATCACCATCATTGTTGAGCCTCATCCGGATGCCACAGCGGCACAGTGGCGCACCGCATCCCGCGAAACGACCATGTTGTTTTCAGATTTATCCCTTTGAAACTTTCAGAAATACGGCTTTTTTCGATAGGTTTGCAGTAACATATCGAAAACAAAAGCATGATGAAAAAATGGTACTACCTCCTCCTGGTTGTGTTCCTGACCGGGTATGCGTGTTCTGAACCCGGGGCAACGCAAAAAGAAGATGCACAGGCAAGCAGCTGGGACAGCACCGGCAAAGCCAGTCTCAATTTCTATGATGATGCACCCAGGGTGGAGCTTGGCATGAAACCCATCCTTATAAAAGGATTGATCCAGGAAGAGATCCAGGTAGATCTGTCCACCTTGCCTACTGCTGAAGTCATTGTGAAGGAAGCATACTGGACAGAAGAAGGAGACCGCTTTAAAGGGGCCTATCTGTTTGAAGGCGTCAGCTTGTTCGAAATTATGAACAAGGCGATCATTAGCCGGCCTGAAGGCGACTGCTTCGACGGCATCACTGACCTCTGTGTCCGTGTGATAGGTAAAACCGACACCGTTGTACTCACATGGGGAGAGGTATTCTATCCTGTTGACCGCAATGATATCCTCATCGCGCACGCCGTTCGCCGCATTGTACCCTCCAAAACCCAGGAACTGTGGGAATTGCCCACTACGACGCGCCTTGTGGTGGGACCGGATCTGCTTACGGAGCGTAATATCGAAGCGCCCCACACCATCGAGGTCTTCAGCCCCTCCTGTGGGCCGGATGATATCATGGACAGGGAAGCCACACTGATATCTGACCGCATCCTTATCATCCACAACACCGATACACTTGCCAAAATCCAGGATATACCTGCCTCAATGGCCAGCGTAACCTACCGTACCGTATTTTATGGCAGGGGTAAAGGGATACATTCAACGACACCTTTCACAGGTTATCCCCTTGAGCGGCTGCTCGAGCCCTATGTCCAGACGGATGCAAGCCTGTTGAAACATGGACTGGCTATCGTGATTGCAGCCGACGGTTACCGTTGCGCCTTTAGTATCTCAGAACTCTTTAACCGCAGGGAACCGGGCTCCGTATTGCTGATTCCCAGAGAAGGTGATGGTGGTCGTTATTCTCTTTATGTTCCGGCAGATTTCTTCTCCGACAGGGCCATTAAGGCCATCAAAGAAATCAGGATACATCCTGCTATCTAAACAGATCTCTACGAATCGAGAGGATTTTTATCTTTGAAGAAAAAAACATCATGAAATACAGGAGTTTAATCTTGTGGATCCTGTTGGGGTTCATGCTGCTTCCACTCGCTGGTAAGGCTCAGGAAGAGAAGAAGGAAGAAGGATATGTATTCACCGACATCAAGCGCTGGCCGGCCACTCCGGTTAAGGATCAGCACCGCTCCGGAACCTGCTGGAGTTTCTCAGGCATCTCCTTGCTGGAGTCTGAGCTGCTCCGCATGGGCAAAGGAGAATACGACTTATCAGATATGTTTATCGTACGTGCCTCCTACGCCGCCAAGGCCAGGAAATATGTCAGAATGAACGGACACCTGAACATGGCTGCCGGTGGTGCCTTCCATGATGTTTTCAATGTCATGCGCACCGAAGGAATGCTGCCTGAAGAAGTGTACAACGGACTGGTCATTGGTGAAGACAACCATGTCCATGGTGAAATGGATGAAGTTTTCAAGAAATACGTCGATGCCATCATTGCCAATAAAAATCGTAAGCTGAGCCCTGTATGGGCAGATGGTTTTGATGCCTTACTGGATACCTATCTGGGAGAAGTCCCCAAGAGCTTTGACTATAAGGGCAAGACATACACCCCCCAGAGCTTTTCAGCTTCACTCGGACTGAATCCGGATGATTACATCAACCTTTCTTCTTTTACCCATCATCCTTTTTACAAACCCTTTATCATTGAGGTTCCTGATAACTGGGCCTGGGGAACGGCTTACAACATCCCCCTGGATGAGCTTATTCAGGTCATGGATTTTGCCCTGGATAAAGGATATACCATTGCCTGGGGCAGTGATGTGAGTGAAAAAGGCTTCTCACACCGGAAAGGTGTCGCCATTGTCCCTGAAAAAGACTTTAAAGAGATGAGCGGTGCCGAGATTGAGCGGTGGGAGAAGATGCCTAAGAAAGACCAGGAAAAAGAGCTTTACAGTTTTGACAAGCCTGGTAAAGAGCGTATCATTACTCAGGAAATCAGGCAGTTGGCATTCGATAACTACGAGACCACCGATGATCACGGTATGCACATCATTGGCACGGCCAAAGACCAAAACGGGACATTCTATTACATTGTAAAGAATTCATGGGCGGATAACAGCAATGATTTCGGTGGGTACTTCTATGCCTCTGTTCCTTTCGTCCGTTACAAGACCCTTAATATCGTATTGCACAAGAACGGAATTCCTGACGCCATCCGCAAGAAGCTCGGAATTCAATAGGCGCAATGCCCAAAAGGATGAATAAGCAAAGTCCTTTCCACCTCTTTCTGATCTTATGCAGCGGATTGGTTTTGCTTTTCATCATTGCTCCGTTGGTGGGGATGCTGTGGCATACCTCGCCCGGGCAGTTGCAGGAGACCCTGACTGACCGGGAGGTATCCGGAAGTATTTGGCTAACGATTATGACCTCGATGAGTGCCACATTGGTGTTTGCCATAGCGGCCATTCCATTGTCCTATTTTCTGGCAAGACGACAATTCTGGGGCAAGTCGTTACTTATCGGCATCATCGATTTGCCGGTGGTCATTCCTCATACCGCGGCCGGCATTGCATTACTTGGTTTTATCTCTAAAGAATCATGGATGGGAAGGCAAGCCGGGTTGTTTGGATTGGAATTTGTCGGGCAGCCTGCCGGGATTGCGCTGGCCATGGCCTTCGTGAGCCTGCCCTTCCTGATCAACGCGGCCCGGGAAGGCTTTGCGGCTGTCCCGGTTAAGCTGGAGAAAGCGGCCCTGAATCTGGGGGCGTCTCCAGCCAGGGTCTTCTTTACCATCAGCCTGCCCCTGGCATGGAGGAACATCCTCTCGGGACTGATCCTGATGTTTGCCAGGGGGATGAGTGAGTTTGGAGCCGTGGTCATCATCGCTTATCATCCGATGGTCACGCCTGTTCTGATTTATGAGCGCTTTGGTGCTTTCGGACTGAAGTATGCCAGGCCTGTAGCTGTGGCCTTTGTCATCATCTCACTTGCCAGCTTCATCCTGCTCAGATTACTGGCACGGACGCGTAAAAAATATACCTGAAGCCGTGATGGAACAGATACTGGAAATACGGGATCTTAGCGTCAGGGCTGGCCAGTTCAGGCTGGAACAGGTGTCGCTCTCATTGCAACGTGGCGACTATTTTGTGCTGCTGGGGCATTCCGGTGCCGGCAAGACGCTGTTGCTCGAGGCCATTGCCGGCATTCAGCCGGTGGAATCAGGCAGCATCATTTTCGAAGGCAGGGATATCACACTAGACCGCATTCAGACCAGGCCATTCGGACTGCTTTTTCAGGATCATGCCGTGTTTCCACACCTTCGTGTATGGGCCAATATCGCCTACCCCATCCGGCATTTGAACAAGGTACAGCGTCATCGCAGGATCATGGACCTCGCTGCAAAACTTGACATCACCACCTTACTCCGTCGCATGCCGGAGAAACTCTCGGGCGGTGAAAAGCAACGCGTTGCCCTGGCTCGCATCCTGGCAAGAGAACCAGCCATACTTTTGCTGGATGAGCCTTTGTCAAGCCTGGATGTAGACCTCCGGAAAAACGTACGCACCCTGCTGAAACGTCTGCATCAGGAAGGGCAGACCATCATGCATGTAACACACGATCCGGAAGAGGCATTATCACTTGCGCAGCATGTAGGCATACTCCATCAAGGCAAGCTCGTGCAGCAGGGCAAGCCTGAGGAAGTTTTCGCCAACCCACGCCATGCGTTTGTGGCGACATTCTCTGGCATCCATAACTATATCACCGCAAATCTTGCTGATAACATGGTGGATGGACTAAGGATAGCACATACAGCAGGTGGTAATCAGGTTAGACTGTACAGCCCGGAAAATCCGGGTGACGGCCACCTGTTGATCCGGGGGGAAGACATCATGATCAGCCTGCAGGCCATGGAGAGCAGTGCTCAGAATGCCTTCCGGGGAAAAGTCAAAGATCTCATTCCCATGGCCAATGGCATGGAGGTTCTGATCCAGGCCGGTGACACATTTAAAGTAGTCATTAGCAAAGAATCAGCAGCGCAACTGGCCCTGGAAAGGAACAAAGAGGTTTGGTTATATCTCAAGGCCGCAGCAGTGCGATTTATCTGATCAGGAACATTTCCCTTATCTCCAGAAAACAGCGGGCAACCCGCTCCGGGTTTTTGTATCTTAGCTATATAATCCCATGACATCATGCCCTACTACCGACAACTGATCGGAGAAAAATGTTATCTGTCTCCCATCGACAAACAAGACGCTGAAGCATACTGTCGCTGGCTTAATGATCTAAGAATCAGCCGCTATCTGGACGCAAGCCTGAGCCTTGTTCCCGAGACTGAAATACATGCCATCGACGCCCTGCGGCCGCATAACAAGATTTTCGGGATCATCGATAAAGCCACCGATACCATTATTGGCAGCGCCGGCTTACACGACCTGGATTTCATCCATGGCCTTGCCAACTTCGGCATTTTCATCGGGGAGCATTCCTATCAGGGGAAAGGATATGGAAGAGAAGCCACAACACTCATCCTTGATTATGGATTTAATGTACTGGGGTTGAAAAACATACAGCTCTACGTATTCGAGTATAACCATCAGGCCATACAGCTCTACCGCAGCCTCGGATTCAAGGAAATAGGAAGACGCAGGCAAGCCAGGTTTTTTGCCGGAAAAAGACACGATATCATCATTATGGACATGCTGGACACAGAACTTAAAAGTCCATTTATCAGCAGACTCCTTGATGATTCAACAAAATAGAAAATGATAATTGTAAATTATTGACATTCTATTGGATACTCAGTATTACATGGTTGAATAATAACCGATAAGATACGGGAATATGAAAAAAAACCTTTTGCTAATCTCTTTGGTTATGATGGCATTTCTTGGCAATGCATGCAAAACAATGGAAACTGTTCCATATGTTGATCTGGAAAGGTATGCCGGCACCTGGTATTCCATTGCTTCCTACCCACAACGGTTTGAGCGCGGCTGTCATGCCACAACGGCAACCTACACCCTGAGCGAGAAAGGATATGTGATTGTTGAGAACCGTTGCAGAAAAGGAAGTCTTAACGGTGAAGAAAGCTACATCAAGGGGAAGGCCTTCGTCACCAGAAACTCAGGGAATGCCAAACTGAAGGTTCAGTTTTTCTGGCCATTCAGGGGTAAATACTGGATTATTGAGCTGGCTCCGGATTACAGCTATGCTGTTGTGAGCCATCCCAACAGGAAATACCTATGGATTCTAAGCCGCACTCCTGTGATGGATCAAGCTGTTTACCAAGGGATTCTGGAGCGATTACCCGCCAGGGGTCTGGATCCGGGTAAGTTACAGAAGGTTATTCACTGATGCGCTGATCTGGACTAGCATCAGAGGTTATTCATCTGCACATACCGGAGGAATTCATCCCGCACCTGTGGCTGCCTGAATTTTCCGCTGAATTCAGATGTGATGGTTGCCGAGCCCTCATCTTCAATACCCCGACAGATAACGCAGTGGTGTGCGGCTTCGATGACAACAGCCACATCTTCAGTATTCAGGGCTTTCTTCAGTTCTTCGGCGATCTGCATCGTCATGCGCTCCTGCACCTGGGGACGGCGGGCAAAGTAGTCCACCACCCTGTTGAGTTTCGACAAACCAATTACCATCCCTGAGCTGTAGTAAGCGACATGGGCCTTGCCAAGAATGGGCAGGAAGTGGTGCTCACAGGTAGACTTGACAGTGATGTTTTTCTCGACCAGCATCTGGCCGTATTTGTAGGCATTATTGAATACCGAGATGCCGGGCTTATTCTTAGGATTTAACCCTTTAAAGATCTCCTGCACATACATTTTCGCCACCCGTCGCGGTGTTCCTCTCAGGCTGTCATCCTCCATATCAAGGCCCAGGGTGGTCATGATCTGCCGGAAATGTCCGGCAATGATGGCCATCTTCTCCTCATCACTTTTGTCGAATGCATCCTTACGCATGGGTGTCTCGACCGAGGACATCATATGCTGATCGCCCAACATTTCATCCAGGGCGAGTGTTTCTTCTTCTATTAGGACAACAGACCCGGTACCATTCAGTTTCGTCATGCTGCCATTGATTTTACTCATATCTGCGTAGCTCATGTTTCTTGGTTTTATGTTAATGAAACAGTATGAAATTCGTTTTGTTTAATTTTTTTGTATTTTCTTTAAACAACGATAAGGATTTTAGAGGTTCTGGTAATAATGGCTTACTTTTGCAGCATGTACACACCCACCGGCAAACCTGGTGAATGCCCAGGTAATTCCTACGGAAAGCCAGAGAAGTGTGCGATAAACGCAATTCATTATTAACCTCAAAGAACCACAAACATGAAGAAATGGTCAATGCTCTCTCTTGCAGTCATCCTGATGATGTCGATGGCTTTTGTAAGCTGCAAGAAAGACAAGGATGAAGATGAAACACCGGTGAAGAAAAATTATGTGACCTATAACAACAAGGACTACAACTTCACCAAGGGGTACCTTATTTATTATGGTGACCTGGATGCCAAGGCAGGGACTTACAATTTCGATGTTTTCCTTTGCACAGATGGTATCAACTACAATTCAACCACGGATGAGTTTTCCGGTTCCGGAAATATATTTTACATGGAGTTATTCTCCTCTTCAGCAACGGCGCTGGTGCCTGGCACATACACTTATGATTCCACCATGTCATATTTGGCCAACACCTATGATTTAGGAGTTTTTGCGGTCAATTTTAATTTCGCCACGACGAGTGGGGAGATAGAACAGGAGATCAAACAGGGTACGTTTAAGACCAGCAATAGCGGCAGTACCTATACCTTCAATATTGATGTGATGGCCGGTGATGGCAAGAAGATCACCGGAATGTACTCTGGTGCCCTCACTTATTCGGACCAGTCAGCCAAGAAGAAATAGTTTTTTTTCTGTTTGTATACAGATGACAGAAGAGGGGTTGGACACACCAACCCCTCTTTTCATTTATAACTGAAGCTTTGCTTACCGGACAACATTCCCCCATTCCGGGCGCTTCAGTTCCTCAGGCTTGCATACTGCTGATATCCCTTTGAATACGCCTGCGGCCAGGCCGGGATGTGATAAACTGATAAGAAAAAACGTATTTGAAAGGATAGGTGTCGCAATAATCCACCAGGATATAATGGATATTGGCACTAACGAGTCTACCCTCGAACTCGCCCTGATACTCATCGATAGATACTTTTACCTCACATTCCTTGTTCAAAGGATCCACAAAAATATCGGTGGCAGAATTGAAGAGCGACCTTAATCCATTGGTAACCAAACCTATCTCTTGTTCCATTGTATTGATCATAGCGCTGATAAAGCTATGATACATGGATTATTACAAGATTAGGGTAACATTAAGTTTAGGAGAAACCTGTCAGAAGAAGAGGTTATTCTTGAATAGCTTAACAGCGATGGCCAGGAGGATAATGCCAAATACTTTCCTGATCACAGTAAGGCCGTTCTTGCCAAGTACCCGCCCGATGGCGTCTGTATTGCGCAGTACAAGGTAAACCAGCGCCAGGTTAAGAATCACGCCGATGATAATGTTCATAGTACTGTATTCCGCGCGGATGGAAAGAATGGTGGTCAGGGTTCCCGTTCCGGCGATCAAAGGGAATGCAATGGGTACGATGGAGGCTGACTCCGGGGCCACATCCTTGTAGAAACGCACCCCCAGGATCATTTCCAGGGCCAGGAAAAAGAGGATAATGGACCCCGCAATGGCAAATGACCCAAGGTCAACACCCATCAGTTTCAGGATTGACTCTCCGAGAAACAGAAAGATGACCATGATGAAGCCGGCAACAATCGTGGCCTTCCCCGGTTGCACATTCCCGGCTTTCTCTTTCAGATCCAATAAGATAGGAATAGATCCGGCGATATCAATCACTGCAAACAGAATCAGTGTTGTGTTGACAATCTCATTTAATGAAAGGGTCATCTTTAACAAATTTAGCCTGCAAAGGTACGGCTGTTATCATGAATTCACATCAAACAGCCATGGGGATTACCCGGCAAAACATAGGCAATACGCTGATTTTCAACTTATGTAAGATTATTAATACTTGGTTACCTTTGTATCTGGCATTTATATCGTCAATCCTTTTGAAAGACTGAAAAGCCAGGCATATTATTGAAGACAGACGCTCAAACGGCAGGGCATTTCAGGCAATACAAAGAAGATACCTGGATGATATTATTAGATTGACAACACAAACTAGATCATTCACATGATTCCAACCATAAAGAAGCTCAGCAGGGTCGCCACGGGTGCACATCAAATTTTCCTTATTGAAGACACCTTTGATATTGAGACAGGAAAGGCTCAAAGAAGCGGCCCCGGAGGGTTTAAGTTTGACCAGGAAACGGCGGCATTGGCTGATAAAGCCATGGCGCTCGCAATCCCGGCAGGTCGAGATCATGCCGTCCTGCATGGCCTTACAGGACTTCGGGTGTTCGTCTTCCTTAAGCCCATGCATGATAGCGATGAGCAGAACGAAAACCTCCGTCTGCTGGGCGACAAACTCCGGAAACCCATGCAGGATGCAGGTGTGACGAAGATTTGCATTCGTTACCCGGGAGAAAATCCGGATATCCCGCTCGCGCTTGCCGAAGGCATGGCGCTCGGAAGCTATGTATATGCCCGTTACAAAACCAGGCAGGAGCAGGAGGAAACGCGGTTGGAGGAGATTGGCATCGTAGCCCCTAAGGTAACCGACAGACACACCGAGATACTGCAGGTGTTTCTTGAATCCACTGCATGGGCGCGGGATCTGGGCAATGAACCATTGAACAAACTCGGAGCAACAGGATTGGCTGAGACCATCAAAGAAAGGACCAGGACATTGGGTGTCCGGGTAGAGATATTCAACAAGAAGCGTATCGAATCCCTGCGCATGGGTGGTTTATTGGCTGTGAACCGTGGCAGTGTCGATCCACCCAGTTTCAGCATTCTCGAATGGAAGCCGGCCAATGCCGTCAATCCTAAGCCCATTGTGCTGATTGGCAAGGGGGTTGTGTTCGATACGGGTGGCATCAGTCTGAAGCCTGCCAACAATATGGAGGAGATGAAAGCTGA
Source organism: Lentimicrobiaceae bacterium (assembly GCA_018001695.1). Classification (GTDB taxonomy): domain Bacteria; phylum Bacteroidota; class Bacteroidia; order Bacteroidales; family JAGNHN01; genus JAGNHN01. The sequence continues at coordinate 11,454 of JAGNHN010000033.1, forward strand.
TATGGCGGGGGCTGCTGCTATCGCGGCCGTCATGATGGCCGTTGCCCGCCTTCAATGGCCTTTGTATATGGTAGCGCTGATCCCGGCCACCGATAACCGGCCCCACGGCAACGCCTATGTTCCGGGTGATGTCATCACCATGTATGATGGCAGTACAGTGGAAGTGATCAATACCGATGCGGAAGGCAGGATGATCCTGGCAGACGCACTCGCATATGCCAAACAATATGACCCCATGCTCGTCGTGAACCTGGCTACGCTGACGGGATCAGCGGCCAGGGCCACCGGGAAGCAGGCATCCATCGGGATGCATGCCGAAGCCGCTGAGTGGTTCAACAGGCTGAAACTGGCCGGAGAGGTTTGCCGGGAGCGCCTGGTGGAAATGCCCATGTGGAAAGAATATGATGAGATGCTGCGTTCCGAAGTGGCTGATATCAGAAATGTGGGCGGCCCGGAGGCAGGAGCCATCACAGCCGGCATCTTCCTGAAACGGTTTACCAGCTATCCCTTTATACACCTGGACATTGCCGGAACCGCCTATGTCTCCAAAAGGTACAATTACCGGGGTATCGGGGCTACCGGGAAGGGTGTCAGGCTATTGCTCCATTTCCTGCAACAGCTATTATAAGTTTGCAAAAAAAAAGCCGGCTGCTGAGCCGGCTTGGGAATATATAGGGTGGTGCGCTATTAACGCACGATCTGAAGCTTGCGTACACTCTTTTCACTGCCGTTTTCCATGACAATGAGATAGGTTCCATTCTGAATGGATTGAACCGGGATCTGGACTTCGTGCTGTCCGGCCTGCATCCTGCTGATTTCCTGAGCCTGGATTGTCTTTCCGGTGAGGTCCATCACACTCACCCGCACCTTGCCAGGAACATCTAAGGTAAGGCGGACACTCACTTCATCCCTTGCAGGATTCGGGTAAACTTTAGTTTGCATCTTCTTTTCCTGCTTGTCCATGCCAACGGTGATCGGCAGAGGGATCATGTTACCGCCACTGACCGGTGCTGCATACAGACCGAAGGCAGGACCGTTGTTATTGGCTGAAGGATTCAGGAAACCTGAAGCAACTAAGACCAGTGCCTGATTGGTCAGACCAAGGCTTGCCAGTGGAGCCTGATAAGACACAACGGTACTTACGCCGGTGCTGTCACGGACTTCCAATGTATAGTCGGCCGTCGGGAGCTCGAGATAACCACGGAATTCGGGATAAGTGAAATTATTGATGATCGTACCAGCACCAACGCCTGTTTCGACAACATCAACCACCGGGGCATCCGGGGAACCGTGGAATGCAAGTACATCTGTATTGCCGCTCATACTGGCTGCTTCACGGCCCATAGGGTAGACCTCAATATTGAAGGGCTGGTAGCCGGCATAGCCAGTCTGTGAGACAAGTCCATTGGCAATCAACACATAAGTTTGTCCCTGATTCAGGGTATATGTGTAACGGGCCACGGCATTCGTGGTGTCCGTACTGTTCGGGCCGGCGATGGTGATATCGAACGGCATACCGGCAGGGGCATTCACGAAGGGACTGGCCTGGCGGAAAGCAAAGTTATCCAGCAAAAGTTCGTCGTTCAACCAGATATCCACCATGGAAGCCAGGGCATCCGGACTGTTGTGGATAACCTGAACGCGGGCATATTCGTATTGCGGCAGGGCAACCAGGGCTCCTCCTGTGGGCAGGGCAGCAAACAGGCCGAAAGCCGGACCATTGTTATTGGCTGCGGGGTTGAGGAAGCCTGACGCAACCAGCACCAGGGCCTGATTGCTTAATCCCAGGGTTGCCAGGGGTGCCTGATAGGAAATGACCGTATTCACACCGCTGCTGTCGCGGATGTCAAGGATATAATCATCGGTCGGGAGCTCGAGATAACCACGGAATTCGGGATAAGTGAAATTATTGATGATCGTGCCAGCCCCAACGCCTGTTTCGACAACATCTACCACCGGGGCATCCGGGGAACCGTGGAATGCAAGTATATCTGTATTGCCGCTCATACTGGCTGCTTCACGGCCCATTGGGTAGACCTCTATATTGAAGGGCTGGTAGCCGGCATAGCCAGTCTGTGAGACAAGTCCATTAGCAATCAGAACATAGGTCTGTCCCTGGTTCAGGGTATATGTGTAGCGGGCTACGGCATTCGTGGAGTCCGTACTGTTCGGGCCGGCGATGGTGATATCGAACGGCATACCGGCAGGGGCATTCACGAAGGGACTGGCCTGGCGGAAAGCAAAGTTATCCAGCAAAAGTTCGTCGTTCAACCAGATATCCACCATGGAAGCCAGGGCATCCGGACTGTTGTGGATAACCTGAACGCGGGCATATTCGTATTGCGGCAGGGCAACCAGGGCTCCTCCTGTGGGCAGGGCAGCAAACAGGCCGAAGGCCGGACCATTGTTATTGGCTGCGGGGTTGAGGAAGCCTGACGCAACCAGCACCAGGGCCTGATTGCTTAATCCCAGGGTTGCCAGGGGCGCCTGATAGGAAATGACCGTATTCACACCGCTGCTGTCGCGGATGTCAAGGATATAATCATCGGTCGGGAGCTCGAGATAACCACGGAAGTCATTGTAAGCGAAATTATTAATAATGGTACCTGCACCGGCGCCTGTTTCAACTACATCTACTGTAGGCGCATCCGGTGAGCCATGAAACGCCAGGACGTCGGTATTTCCGGTCTGGGAGGCGGACTCACGGCCAATTGGGACAACATCCAGATTGAAAGTGGGTGAAGGGTTGTACCCGGTTGTGCTGATTATACCGCTGGCCATAGCAATATAGGTTTGGCCCTGCGTCAGTACCACTTGTTTTATTGAAAGTGACTGCGTCCAGCTAGTGCTGTTAGGTGGAGCAATGCCGATGTTAAGAAGGACACCGGAAGGTGCATCTATGAATGGCGTAGCGGTTCTGAATGCAAAATTGGTCAGGATTTTTGTATTGTTTAACCAAACATCCACAACAGCAGCAGCGGCATCCGGGCTGTTGTGAATAATCTGCAACCTGGCTTGTGCCTGGGCAAATTGCCCTATAATTAAAAGGGTGAAGAGCGCGAAGGTGATTCGTAAAGTTCTCATGGCTGAATTGTTTTTAAGGTTTGAGAGAGAAACGGGACAGGAATCGTTTTGTTTAATCTTTTATGATATTTATTAAACATTATTTATTGATCAATTTCTTATCATACTCATTTTAGGCTTTTTATATATTTTACGTTAATCTTTTTTAACATTTTATTAATCATTAATCTAAAACATCTTCAACAAAACATGATGCTGTTAAGGGTAAGATGCCCATCGCATCTGAACCGTGGCGATCTGCCTGATTCGCCTTATCTTTGTTGACGTAAAGCAATGGTTATGTCGAAGATTGCAGCCAAAGAAGGCCGTTTCCGTCTGGGTATCACCCATGGTGATGTGAACGGGATAGGATATGAAGTAATCCTGAAAGCATTGTCAGATAATCGAATGGTAGAGATGTTAACCCCGGTTGTTTATGGCTCCGGTAAAGTAGCATCTTATTATCGAAAGACCGTCAATATACCTGATTTTCAATTTAATATAATCTCAAAAATCCAGGAAGCCAGCCCCAGAAAACCAAATCTCCTGAACATCACCGATCAGGAGATCAAGATTGAGCTGGGACAGCCTACCACCATCGGCGGCGAGATGGCCTTGCTATCGATGGAAAAAGTCATCGCTGACTTCGATGCCGGTGAACTGGATGCCATTGTTACGGCGCCTATCCACAAGAAAAGCATCCAATCAGAGAGTTTTCGTTTCCCTGGACATACCGAATACTTTGCCAACCACTTCAACATCAAAGATTATCTGATGTTGATGGTGTTCCAGGGCCTGCGTATCGGGATGGTGACAGGCCATATTCCCTTGCAGAAAGTAGCCGCCAGTATTACAGAAGAATTGATCCTCAGAAAATTAGCCATATTACAAAAGTCTCTTATTCAAGACTTTGCCATTAGAAAGCCTAAGATTGCAGTGTTGGGGCTAAATCCCCATGCCGGAGATGAGGGATTGTTGGGAGATGAGGAAAATCAGGTCATCATTCCCGCCATTGCCAAAGCAAATGAGATGGGTATCCTGGCCTTCGGCCCATACCCGGCGGATGGTTTCTTCGGATCCGTTTCTTTCCGGCATTTTGATGGGGTGCTCGCCATGTACCATGATCAGGGACTGGCGCCTTTCAAGACCATGGCCTTTCATGAGGGCGTGAATTTCACGGCTGGCCTGCCGCTCATTCGTACCTCACCGGTGCATGGAACAGGATTTACCATGGCAGGAAAGGACCAGGCTTCCGCTGACTCTTTCCGTCAGGCCATGTTGCTTGCTTTAGACATTCACCGTAACCGGCTTATGTATCAGGAACTCACCGAAGATCCTGTTCCTGCCGGAACCGAATAAAACCTAACGCTACCGCGATTGCCTGCCCATCCCATTCATATCCTGGCTGAAGTTACCGGCAGCCGCATCCTGGACACCTGGCCGGAAGAGCAGATTGTGACCCGCCTGCTCTTTGACAGCCGCAAGCTGACAATACCCCAGGGAACCCTGTTCATTGCCATTCCTGGCCGTAACAACGACGGGCACCGGTTTGTCCATGACTTATACAACCGCGGGGTGCGTCATTTTCTGGTATCTCGCAACATTGAACTGCCAGGGCCAGCCAACGTGCTGCTTGTTCTTGATACGATTAAGGCTTTACAGGACATGGCTGCCTACCACCGTAGACAGCTGCAGGCGCCTATCCTGGGGATAACAGGTAGCAATGGGAAGACCATCGTAAAGGAATGGCTGTATGAATGCCTCTCTGAAGATTACATCATAGGACGAAGTCCAAAGAGCTTTAACTCCCAGATCGGTGTTCCTCTATCTATCTGGCAAATAGAGCCCTACCATAACCTCGGGCTGATCGAAGCCGGGATCTCACAACCTGGTGAGATGCAGAAGCTGCAGGAGGTGATACGCCCGAATATTGGTCTTTTTACAAATATTGGCAGCGCTCATGGAGAGAAATTCAAGAATACAGCAGAAAAGGTACGAGAGAAACTGAGGCTGTTCCATGATGCTGAAACACTTATTTACTGCAATGACCAAAGCGCCCTGGCGGAGGTCATTCAGGAAGACCTGCCTCCGCATGTGAAGCATTTTACCTGGGGGTGGAAGGGGCAGGACATCCTGATCAGGGAAGTGCAGGCTGAAGAACTTCAGACCAGGATCACCCTGGAATACAAACAGGATGTATTCACGATCCGTATCCCATTCCGTGATGAGGCATCCATCGAAAACGCGCTGCATACCTGTGCTGTGATGTTGTGGCTGGGCATCGCACCGGACAGGGTGGCCACGCGGCTTTCATCGCTGCATCCCCTGGAGATGCGGCTTGAGATGAAGGAAGCCATTCATCAGTGCGCCCTGATCAACGACAGTTACAGCGCGGACCTGGTTTCGTTCGCCATCGCCCTTGATTTCCTGCAGCAACAGGATAAGCGGCGTGAACATATGGTCATTCTCTCTGAAATCCTGCAGTCCGATCTGCCCAACCACGCCCTCTACCAGGAAGTGGCCAGACAGCTTAAGGGCAAAGATATCCGGCATTTTGCCGGCATTGGCAGTCGTTACAATGAATTCAAAGATCTTTTTCCGGAAGGATCCCTCTTCTTTGAATCGACAGAAGATTTTCTGCTTCGTTTTCCTTTTTCAGAGCTCCGCGACCGTGTCATCCTCCTGAAAGGTGCCAGGGCCTTTGGATTTGAGCGCATTGCGGCCCGGCTGCAACTGAAGGTGCACGAGACAGCCCTGCTGATCAACCTGCAGTCCATCGCGCACAACCTGAACTATTATCGCAGCATCATCAACCCTGCTACACGCATCATGGCCATGGTCAAAGCCTTCGGCTATGGCTCAGGATCCTGGGAAATCGCCGGTGCGATGCAGTTTCACCGGGTAGACTACCTTGCCGTTGCATATGTAGATGAAGGCGTTACTTTGCGTCAGTCTGGCATAGATCTGCCCATCATGGTGATGAACCCCAACCGCGATAGCCTGGAGACGATGCTTGCCTGGCAGCTGGAGCCGGAGATCTATAACCAGGGTTTGCTGGATAGTCTGACCGGCCTTATGCACCTCCGCAACAATCCGGAGCACCATGTGGCCATCCATCTGAAAATTGATACCGGAATGCACCGACTGGGCTTTTTGCCTGAAGAAATCCATGCCGTGGCTGAACACCTGAGCCGGGAACCGGGCATACGCGTGGCATCCGTTTTTACCCATCTCGCCGCCAGCGAAGATCCTCAGGAAGACACCTTTACTCACTTGCAAGCCTCCCGGTTCGTGAATGCCTGTGATGTCCTTCAATCAGCCCTGCCATACCCGTTTCTGCGCCATGTGCTCAACACAGCCGGTATCAGCAGGTTTCCACAATACCATTTTGACATGGTCAGGCCGGGCATCGGACTGTATGGGTTCTCTCCGGCCCCGGCCGATCAGGCGCACCTGGAAAACGTAATGACCCTGCGGAGCATCATATCCCAGATAAAAAGCCTGGAACCAGGGGATACTGTGGGTTATAACCGAAAATGGACGGCCCTGCGACCCAGCCGGGTTGCCGTGATCCCCATCGGTTACGCCGACGGCATCGACCGCAGCCTCGGACTGGAGCGTGGGCAAGTGCTGATCTCCGGCCAGCGGGCACCCATCATAGGTCATGTCTGCATGGACATGATCATGGTCGACATCACCAACATCAAAGCAGGAGAAGGTGATGAGGTCATCCTCTTCGGAGAAGGCCTCAGCATCGAAGAAATGGCCAGGGCCAGGGGAACCATCCCATACGAAATCCTGACTGGTATCTCTGCCCGCGTCAAACGCATCTATTATAACGAATAAAGAAATCCAAACTGCCAGAGTTGCAACAGGCAGTCAACCTACAGGATATTCCCGCAAGAAGATGATGAAGAAAAACCTGTTCAGCGAAGCAAGATGGACGGCATGGCAATTCGGACTGCTGTTCCTTTTGCTGGGCTTCTCCATCCTGACCTTCCTGGGTTTTCCGGCTTTTCTTATCTATCCGCCCGATGGCCTCCACATCATACGGCAAATGGACAGTCTGTCCTTTGTTTCTCACTACTTTCATCATGGCATGCATTTCTTTGAACCTGGTGTATATAACCTGGGACAAGGGACAACAGGTAAGGCAGCCAGTGAGTTCCCGCTTTTCTACTACATCACAGCCTGTCTATACCACCTGACAGGAGAGAAAACATGGCTGTTGCGGATGCTTCATCTGCTCACACTCATGACAGGAGCCTACTTTCTCGCCAGGGCTTTAAAGAACATCCTGCAAGATGTTTTCTACGCCCTCTGTCTGACGTTCCTGTTTCTCTCTTCTTCAGTGATACTGTATTATGCCGCCAACTACTTACCCGACATCCCCGCATTGGGATTCAGCATGGGCGGCTGGGGCCTTTTCCTGGATTACCTGAATAAACGAAGTAAAACAAAACTGGTCTCCAGTGTTTTTTTCTTCACCCTGGCAGCCCTGCTCAAGATTACCACACTCATCAATCCTATCAGTGTCATTTTATTGGTAGTGCTTGCACATACACGTAAATCCCTGCACTGGTCACACCAACACCATCTTGATTTTAAATTCATTATCCTCCTGATGTCCATCTTGCTGGCTGTCGTGGCGGCATGGACGGTTTTCGTCCTCAGCTACAATCACCTGCATCAGACCAGGGTCTTCCTGACTGCCCCGATGCCGGTATGGAACCTGAATACCATGGAACGTGCCACTGTCTGGGACTATATCAACCGTTTCTGGTATTCAAAATACTACTACGAAACTAGCCTGCATGTCTTTGCTGTGATCGGACTGACCGGTCTGATCCTCTACCGCAAATCTGATAGAACCTTGTGGTTTAATGCATTATTTCTGCTTGGAGGAGGTCTGGCTTACTTCATGCTTTTCTTTGCACAGTTCAGGGACCATGATTACTACTTCCTCACCCTGGTACCCGTCATCATCTTCATAGTCCTAAACGGCTTTGTTGCGATAAAAAGATGGAAACCTGTCCTGTTTCGCCACTGGATCACAAAGTCACTTCTTGCCTTGCTAACCCTTTTAAGTCTCAATTATGGCTGGCTTAACCTGCAAAGGAGATTCAGCCATCAGGACCGTTTCACCGAAACAGGGCAGGTATTCATGGGCGCACGCGCATACCTGGATCAACATAATGTCCCTTCGGACGCCAAAATGATCGTCATCGGAGATCCCACGCCCCATGTCAGTCTCTACCTTATGAACCGTAAGGGCTGGACTCTTGAGAACCTAGAACGCCTTAACAAGGAGATTCTGGATGCCATGATACAAAAAGGTGCCACCCACATTGTGCTGGTGACTGCGGATGAGGAAGCCTCCCTTAGAACCTACAATATTCATTATCAGGATATAGGCGAATATAATGGTATAAAAATCATGGAAATCATTCGCTGAGTTCGACAGCTTCTGCGTCTTCCGGCATGCACAAGACGGAGTATGAGCTTCAGGCTGGATGATACATATTATTTACCTTTGCCTTTCATGTCATAACCTTTGTTTCCTGTCTTCTATGCACCATCCCACGCTTAGCATCCTGATTCCGGCCTACAATGAGGCGGCCACCATCCATCTGATACTGGATAAAGTGCTGGCTGTCCAGCTCAATGGTGGATTTCAAAAGGAGATCATCCTGGTTAATGACAAATCCACCGACAAGACCGTTGATGTCATCAGGGCCTATATTGCTTCGCACCCCGAAGCGGATATCAAATTATATGAGCAGCCGGTAAACATGGGTAAGGGTGCTGCCCTTCACCGGGGCATTGCGGAAGCCAAAGGAGATTATATCATTATACAGGATGCTGATCTGGAATACGATCCTGAGGAATATAACCTTTTACTGAAGCCAGTATTGGATGGATTTGCCGATGTGGTTTACGGATCCCGCTTTATGGGAGGGAACCCACATCGTATTCTCTTCTTTTGGCATTCGATTGGGAATAAGTTCCTCACCTTCCTGTCCAATATGTTTACCAACCTGAACCTGACGGACATGGAGACCTGTTACAAACTCTTCGATGCCCGCTTCCTCAAACAACTGTATTTTAAAGAAAACCGCTTCGGATTTGAGCCCGAGGTCACGGCCAAGATCAGTCGTTTTCATGGGATCAGGATTTATGAAGTAGGTATTTCTTACTATGGAAGAACCTATGATGAAGGGAAAAAAATTGGGGCACGGGATGGCTTCCGGGCGATCTGGTGTATCCTGAAATACAATGTCTTTGACCGGCGTTATCTGAAATAATTACGTTGCATGTTAAACTCCAGGTCCTTTCTACCGTTGTCGGGCTGGATCACCCTGGCCATCATCCTAGTGCTGGTATCCATAAGATTTACGGTTCCACCCATCAATGTGCTATCCTGGGATGTCTTCGGATATTATATGTATCTGCCGGCAGCTTTCATATACCATGACCTTGGACTGAAAAATCTGTCTGTTTATGAGCAGATTATCGCAACTTATGACAACACCTCCACCTTCTACCAGGTCGTTGGACTGCCTGATGGAAGCCATATTTTTCGCTATTCGATGGGTATGGCGCTGGTCTACCTGCCCTTCTTTTTCATTGGTCATGTGTGGGCGCTCGCAGGTGGATATGTGACGGATGGTTTTTCTCTCCCATACCAATATGCCATCACCGGCGGAGCCATGCTGTATACCATTCTGGGGCTCATTTTCTTGCGTAAAATACTCCGCCGGTTTTTCAATGAGGTGATAACGTCCCTGACCATACTTGTGCTGGTTGTAGGTACCAATTACTTCCTGGTATCTTCCCTGGATGGATTAATGACCCATAATTTCCTCTTTACCTTTTATGCCGTCCTGATCTGGCTGACCATCAAATACCATGAGAAGCCGGGCATATTTTATGCGCTGCTCATAGGGGCCTGCCTGGGCTGGATGGCCCTGATCAGGCCTACTGAGATCATTGCCATCCTAATACCCCTGCTTTGGGGCATCACAGGAAAGGAGGGCTTACTCGAAAAGATCCGCCTGATCATGGCGAGATGGAAAGATGTGGTGGTTCTGTTGTTGATGCTTGTATTGGCTGGTTTGCCACAATTCATCTACTGGAAAGTGATGACAGGTCAGTTCCTGTTCAATAGCTATGCCAATCCGGGCGAAGGCCTGGATTTATTCAGGCCCTATACGCTACCCTTTCTTTTCAGCTACCGCAAAGGCTGGCTGGTTTATACCCCTGTAATGATTTGGGCAATTATGGGCATCTGGATGCTCAGGAAAAGAAAAGCTGGGTTGTTCCTTCCGATCCTCATCTTCTTCCTCGTAAATCTCTGGCTGGTTTCATCCTGGACATGCTGGTGGTATGCCGGCAGCTATGGGCAAAGGTCCATGATACAATCCTATGCGGTGATGGCCCTGCCACTGGGTATGGCTTTTCATCGGATAGCTGAACAGCGACGCTGGCTGCGATCCACGCTGATTGTGCTGGTATCCGCAATGGTGCTGCTCAATCTCTTTCAGACCTGGCAATACCGTAAGGGTATCATCCCCATCGACAGGGTTACACGGGCCTATTACTGGAAGGTCTTTGGCAAAACATCTGTCGATGAAGCGGATAAAGCACTCCTGATGGTCGCCCGGCCGGGCACAACTTACGAAACCCTTCCGGAAGACCTGAGCAACTTCGATTACCGTGTTCTCGGTCATTTTGATTTTGACACACCTGAAACCGGAAAGGAAGCCTATTACGTCACAGAACCTGTTTTCAAAGGACAGTATTCGCTGAAAATGGACAGCACGATGATCTTCTCACCAGGTCTGCATATTCCATACAGGGAGATTAGTAACAAGTCCTATGTCTGGTTCAGAGCGAGTGTTTGGGTTTATCCTGTCCATGACATATATGAAAATCCTGTTTGCATGGTGGTCACCTTTAATCATAAAGGAGGCAACTACAAATACCGCACGGCTTCTGTTGAGCGCAAGGAATACAATGTTGTTCCAGGCCAATGGAACAAACTGGAGCTGGCCTATATCAGTCCGGAATACCGTTCCAGCAAGGACAATTTAAGTGTATATATGTGGCTGATGGGCCGTAAGGAAGTCTATGTCGATGAGCTCCTCATCGAAGTCTGGGAACCCAGAGAAGAGTAAGCTGTCATTTGGAATGACCCTGGTGCTCCTCGAGTCTTTCCTGCAGGGAAGGAGGAGGTTCGACAAGGTTATAGAAATCAGGTCCAGGCCTGAGTCTCAGGAAGGAATCCCGGTACGCGGCGCGTGTCATCCCGTCCCAATGGATGGAACCATAGTAGTATTGAAATGTTTGGAAGATACTATGGGCCACAAGCAGGATGAATATCAGCAACAAACCCACTTTCAATCCAATTCTCCTGGATAATATCCATTCCAGTGATGCAGCCAGAGGCAAAGCCAGTATGCTGTAAGAATCTATGAAGGCCCGCAATCCGAAGCTGCCGCCATACCACCAGGACCACCAGGAGGTGACGATATAGATATTCAGGAGGACGAAAAGAAGAACAGGAAGGAATGCAGATGTCAGTCGTCTTCTCAGCCGGATAATACCGAGCAGGGCCAAAATCATCAGGGGCGTATAAAGGAGCCATCCTTTGCGGTAGCTGAAAAGTCCCTTCATGATGGCCGGTTGATCAAAGAAGAAACGCTCATCTCCATAGGACCAGTACAACCATGATCCTGTCGTATACTTCCAGTAAAGCAACTGCGGAATCCACATCATCGTGGCTGCAAGAACCATAAGCAGGATCAGCGGGTAGTTTCTCAGAAAAAGCTGGAGTCTGGCTTTGATGGCGGATACATTGGTAATTCCCCATGTAAGGAAAAGGATGATGATGAGCAGGTTTGTCGGGCGGATCAGCGCTATCCAGCCGGCCAGTAAGCCCAGCAGGATTGACCAACCGGCCGACGGGTGATCGTACCATTGCAGGGTGGTCCACAGAAAAAATGCAAAAAGCGCAAAACTGTAGACATGCGACATTGGCGCCTCTATCGTGGTGTAAAAAAGCAGATTTGTTCCGATAACGATACCGATCATGGTGAGTGAGATCACCAGGGGGCTGAACCAGCGTTTCAATATCCTGGCAACGAAGAATAAGCCTAGCAAAAGGTAGGCCAACGAGCTCATTACCAGCGCAAAGCGGTAGGGGACACTATACCCGTCGGAGGGATATCCCAGCGGCTTAGCCAGAGCATGGGCCATGAGAAAGAAAGGAGAATAGGCCACTGACATTCCCATGCTCATCTTGTTCACATAACGGCCATTGGGCATGCGTTGCACCCAGATTTTATCCTGAAATTCAGCAGGGTTATCATCAATGAAATTCATGCCGGGATCACCATAGATGATGGTAGCCGGCAGATAAGCGTAGTAGTTAATGATATCCCAGAATATGACTCCCTGCAGGTTGTTCCACCGTTTATGGTTCAGATCGACCCAAACGACCGTGACCAGGATGGCCAGACCGGTAAGCAAGGGAAGTTGCCGGTAGAACAGGGAGCGCTGCTTCATGGTATATCTGTTACGTTAAAACTCAAGCTGATCGTCATATCCCTGCTTCGAGGGACCATCGATATCACGACTGCAATCCATCTCTACCCGGAAGCCGGAAACCGGTTTTTCGAAATCTCCCCTGGAAAGATTGAGTTTAGGGTCCTCAAGCGCTTTGTTCATGTAGATGGCCCAGATGGGCAAAGCCATATTGGCACCCTGGCCCAGAGAAATACTCCGGAAATGTACGCTGCGGTCTTCATTCCCAACCCAAACGCCGGTTGAAAGCTCGGGTGTCATACCGATAAACCAGCCATCGCTGTGGTTTTGCGTCGTTCCGGTCTTACCGGCGATGGGCATATCCAGACCATAGCGGTACCTTAGCCTCACACCGGTGCCCTCATTGACCACGCCTTTCATCAATTCAATCATCAGGTATGCTGTCTCCTCACTCACCGCTTCGTGATGGACCGGAATGAATTGCTCAATCACATTGCCATGCATGTCTTCAATGCGGGTGATGAACTGGGGTTTGATATACCTCCCTTTGTTAGAGAAGGAATTGAAGGCACCTACCATCTCAATCAGGGAAATATCCGGTGTTCCGAGGCTGATAGAGGGTACCGGTGGAATTTCGGCGGTAACTCCCATCTTCTTCGCAATCTGGATGACAGCCTCCGGAGAGTATTTTTTGATCAGGAAGGCAGATATCCAGTTGACGGAATTGGCCAGCGCCCAACGCAGGGTGACCATCTCGCCCTCCCTGTCGTCAGAAGAATTCGAAGGCTCCCACACCTGTCCTGTTGGAAGTTCGATACGTACAGGGATGTTGGGGACCCTTGAACAAGGGGTATATTCACCTTCCTGCATCGCCAGGGTATAGAGAAAAGGTTTAAAGGTAGAACCCACCTGGCGGGCCGACAGGCTGACATGATCAAACTGGAAATAGCGGTAATCAATCCCTCCGACATAAGCACGCACATATCCGGTATGTGATTCCATGGAGAGCAACCCGGCCTGCAGGAAGTATTTGTAATACAAGATTGAATCCATGGGGGTCATCACGGTATCCTTCAACCCTTCCCAGCTAAACACCTGCATACGAACCGGCGTTTCAAAGGCGATTTTAATGGCTTCCTCACCTTCCCCATCTTCTTTCATCGTCCGGTATCTGTCGGATCTGATCATCGCCGACCGCATGATATCATCAATCTGCTGCTGTGTCAGATTGCGGTCGAAGGGGGCATTGGGTCTTCCGGCCCAGTGCTTGAAGAAATTGGGCTGCAGGTCTTTCCCGAGATGCTCTTTCACCGCTTCCTCGGCATGCAATTGCAGTCTGGAGTTGATGGTGGTGTATATCCTTAATCCATCCGTATACAAATTATAGGGCCGCCCGTCAGCTTTCCGGTGTGTGGCGCACCACTCCGTCAGGTACTGGCGCAGATACTCCCTGAAATAGGTTGCAAGACCGCTTCGATGGTCCTGCACCTGATATCTTGACATATCAATAGGCAAAGCACTCACCGAATCAAAGACATGTTGCGGTATGAAATCATACTTCCGCATCTGCCCAAGCACAACATTACGACGACCCAGGGCGCGCTCAGGATTGCGAACAGGGCTGTAGAAGGAGGGTGCTTTCAATATCCCAACCAACAGGGCTGATTCCTGCATGTTCAGCGAATCCGATGTGCTTCTGAAAAACGTGTGACTGGCTGATTTGATCCCATAGGCCATGCTCCCGAAATCAACCGTATTGAAATACATGGCAATGATCTCCTCTTTGGTATAATTGCGCTCAAGCCGTGCTGCCACGACCCATTCTTTGAACTTGGTCAGTGCCATGCCTGTTATGAACCGTCGTTTCTCTCTGGGAAAGAGATTTTTGGCAAGTTGTTGTGTGATGGTTGAGCCTCCACCCTTTCGCTTTCCTGTAACGATCCCTGAAGCAACACGAAAGATGGCGCGCGCATCCACCCCCGAATGGCGGAAAAACCGGATATCTTCTGTCGCAATCAAGGCCTGAACCAGGTGAGGGGACAGATCCTGAAAATGCACGTTGGAACGGTTCTCAACATAGTACTTGCCCAAAACAGCCTGGTCGGCTGAGATGATTTCGGAAGCAAGGTTGGATTTTGGATTTTCCAGTTCCTCAAACGAAGGCATGAAACCCAGCCACCCAAGGGAAATCAACAGAAAAAGCAGGAAAAGCAAGGCTACACCTCCGCCTATCACAATCCAGAACCATCGAACGTAGGTATTTCCGGTAGGTTTGATCCTTTTCTTCGGCATGACATGTTATATATCTGGTCCCTTCCGGCAATAACAACCGGAAATCAGCCTATTTCGTATCTGTTGGCCGCATTGGCCGATCGCTTTCTGTGATCCTGACGCCCAGATTACGCAGTCCGGGCAAATCTTCAACTCTCATAGCATGTTGAAAAACAAAACGATACGTTCCGGTTTCAGGGAAAGTCATGCCTTTGCGAATTAAGAAACGATTGTATTTTATTTTGCTGAATCCCTTCCCGATCCATGATCCATCCTGGCCGGCAAGGACAAACTCGAGGGTATCCCGGGTATGTTTACCTGCCGGGAAATAGGTATCGACAAAAAGAAAGAGGTTGCGGTATGCGTAATCCGTAGTGTGGCGCAGACTGATATAAAGATCATAGATCTGTGTTGAGTCTTCTATTCCAAATTCAAAGCCGATGGTATCCTGCACTTTCCAACCCTCGACAGGAATATGGCGGCTTTCATCTGTAACAATATCCGGGCCACAGGATTGCAGGATGAGTAACAGGACCGGTAATCCAATCCAGTAAATGAAGTATGTTTTACCGCGGCTACTCATCGAACCTCCTGAGATCATCTTCTTCGAGCATGGATTCAACTTCCGCTTTCTTTTCCATCTTATGAGCAAAATCTTCCAGTTTATCCGGGAAGATGTTTTTCTTGTTCATGGCGATGATCTCCTGGAGTTTCTCAGCAGTAATAGCCAGAAAATCACTGGAATCCTGTGCGTAACAATACCAATAAAGCCTTCTGAACACATCGACTTTCTGGAATATCCCATCCCCTTTCTTCGTCTTTAAGACGATATCAGTTCCGGGCATATCCTTCAATGCATCTTTATAGACATCCAGCTCATAATTCAGGCAGCATTTAAGCTTACCACATTGCCCGGCCAGTTTTTGCGGGTTCAGGGATAATTGCTGAACCCGGGCGCTCTGGGTGGTCACCGACTTGAAATCGGTCAGCCAGGTGGCACAACAAAGTTCTCTGCCACATGAGCCAATGCCTCCCAGGCGGCTGGCTTCCTGCCTGACGCCGATTTGCCGCATCTCGATGCGGACATGGAACTCATCCGCCAGGGCCTTTATCAGCTGTCTGAAATCAACGCGCTCTTCTGCAGTATAGTAGAATACAGCCTTGGTATTATCGCCTTGAAACTCAACATCATTAACCTTCATCGAAAGACCTAACTCTCTGGATATCTGTCGTGTCCTGTACTTAGCCTTCTCTTCCCTACGGATGGCCTGGCCCCATTTTTCAATATCATTGGGCCTGGCTTTGCGGTATATCTTCTTGAGTTCGGTCTCATTACCCTGCTGTTTACGCTTCCATTGCATCACCGCCACGGGGCCCAGCAGGCTGACTATCCCAATGTCATGACCGGGGGAGGCTTCTACTGCTACAATGTCTCCACCAACCAAACCCAATGGCTCCGTCATTCTAAAGAAGTCTTTCCTGTTGTTTTTGAAACGGACCTCCGCGACATGGCCAAAGCTACCAGGTAAAGGTTCCGGTAGCTGGGAAAGCCAGTCAAAAGTGTTCATCTTGGCACAGCTATTCAGGCAGTTCAGGCTGTTGGTCCTTGGGTGCTGGGTGTCCGGCGGACGGCAGCATCCCCTGGTATAGAAAGGATTATCTTCAGGTGTGGGAATATGAGGTGTGTCCATTATCTCGTCATATCAAACAAAGAACAAAGGTAAGAAATGCAGCCTAATTAAGCTACGGGCTGCTTGAGAATCCGGCTGATACCGAGGGATAAACCCGTAAACAGGATCGAGGCGTTGGCATTACGCTCCACGTGACCCAGGGCCTTTTCGAGTTCACTAACGACGAACATGCCCCTTGGGGGTGCTACGAAAGGCCCGAATTTGACGGCAAATTCAAGCTCAGCTTCGGTCAACCTGCTCAGTGCTTCTCCCCGAATACCGAGCAACATGCTTTCCCTCACAATATTTAACGCATAGAAAAGCAACTGCTTCTGTTCTTCCCTCCCCAATCCGGCAAATTCCTGTCCAAGCTCCTGAATACCCTGGACATTGCGCTGAAAACAATAGCGCATCCACTGCTTGAACTGCTCAAACATACCACTATCAGGATCTTTCTCCTGCAAAAGACGCAATGCCTCGCGGTAGTTACCCTGGGCCATGCGGATTACTTCGCCCCATTTCACAGCCGGGTCGTTGTTGACACGTTTCAATGCCTGCAACATATCCTGGTCAGCGATGCTATTCATTTTGATGAGCTGGGTTCTCGACCGGATGGTATTGATGAGCTGCGTTGGGTCTTCGGTGATGAGCAGGAACAAAGTTTGCTCCGGCGGTTCTTCCAGCACTTTCAGGATTTTGGGAGCAGCGGCATGGAAGAGCTTCTCCACCATCCAGATCATCATCACCTTATATCCGCCTTCATAGGATTTGTAGCTCAGAACCCTGAGAATCTCACTGCAATCCTCTGAATTGATGAGCCCCTGCTTCTTCTCTATCCCTATCTCCGCATACCAGTCGTTGAGGTTGCCGTAACCGTTGGTCCGAATGACCCATGGCCGCCATTTGTCATAGAAGCGTTTGCTGACAGGGTCTTTGGGAACATCTTTGGTAGCAGCTACGGGAAAGATGAAATGCAGGTCAGGATGCGCAAGCTTGGCATATTTGACGCAGGAAGGACATTGCCCGCAGGCATCAGTGGGGATATCCACACCCTGAACCAGGGACCTGACCGGGTGCTGGCAGTTGAGGAACTGCGCATATGCCAGGGCCAGCGACAGAGCGCCGCTGCCCTCAGGGCCAAAAAACAGCTGGGCATGGCTGATCCTTCCGGCATGCGCCGCCAATATCAGCCTCATCTTGGCTTCATCCTGCCCGATTACATCCGCAAATCGCATAGCACGCCAAAACTAATACTATTGCCTGAGCCGGCAAATGAAGTTGTCGAAATGCATCAATCCCAGGATAAGAAATGCGATGGGATCTGATCAGGTTGCATCGGCACTTACGCGTGCACACAGGAATTCACGGTTCATGCGCGCAATATTGGAAACCGAAATGCCCTTGGGACATTCAGCTTCGCAGGCATAGGTGTTGGTGCAGTTACCAAAGCCAAGCTCATCCATTTTAGCTACCATATTCATGACCCTTTCCCTGGCTTCAGGCCGGCCCTGCGGGAGCAGTGCAAACTGCGAGACTTTAGCCGATACGAAGAGCATGGCTGAGGCATTCTTACAGGCAGCAACGCAGGCGCCACATCCAATACAAGCCGCCGCATCAAAAGCCTTGTCGGCATTGGATTTGGGTACCGGGATGGCGTTGGCATCCGGGGCGCTGCCGGTATTGACCGATACAAAGCCACCGGCCTGGATGATCTCATCAAAACCGCTGCGGTCGATGACCAGGTCACGAATCACCGGGAATGGCCTGGCCCGGAAGGGCTCCACGATGATCGTATCCCCATCCTTGAAACGCCGCATAAAAAGCTGGCAGGTGCATATGCGGTCATCGGGACCATGAGGCCTCCCATTGATATAGAGGCTGCATGTCCCGCAAATGCCTTCGCGGCAGTCGTGATCAAAAGCCACAGGTTCTTCGCCCCTGGCTACCAGCTCCTCATTCAGCACGTCGAGCATCTCCAGGAAAGAGCTGTGGGAAGAGATCCCTTTGACCTGATAGGTGACGAATTTCCCTTTGTCGGTAGCGCGCTTCTGACGCCATATCTTGAGTGTGAAATCCATATCCCTTATCTGTTTGGGGTAACAGTACTGTTCGCTACCCGGGTTTATTTATAATTTCTTTGAATGAGCTGTACTTCTTCAAAAACCAGAGGTTCCTTGTGCATCTCAGGGGTCTTCCCGGTTCCGGCATATTCCCATGCACTGACAAATGCGAACCTGGCATCATCGCGCAGGGCTTCACCTTCTGGGGTCTGCGACTCTTCGCGGAAGTGACCACCGCAACTTTCCTCACGCTGCAGGGCATCACGGATGATCAGCTCGCCCAGCTCCATGAACTCAGCCACCCTGCCGGCTTTTTCCAACTCGATATTGTACTCAAGCTGTCCACCTGTCACCCGCACATCCTTCCAGAACTCTTCCCTTAGGGCGACAATGAGATCCAGCGCCTTTTCGAGGTTTTCCTTTGTCCGCGACATCCCGCAATAATCCCACATGATAAGTCCCAGACGTTTATGGAAGCTCTCAACGGATTGCTTTCCCTGAATTGCCAGGATCTTGTCAAGCCGGTCCTGGACATCCTTCATCGTTGCATCGAATTCAGCCCGTTCAGTAGAGAAACGCGGCACCTGAATCTGGTCAGCCAGATAATCAGCGATGGTATAAGGCAGTATAAAATAGCCGTCAGCCAGTCCTTGCATCAGGGCTGAAGCCCCCAAACGATTGGCACCATGATCGGAGAAGTTACATTCACCGATGGCAAACAGACCGGGCACCGTCGTCATCAGGTGATAATCCACCCAAAGTCCGCCCATGGCATAATGGATGGCTGGATAGATCATCATCGGGGTTTCATAAGGATTCTCATCATTGATCTTTTCGTATATCTCGAAAAGGTTACCATATTTCTCTTCAATGGCTTTGCGCCCCAGTCTGCTGATGGCTTCACTGAAATCCAGGAATACAGCCAGGCCTGTTTCATTGACCCCAAATCCCGCATCACAACGCTCCTTGGCCGCCCTGGAAGCCACATCGCGTGGCACCAGATTACCAAAGGCAGGGTAACGTCTCTCCAGATAATAATCCCTGTCTTCTTCCGGAATATCCTTTGCTTTGATCTCTTTCTTCTGAAGTTTCCGGGCGTCTTCTATCCTCCTGGGAACCCAGATCCTGCCATCGTTGCGCAGGCTCTCGCTCATCAGCGTCAGTTTCGACTGATACTCACCATGCACCGGCATACAGGTGGGATGGATCTGCAGAAAGGAGGGATTTCCAAAAAATGCGCCTCTTTTGTAGGCCACCCAGGCCGGATTGACATTGGCCCCCATGGCATAGGTCGACAGATAATAGACATTACCATAACCGCCACTGGCAAGCACCACCGCATGCGCGCTATGTTTCTCCAGCTTTCCTGTCACCAGATCCCGGCAGATAATGCCCCTGGCCCGGCCATCGACAATGACGATATCCAGCACATCCCGACGGGCATATAGCTTCACCCTGCCCTTGCCGATCTGCCGGCTCATGGCGCTGTAGGCACCCAACAACAGTTGCTGTCCCGTCTGTCCCCTTGCATAAAAGGTGCGCGACACCTGAGCCCCTCCGAAGGAGCGGTTATCCAGTGATCCGCCATATTCCCTGGCAAAGGGGACGCCCTGGGCAACGCATTGGTCAATGATGTCGTTGCTGACTTCCGCCAAACGGTAAACATTGGACTCCCGTGAACGGTAGTCACCGCCCTTGATGGTATCATAAAACAAGCGGTAGATGCTGTCCCCATCATTCTGATAGTTCTTGGCCGCATTGATACCACCCTGCGCTGCAATACTGTGCGCACGCCTTGGGGAATCCTGATAACAAAATGCTTTCACATTGTAGCCCAGTTCTGCCAGGGTCGCCGCAGCCGAAGCACCGGCCAGTCCGGTCCCTACAATGATGATATCGAGCTTTCGCTTATTCGCCGGATTAACCAGCCTGGCATGTGACTTAAAATTTGTCCACTTCTGCGCTAACGGCCCTTCAGGTATCCGGGGATCCAACTTGGTCATATCGTTAGGTTTACTTGGATTAGACAAGATTGAAATAGATAAATACTGGTATGCAGATGTAGCCCAGGGTCAAAACCACCGCAATGAAGGTGGATAATCCCTTGATAAAAGGAGTGTATCTGCTATGGTTCAGCCCCAGACTTTGAAAGGCCGACTGGAATGCATGATGCAGGTGGAAACCCAGAAGGAGAAGGGCGATGATATAAAACACCACATATCCCCCGAGACTGAACAGCTCCTGCACCAGCAGGCCCATATCCTCCACATGTTTGCCATGGATCTCCATCTCCGGCAAGGTGCCAAACTTGGCTTTGACGAAGAAGTTGGCCATGTGAATGACCAGGAAAATGAGGACGATAGCCCCCGTATGGATCATGAATTTGGAGAAGATGGAGGTGTGGGAATAGCCCTCTATCCTGTACCTTACAGGTCTTGCTATCCAGTTCTGAATCTGCAGGATCAAACCATATATTATGTGAATGATGAAACCGGCAAACAAGACCCATTGGAAGGTCTGAATGAAGGGATTGGTGCCCATGAAATGCGCGGCTGTATTAAACAGCACGCGGCTGGGATCAAAGAGCAGCAGGAGGTTGATGCTGAGGTGTACCACCAGGAAGGTGATCAGAAACAAGCCCGCCAGGGCCATGATGAATTTCTTGGTCAGCGAGGATAAGCGGAATGCAGAGTGGCTCATACGCTATGTCTCAAAATGGAACTGAACTATGAATTACTGCAGAAATTGCCTTACTTTGTAGGGTGCAAACAAATTTAACTTTTTATGTATATCCCTCTGCGGAGGGTTTTTATTTATATGAATTTTAAATAAACATCATGCGCTATCAACCCATCTCACCATCGCTCTTTGCCGGTAACCGTGAACGCCTGGGCCGCCTTATGGAGGCAGACAGCCTGGCGGTCGTGCATGCCGCCGACATCATGCAACGCAACGGGGACCAGGATTATCCCTACCGCCAGGATAGCGACCTGTTTTACCTTACGGGTATTGAACAACCCGGAACCATCCTCTTGCTGGCACCGCATCATCCCAGCAGTGCTGCCCGGGAAGTCCTGTTTATCCTGGATCCCGATCCTGAAGATGAGCAACGTAACGGACTGCGGCTGGACAAGGAAAAAGCGGCGGCTATCTCCGGCATCAGAAACATTCAGTGGCTGAGTGGCTTTGAGATGTGGCTACACCGCAGCATGCTGGAATCCTCCGCACTGTATCTTCATATCTACGAATACCCTAAATATGTTCACCGCACGCCCTCTCCCGGGCACCGGTTCGCCGAACAAATGCAGCACCGCTATCCGGGTCATGCATTCAGGCGACTGGCGCCCTTGTTGATCCAGCTCAGGATGCTCAAAGGAGACGCAGAGCGCCAGCTAATTCAGCATGCCATCGACATCACCGCCAAAGCCTTTCACAGGGTGGCGGCCTTCATCAGGCCGGGTCACCATGAGTATGAGGCAGAAGCGGAAATCCTCCATGAATACCTGCGACAAGGATCCGTCGGCCCGGCTTACCAGCCCATCATCGCTTCAGGTTCTAATGCCTGCATCCTGCATTATAATAATAATGACCATGTTATGCAGGATGGTGATCTTGTACTGATGGATATAGGTGCCGAATATGCCAATTATGCCGCAGACCTCTCCCGCACCCTGCCAGTCAATGGCAGGTTCAGCCCGAAACAACGAAAATACTACGATGCGGTGCACCGGGTGCTGAAAGCCATGGAAACCCATTTCGTTCCCGGGAACACCATCGAAAAAATCAACCATGCTGCCCGTCTCATGATGGCCGATGAACTGATCCGGCTTGGATTGCCCGGTTCTCAGGACGCCATGAATGAAAAAGAAAAAGCCAAATGGGCACTCTCAATTATGGTGCATGGCATCACTCATCATATCGGACTTGATGTGCACGATGTCGTTGATCCATCTGCGCCCCTGGCTGAAGGCATGATCATGACATGTGAACCTGGGCTCTACCTTCCTTCGGAAGGGATAGGTATCCGCATCGAAAACGATATCCTGGTCGGAAACCCACCAGTGAACCTGATGGCGCACATCCCCTCTGATGCAGCCGAGATTGAGGCCCTGATGGCTGCGAAATGACAAAATGGCTATTTTTACAAAAAAAATTTACGCAAATGTTTGATGCTCAAGTGTACGTTGCCCGCCGCCAGAAGCTTAGGGAAAAACTGGGAACCGGACTCCTCCTCTTCATTGGAAACAACGATTCCCCGATGAATTATCCTGCCAATGCATACAAGTTCAGGCAGGACAGCTCATTTCTTTATTTCTTCGGTCTCGACCTCCAAAATCTGGTAGGTTTGATGGACCTGGATGAAGGCAAAGACTACATCTATGGTAATGATGTAGAAATCGATGATATCATATGGATGGGTCCCCAGCCGTCCATCGCGGAGCTGGCGGCTAAAGCCGGGGTCGAAAATACCTCATCCCTCTGCAGGTTGCCGGGCGTTATCAACGGCGCCCTGTCACAGGGACGGCATATTCATTTTCTCCCGCCCTACAGGGCTGAAACCAAGCTGCAACTTTCCAAACTTTTGGGAATCCAGCCTGAACGCACCCGCGATTATGCGTCCATCGCGCTGATCCGTGCTGTGGTCTCACTTCGCGCCATCAAAGAGGCCGTTGAGATCATCGAGCTGGAAAAAGCCGCCGCCATTGGCTATGAAATGCATACCACAGCCATGCGCATGGCGGCTGACGGGATTTTCGAAAGGGAAATCGCCGGCCGTATCGAAGGCATCGCATTATCCCATGGCGGACAGGTCAGCTTCCCGGTCATTCTTTCGCGCAGAGGGGAAACACTGCACAACCACGACCATAGCAACCTCCTGCGTAAAGGTGACCTGCTGCTGGTCGATGCCGGAGCCGAGAACCCCTTGCATTACTGCTCCGATTTCACCCGTACTTTTCCCGTAGGTGGCGTCTTCAGCCAGAAACAAAAAGAAATCTACGAAATCGTCCTGGCAGCCAACAACAAAGCAACGTCCCTGGTCAGACCGGGTGTCACTTATAAGAGCATCCATCTCGAAGCAGCCCGTACCATCGCGAACGGACTCAAACAGCTTGGCCTGATGAAAGGAGATGTGGATGAAGCCGTGCAACAAGGGGCACATGCCTTGTTTTTTCCGCATGGACTGGGTCATATGATGGGACTCGATGTCCACGACATGGAAGACCTGGGTGAAAACCATGTTGGTTATGACGAAGAAACACGGCGGAGCAGCCAGTTCGGCCTGGCTTACCTGCGCATGGGCAAGCGACTGGAAACCGGTCACGTTATGACCAACGAGCCTGGCATTTACTTTATTCCTGCGCTCATCGACAAATGGAAGAAAGAAGGACAACACCTGGCTTTCATCGATTATGAAAAGGTAAATCAATACCGTGATTTCGGTGGTATCAGGCTGGAAGATGACCTGCTGGTCACCGACAACGGGTGCAGGCTACTGGGACAGCGTATCCCCATCACCGTCGATGAAATCAGAGAGATCACCGGCGCCTGATAACCATGGATCAACACTTCGTTTTTGAAGGTAAACACCTGCACTACAGGACGACAGGACAGGGTCCTGCTGTCCTGCTGCTGCATGGGTTCCTGGAATCCCTCCAAATATGGGATGCCCTGACAATCCATATGCAGGACCGTTTTCAACTGATTGCCCTGGATCTGCCGGGGCATGGCAGGTCAGAAAATCTCAGTGATGTTCATGCGATGGAAGACATGGCTGAAGTCGCCTATATGCTCTTGAAGCATGTAGGGGTCTCATCCTGTGTTGTTATCGGCCACTCCATGGGAGGATATGTCGGCCTGGCCATGGCCAGGCTGTATCCGGACAATGTGAGGAGTGTGATACTACTGCATTCACATGCAGGCGCCGACAGCGATGAAGCACGCCTTAACAGGGATCGTACGATCGCAGCCGTGAAAGCCAATCATACAGGCTTCATTCATGCCTTTATCCCCGGGTTGTTTGCCCCAGGGAACCGGGACAGGTTGGCCACGGAGATCCAGGCACTCAGCAACCGGGCAGCAGGGACATCCAGAAAAGCCATCATTGCGGCCCTTGAAGGCATGAAACAACGCCACGACCAGGTGGCTTACCTGGCCACACACCCCCTACCGGTATTGTTTATCGCAGGAAAAGAGGATGAGCGCATCCCGTTTGATTTGATCGTTGACCAGGTAAACCAATGTCATCATGCTGAATTGCTGACACTGGAAAACACAGGTCATATGGGGCATATGGAATGTCCGGAATCAGTCTTTCCGGTCATCCTGTCATTCTGTCAACTGCATCTGAACTAACGTATCACGGTCACCGTTCCTATCTTTTCGAAGGTCTCGTTCAGGTATTCTTTGGTAAACCTGACATGATAGACGTATACCGCGTTGGGCGCATATTCCCCGTTGATGCGCCCGTCCCAGCCATCGTAGGGATCTGTTGTCTGATAAATCAGGCGGCCCCAGCGATCATAGATAGCAAAGAAATAATCAGTGATGCTGACATATTCCCCGACCGGCTTGAAGATCGTCGTATACCCCTGAGGATTGAAGGCATTCGCAATATGGAAAGTATTGCATTCCCTTACATAAACACGGATTTCTTCACTCAGAAAGCAACGTGTACCATAGTAATCCTCGCTGACAGTAACAGCATAATTCGTAGACTTACCCGGAAAAACAGTGATGGCTGGGGTATTCTCTCCTGTGCTCCATGAATAATGATGACCTCCTTCGACGGTAAGGGTGGCAGATGTTCCACGGCACATGGTATCGGTATCCGAAAAGAGAGAGAAGGATGAAAAGGGATTTACCCTGACAAGGACAGAGTCAAGCTGTTGACAACCATGCACATCGGTCACAGTGACAAAATACCAGGTGTCTTTCAGAGGATCTGCCTCGATCTTAAAGAGGTTAGCGCCATTGCTCCATTGATACGCCACGCCACCTCCGGCCACCAGGGTTGCCAATCCTCCGAGGCAGATGGTAGTGTCGGCTGTCGTGATTGCCTGCGGCAGGGGCCACACGAACAGGCTGGACTGTGCCGAGATACTGCAGTTATTCGCCCCTGTAGCGGTAACACTATACACCATGGAAGAGGTAGGTGACACCTGAATGGCAGCCTGGTCTCCACCATTGCTCCACTGGTATGATACCCCTCCCGTGGCCTGCAGGGTAGCGGTCTGGCCGACACATATAGTATCATTGGTAACGACCAGCAATGGCAAAGGCTCCACAAAAACCGTCATCGAATCAATATGCACACAACCTATGTTATCTGTTGAAGTAACGGAATAGGTGGTGTTTTCTCCCGGCACAACGACACTCTTATTTCCATGGGTTCCATTGCTCCAGATATAATCGTAACTACCGGTTACGCCAATCTCAAGTGTATCACCAAAGCAGATCGTTGTTGTATCAAGAACAAATTCAAATGCCGGGATGGGGTGAACAATGACATTCAGGGTATCGGAGAGGACTGTATCATAAGGAAATGCATAATCCAGGAGGTGGATGATGAGCAGGCTGTCCTGTATAGGCTGCATCCCGGGCGGTGTGAGGGTCGTGTCGCCGAAATTCCAGACGACATCCTGGTGAATGGAGCGGGAAATAATGATGTTGTCGAGGCCCCAGCTATCATCATAGTGGCCATTGTAATAATTGGCATAGAATTGCGTCCAGCGGAAGCGCGTAGCGGCAGTCATTGCGGCCGGCGGAACAGGAAAGGTATAAGTAGCCCAGTTGCTGAAGACAGTGGCGCCAAAAGTGGCCGGAAGCAATGTCATGGGATTGGAAGCGAGAATCACGCCGGTAGGAGCAAAATAAGCAATATCAAACCAGAAATCGCCGCCATCAGTGGAGTATTGCAGGCTGACCCCTTCACGCATCTCATCCGGCCCATCACAGGGGGTACCATTACCCTGCTGCCCATATTTCAGATCAAAGCGGATATATCCTCCGGGGCTTAGGTTGAGATCCTTGGTCACCGCTTCTCTCTGCGGTGCGATAAGGTCTCCGAACCAGGCATAAGCCGTTCCGTTGGGAGAGCCGGCGCAGGGATTGGAAAAAGATGTGAGCGGTGGAAAATAGGCCCATTGCGTGGACCAGGCATAATTGTCGAAGTTATCGCTGAAGATAATGCATTCTCCTTCGGCATGCACAGTGATACTGTCACCTGTGCATAGTTCGATCGTATTGTAATTGTTCGTGTCAACCAGAATCCCGACATGGCATTGTGCGTCCAGCATGACCGGAAAGACCATCCAGGCCAATACCGTTGGCAACAGAGACCTGAAACACACCTGCCAATAATTCATATCGTGAATCTGGTGATCCTTAATGCTTTAAACGCCTCACTGCACTAAATGGTTTCCAAAACGGGCGCCAATCCGTGCACTGCATCCCGCCTTCTCCGGGAAGTTATTCACAATTTTTAAACATGTCAAAGATAAGGAATGAAAACCGGGAATGACTCCTGCTTTCCTGACTTTTTCCACAGGCCCCTGTTTATAAGGAAGCCAAAGATGATCTTCTTTCAGATAGCTTAAGAATAAGGCATTTCATGATCCCATGAGCGATAATCAGGCAAATTCAACGGGATTCCAGGAAGTCATCAGACCTTCATTCATTCCATCCAGGGCGAGCAGGTCATCGTCAGCGAGGGCAAAATCAAAAACGGTGGCATTTTCGAAGATGCGGGTTTTCTTTTCGGATTTTGGGATGACGGAGTATCCGTGCTGCAAGGCCCAGCGGATCAGGATCTGAGCCGGAGACTTGAAGTACCGGGCTGAAAGTTTTAACAAGCGCGGATCTGTAAGTTTTAAACCTTTGGTTAACGGGCTGTAGGTCTCGATGTGGATATCGTACTTCCGGCAGAACTGTATCAGCTCTTCCCGCATCAAATAGTTAAAAGGGGTTAATTCAAATTGATTGACAGCAGGTTTGATGCGACAGGTCATCAGCAGTTCCAGAAGATGCTGCCGCAGATAGTTGCTGACCCCTATAGCACGGATCATCCCCTGATCCACCATATCTTCCATGGCCTTCCATGACTCAAGTCTTTTCCCTGGTACCGGCCAATGAATAAGATAGAGGTCAACATAATTTGTTTTCAATTTGCGCAGACTTGCTTCCAGGGCTTTGCGCGTTTCCTTGTACCCATGGTCATCATTCCAGAGCTTGGTGGTGATAAAGAGGTCTTCCCTGGTAACCCCGGATTCCCGTATGGCCGCACCCACTGAAGCTTCATTGCCATAAACCGTGGCCGTATCAATCATACGGTACCCTGCTTCCAATGCGGCCAGCACCACCTGTTTGGCGAGGACACCATCCTGGACATCGCACATGCCCAGACCGAACAGGGGCATATGCACCATATTGTTCAGGCCCACGCTACTATTGATCGTCATTTCCATCATCATAGCTTGAAGAATTGCAGCGCCTGGCTGGCTCCAGGCACTTTATACGCAAATCATCCCTGAGGGTTCTGCCTCTTTTCACAATAAAACAACAAACTGATGATACAGCAGGTTGAGACTGGAGGATCAAGGTGCAGGAAAAAAACAAAAGCTGCCAGGATGATGGGGTTAGATCGTCCATCCTCCGGGCAGCTTTCATTAAAATGGAGTTCGAATACTAGAGTTTCAATGCAACACCCAGATTCAGGTAGGCGATACCATAACCCAGTTCCAGCATTCCGGCAAATTTGTCCGAAAAATAATACCGGCCACCGGCATACCATGACCAGATACCGCCACCCGTACTTACATTATAACTGAACAGCGGATTTACCGTTCCAAATTCCTTCGCGGAAACAGATTCATAACCAATCATCAGGCCTGTATAGGTATCCAGTTTATCCAGCAGTGGATAATGGAAGGTACCCCTGACACCCAGGATGAAATCGGTGTATTTATATCCCCAGGTATCTCCAAACCATTCGGTTTTCCATTCCCAGGCCGCATAGCCGATATATCCGCCAAGTCCGATGGATCCGACTTCCAACACGTCATCCTTAACACCAATTTCAAAAGAAGCGCTGACGGGTGGCACACTGGAAGTGTATCCCGTACCTGAATAGAGGGTGGAGCCCAATCCCAAACCAAGGTTCAGAACCTTATCCCCTTTCTGAAACGTGGGTTCCTGCGCAAATAATGCGAAAGTCAATCCCATGGCGAAAACGCCCAACAATAGTTCCCGAGTTTGACAGTTAAATTTTGCAACAGGTTGTTGAGCAATACATTAAGCAGTGCACGATGGGTTTGTGACACTACATTTGCTCTTGTTCCAGGATTTTCGGCGGGATTTTTAACCCGATTGC
>JAGNHN010000076.1 GCA_018001695.1 Lentimicrobiaceae bacterium
TAATCCTTTGCTATATGAATATCCACGAGTATCAGGGCAAGTCGATTCTGAAGAAATTCGGAGTCAGAATTCAGGAAGGAATCGTTGTTGATTCAAGAGAGCAGGCCGTTGAGGCGGCCAAGAAGCTTCAGGAAGAGACAGGAACAGGTTGGTGGGTCATCAAGGCCCAGATCCATGCAGGTGGCCGTGGTAAAGGAGGCGGTGTGAAGCTGGCCAAATCACTCGATGAAGTCAAAGACATAGCTGAGAAGATATTGGGAATGAATCTGGTAACGCACCAGACCGGACCTCAGGGGAAGCTTGTACATAAGGTCCTTGTAGCCCAGGATGTCTATTATCCAGGCGAAAGCCAGACCGCTGAGTTCTATGTCAGCGTACTTCTCAATCGTGCAACTGGACGAAATATAATAATGTATAGCACGGAGGGAGGAATGGATATTGAGGCCGTTGCCGAAAATACACCGGAACTCATACACTATGAGGAAATTGAGCCAGGTGTTGGCCTCCAGGCTTTCCAGGCCAGGCGGATCGCCTTCAACCTGGGTCTTTCAGGTAACGCTTTCAAGGAAATGGTGAAGTTCATCCAGTCGTTATACATGGCGTATGAGAAATCAGATGCCAGCCTGTTTGAAATCAATCCGGTTTTGAAGACCTCCGATGACAAGATCCTGGCCGTAGACTGTAAAGTAAACCTTGACGACAATGCCCTTTACCGCCATCCTGACCTCATGGAGATGCGGGACATCACGGAAGAAGATCCTATCGAAGTTGATGCCAAGAAATTTGATCTAAACTATGTCAAGCTGGATGGTAATGTCGGGTGCATGGTGAATGGCGCCGGCCTGGCCATGGCTACCATGGATATGATCAAAATGTCGGGAGGTGAGCCTGCCAACTTCCTTGATGTTGGTGGAACAGCGAATGCAAAGCGCGTTGAGGAAGCTTTCCGCATTATCCTTCGGGATGATAACGTAAAGGCTATTCTCGTTAATATTTTCGGTGGTATCGTCCGCTGCGACAGGGTAGCCCAGGGCATCGTGGATGCCTATAAAAATATAGGAGACATCCGTGTTCCCATCATTGTTCGGCTGCAGGGAACCAATGCCGAAGAAGGCAAACAGCTGATTGATGCCTCTGGTTTGAAGGTACATTCCGCCATCCGGCTCGAAGATGCTGCCCGGCTCGTGAATGAGGTTCTGAACTGATTCAAAAAGGATTAATCGTCCAATTGCCCGAAAACAGAATGGCTGCTCCTGAACTCAGGAACGATGGCCTTCATCTGTTTTACAATCTCCAGGGTATTGCCTTCGGTAATTAAGGAAACCAGGTGTGTAATGTCTTTTTTCACACGGGGGAGTTCATAGGATCTTACCCTCGCAATCATGATCTTGGGATGATAGGTAGGGAGGGTATTTTCCTGGTCATTCAGCAACTCTTCATATAGCTTCTCGCCTGGTCTTAAGCCTGTGAATTTAAGTTGAATGTCCTTGCCAAGCTGCAATCCTGACAGTTTGATCATCTTATGAGCCAGGTCCACGATCTTCACGGATGCTCCCATGTCAAAAATGAATATCTCACCGCCCTGTCCCATGGCCCCTGCCTCCATTACGAGACGACAGGATTCGGGTATCGTCATGAAGAAACGGGTGATATCTGGATGGGTTACGGTGATAGGGCCACCTTTCTCAATCTGCCGTTTGAAGAGTGGTATTACTGACCCATTGGATCCCAAGACGTTACCAAACCGTGTCGTGATAAATCGGGTGACGCCTTCTTCGTTCAGCGACTGGGTGTAGATCTCGGCAATCCTTTTGCTTGCACCCATGACCGAGCTGGGATTGACGGCCTTATCCGTCGAGATCATGATGAATTTCTCGACCTTATGTTTGATGGATAGGTCTGCCAATATCCTGGTTCCGTGTATGTTGGTCCAAACAGCTTCTGCCGGATTGTTTTCCATCAGCGGAACATGCTTATAAGCAGCGCTGTGAAAGACAATCTCGGGTTTCTCTTCTGCGAAAATCTGTTCCATCCTTTCCTCATGGCAAATATCGGCCACCAGGATACGGATCTGTTGCCCCGGGAATGCTTCCAGGAGCTCCAGTTCAAGCTCGAAAAGGGGGGTCTCTGCCTGATCGACCAGGACCAGGCTGCGTGGTGCAAAAGGTGCGAGTTGCCTCACCAGCTCACTGCCAATAGACCCGGAGGCGCCTGTAATGAGGATGCGTTTGCCGCTGAACTGCCTGCTGATGCGGTGCCTGTCCATTTCAATGACGTCGCGCCCAAGCAGGTCTTCGATCCGGATATCTTTTAACTGCCTGAAAGAGAGCTCTCCATTTATCCAGTTAGTAACTGGAGGGATATTCATAACTCTGATCTCCTGGCGCAGGCAGGTGTCCACAATCTGGTTTTTTCGTTCGATGCTGATGTCCTGAATCGCGATGATAAGCGTTTCGGCTTTACTTTCAGCAAGAACCTCAGCCAGCCGCCGGCCGTCCATGATATTCACGCCTTCGAGCTTATTGCCTGCCTTGCGCACATCGTCATCCAGGAAGGCCACCACCCGCATTTTGCTGCCAGCGTCCCTGTCAAGGGTCCGCTTGGTGATAAGCCCGGCTTCTCCCGCGCCGAAAATGATCACACCGGTACGTTCCCGCCTTGGATTGATCAGCTCCAGATATGCCACCTTAACCAGCAGACGGAAAGCGGTCATCGCGAACAAAGTTGTGATGGATTCTATAATGATGATGGAGAAAGGTATCAGGTAGGTCCTGTCATAAAAATGAAAATGCAGGATATTTCCAAGTGCGAACAATATGCTGCCACCAGCGATGACCAGGAGGATACGAAATGCGTCCTGGGTGCTGCTGTAACGAATGATACCGGCATAGGTGCGGGTGATCAGGAACGACAATGCGCGCAGCCCTGCGATGATCCCCAGAACCCTGGGAAATTGCCTGAGCTCGCTTTCCGGGATATCAAAGTTGAACCGCAATAGGTATGCCAGAACCACGGAGGCGGCGACAAAACCGGTATCTATCAGGAATACCAGCCAGCGGGGGAAGTTTGTCCTGCCTATCTTCATATCTAAGGATCAGAATGGACCATCAAAGTTAGACCATTAATCGGTATATGACTTTCTGCAGGCATTCTTTATCAAGAGGGCATATATCTTAAATTCCTACATTTGCCAGGAGACTGCTTAATTCAGATCATACCTAATTTAATATCTATATGAAACGTACAGCATTCACATCATTTCATGAAGAATTGGGAGCCAAAATGGTGCCATTTGCCGGCTACCTCATGCCGTTGCAATTCGAAGGCCTTAATGACGAGCACCTGTGTGTCCGGAAGGGAGTAGGGGTTTTCGATGTCTCCCATATGGGGGAAGTATGGGTCAAGGGACCCAAGGCAGAGGCCTTTGTGCAACGACTCACGACCAATGATGTAGCAAAACTTTTTGATGGAAAGGTTCAGTACTCCTGCTTTCCGAACGGTAAGGGCGGTATCGTCGACGATCTGCTGGTCTACCGTATCAATCAGGAGACTTTTCTCCTGGTTATCAATGCAGCGAATATTGAGAAGGACTGGAATTGGATGGTAGAACAAGCTGGCGTTGAAGGGCTGGTGGTTGGTAAAGAGCTATACAACGCATCTGATGAAATTGCCCAGCTTGCGGTGCAGGGGCCTCTGGCACTCACTGCCATGCAGCTACTGACAACAGAGCCCATCACGGATATGGAGTATTATACATTTAAGAAACTGGAATTCGCCGGTGTGAAAGACGTTATCCTCTCGACAACCGGTTATACCGGATCCGGTGGATGTGAGATTTATATGGCCAACGAAGATGCAGCGAAAATCTACAAAGCTGTTTTCGAAGCCGGTCAGGCCTTTGGCATTAAGTCTATCGGACTGGGCGCCAGGGATACCTTGCGCCTGGAAATGGGTTTCTGCCTGTATGGCAATGATATCGACGACACAACGTCTCCCATTGAAGCAGGATTGGGATGGATAACCAAGTTCTCAGATGCCAACCACTTCATTGACAGGGAGAAAATGGAGAAGATGAAGGCAGAAGGTGCTCCTCGTTCCCTGAAAGGATTTCAGATGGTGGATAAAGGTATTCCCCGGCAGCATTACCCCATCTGTGATGCAGCAGGTAACCGGATTGGCGAAGTGACCAGTGGTACCATGTCACCCTCACTGAAACAGGCGATTGGCATGGGCTATGTCGCTGCACCTCACGATAAATTTGGCAATGAGATCTATATTGAGATCAGAGGGAAACTATTGAAGGCTGAGATCGTTAAATTGCCATTTTATAAAGTTTAATATATTGATAGTCAATTGTTAATTGCCTGATTCCATAACGATGGACAACAGCCTGAAAATGCGCCCTGGTCTGGAGGTTTGCTTTTCTCCATTGCTGTTCAGAGATATTATGACGCCACCGCCCTTCACAGTGGTAGTGGTCGATATCCTGCGGGCCAGTACTTCCATCTGCACAGCCTTTCAGCAGGGCGTGAAGGAGATTATTCCGGTCGACCGGCTGGAGGAGGCGCGCAAGCTGCATGAGCAGGGCATCATGGTCGCCGCCGAGCGGGATGGCCAAATCCTGGAATTCGCCGACATCGGCAATTCAGCTTTTGAATTCATACGGACGGATGTGAGCGGTAAGACTATCGCTTACAGCACTACCAACGGAACCCAGGCCATCATGCAGGCTGCCAATCTTGGAAGGGTGGTCATCGGCGCTTTTAGCAACCTGAACGTGCTGGCCGAATGGCTCACCGCCAACCAGGAGTCTGTCGTCATCCTTTGTGCCGGATGGAAGGGCAAATTCAACCTGGAAGATGCTTTTTTTGCAGGTGCTTTAAGCGAATTGCTGCTTTCTTCCGGGCATTTTGACTGTGACTGTGACGCTGTGACGGCTGCCCGCGCGATCTGGGAAGCTGGAAGGCATGATCCTCTTAAGTATATGGAACATGCGCAGCATCGCGCAAGGCTGAAACGGCTGGGTCTGGATGATGTTTTGCCATATTCGTTCCAAACAGACAACGCACCGGTTATTCCAGTGATGGAGAAAGGAAGATTGATCAATGTTTTAAAATAAACATTCACCGATACCTCAAAAACCAAAGGATACACATACCATGAAAAACCTATCCATTGCCATGATCCTGATGATGAGCATGACATTATTCTCCTGTAAGGAACAAGGAAAGCAAACCCAGGAGCAACAGGAGTTTGCATTTCAGGTTGATCGCTTCGCTGATATTCGTATCATGCGGTATCAGATCCCTGAATTTGAATCACTAAGCCTGCAGCAGAAGGAGCTGGTGTATTACCTGAGCCAGGCTGCCCTCTGTGGCCGTGATATTATCTTTGATCAGAACTTCAAGCACAACCTCACAATCAGGCGTACGCTGGAGACCATTTATGAGCATTACAATGGCGACAGGACAACACCTGAATTCAAAGAATTTGAGGTCTACCTGAAGCGTGTATGGTTTGCCAATGGCATTCATCACCATTACTCGGGTGACAAGTTCGATCCGGGCTTTTCTGCAGCGTATTTTGCCACACTTGTGAATGCATCTGCGGAAGGTACTTTCCCCTTGCTCGAAGGCGAATCCCTGGAGGGGCTTGTCAATCGTCTCACGCCCATATTGTTTGATCCCACAGTAGCACCCAAACGCATCAGCCAGGACGCCGGCAATGACCTCATCCTGGCTTCGGCCGGTAATTATTATGAAGGCGTCAATCAGCAGGAAGCTGAGGGGTTTTATAATGCAATGAAGGATCCCGCAGATCCCCGCCCCATCTCTTATGGCCTGAATTCGAAGCTGGTGAAGGAAAACGGGACGGTGATGGAAAAGATTTATAAATCCGGAGGTATGTATGGTGCCGCGATTGATCAGATCGTGTTCTGGTTGGAAAAGGCAGCCGGCGTTGCCGAAAACGAACTGCAGGAGAGGGTGATCCGATCCCTTATCAGCTACTATCAGAGTGGTGACCTTAAGACCTTTGATGAATACAATATTCTCTGGCTGGAAGACAACCAAAGCATGGTGGATTTCGTGAACGGATTCATCGAGGTATACGGAGACCCCATGGGCATGAAGGCAAGCTGGGAAGCTGTAGTGAATTTCCGGAATGTGGCGGCAACACAACGGACAGAGGTCATCAGTGCCAATGCACAATGGTTTGAAGACAACAGTCCTGTCGACGCCCGCTTTAAAAAGCAGGAAGTGAAGGGTGTCAGCGCGAAGGTGATCACCGTAGCGCAGCTCGGCGGCGATTGTTATCCTTCCACACCTATCGGCATTAATTTGCCCAATGCTGACTGGATCCGCAAGGAACATGGCAGCAAGTCGGTAACCATGGATAATATCACCTACGCTTATGATCAGGCGGCCTTGGGCAACGGCTTTATGGAAGAATTTGCAGCCACCCCGGAAGAAATCCAGCGCGCCGAGAAGTATGGTTATCTTGCCTCCAGTCTGCATACCGATATGCATGAATGCCTCGGGCATGGCTCTGGTCAGATCCTGCCAGGCGTAAGCACGGAGGCCATGCGCAACTATCATTCGCCGTTGGAAGAATCCCGTGCAGACCTCTTTGCCTTGTACTATCTCATGGATCCTAAGATGATTGAGCTGGGATTGTATGACACTGACGAAGTCGCTAAAGCAGCCTATGATTCCTTTATACGCAATGGACTTATGACGCAGCTGACCCGAATCCAGCCTGGAAAGGACATCGAACAAGCCCATATGCGCAGCCGCCAGCTCATCGCTGCCTGGTGTTATAACAAGGGCAGCCAGGACAATGTGATTGAAAGGTATGTGAAGGAGGGAAAGACCTTTGTTAGAATCAATGATTACCAGAAGCTAAGAGATCTGTTTGGTCAATTACTGGCTGAAGTTCAGCGGATTAAATCGGAAGGCGATTATGAGGCGGGTAAAGCCCTTGTAGAATCCTTTGGGGTAAAAGTGGACCCCGGTCTGCATCAGGAGATCCTTGCCCGTTATGAGAAGCTGAACCTGGCACCTTACGGAGGGTTTATGAATCCGATACTCGTCCCTGTTGAGGAAAACGGGAAGATGACGGATGTCCGCGTTGAATATCCTATGGACTACGCTGCCCAGATGATGTTCTATTCCAAGAACTTCAGCTTCCTGCCAGGCTATAATTAATACTGCTGATGAACTGGAAGGAACTTCTCAATTATAACCTGATCCAGAGCGACAGCCTGCAGCTGAGCGTTTACAAGGTCATGATGGCGGTCATTATCGTTCTGGCCACCATTATGATCCTTCGGATTGTCAGGAGAATGTTCAAGCGTCTGGTGACACTGGGTAGACTGGATGCTGCGGGCTATTGGTCCGTTTACCAGATCGTAAGATACCTTGTTTGGGTGATCGTCACTATCCTGATCCTTGATACTGCCGGTATCGAAGTTTCTGTGCTTCTTGCCAGTATGGCCGCCTTGCTGATCGGCGTGGGTTTTGGGATCCAATATATTTTCGGGGATATCGTCTCAGGCATCGTCATTTTGTTTGAAAAGAATATCAAGATAGGCGATGTTCTGGAACTGGATGATCATACCGTCGGAAAAGTCCTCGAAATCGGACTGAGAACTTCCAAGATCATCACGCGTGATGATATCATTATGATCATTCCGAATTCCAAATTTGTGAATGATCGTATCATCAACTGGAGTAACATGGATTCAAAGACCCGATTTAGTGTAGGGGTTGGGGTAGCATATGGGTCTGATGTGCAGCTTGTTAGTCGCTTACTGCTGGAGGCTGCCCGGGAAAATGCACGTATCGCTGATAACCCGCCACCGTTTGTACGCTTTCAGGATTTTGGTGAGTCATCCCTGGATTTTAAGGTGTATTTTTGGGTTGTTGACTCGTTCCTTGTAGAGAATATCAAGAGTGACCTGCGATTCGCGATTGATAGAAAATTCCGCGATTCCCAGGTCGTTGTTCCTTTCCCCCAGCGTGATGTACATATTAAGAGCCGTCCTTCTGACTGATTATATCATTATCAGCAGGATGGCAGCATAGTTCAAATAAAACAACCGGGTCCGGCAGCATGACAACCAATTCTGTATTTCAGCTAAAGCGCAATCAACACTATCTGCTCCTGCTGCTTTTACTTGGATTGCTGTATTTTCCCTTGTTTCATCACATAGCGCAGCTTCCATTGCGGATCTGGGACGAAGCCCGCCTGGCCCACAATGCATATGAGATGTACAAGGAAGGACATGTCCTTGTGCCTCATTTTGAAGGTAAACCGGACATGTGGAACCTTAAACCGCCCTTCCTTGTATGGATGCAAGCGGCTTTCATGCACATGCTGGGGCCTGGTGAACTGGCGGTACGCCTGCCCTCTGCATTGGCCGGATTACTGACCTGCCTCAGCCTTTTTTTCTTCTTTGAAAGGAGACTGTCGATGCCCTGGGCTGGTTTCATGGCTGCCATGGTTCTGGTTACAACCCAGGGTTTTGTTCACCAGCATGCCACACGCACAGGCGATTACGACGCCATG
>JAGNHN010000034.1:0-10172 GCA_018001695.1 Lentimicrobiaceae bacterium
TGATTTAAAAATAGCTTACCATGCCTTATCTGTTTACCTCTGAGTCGGTCTCTGAAGGCCATCCCGATAAAGTAGCCGATCAAATCTCGGACGCGCTGCTGGACGAGTTTCTGCGTCGCGATCCCCAGGCCAAGGTAGCCTGCGAAACCATGGTCACCACTGGCCTCGTGGTCTGTTCAGGTGAAGTTCAGACGGATGCCTGGGTGGATATTCAGCATACCGTGAGAGATACCATCCGCCAGATTGGATACACCAAAGCGGATTATAGATTTGATTCTGAGTCATGTGGCATCATCAGCACCATTCATGAGCAAAGTCCGGATATTCGACAGGGCGTTGTCCGTGATACAGCAGAAGAACAAGGTGCCGGTGACCAGGGAATGATGTTTGGATATGCATCGACTGAGCTAGATAATCTCATGCCACTGCCCATCGAACTGGCGCACCGTCTCGTGCAGGACCTGGCAGCCATCCGTAAGGAGGGAAAGGTGATGACATATCTCCGTCCTGACTCAAAATCACAGGTTACGGTCTTGTATGACGACAATCATCAGCCGGTTGAGGTGAAAACGATCGTAGTTTCAACCCAGCATGATGAAGCCAATCCGGCAGCATACTCCGATCATCCTACCCAGAAGCAGGCTGACGAAAGGCTACAGGAACAGATCCGGCAGGACATCATCACCTATCTGATTCCCAGGGTGACCTCTAACCTTCCGGATGACAAGAAAGACCTGCTTAAAAACTATAAAAGTCTTCTGGTCAATCCCACGGGGAAATTCGTGATCGGAGGACCGCATGGAGATACCGGGCTTACCGGCCGTAAAATCATTGTAGACACCTATGGCGGAAGTTGTCCGCATGGCGGTGGCGCTTTCTCTGGTAAAGACCCTTCCAAGGTGGACCGTTCCGCGGCCTATGCCGCAAGGCATATGGCCAAAAACATGGTAGCCGCAGGCCTTGCCGAGAAGGTGTTGGTTCAGGTAGCTTATGCCATAGGTGTGGCTGAACCCGTGAGCCTGTTCATCAATACCTTCGGGACCGCCAAAGCCAGGGAAGCTGATGGCAGCCTCATGAGCGACGGCCGCATTGCTGACATCATGGGAAGTGTCATGGACATGCGCCCCTTCTCGATCATTCAACGGCTGGGACTACAGAATCCCATTTACCAGGAAACTGCAAGGTACGGGCACTTTGGCCGTGACCCCAGAGAGGTGGAGGTTGAAGTATGCTACCAGAACGGTGATACATACAGCAGGGTTGAAAATGGGAAGACCAGCCATTTCAAGAAGGTATGTCTGTTTTCATGGGAGAAAACAGAGTACACAGATTCCATCCGGAGCGCTTTTGGACTGGAATAAGCCTTGCTCAGCGGAGAATATCCGCCAAAACAGGCTTGAAGATTCTGATGTTTCCTAAAAGGATTAGCGGGAGACCACCAGTTTCTGGGAGGTGATCATTTCGCCATTGATATGCAGGGTGCAGAAGTAAAGACCTTCCGGCCACTGAAGTACATCGATGGCGAGACTGCCCTGCTCATTGGTAAGGATTTCCTTCATCATCACTTTCCCTAGAAGGTTATGCACACTCAGTGTGGCTGTCCTGCCGGCAGGCAATCTGTAATCCATCCTGCTTTGCTGCGCTGCAGGGTTTGGATATGGGCTGGAAATGCGATAGGATCCGGAGGCAAACAAATCGGCAATTCCGGCAGATTGGGTAACATAATCGATGAATACACGGATAGAGTCATTGGGGTTGGCCTGGCTGAAAAAGACATAACCAATGCGACTGGTTCCGGAATTCCCATTGTGGTAGTATTCCCCGTAAAAACTCAGGCTGTCAACATGCCCCGGATCAAAACGCAGAGGCTCGGGAGACACATAAGTTCCTGGTCCGTAGCATTGAGTCCAGCAGAACATGTTCACTGACCCGGGCACCAGGCTCACCTCTTCCTTCTTACATAATACCATGAGGGTATCATTGCCAATGTTGGCCACTTTCAGGTGGGCAATAATCTCTGTTGAGGTTGTACTTGCAGTCACGGTAACCACAGCATCGGGCGCTAGCACTCCGTTCGGGCCGGACACCTGCAGGCTTTGCGCAGAAGCATAAAATGCTGTCAATGCAAAGAGAAAGAGGGTAAAGAGCGTTCTCATCGAAATATGTATTAGTAGAGATACGCAACAAAAATAACGAATACCTGATTACTATGGACTGCTTGAAAATACTGTTCAGAAAAAATCCGCACAGTTGACCTGGATTTTAATGCCCTCATCTATCTATACTCATGATTGTTTGATATATTTGGAGGTTCTTATCCGGTAAGGCCGGGTATTATTCGTCGTTAACAAATACAAAAACCATGTCTATGAAAAAAAACTTTACCCTCACGCTTGTGCTCTTGCTCACCTCTTTTTTCCTGGTAACCGGGCAAACCCAGCGTAAAGTTTTACTTGAGCACTTCACGCAGGCTTCCTGCGGTCCGTGCGCTACTTATAATCCGGCAGTCCAGACGCTTATTAATGCCAATCCAACCAAGCTTACTTCCATAAAATATCAGACTTCATGGCCGGGATACGATCCCATGAACCAGCACAACCCAACCCAGGTGGCCAACCGGGTCAGTTATTATCCTCCCAGTTTCGGGGTTCCCAATTCGCAGATTGACGGGAGCTATTTCAGGGGACATCCGGCCAACTGGAATATCGGTACGATCAACACCCGCTATGCCATGCCTTCTCCCTTTTTCATTGAAATTTCACACAGCCTGTCACCTTTGAAAGACTCCATCCGGGTCAAAATGACCGTCAGAGCTGCACAAAGCGTCACCGGAACACTGGTTGGGCATATCGTTGTTGTTGAAGAGAAAATCATCTTTGCCAATCCTCCGGGAACAAATGGAGAGAAAGAGTTTCACAGTGTGATGAAACGCATGCTGCCCTCGGCTGATGGCACCCCGCTGCCAACCAGCTTTGGTGTCGGAGATTCGGTTGTGATCCAGCAGGCCTGGAAACTGGCCAATGTCTATGATGTTGAGGAACTTGCAGTTGTTGGGTTTGTTCAGGACAATGCGACAAAAATTGTTCATCAGGCAGAATACAGCCCTCCTTTGCCACCAACGCCTATGTTTACCCGGGATGTGTCTGTACTGAGCATGGAAAACCTACCCAAATCCAGTTGCTGGGGCAAGGTGACACCCGTAGTCTCGATTAAGAACCTTGGCGGGGATACCCTGAAAACCCTGGAGTTCCATATGCAGGCCAACAACGAAACTGTGCAGGTCTATAACTGGACAGGGAACTTGCCCTTCTATGCCGAAGCTACCATCAACCTGCCAGAATTGGCTTTCGCAGTGCAAAATGCAAATCAGATCAGGGTATATACCTCTAATCCCAATGGACAACCTGATGAACTCCCGGCCTCAGATACCGCCAGTGGTAGCATCCCGAAGGCTGCTACAGCTACCCAGGTTGTAACCTTTACACTGCGGACTGATAACTTCCCTGCCCATACTACCTGGCAGCTTACCGATGCCTATAACAACGTACTATATAGTGGAGGGCCCTATGCCCAGGCACAGACATTCTATCGTGACACATTCAATCTCCCTGCAACCGGCTGCTTTACATTTACCATCAACGACGCCGGCGGTGATGGCATCTGCTGTGCCACCGGTACCGGTTTTTATCGTCTGACGGACGCCAGCAATGTGAATTTCATCACGGGGGGTACTTTCAAACACAGGGAAATCAGTGAGTTTGACCTTGGAAATTCCATCGGCATTGAAGACAGAACAGACCATGGCGTTATTGAAGTCTATCCCAATCCATTCAAGGATGCCGCTCAGGTCAGGGTTGAGCTACGGCAGGCCATGACCGTTGAAATGGCCCTTTACAACCTGCTTGGAAAGCAGGTGGCGATTGTTCAGGGCGGCTTTAAGCAGGCCGGCAGTCACCACATGGTACTTCCTTCCAATGACTTACCCGGTGGCTTGTATATCCTTCGTGTTCGTACAGGTGACCAGGATCATACATTTAAGATGCAGCTTGTTCGTTAATCGAAACAACACGAGAAATGAAACATATTCTTACGTTAGCTGCGGCTTTGTTCATCGCCGCCGGTTCAGTGATATATGCCCAAACCCAGCGCATGGTGCTACTGGAGCATTTCACACAGGCCTCCTGCGGCCCTTGTGCTACATACAATCCCGGTGTTCAGGCCATCCTGGCTGCAAATCCTGATAAGGTTGCTTATGTAAAATACCAGACATCCTGGCCTGGGTACGACCCCATGAACCTGCACAATCCGCAGGATGTAGCCGCACGTGTCAGCTTCTATGGTGGCAGCTTCGGCGTTCCCTATTCCGTCATTGATGGAAATGTCTTTGCAGGGCACCCAAATGGATGGAATACAACCACCATCAATAACCGCTATGCTGTCAGTTCACCTTTTGACCTGCAGGTTAAGCATTGGCTGTCGCCGGCCCAGGACAGTATACATGTGCTGCTTATTGCCAAAGCAACGGCACCGGTAAGCGGAAACCTCACGATCATGGTAGCCGTTATTGAGAAGCTGATTCAATTTACAGTGGCCCCAGGGACAAATCTGGAAAAGAATTTTTACCATGTCATGAAGAAACTGCTGCCTGGTCCGATTGGAACTGCCCTTCCATCATCCATGACAGCGGGTGATTATGTCATTTATCAGGGATCATGGAAGCTCGCCAACGTATATAATATCAATCAATTAGGCGTTGTAGCCTGGGTTCAGGATCGCACCTCCAGGGAAATACACCAGGCTGCCAACAGTGATACATTGGACATTGTACCTCCATATACCACAGATCTGGCCATGCGGCGCTCGGGCGGTGTTGGCACCAGCTGGTGCCAGGATGTGCTCAAGCCCTGGGTTACCATACGCAACCAGGGGAGTCTGCCGGTTACAACGGCTGAGGTCCGTTACAGTCTCAATGGCGGGCCGGTGCAATCCCATACCTGGACAGGCAACCTCGGTTTTCTGGAGCAGGCCAACATCGAACTGCCACAGTCCAGTATTACCCTTGACGTTCAGAACCATTTGAAGCTGTATCTGCACAGTGTTAACGGCCAGCCAGATCTGTATGCCAGGAATGACACCCTGGTACGTAGCTTTTATGCTGCTTCTCAGGTTGGTGCGCAGGTTACATTTATACTTATGACCGACAATAAACCTCAGGAAACAACCTGGGATATTAAGGATGATCAGGGTAATATTGTTTATTCCGGAGGACCTTACTCCCAGAGTGGTGCACTGATCCAGCAGACCTTCACATTCACTGAGGAAGGGTGTTATACTTTTACCTTGCGGGATGCAGGTGGTGATGGCATTTGTTGTGGAAATGGCTACGGTGTTTATCAGCTTCTTAACAACAATGCTGGTGTGATCGGTGAAGGCGACAATTTTGGCGCTGAGGCCATCCATGCTTGGACCATCGGTGGCAGCAGTGGTATCGATACCTGGCAGGCATTGCAAAACCTGGAGGTTTATCCCAATCCGGTCTCCGATGTCATGCACCTCGCTTATTACCTGACCCGGCCTCAGGACGTGAAGGTGGGTATCATGGATATGAGTGGCCGGACGGTGAAGGAGTATGCATATCCCTCTACACAGGCAGGATCACAACAGCTGAGCCTGCCGGTCCATGAGTTCGCACCGGGTTTGTATTTATTGCAGGTACGTGCAGGGGATTATCTCCAAACGCGCAAGCTGCACATCACGGATTAAGACGGGGCATTTCAAAAAAACTGAAATGGACATGGCCGTAATGGCGGTGCTCCAGGAAACAGGTATTACCAGCAAAATCGTGGCCGGAGCCATGTTCGAGGATGAACCACCCACCCGGTTTAACCCATGCCGGGGTCAACACCATTGAAGGAAGTTCGCTCATCCATGCGAGGTCATAAGGGGGGTCTGCAAACACAAGATCGAAGGGCTGTCCCGGACCTCCAAGGTACCTTCTGACATCCCTGCGAAGGACGATCAGATTTTCTTCTCCCAGCTTGCCGGCAGCATCCCGCATATGGCTGACCAGTCTGGCCTGCTGTTCGATGGCGACAACATGTTTACAGTCCCGTGAGAGAAACTCAAAAGACACGGCACCGCTACCCGCAAACAGATCCAGGACAATCATCGAGGATATGTCGATGCGGTGGACCAGGATATTGAACAGGGCTTCCCTGGCAACATCGGTGGTCGGACGCAAGACAGATCCCCGTGGAGGGTCTATCTTCCTGCCTTTGTACTTACCGCTTATAATACGCATAGGGAACTCAGAAAGAGATGCTCCTCTCCTGCCAAGGTTTCATGCTGGGCATGCGGACATACCTGGATAAGGGACTCCTTGCGTCCGAGGTAGGGGGATATCAGGATGCCTGAAGGCTGATCCAGGTCAAGATCACCAGACAGCACAGTAATAATATCAGGATGTTGCGGAGAAAAATGCCGGTATACATTCAGCAGGTAATAGATCATGTCCTCCTCGGTCCTGACCGGATAAGCATCCGCAAATTCCAGTCCATCCCTTCCGGCGAAGATGGTTGTCAGTAAACCATGACCTGCCACGGCCAGGAGCAGGTCACTGCTCATATCCCGTGCCTGCCGCAGGGCCAGCGCAATTGCGGAAGCAGCGAAATGCCGGTGTGCAAAAGCTTTCCCAAACGAGGAGAAACGTGTTGCACTGCCATTAAGCACCTGAAACTGGCATAGCATCTCCTTTGAGACTGCAAAGGTAGCAGGACCGGCATCCAGGTCTTCCTCTGCTGCATATACTTCCTGCAATTGAACAGGGATGAGACTGAACTCGTCCGAATAGCGATACAGAAAAACCTTACGGTAGGGCCCACCTGGAATACCTGACGGAGATTTTTTTCTGGCTGAAGATGCGCCATCACCCTCTACCCTGCCCATGGCCATGGCTTTTCCTTTCTCCAGGCCGGTGATAACATAAAAATAACCATCCGGTCGAAGCAGGATGGACAGATCATAAGCCTCCGGATTCCGGTAGTCGAATCCGCTTTCAGCCCAGGAAAAGGAA
The DNA here is from genome assembly GCA_018001695.1 of Lentimicrobiaceae bacterium. GTDB lineage: Bacteria > Bacteroidota > Bacteroidia > Bacteroidales > JAGNHN01 > JAGNHN01. Next base: position 7,073 of record JAGNHN010000034.1, read on the forward strand.
GCAGTGTTAGGAGGAGATGTCATGTTGTTCGGGATCACTCCCAGTTGCCATCAGTCGATGGATCGGTCATCGAACCCACCTTAATATCCTTGACGTAATCCTGACGGATGAAATGCTCATCCAGGCCTTTGAGGTATTTATGCTTATCTACAACTACCTCAAACACATTAACCTCCATATTACTTCGCTCGATGGTGCCAGCATTCATCTGAACCAGCTCTCCATCAGAGAATGGGATGATCTTCAGATCCTGCAGGTTGAAACTTTCCCGGCCCCTGAAGAGGCTGTCTCTGACCACGATATAACCTACTGTATCACGGAAGGAACGGGTGAAAGTTGTATCGGTGGGGTCAGCAACCATTTTCACAACAGGGATCTGCCCGGTCTGAATGAAGTCGATGAGGGTATCAAAAGATGCAGTATAACGGCCATTATTGGATTTGAACAGGAGCTGGGCACTGCGGATGTCCTTCAGTCTTTCGATGACCACAACAGAGCGCTTGTCCTTCTCCTTGTTAAATCTCACAGGTGCCATGATGCTTTCATACACCAGGAAAGCGAGGATGATAATGACAACACTGAGGGCGATTTGAAGGGCCAATTTTTTCATAACGTGCCTGATTAGATGTGATGCAAAATTACTATGCTTTATCTTAATTCAAAATGTTTTAAGCCTTAAATCTTCAATCCATTCCGTGATTTAACGGTCATTGTTTGAGGGTGGGGCCATGCGCCAGTATCCTGTTATAATCCGGGTAATGATCAAGGTACGTAGGTTCTTCATCGGGATTATCACTTATGAGCATGGAATAGTGCTGGATCCCATTGGTAAGGAGAAGGAAAGGAGCCCTGAACGACTGGTTGTAGCGGATCACCTGACGCAATACAGCATGGCTGATGGTAATGCCGGGAGCCTTTATCTCAGCAATCAGTCCAGCCTGCATATTTTTCATAAAGAGAACGATATCGCACCGCCGGCTGCGGGTTTGCCACTTCAGACTATGCTCAACGGAAAGGAGGTGCAGGGGGTATCCCAGATCCTGTAACATATAGGCCAGCATGTTTTGTCTCACCCACTCCTCCGGTGTCAGTGCCACAAGCCGTCGTCTGACAGGATCAAAGATGCGCAGACCGGCGCTATCCTCCACGATATGCAATGGATGAGCAGGAAAATTCAACTGTGGCAGGTCCATTGGCATACATCCTGTAAGTTATCAACGAAAATACACAATAATTGGCGGTCCGGACATGCTGATCCCGTAGCTTTAAAGCAGATAATTGGCCTACCTTTGCAAAGAACTGCAATCCATGACCGCTTATGAAATCTAAAGAAGAGATCATCTCAAACTGGCTTCCGCGTTATACCGGGCTGCGACTGGAGGATTTCGGAGACCACATCCTTCTGACCAATTTCAGCAATTACCTGGAGATGTTCGCTGACTGGCATGATGTACCTGTTTCCGGCCATGGAAGACCCATGCCTGCTGCCACAGCCGGCAGGATCACGATCATCAATTTCGGAATGGGCAGTGCCAATGCAGCAACCATCATGGACCTGCTTGCTGCCATCAATCCCAAGGCCGTCCTGTTTCTCGGCAAATGTGGAGGTTTGAAGAAAATCAACCAGCTTGGTGACTTCATCCTCCCGATTGCAGCTATTCGCGGTGAAGGAACATCCAATGACTACTTCCCGCCGGAAGTGCCGGCTCTGCCAGCCTTTAACCTTCAGAAAGCCATCTCGACCACCATCAGGGACAATGCACGGGACTACTGGACGGGTACGGTGTATACAACCAACCGCCGGGTCTGGGAGCACGATGAGGATTTCAAGGAATACCTGCGGATGATCCGCTGTATGGCCATTGACCTTGAAACGGCCACGCTGTTTACCGTCGGATTCTATAACGGCCTCCCCACTGGTGCGCTTTTGCTCGTCTCGGATCAGCCGATGATATCATCCGGGATCAAGACGGAGGAAAGTGACAGACAGGTTACTGCGTCCTTTGCAGCCGACCACCTCCGCATCGGGATAGAATCGCTCAATCAGTTGATAGACGAGGGATTAACCGTGAAGCACCTCAAATTCTAATCTCCAGATCCGTTGTTTTGACCTACGAGCAGATCATCACCGACCTTAGGAACAAAATTTATCATCCGGTGTATTTCCTGATGGGGGAAGAGCCCTATTACATTGATGCACTGACTGATTTGATCGAAGACAGCATTCTTACCCCCGCGGAAAAAGGCTTCAACCAAACGGTCGTTTACGGCAGGGATGTGACCATGGCCGAGATTGTGGCCATGGCCAGGCGCTACCCTATGATGGCCAATTACCAGGTTGTTATCGTCAAAGAAGCCCAGGATTTATTCAAGGCCAACGACATACAGCGCCTTATGGATGTCATCAAGGTCAATGAAACCCTGGAGTCAGCCAAGTTTGCCCGGATACTCCCGGTTATCCGTGAAAAAAATCTGCGCAACGCGGGTGATGCCGCGAAGGCAATGGGATCAGAGAAACCCCAGGACCTGAAATTACTGGATGAACTCTTCGGCCATCTCCAATACCTTTCGTCCGAGCCAGCGAAGAAGTATGCCGGACTGATCAACCTCCTGGATCATCCTGTAAAAAGCACTATCCTGGTCTTTGCGTATAAATATGCCAAGCTGGACCGACGCCGGTCATTTGCGAAGAAGCTCGAGCAATCCGGTGTGCTGTTTGAATCTACCCGGCTTTACGAAAATAAGATACCGGAATGGATCACATCCTATCTCAGGGAACGCAGATATACCATCGATATTCCAGCCACAGCGCTGCTCACAGAATACCTTGGTACAGATCTGGCCCGCATCGCAAATGAACTTCAAAAGCTCGTCATCAATATCCCCGAAGGGACACGCATTGATACCACGCTGATTGAGAAATACATAGGTATCAGCAAAGATTACAATGTCTTTGAACTGCAGAAAGCCCTTGGGGCCGGGGATATGCACAGGACCATGCAGATCGTGAATTATTTTGCAGCCAACTCCAAAGAAAACCCGGTGGTTAAGACCATCGCCATGCTGTTTGGTTTCTTTACCAAGCTGCTCCTGCTGCATA
>JAGNHN010000034.1:10272-40012 GCA_018001695.1 Lentimicrobiaceae bacterium
GGGGCCGGGGATATGCACAGGACCATGCAGATCGTGAATTATTTTGCAGCCAACTCCAAAGAAAACCCGGTGGTTAAGACCATCGCCATGCTGTTTGGTTTCTTTACCAAGCTGCTCCTGCTGCATAGCCAGAAAGACAAGAGTCCGCAGGCGCTGGCTGCGGTCCTGTCCATCAATCCATTCTTCGTCAAAGATTACCTGCAGGCAGCAAGAGTATATCCGGAAGCCCGTGTTGAAGCCGTGATCAGACTGCTCCGCGAATACGATATGAAAGCCAAAGGTGTTGGCAATGTGTCGCTACAGGATGCAGAGCTGACACGGGAGCTGATCTACCGCATCATGCATTGATCCCTTCTCTTCCACGGTAGATGGCCTCTACCAGACCGGCATGCCTTTCCAGGATCACTTTCCTTCTGAGTTTCAGGGTCGGCGATAATTCCCCGCTCTCCACACCCCAGCTTTCCGGTAAAAGGGCAAACCGGCGGATCTTCTCTGTGTGGTCGAGGGTGGCATTGATGGTCACCACTTCTTTCCGCAGCCTTTCTTTGATCCTGGTCTTTTGCAGGGATTTATAAGGATGCTCGAAGATCAGGCCCTTGATCTCACACCAGGACTGCAGATGCTGCATATTGGGCACGATGAGCGCGACAGGGTAGCTCCTGTTTTCGCCCACAACGATGATGTGCTCAATGAATGCTGATTCCTTGAAGCGGTTCTCCAAAACCTGCGGGGCGATATATTTGCCTCCTGATGTTTTAAAGATCTCCTTCTTGCGATCCGTAATCTTAAGATAGGTATTGTCAACGAGCATACCGATATCGCCTGTATGGAACCAGCCTTCAGCGTCGAGCACTTCCTGGGTTCGTTCAGGGCGGTTCAGATACCCCTTCATCACATTGGGCCCTCTCACCATGATCTCGCCGTCTTCGGCAATCCGGACTTCCACGCCTGGCAGGATGGGGCCTACAGTACCGAATTTCACCCCTGTGCGGTGAAACTGGCTTACAGCGACAACCGGACTTGTTTCCGTCAGTCCATATCCCTCCATGACCATAAAACCCGCTGCCCAGTAGATCCTTGCCAGGCGCTCATTCAGGGTTGCACCACCAGAGACAATGATGTTCAGCCTGCCCCCGAAGGCCTTTTTCCATTTTCTAAGGACCATCAGTTTTGCAACCTTCAGCTTGACATGGTAGAGTAGTCCGCGGCTGCGGTTGAGCTCATACTGCTGTGCAAGACGCAGCGACCAGAAGAACAGTTTTCGCTTGTACCCGCTCAGGCTGCGCCCACGGGCAAGAATACGGTCATAGACTTTCTCGAGGATGCGTGGGACAGCACAAAGAATATCCGGATGCATTTCCTGGACAGCGTCCATAATCTCGTCTGTGCCTCGGATATAATAGACACTGACACCATTGTGCTGATACATATAATTCAGGACGCGCTCGTAAACATGACAGAGCGGGAGGACCGATAAAGCACGCCTGGTAGCCCGGTGATGCTTGCGTGAAGCCCGCAATATCCCTGAAACAGCCAGAAAATTGCTGACAAAATTCCGGTGTGTCAGCATCACCCCTTTTGCCCTGCCGGTCGTTCCTGAAGTATAAATGATCGTGGCAATATCCTCCTCTGCAACATCCTGATAAGCTTCCTCAATCTGTTCATCATCCCCGGGATTGTCCAGGTAAAGCGAAGATAGCGGGCGCGCTCCATCCAGGACATCAATCGAAAAGATATCCCTAACTCCCGGGCATTCTGCAATAATGGGCTTGATGCGGCGCAGGGTTAAGGCATCTGAAACAACGACATAGCGAATGTCAGCATCCTCACATATGAACTGGATGTTGCGATCACTGATGGTAGGATATATCGGAACCTGAATCGCTCCAAGGCGCATAAGCGCCATATCAATGAAATTCCACTCCGGGCAATTGCCCATAATGGTTGCAACGCGCCATCCCTTGCGGACCCCGAGCTTCCAGAAACCGCGGCTCAGCGATTTCACCGTATTCAGGTATTCCCTCGAAGAGACACACTGCCACCAACCCTCCTTTCGCAAGGCAAAAGCCACTTTCTTATGACGGTATGGACCCCTGTAGAGATCCAGCAGGTCAGGGATGCGGGTGATCTGTATGGTTCCGGCGCCAGGCATCACTCCTTATTCCACCCCGAATATTTTGTTAACCGTATCGCCATATTTCTGAACGATAAATTCCCTTCGGAGTTTCAGTGAAGCCGTGAGCTCGCCCCCTTCAATGGTCCATTCATGATCGATCAGCTCGAACTTCCTGATCTTCTCCGTGTCTCCGAAGAAAACATTGAATTTATCAATCTCCTTTTGGAACCGCTTACGGATGACAGCCTGCCTGACGATCTCCTTTTCAGATCCAAACTCATAACCCTTCACCTGACAATACGAACGCAGGTGTTGGAAATTCGGAACGATAAGGGCAGCAGCAAATTTCTGATTTTCTCCAATAACAAGAATGGCATCAATAAAGGGGGATTCCTTGAACTTGTTTTCAATCAGGGCAGGGCTGATATATTTTCCAAATGAGGTTTTGAATATCTCCTTCTTTCGACCGGTGATGCGCAGATGCCCGGAAGGTTCCAATACACCAATATCCCCGGTATAGAACCAGCCTTCTTCATCAATGCATTCTTTTGTCAATTCAGGCTCTTTATAATACCCCAACATGACATTGGGGCCTTTGCAAAGGATCTCACCATCTGCCGCAATCCTGACCTCATTGATATCGATCGGAGGGCCTACGGTTCCAAACTTCCTTCCGTTTTTCCCAAAATGATTCACCGCAATAACAGGAGAAGTCTCTGTCAATCCGTAGCCTTCAATGACAGGTATTCCGGCTGCTGTGAAGGCTCTGGCCAGCCTTGCCTGCAAAGCGGCACCACCCGAGACGATGACTTTAAACCTACCACCCAATGCCTGCCGCCATTTCTTGAAGACCAACCGGTCAGCGATCGCCAACTGCAGCTCATACCACCAGGATTGCCGTTCCAGCTCATACCGCAGTCCCAGGTTGACAGCCCAGAAAAAGATGCCGCGTTTGATCCCTTTGAGCTTCCGTCCTGAAGCGATGATGCGGTCATAGAACTTTTCGAGCAACCTGGGAACCGTGGTCATCAGGTCGGGTTTGACTTCCCGCATATTGTCGGCAATGGCAGCGATGTTCTCTGCATAATACACTGAGATCCCGAGATACTGCAGCAGGTAATTCAGCATCCTTTCATAAATATGGCAAAGCGGAAGGTAGCTCAGGGCACGCCCACTGTCATCCATGGGAGGAATATGCTCAACGGCGATGAAATCACTGATGATATTGCGGTGCGACAACATGACACCTTTGGGGTTGCCAGTTGTTCCTGAGGTATATATCAGCGTGGCCAGATCATCGGTATGGATGGATGCTTTGATCTGCTCCAGTTTTTCCGGCACCGGATGAGCCCTTCCCCTTTCAAGGATTTCGCTGTAATGCGGTACACCCTCCAGTTCTGAGAAAGAATAAATGCCCAGGCAGGATGGTATGTCAGGAATGATATGTCCTACTTTTTTCAGCAGATCCCTGGATGATACAACGACCAGCTTTACTTCAGCATGGCTCAGGATATAGCGGTAATCAGCCTCGCTGATAGTGGGATAAATCGGTACATGCACAGCACCTGTCTGTAGGATGGCCATGTCCAGGAAATTCCATTCCGGCCGATTATTGCTGATGGTGGCGACACGGTCTCCTTTGCCAATACCCATATCCAGCAATCCATAGGCCAGGTCTCTGGCATGGGCAATGTAATCGTCGATGGAGTAGGTAACCCATGAACCTGTATCCTTACCCGCCAGCAAATCTGGCTTGAACCGGTATCTTGCCTTGGTAGATGGCAGGATATCGAACAATCGCTCCACTTTTACCATATGATTCAGTTTATTGGTTGACTAATTGCCAAAAATCTTCTCGACAAGTGCAGCATACTTCCGAAGCACAAAGTCACGCTTGACTTTCAGTGTCGGGGTGAGTTCGCCGCTCAGGATGGACCATTCATGATCCAGGATTTCAGCTTTGCGGATTTGCTCTGTGGATCCCAGGCTGGCGTTGAAGTGGTTGATTTCTTTCATCATTCTCGCCTTGATTCTGGGATGAGCTGCCATTTCCTGGTCGGTCGTATAGGGGATTCCCTTAACATTACACCATGAACGGATGTGGGCAAAGTCAGGGACGATGAGCGCGGTAGCAAACTTCTGATTTTCTCCAATGACGATGGCATTGTCAATGAAGGACGATGACTTGAGTTTGTTTTCAATCAGCTCAGGTGCTATATACTTGCCCAGAGATGTTTTGAAGATCTCCTTTTTCCTGCCGGTGATCCTGAGCTGGCCTCCCGGTTCAAACACGCCTACATCGCCGGTATGCAGCCAGCCATCAGCGTCGATGACTTCTGCAGTGAGTTCCGGTGCTTTATAATACCCTTTCATCACGTTGGGGCCTTTGCACAGGATTTCCCCATCTTCTGCAATTCTCACCTGGACGCCCCGCAGGGGAGGTCCGACGGTACCCAGCATGAGACCATTGGCATCACGGCTGGTCACCGCTATGACCGGTGAACTTTCCGTCAGTCCATACCCTTCATAGATAGGCAGGCCGGCAGCCCGGAATATCCTTACCAGCCTGGGTTGTATGGCAGCACCTCCACTTACAATGATCTTGAAATTACCACCTAATGCCTCCCTCCAACGGCTCAGCACCAGGCGGTCAGCCAGCCTGTGCTGCATATTGTACCATTTGCTGTTGTTGCCGTTCACATCAAACCGCTCTGCGGTGCGAACGGCCCAGAAAAAGATGATGCGCTTGATACCTTTCAGTTTTCTGCCCTGGGCCATGATGCGGTCAAACACCTTTTCGAGGAAGCGGGGCACCGCCGACATCATGTCAGGCTTGATGTCCTTGACGTTGTCGACGATCGTGGCCATGCTCTCGGCATAATAAATGGAGATGCCCAGGTAATGGTAGAGATAGTTGAGCATGCGCTCATAAATATGACAGAGCGGCAGAAAACTCAGGGCCTTGCCCTCCTGTCCAAAAGTAGGGATATAGGACACCCCGATAAAATTGCTGATCAGATTCGCATGGCTGAGCATCACACCTTTTGGCTGACCTGTCGTACCGCTGGTATAAATGATCGTCGCGACATCATCCGGTTGTATGCTGTCTTTCCGTTTTTGTAACAGCTCCGGGTCGGGATGGGACCTGCCTGCATCGAGCAATTCCTGGAACGAGCGCAGGCCTTCTGATTTCCGCAAGGTCACCAGTTCCGGGGAAGGCGCAATTTTCGCTACAATAGGTGTTATCTTCCTCAACAATTCATCACTGCTGATAAAGACAAGCCTGGCCTGGGCATGCTTCAGGATGTAGGCATAATCTGAATCACTGATAGTTGGATAAATCGGAACGTGGATGGCACCGGTCTGCTGTATACCGATGTCCATAATGTTCCATTCGGGCCTGTTATTGCTGATCGTTGCCACGGTATCGCCGGGTTGAATTCCCATAGCCAGTAAGGCATAGCTGACAGCGTCGGCCTGTTCCATATAGGCCTGGATATCCCATTTTTTCCAGACGCCGTTTTCCTTACCTGCCAGCACATCCTCTTTGGGATCGAAGATGGCAGCGTATCTTGGCAGCAGATCGATGATGCGGGTTGGCTCCATGATGCGGGTTTTTGATTTGCAAGAGTTGTGATTCTCGCAAGATTACAAAAAAACCCGGTACCATCGACAGGCTTATTCCGCAGCTTTTCGATGGATGAGCATGGCACTGGCCTGTGCGGTGGGCATGATGAGGATATCACTGATGTTGACGCGATCAGGCAGATCGATTATGTATGCTGCGATATCGGCAATATCCTCTCCTCTCAGGGGTTCAAAACCGGCATACACCTGCAAAGCGCGGGCATCATCGCCTTTGAACCTCACCTGGGAAAACTCTGTCTGGGCAGCACCTGGAGCAATTTGCGTAACCCGGATACCATAAGGCAGCAGATCCATCCGCAAACCCCTTGTCAGGGCATCCACGGCAAATTTGGTGGCTGAATAGACAACCCCTCCGGGGTATACTTCCTTGCCAGCAATGGAACCTATGTTGATAATATGTCCATATCCCCGCTCAATCATACCTGGCAATACGGCCCGTGTCAGATACAGTAATCCTTTGATATTCGTATCAATCATCGCTTCCCAATCCTCTGGACAGCCATCCTGCAGCTTGTCCAAACCGAGTGCCAGACCTGCATTGTTAATGAGTATATCAACACGTTCAATGCCTGCTTGGTGCAATGCGTTTTCCATGGCCTGGCGGTCACGCACATCAAAAGGCAAGGGTACACAACTGCATCCATGCTCTGCCGTCAACTCCCGGCAAAGTGCATCCAGCCTGTCCTTACGCCGGCCATTGAGCATGAGCACCTTTCCCGGGCCGGCCAGCCTACGGCTGCAGGCCTCTCCGATACCGCTTGTAGCTCCCGTTATGAGTATATGGGTCCTGGGATTCATGGGGTATGTGTTTTATTTTTGATCCATTCCCTGGCTGCAACAAATGCCTGAAGCCATGGCGTTGCTTCATCTGCCTTGCGCCCGGATGGATACCAGGCCCATTGCCAGGGAAGGAAGGCTCTTTCAAGATGGGGCATCATCGCCAGATGGCGGCCATCAGGCGAAGCTACCGCTGCAGCTGCAAATTCGGAACCGTTGGGATTTCCGGGGTAATCATGATAACCATAAGTCATCGGTATGATATGATTGGACACACCGCCAGGGAGTTCAAACCGTCCTTCTCCATGGGCTACCCAGATTCCAAGGCGACTTCCGCCCAGGCCTGAAAGCATGACCGTATTGTTTTCAGCTATATCAACGGTCAGAAAGGCTGACTCAAATTTTCCGGAAGCATTGTGGTGCATGACCGGCTGGCGCCCATCCCTGCCTGGGATAAGGCCCAGGGCCATCATCAACTGGCAACCGTTGCAAACACCCAGGCTCAGTGTATCTTCCCGCTGATAGAATGTGTCCAGCGCCTGCCGGGCTTTTTCATTGTAAAGAAAAGCGCCAGCCCATCCCCTGGCCGAACCCAGCACATCGGAATTACTGAACCCTCCCACGAAAACAATCATATTCACATCCTGGAGATCTTCACGCCCGCTGATCAGATCGGTCATATGGATATCCTTCACATCAAAACCGGCCAGGTACAAGGCATAGGCCATCTCCCTGTCACCATTCACACCCTTTTCACGGATGATAGCAGCCCGCGTTCCTGAAGGTGCGCGGTGCTGATGGTATGAAGCCAGGGACGACAGGCTACCCTCGAAGTTCTTCGGGAAGCTATAATGCAGGGGCTGGGACATGTAATTCGCAGCACGTTCTGCAGCGCACTGGTCGCCGCTTTGCATCCGGTCAAGGAGGTAGGAAGTCCGGTACCACCGGTTTCTGAGTGTATCAATATCCCAGGACCTGTTCCATTCTTTATGTCGCCATACAAGATGACGTCCGGAAACAGGTTTTGCAATGACAAAACCTTCCAAACCTTTTTCGTGAAGAATCTGAAGCACAGCCTCCGGTTCTGAGGTTTGAACAACCACAGCGGGAGTCTCTGCAAAAAGTGCTGTAACAGGATCAGCATCGGCCAGCATACTGCTGTCGACTTCCAGCCCATACCCGGGCGTAGGGAATGCCATCTCCAATAAACAGGTCACCAGTCCACCCGCTGAGACATCATGGCCGGCGAGCAGCATGGACGTGTTAACCATGGTTTGTACCGCCTCGAACACCTGACCAAAATACCCCGGATCCGGAATATCTGCTGTCCGTGTACCGCTCTGCCCAAGGGTTTGCGCCAGTGCAGTACCTCCAAGCTCCTGGTTGCACAATGTGAAAGGAATATAGACGAGGTGTGCATCCGGATTGCCTCTCAAAGCTGCATTCACAGCCATTCGAACATCTCCGGTTTCAGCCACGCTCGAAACAATCACGGTGCCGGGAGACCGCACCTGGCCTCCGTCCGGATAATGCTGTGTCATCGAGAGGGAGTCTTTGCCGGTGGGTATGTTGATCCCCAGGCTGACGGCAAAATCACTGATGGCCTGTACAGCCTGGTATAACCGGGCATTCTCACCCTTTTGCCGGGCAGGCCACATCCAGTTGGCACTCAATGAGACTCCCATGAGGCCATGTTTGAGGGGTGCCAGGACCAGGTTGGTCAGGGCCTCAGCGACCGCCAGCCGGCTTCCAGCTGCCGGGTCGATCTGGGCAGCTAAAGGGGCATGCCCGATCGAAGTGGCCATGCCGCTCTCAGCAGTCATGTCCAAGGCAACCAGGCCAAAATCATTCAAAGGCAACTGCACCTCTCCGGTGCATTGCTGCAACGCGATGCGTCCGGTAACACTGCGGTCCACTTTGTTGGTAAGCCAGTCCTTGCATGCAACAGCCTCCTGCTGCAATACGTCTTCCAGGTAATATCCGATCTCTTCGGTTTTATAAACCAGATCCTGTAACGGAAGATCCGTTGCATGATCCTGCAATACCGTCTGTGGGGGTTTTCCAAACATATCCAGCAGGTGCAGGTCGATGGGATGGCGCCCTGAGGAGGCATCTTCAACCACAAACCGCTGGTCGTGGCCGACTTCACCCACATCATACATGGGGGCCCGCTCGCGTTCGGCTACTTTGCGCAGTACGTCTTCGTCTTCCGGCCGGACCACCAGGCCCATTCTCTCCTGGCTTTCGTTACCGATGATCTCACGGGCGCTCAGGGTTGGATCTCCCACCGGCAATTTTCTCAGGTCGATGCGACCACCATGGGATTCGACGAGTTCTGACAACGCATTCAGGTGACCGCCGGCACCATGGTCATGAACCATACGGATCGGATTGCTATCCTGCTCGGCCATGGCACGGATGGCGTTATAGACACGTTTCTGCATTTCCGGATTGGAGCGTTGCACTGCATTCAGCTCAATGGCCTTGCTGAACTGCCCGGTAGACACTGATGACACAGCTCCTCCTCCCATGCCGATGCGGTAGTTATCTCCTCCCATCACAATAATGCGGTCACCGGCCTGCACTTCCTGTTTCAGGCTTTGGTCACGGTGGGCATACCCTATGCCACCGGCCAGCATGATCACCTTGTCGAAGCCATATCGTAGCTGTCCCAAATTTTGTTCCAGTGTCAGGAGACTGCCACAAATCAGGGGCTGTCCGAACTTGTTTCCAAAATCGCTGGCGCCGTTGGAGGCTTTGATCAGGATTTCTGCCGGTTCATGATAAAGCCAGGGCCTTGGTGGCGTATGGCTTTCCCATCTCCGCCCGGCTTCAAGCCGGCTATAGGATGTCATGTACACTGCGGTACCGGCCATTGGGAAGCTCGCCTGCCCACCGGCCATGCGGTCGCGAATTTCGCCGCCACTGCCTGTGGCAGCACCGTTAAACGGCTCCACCGTCGTGGGGAAATTATGTGTTTCTGCTTTCAGGGATAAGACACTGGGAATGCGCCGCTGCCGGAACCAATCTGCCTTGTCCTGGCGGGCCGGGGAAAACAGCCAGACATCCGGTCCGGCAATAAAGGCCACATTATCCTTGTAGGCAGATACAATGAAATTCGGGTGCTCCCGTGAAGTACGCCTGATCCATCCAAAGAGGCTCAATGGCATCTCCTCCCCATCAATGATAAAAATACCATTGAATATCTTATGCCTGCAATGCTCAGAATTGACCTGACTAAAGCCAAAGACCTCACTGTCGGTGAGCGGTCTGCCTAACTTTTCAGAAAGGGCCTCCAGATAAGCTACCTCATCCTGGCTAAGCGCCAGTCCTTCAGCCTGATTATAATCAGCAATATCGGTGATATCACGTATGGGTTCCGCTTTGCGGCTTACATGAAACACCGCCTGATCGAGGTTCTCATAGATCGATTCGAGCATAGGATCGCAATGGGCTCCCTTTTCGACCCTTCTAAACACCTCTATGCGCCGTATCCCCTGAATACCCATGTTTTGCGTGATCTCAACGGCATTTGTGCTCCAGGGTGTGATCATCTCCTTTCTGGGTCCGTTAAAATAGCCTTCTACACGGCTGTATGGCAATAAGGCAGCACCCTGCATCAGCCAGTGCAACTTACCGGTCGTGGCATCGTCCGGAGCATACAAGGCGTCAATTGCATAGATGATTTGATTATCAGCAGAAAAGAAGTATATCATACCGGAAGGATTTGAATGAGATGATACGCATGCCTGCAAAGATACACCTCCAGTCTATGCTGTAAAAATTTAGATAAAAGAAGCCTGGACCAAGGCAGCCCAAGCAGGGATGGAAGCGGAACTCACGCAGCGTTCATGGTTTATACCGCCGCTTTCCCCTGTACTTCAATGGCCTGAAAACGGCCCAGATGATGCGGCCCTTCTTCAAAAAAGGAATCAATATGAAAAAAACGCAGATCTATTAATGCTGACAGGTCCTGCCGCAGGAGCGCTTCATCATAGAGCAGACGCAGATCACGTGGGCCACCTGTCTGATGCTGCAACTGCTCAGGTTTGAATGCGACCATATGGAAAATGCCACCGGGGCGCAACATACTGATCAGCTTGGCATGCACGTCCTGCCTGATCTCCGGAGGAAGGTGAACAAAGATCAGGGAGACCACATCAAAACCATTTTCAGGGTAATCAATGTTGGCAAGGTCGCCAATGTCATACCTGATCTCAACACCTTTTTCACGGGCAAGGTTCATCGCCTTTTTTTGTCCCTCGGTGCTCTGATCCAATGCAAAGACATGCCAGCCTTTTCCGGCAGCATACACAGCGTTACGACCTTCTCCTTCGCCAGGAAGCAGGATTTTCCCAGGGGGCAGGCTATTGATGAACAGCCGGAAAAAGTGATTGGGCTCCTTGCCATAGGCATAGGAGTCCCCAGCATACCGTTGGTCCCAATGTGATTTCATAAACAGATCAACAAAGTTACCTTCATATGGTTTGACCAGTGATGAATCATCCGATTTTTATAACCTTGAACCACTCGCCTGTTCAGCATCGTTTTTACATATCATGGACATGAATATCCTTACCTTTGCCACGAAACCAATAATGGAGTTGATATGATGACCGAGTTTCAGAAAGCCATACTGGAAGGCATTCCAGATACAATGCCTGAGCCCAGGCCCTGGGATCCAGGTGTTAATCATGCTCCCAGGCGGAAAGATATTCTGAATGAAGCTGACAAGAAACTGGCTTTGCGCAATGCCCTGCGGTATTTTCATCCGCGCCATCATGCCCTGCTGGCCGGTGAATTTCTGGATGAACTGCGCACCTACGGACGTATTTATATGTACCGGTTAAGGCCGGAATACAAAATATATGCCCGCCCTATCGATGCCTATCCGCACCGATCCCGGCAGGCAGCCGCCATCATGCTCATGTTGCAAAATAACCTGGACGATGCCGTCGCCCAGCATCCCCACGAGCTGATAACATATGGTGGCAATGGCGCTGTCTTTCAGAACTGGGCCCAGTATCGTCTCACCATGAAGTATCTGGCTGAGATGACGGATGAGCAGACCCTGGTACTGTATTCAGGTCATCCCATGGGGTTGTTTCCTTCCCACCCCGATGCACCCCGGGTGGTGGTCACCAACGGCATGGTCATTCCCAACTATTCCAGGCCTGACGACTGGGAGCGCTTCAACGCCCTGGGTGTCTCGCAATACGGACAAATGACAGCCGGCTCATTTATGTACATCGGCCCGCAGGGCATCGTGCATGGCACCACCATCACGGTTCTCAATGCAGGCAGAATGCTGCCCGGCTCCGACGGCAGCCTGGCAGGTAAGGTCTTTCTGACCTCCGGACTGGGAGGAATGTCAGGAGCCCAGCCCAAAGCAGCAGTCATCGCCGGTGCCATTGGCGTGGTGGCCGAGATCAACCCCAAAGCGATCCGTGTCAGGCATTCACAGGGATGGGTGGATGAGGTGTATGATGATTTGGACAAGCTCCTGCTGCGCATAGAAAAAGCCCGTGTAGGCAAAGAAGCTGTGTCCCTGGCCTTTCATGGCAATGTGGTCGATCTGTGGGAGAAGATAGCCACTGCCGGGTTCCCGGTTGAGATGGGCAGTGACCAGACGTCCCTGCATAACCCATGGGCAGGTGGCTATTATCCGGTGGGCCTGAGCTATGAACAGGCCAACGAGCTGATGGTCAAAGACCCTGAGGGTTTTCGTCAACGTGTACAACAATCGCTGATCAGACAGGTTGAAGCCATCAATAAGGTCCATGCGAGCGGAATGTATTTCTGGGACTATGGCAATGCTTTTCTTCTGGAAGCAGGACGCGCAGGTGCAGATATACTGTTACCGGATGGGCGTTACCGTTACCCTTCCTATGTGCAGGATATCATGGGACCCATGTGTTTCGACTATGGCTTTGGGCCTTTTCGTTGGGTATGCACCTCAGGATCAGCGACTGATCTCGAAACCACCGATCATATCGCGGCAGAAGTATTGGAAGATATGGCCCGGACAGCGCCTGCTGAGATCCGGCAACAGTTGGATGACAACCTGCGCTGGATCAGGGCTGCAGGCCCAAATAAGATGGTAGTGGGCTCTCAGGCACGCATTCTGTATGCTGATGCAGAGGGCCGTATCCGCATTGCTGCTGCCTTCAATGAGGCTATCCGCAATGGCAGGATCAGTGCACCGGTCGTTCTTGGCCGCGACCACCACGATGTATCCGGTACGGACTCACCTTATCGTGAAACATCCAACATCTACGACGGGAGCAGCTTTACAGCCGATATGGCCATCCACAATGTCATCGGAGATGCCTTCCGGGGTGCTTCGTGGGTGTCGATCCACAATGGAGGTGGCGTTGGCTGGGGTGAAGTTATCAACGGCGGCTTCGGTATGGTTCTCGATGGCAGTGCAGAGGCGGAGCGCCGGCTGAGATCCATGCTTTTCTGGGATGTCAACAATGGTATCGCACGTCGTAGCTGGGCCAGGAACGATGAAGCAATTTTCGCCATCCAGCGGGCCATGGAACAGGAACCTCTGCTGAAGGTAACCTTACCTAATAAGGCAGACGACAAGCTGATTGACGGTCTTTTTGCGTGATCGTGTGTAATTAAGGCCGGCGCAAAGGCGCAAGGATACGGCTGAAAATGACCGCCGCTTCCTCCGAAGGACGACGGGCAGGCGCTGCCATGATCCTTCCCTCCCTGTCGATCAGTACAAAGCTGGGATATGAACGGATATTATAGGCTTCGAGCATATCAAAATCATGCCCGAAATGAGCCACATCGCCAGGAAAAGGATAGCGTTTCAGAAAAGGAGGTAGACGTGCCGGTTCCAGATCTGCTGATATCGCCAGAAATGCAAACTGTTCCCCAAATTCTTTCTCCAGGTTCTCCGTCAGCTTTAATTCAGCAACACATGGAGTGCACAAAGTCGTAAAAAACTGAATATAAAGGTATTTACCCTGGTACCGCTCCAAGCTGGTCACTTCACCGCTGATACTTTTTAAAGTCAATGGAGGAGCAGGCGTACCCGGCTCAAGGTATTGCAATACCTGACGCAGGTTATGTGCAATCTTCCTGTTAGCAGGCATGGAGCTCCGCTCCTCTATTTGTGTCAGTAGTAATAAGATAGTTTCCTTTTTGAGTTCCGGATGGTAATACATATCACGGATATTCACTAATAAGGCCAGTTCACGGATAACCGCACTCCGTAAAAGACTATCCCGGCCCAAAAAATCCATGACAGCAGCATAAGGGTTACTGCCTTGCAAGCTTCCTGCCAGCAAATAAAAAGGTAACTGCCTGCTGGTGAGCACCCATTTGTCAAAATACTGCGTGAAGAATGCCATATAATCCGGATGTTCTGGCAATACTGCACGCTGATCCAGATAATCTTCGAATACCCTGAGACGGAGACGGCTGCTGTATAATGGGATCAACTGTGCAATGCGGTATTCGGTGGCTACAAGCGCAAAAGGATGCTGACTTCCTGGCACGCCTGTCCAATGGGCCTTCAATGAATCCGTATTCCATTTATGCTTACGATTCAGCAAGTCATCCGCATGCGTGATCATAAAACGGTCTGTCCATGCATTCAGGGTGTCGTAGAAGACTGTCAATACCGGCTGGCTGTTTCCTTCCGGTATCAGGTCAAGGTATACCGGTGTAACGAAAGGATTCAAAGCTTCCTGGTAACCAGGCTTCTCAAATCCTTCCACCCTTATCTGATAATGCTGATCAGGCTCTGCAAGCATCTCGGCCTGATGGAAATCGATGAAGAAAATGACCCTGTCGGTCTGATCCAGCTGGCAGACCAGGTTAAAATACCCGTCGGCCTGGATGCGTGTACTGCCCATCCTGATCTTTCGCAGGGAAACATAATCGTCATAACGGTAGAGGCGCAATTCCCTGTTCTCTGCCCCCGGTGCATGCCCGGATATTCTCAACTCCCCGGCCCTGAGAAAAGGAATGGGAAAGAGAAGAAGCAAGACCAGACAAGTCAGAATGGGCCTCATATCGGTATCGGCTATTCGTCGGGCGGGTTTTTTAAGGTACTTCAGTGTCCTCTTACCTAAAAGTTTATATAAAGTAAAAACTTTCATATCAGCAATTCCGCCTGGATTACGTATATCCAACGTTTGGGCATCGTGCTTTTTATTTTTTTCTTTTCTGTCCAAAGCGTCAATCGGTTAAGAAGTCAGGAAATGCATAATTTGTCAGCTCGGGTCATCTTTTCTGTTAGTAGCGTGTGGGGCATTATTGAAGATTTCTCTTTCTGGGTTGGGCAGGCACACTCTTTAGCTGGCTTTGGTCTGCGGGAGGAATGAAGTGGCCAGCCAATGTGTGTGACTGCTGTGTTGGTCACTAAGGAATTCCATTTAGTTCTGTCCTCAAATTCTCAACTGCCTTAATAGCATCCCTTAATTCTGACTTCAAAGGATTTACCTCTGGATCGTAGTGGCTCAGCTTGTTGTAAATTAGGAAACGATATCCTTCAATACTGGTTTTAGTTGCTGGAAGAACGTCACCTTTTACCTTATTCCAAAAGTCTTGAGACGAATAATCCTTTCGCTTTGCTTTAAAAGCAATAGGTTTCCTCTTTCTTTCACAGTAATCCATGATTATCTTCTCGAAAGCGGATCTTGCATACACCGCACTGGCTTTGTAGTCTGAATTAATATAGTGTTGATGTGCTTTCTGAACCATGTCAGTACCGTCTTCAATCTTGGGAATCTCAAATCCGCCTTTAACTTCCTGAGCATAGAACTCGATCGTTTTCCATTTATCACTAAGAAAGCCTCTTATATACTCATACCAAGGTTTGTCGTATGTAGTAATGAATACTTGATACTCCGGAAAATGGGCATCAAGGATTTTTAGGAGTGGTAGCCTGTTTGAAATGTCAAGTCCTATAAAAATGTCATCTAAGAACAGGATTTTGTGCGGCCTTAATTGGGGGTGTCTTTTGATCATGCCCAAATAGATCGAAATAGCGATTGCAGATAATCGTGCTTCATTCAAGAAAAGATGGGCTTTGGGTATTGTTTGACCGCAAAACTTCAGGTCAACGCGAACATGGTTTTGTTTGATATTCTTGTAATCATCGGTTGTGGCTTGTGTATATCTCAAGTCAATTTCAAGACCATGTTCAAATTCTGCCAAGATCGGTGCTGCATGACCTAATATGTATTCGGGATTAGGTGATCCTGCGGTCGGTTTCTCGAATAGCTGCTTAAAAGCATCATTGAATGTCTTTAAGGCAGAATTAACATCCTTCTTCTTCTGATCTGAGCGATAACTTGTTCCAGTTTCTTTGGCTATGAGCGTTTCCACTTCATTCCAGAGTTCTCCAAGTTCTTTCCCACCGGTCAGCGTGTATTTGAAATGCTTTAGAACACCCTTCACCAATAAGTTGAAAAGGTCTATTTCGCCATCTTTTTTGATGTGATGTATATCAAGCAGATGCTTGTAGGTCAGGAAACTCTTGAGCTTGTTTGCGTCTCTGATAGAAGTGTCGCCTGCAGCATCGGTGGTTTTACTTGTCGCGGTTAGTTCATATTCTGCTATACGCCTTTGTCCGTCTTTATTGGGATGAAATTTGACTTTGATGTAGTTCTTCCCTTTGTCAGATGTTTTAAGGAAGATATTGTCCACTTCGGCCATATCAATGGTTTCAATGGAAGATTGAAAGAAGTCCTTTAATGCAAAGTAAAGTGAGCTTTTACCGCTGCCGTTCTCTCCATAGATGAATACATTCTTACCACCTATGTTGATCGCATGCTTTCCATAGAAGGCCTTGCAATTTTTTATTTCAATGGATTTGATCTTCATTGAATACCATTTAATTTCATCCAGACCTTCTTGTAGTCTACACCTGAAAGCCGTGAACCTGCCGGAATCACTCTGTTCCAGGTCTCCGTATTTTGTTGGCCGAGCCAATCGGAAACCGAATTCGAAGGCTGGCTGAATATTTCACCACCTATTGAAGCGCTATACAATTCACCCAATCGATTCGCAATGCTTCTGGGCACATTATTCTTCCGCATCAGCACTCCTTCATCGGTATTGACTCCATAATGCAAATAGGCCGGAAGATTTGCCATGCGCTTCTTTTCAATTTCGGATAAACTTTCCCAATCTACACCGCTGGTTGGCATTTTCTGCATGGCCGCAAGCCCCCAAGTCGCGGAATTAGCAACTATGCTGTATAGAGCTTTCGTAGTCTTCTGAATAGCAACTTGTGTATCTTCCCTTGGATAAAATCTGGAAGCAATGGCTGCAATATCTCTACCGTTCACCCAATCAATTACCAATCGCGCTATACTAGTCTGATCAATGGGTTGACCAGTTTTCAATTTCTCAATCGACTTTTGAATCTCGTAGGTTTGAAGCATTATGCCTATCAATTTCTGCATGCTCCGGTTTTGTTCAGAAAACAATTGACTTTTCTGCCAATCTTCTCTGGATAACCCTTCTTGCCTTAGTCTATAAAGCATTTGGTTAACTGATACCGTAGAAAACCCGGTCTTATCTGACCTTTCAGCTTCAATCAGCGATAAAGTGCTTGCATATGATCTAATATGATTTCTGAAAAAAGCTTTCTTCTCATTAGGAAGTTGTCTATAACCAAAAGTGTCTTGAAGTTTCTGTTCAAGCTGAGCAAGGAAGGTGTCTTGTTGTTGCGTTTGTCTGCGTAAATGAGAGATATATTGCAATATTGCAGACCATCTTTCATCAAACCACAACCATCTTTCTAGATTTTCCAAGGGGCGTTTTAGCGCTTCATCAATAACATTCGTTAATTGTGAACGTAATTCGTCTGATGCCTTTCTTACATATTCACCAGCAGTTAATAAATCCTGTTCATTTCTCACTGCTATTCCAACCCAGCCCATGCTACCTTGACCTGCCCGACCAACTCTACCTGCCAGATTCCAAAAATCACGAACAGGCATAGGACCTCTGAAGGGATAATTGTAAGCTCCCATTACAACCGCTGATACAGGAAAGTTAATCCCTTGTGCAATCGTTGTGGTTGCCACCAGGGCCTGAAGTTTTTCGCGCGCCATCAAGTCTTCGATCAAAAAGCGGATGTCATCGGGCAATGCAGAACTGTGTACCGCGATTCTTCGGCTTAAAAATCTTGCCAATGGAAAATCCCTTCCGAGTTCACTTTGAACCAACCGGATTAATAACTCAATATCCTGATCCGATTCGAAGTCTTCACGCGATTTTTCATAAAGGTTCTCCGCGATGGTATAGGTTTCCGCTGGATCAGCGGCCAATACGATGATGGGATTGGCTAAATCTAATATCTCGCCTGAAGCACAGCTTGCAACACGAATTTTTGAATTGCTTACTTGAGATTTTGTCTGTTCCGCATTTTCTATATGAGCTAATGGAATGGCTTCCCCAATTTCATAGGTTCCTCTTTCAGTATGAAGCGTCCGAAGCAACAGGTCATAAGTTCTTCCCCTGCCACTGACTTCAATAGCTCCCACCACCCGTTCATTGGGCTGCCACCAATCGAGTTCAAGGTTGACCACATTTCCTCTGTCTCCGGCTAACCAGTCAACAACTTCGGTGGAATTCGATATATCCGGTGTCATCAAGAGGAAATTCGCTTCTTCACAATCGTTCTTGATTGTAGACAACAGAAACTCAAGGGTAAGTCCTCTTGACTCCTCTTCTATATTGTGTGCTTCATCCACTACTGTGAGCACCAAAGGCCTTACCTTAGTTGTTCCCAAGCCCTGCCGCACCAACAAGTTCATTTTCTCATAGGTAGTGACCAGAATATCAAACTCGGTCCTGTTGCCGCTTTCCTCTACCAGGTGCTGCTCAAATCCATCCAAATCGATAGCTCCACTGGCCTTTTCAACCTGAATACCAATGGAGCCCAAATCTCTCCTAAGCTGAATATAAATTTGGTTTACTAAAGCTTTGGTGGGGACTACATAAGCAACCCAACCGCCTTGTTGCTCAAATTGATTTAATGCCTGAAGGATGCGATACTCCGCAATCATGGTCTTTCCACTCGAGGTGGGAAGATTGACCACAATGGCTCTGTGGGCCGGGTTCAGTAATTCACCATCGATAATGGATTCTCTCTGCGGATACAGTAATTCGAATACACCCTTTTCATCTTGCCTTGAAATGAACTGGTTAAATCTGGTAACCCAATTATTTACACCTCTGGTGGTGTACCAAATGGTATTGCGAACCATTTTCACCGCCAGTGCTTCAAAGAATTGGTACAATAAGCTCAGGCTTATATTTCCTGATTTTTGTGCAAACTCACCGGAAAGGTTCAAATGATAATGGAGTTGCGTTTCAGGCTCCAGCGGTCTGCCTTCAATCAAGTATTGACCTAGTATTTCAATGCTTTTGGCGAAGTGGTATAAGGAAACCAATTCAGCCGCTCCATAAGGGCGACTTTCTTCGTTTACCTGATTGAGAAAACGGCTTTCGAAATCAGTTTGCTCAACCCGAAGCTGATTGATGAGCTGCACTGCCTGATCAATTTCTCGCCATGAATTTTTTATAACGAGACTGACCAGTGCCTTAAAGCAAAGGGTGAGGATTCTTTTGTTCCAGTCTTCACCATTTTCGAGTTCATCAATACCCGTACGATTGGATTTCAAGTATTGTCTTACAAAATGCCAGTGCTCTCCCAGGTAGCCAAAAGCGATGAGTTTAAACTGCTCATAGATGTAGTATTCGCTCTCAACGGTGGCAGGTATTTGGCCGGCTATATCGAAATAGGTGGAACAAAGCGCCTTGAAGTCTTCGGTATCACGCCTTTCCCAATGCTCAACAATTTTCAATTCACACAGCTCCTTGGCTTTTTCAAGTTGCTGGATGTCCACTTGTGAAAGTTCAACCGATTCAAACCTTTTGGACAGTTTTCCTTTCTGAATGAGCATACCTATCCCGGCCAGCATATCAGGATATGCACGTTCGAGTAGATTATATTTTGATTGAATGCTCATTCCGGATTCTCGTTAATAATGCTCAGCCATTCTTCCTTTTGAATGGGTAAATACAAAGCAAGAAGCTTAATTCCCTTTGGTTCTAAAATCTGATCCCTCAACCTGCCATAACTGACAGCGACATCTCGCTCATCCGCATCCACGTCTCGTACCAGAACGCCAATAAGTTGATAATCGCAATCACCGGAGTAGTAAGCCCTTTCGCTGGCTTCAAAATCAGTTCTGAATGGATGTCCCTCAGGGTAAAGCCGCATTTTGTTTTTCAAGTAGGAAATCAGGATAAGGCGCTTGCTTCTGTCATTGTACAGATCGCGAAGTTGTGCCTCTATTCCTTTGCTACTAGTCATGACTTGCGGTGGCCGGTTATCCGTTTCGGAAGAAGTCTTGACCTCACCAAACAGAAAAAGAACCTGACCATCCACTTCTATGAAGCCCACCAGATCAGCCCCAGTCTTGTTTCCTTTTGGATTGCGGGCATCTCTATTTTCGTTCCAGTGGAAGCGGCATGAAAACTCCTGTTCCAGAACGATCTCGGCATAGGCTTCTCCTACACGGAATTGCTGTGTCTCAAGTTCTTCATCTTCCAATGCCTGAATATCGGCCAACAACTCTGCACTTGCTTCAAATCCCGTTTCATCTCTTAGCGCCCGAAGCCTTGCCAGGGAATCCTGCCATTCTTCCCGGTCCAGTAAATTATCTTTTACTGAACCCTGCAAATGGTAACGGCATTCCCCTTTATCAAGTGAAACGCCATGATAGTTTCTCTTTGTGGTCTCGATATGTTCGTAAACCACATTCACTTCAACGCCTCCTTAATTATCCTCACCTCCTCCACACTATCCAGCGTTTCCAGGTTGTTGCGCACGGGGTGGTTGGGGTCGTAGAGGCGCTCAAACTCACTTTGAATGATGGACAGCTTTTCTTCTTCGCTCATTTCATCGGTGAAGGGTTTGAGGTCGCCTAGGTGAGGAAGGATTTGTTTTTTGGCAGCGGCAATTTGGTCTTTCAGAATAATCTCATATACCAAACCATCAACAACCAGCTCGAAATACCGTGCTGTAAGCTGTTCTTTTGACCGATCACCATATTTGCCTTTGTATGCCGACAAATAATCAACCAAAGTTTCAACTACTGGCTCGTTTTCAGGAATAGGTTCCGGAATAGGAAGGTTCTCAAGAAAAGCTTTTTTGTAGCGATATTTTCCAACCAACTCACCACCAGCATAGAAGATTCGAAACAGCACGGTAATTGGCTCAGAATTCAGAAATGCGGTAAGCCATTTAAGGCTTTCACCGGTAATTAGAAATGCAGTTGCTTCAGGGTAGTATTTCTGGGTATCGTAATAAAACTGTGGTTCAGAGACAATTTCGGAGAAAACTATTTTAGGTTTCTCAAATTCTGAGAAATACGCAATTGAGTCTTGAGTTTCAAACCATTTGTGTTTTGTAGCTTTTCTCGATTTGTCTTTTTCGCCTTCTGAATTGATAAATTCTCTTCCTGACTGCTCTAATTTTCTCTTGTCAAAAGTTTCTAGATGACTTTTTACGCCTTGGAAATCAGTGATAGCAAGTTGTTTGGTTGGAAATGTACAGATGATGTACAGCTTTGAAAAATTGCAATAAAATCTTCTTGTATCACGCCCTCTAAGAATTGGTT
Organism: Lentimicrobiaceae bacterium; assembly: GCA_018001695.1. Classification (GTDB taxonomy): domain Bacteria; phylum Bacteroidota; class Bacteroidia; order Bacteroidales; family JAGNHN01; genus JAGNHN01. The sequence continues at coordinate 31,480 of JAGNHN010000034.1, forward strand.
TTATTATCTCTTCAGAATGATGGTCATTGGTAATAATTTCTTTCTTAGTTCTTTCGCCAATTATAAATGCTGGATTAAACCCAGTCAACACACCTCTACGGAAGTTGATTTTCCATTTTCCTAACTTCAATCCATTCGATTCTAAAACGGATTTTGACTTGATTAACTCCGGTGTTGAAATAGCCCAAACTTCTTCAGTGAAATAATCAAGTGGGATTGCAAACTCATCAAAATACTGCTCCAGAGCTTGACCATTCAATTTTCCCTTCGACATTTGACAACCCCAGAATTGGTTCTGAAATCTGGCATTTTGAAAAAGTAATACATTGGAGTGTACGATAGCTGAGGCAAATACCATTTCCTGACCAAAGTCAAAAAGAACCTTTGGATTGGTTTTCGTGAGAAAATACTGTCTGGTTGACTTTCCATAATTAGCACGAAGCCATTTATTGGAAGTAATGTAACACAGGTGTCCTCCTTTGGCTAAAACATTGTTTCCCTTTTCATAGAACAACTCATAGATATCACCAGAAGAAGAGAAGGTTTTAAACTGCAGCTTAGAAAGGGTCTTTTTTAGCTTTTCATCGAGCTTTTGGATCTGAATGTAGGGTGGATTCCCAATAACCAGATCAAATCCTTTTCTGCCTTTGGTAAAGACTTCCGAAAACTCATACCGGTAATCAAAGTCAACATAATACCCGATCCCTTTTGCCGAGTTTTGATAGATGGGATCTAAGAGCGCACGTACTTTAGCACGAATGCTCTCCTTTTCAGATTGATCCGTTTCGGTAATCATCTTCTCTTTAAGTTTCTCGACTTGGTCAAGCACAGAAGTTCTGCCGACAGAATCAAATAGGAAACCAACAAGAGAATCCCCTTTTACGATTTTGTAGTCAAGGTTAGGAAGCGCTTCAATGGTGTCATAATCTTCCTCATCAACAATCATGGAAAGCCAAAGCCGTAGGCGGGCAATGTCAATGGCACTGGCGTCAATGTCCACCCCATAAATGCTTTCCTGTATTGCATGGCGTTTCAAGAAGTAGGGGGTGTGCTTCTCGTTTTGCAGGAAGGAATTCAGCACCAAACGGGTAGTGACAATCTCTTGCAACATACCCACTGGGAATGCTCCAGAGCCGATAGCGGGGTCACAGATTTTGATATTGGCTAAAGCAGCGTCTAGAGTTTTAGCATTCTTGCGAATACTTTCAGGGAGTTTGTGCTTGTAGCTTTTTGTTTCCTTTCCCTTTCCAGTTGCCGTAGCCTCATGTTCAAGAACTAAATGCCCTTGCCGAATGAGTTGGTCAATATCTTCTTTGGGAACGTGGATGTCTCCTTCGTTTTTCAGCTCAATCTTCAGGCTCCCTTTCTTATTGGTGCTTCTACCAAATAGGCTGGTTTGATCACTGTCAAAAGTCTGGTAGCTTTCGGTGTACTCATTTACGGTATTATCCAGATAATGAATCAGGCTTTCCTGACACATGTAATGCACAATCTCTCTAGGGGTATAGAAAGCGCCTTTGCTTTTCCGCTCGGTGATTTCGAGCATGTTTTCAAAGACCTTTCCGAGCATTTCAGGGTCAACGGCTACTTCTTTTTCCAAGGGTTCATCTTCCTTGATGGTGAAATTGTACCGGTCGAAAACGTCTAAAATGCCTGTGCCCTTGTCTCCGGCCTTGTTCTTCTCGCTGTTTCTGAACAGCTCGTTGGGAATAGAGATGTTGGCTTTCTCCCAGGCGTAGTCTGCTTCAAACAAACCACCATTTAAAAAAGGAATTTTACAACTCAGTCGCTTGAAATAGTATTTAATGCTTTCATCATTGTGCTCTCTGGCCAATGCTGCATAAAACAGGTAGCGCAGGAAATCATTGAAGTAATTACCCCCAGCTTCTTCCACCGCTAAAAAGCGGTCTTGCAGAAAACGCTTGGAGCCTGTTCCCATTTTTTGATCTTTTGGTACGCCCAGCCAGCCTTTCTTTTGCAGGAAATAAAGGAATACGATTTGCCCGAGGAGTTTTTTCACAAAACGGACGGAGTCCAAACCTTCCTTTTCCAGTGCTTTTGTCAAGCGGGCATTTTCCGTCAGCTTGAGGTAGAGTTCTTTGTATTGCTCATAGAATTCATCCGTAACCTTCTCAATGCTAAAGGCACCCTCAATACTGCCATCGCCATCCTTTTCCTTTACCACCAGCGGGTTGCTGTGGTCGTTGACAAATAGCGGTAGCAGTTGCTTTTGAGCGGTATAGGCATCTTCATGAACACCCACCAGGTACGAGAATCGCTTGGCAGGTACGATCTCTTCCTTTGCTTTGATCTTACCCTTGTCGGTACGCTCTTGCTCAATATCAATTTTCACCAGAGATAAACGCCATTCTTCTCCATTGTCTTCTTTGGAGTAGAAAGCAACCAGCGCATAGTACTTGTCGAAGTTTTTAAGGTGCCGAACTACAAAATTCCTTAGGGCAGTTCGGGTTCGCTCCAATTTGTTTACCGAACGTGTTTGGACGATCAAAATATCCATCGGTTCACCTTCCGGATCGGTGTACTTTCCAATACGCTTGTAATGAGCAATATGGTCACGAAAAGCTTCGGGTATCAGGTTGCCGCTGTAATTATTGTCTCTGGGTTCAAACTCATTGAGCAGGTTTCTGACAAACAGCTCAAATTGTTCCTGATCGAACCGGGAATTCAGAACTTGTTTGATATAATCTTGTGCCTGCTTTTTTTCCATATTACTTCAATAGATAACCTGATAATATTACTTCCCGTGCAATGGGGGACTTTCCATTTTGAATTTCTTCAATAGCTACTGACCGGATGTTTCGCTGAAGGATGTGAAGCATTTTCAAAGGATCATCTTCCTGCTCCAATTCTTTCTTGATCTTCTGTGCCGTCTTTTTGGCCATCAAACCTTGCTGAATCATCTGCTTCACACCTAAAATGAATTCTTCATCGGAGTCTGTAAAACCCTTATATCTGCGGAAAGCTACATCCCGCATGCGTTTTTCGATGTACTTCACATTGGATGCACCGCCACCTCCTTTGTCGTCCTCGTCTTGCGTGGTATCCAATTCAAATCGAGCCTTGTTGATTTCAAGCATTTTGAAATACTGCTCTGAAGGGATGGAAGCTCTTTTGGTGTCCGGTTCGCATTCCAGAAGATAGGCCGCATTAAAGAAGTCCATCTCTAGAGCTTCAGATCCATTGGTCATGTAAAACTTTTTCAGCTTTCCCAATCGGAAGAAGGTAATGAGTTTCTCATCTTCATTATTTGCAACTTTTCTTCCTGAACGAGCTTTTTTGGGTAATTTCTTAATTCTATCAAAAAGGTCAGGATCATTGTCACGGAGGTTGCGCATCATTTCCAGATACTTTAATTCCGAATCGCCTTCTTCATCTTCTCCGGTGTATGCCTTTTTGTTGTTCAGGGTATCAAATAGCTCCTGGCTGCTCACTTCCTCACCATCGGACAGGTATTTCGCGTCTTCACCCAAAATGTCATGAAACATTTGAAGCTTGTTGGTGATGTTCATTTCCAGTCCCAAGTGTTCATCGGATTGGGTAGTTGGGAAGAAGTTGAAGATGTAAACGTTTGGATGCTTCGTGCCCAGACGGTTTACACGACCTGCTCGCTGTAAAACTCGAGTTGGGTTCCAGGGCAAATCGTAGTTGATAAGAACATTTGAACGGTGAAGGTTGATACCTTCCGCAAGAATGTCTGTCGCAATCAGAATTCTCAGATCATTGGCCGGAGTTTTTGAACCTGGATCGAAATTCTCGAGAATCATATCGCGAGCAATGGTGTGCTTCGAAGTAAGTTTTTCATCGGTATGCCTACCGCCTTTACTGGAATAAAACATCACTTGATTAGGAAAAACCTTGATTAGGTTCTCATAGAGGTAGTCGCCTGTTTCTTTAGATTCCGAGAAGATGACAAGGTGTTTCTTTTTGAGTTTCTCATGCTTTTTGAGTTCCTCTATAAACTTTTCAAGTTTAGGATCTTCATCAACATCTTTCCACAACGTCCATACTTGCCTGAGTACTTCTAGATCGTGCTTCAAATCAGTAAGGAAGTCTTTTCGAAAGTCTTTGGATTCATATTTCTGAGCCCGTTCTTCTTCAACTGCCTTTTCTAGTTTTTCAATGTCGTCATTGTCTAACAGGTCATACACATTGACCTTTTTGCTGATGTATACCGTGCCATCATTGTACATATCAATGAAGCGCTCATAGGACTTGATAAATCTTTGAACACTTTTCTTGAAGGCAAAAAAGGAACTTTCAAGACGCTTAACTAAAATACCCTTCATGAAGCCGCCCACATTGCGTTGTTGCTGCTTCTCGAATTCGGTTAGTCCCTTGTTGCCAGTGTAGTAAAGCAGAGGCACATAACGAGCATACCTAAACTGTGTTAAGTGCTGTATTGTTTGATTGAATACCTCTTCGATTGTCCCTTCATACTCGTAGATAATCTTCTGCGGATTTTGCATTTCAGGGAAAACCAAACCTTGTTGCTCGATATCCTTCTTGAAATACTTCATGACATCATTCCGGGTTCTCCGCACCATTACGTACTTGAGTATTTTTTCGCGAATTTCCTTGGAGACCTCACGAATCATCTCATGATATTCCGGATCGTGCTTTTCGAATTTCTTGAGTCTTTTTCTAAGACCATTAAAGAACTTCTCCAAATTGATAATTCCCGCAATATTTGAGTTTTTCGGTGCCTGAAAGAGTTTTAATTGGGCGAATATGTCATCGATGGTATTGTTCAGTGGAGTGGCGCCAACCAAGATCACCTTTTTACCTCGGCAGATATCAAGAAGGTCGGCATATGATTGTGTGGCTTCATTTCTGAAACGGTGAGCTTCATCCACCACAATGTAATCCCATCGGTCGATTCCTTTACGGATGATATGCTCCAATTTACCAAGAGATTCAACTTTTGCAGGAACCCGAAAATCCATCAAACTCTGTTCCCAGTAGTCTTTAAGAACAGGCGGACAGATAATGAGCATTTTTCCTCTCAGTTGTTGAAGCAATTGAGCGGTAATGAAGGTTTTACCAAGTCCTACCACATCAGCAAGGAAGACACCATTGTATTCATCCAGCTTTTTCATGGCTTGCCGGACAGCCTGTTCCTGGTAGTCCAGCTTCATAAATCCTTCGGGAAGGAATGATTCGAAGTTTTCTTCCAGATTGATGTCCTCCTGCATGTACTCATAGATCAGCTTTAAGTAAAGTTCATAAGGCAGGATTGTATCGTTTAACCAAGTTTTGTTCTTAACAGCATCAACAAATTCCTCGGAAATGTCCACAGCGTCCTTCCAAAGATTTTCGAATTGGTCAAGAGCATAATCAACATCTCTGCGGTCTTTAAGCTGCACATTAAATTCGCGATTGGCCACCAAGCCGGAAAGTGAGAAGTTACTTGAACCCGTAATTACAGAGCCGTATTCCTTATCGTCTTCATGATAACGACTGATGTAAACTTTTGCATGAATGTTCTTTGAAGGGTAGGCCTTGATTTCGAGTTTCTTCCCGTTACCTCTTTGCCTGATGTCAAGGTCTTTATCAGGGCAGTCTGTTTGTAGGAACTCAATGAATTTCCTAATTCCGATTTCCAGTCGTTTGTCAACCTCTTTTGATTTTTCGATTTCCTTGATCAGATTTTTTTGGTACTCTTTTTTGGCATTGGCATGAGAATCAAAGTCCATTGCTGTTTGATTCTGATACTCATTGATGGTTTTGTATGATTCTTCATCAACACCAAGTCCAACAAGGATTCTTGTCTTATCCACTTTTTCGATGGCTTCATACATCTGATAAAAGCCAGAAGATCGGAAATAGCCAACTAATACGTCAAAATATTGGGTGTCCTTCAAGGTACGCATGAACCTGTCCAGCAATGTCGTGCCAGGCTCATTGGTAAAGAAAGTAGTGTCTGTATGTTGCTCTGTTTTATTCAACTCTTTATCAATCGTTTTTTGACTTGGTCCAATGCCTCAATTCCAAATTGTTCCTTTTCCACTATTGGAAAAATACAGTCCGACAACCAAAGGATGGTCAATTCGTTTTCGTATGCCCCTTGCAGTTTTGAAAGCTTTTTATTATGCTCCCGTTTGCAGCTCTTTTCTCCTCTTTCTATCCTGCTAATCATGGCGGTGTCGATTTGGAGCTTTGCTGCGCTTTCTCTTAAAAGCATTCCTTTGTTTTCTCTTAGCTCCCTAATTCCTTGACCCAATATCACTTGTGTATTATTTACTTGTCAACTGAGTTCAAATGTAACATCTATTCTCTGATTTTCAATGAGCGCTGGAGTGATTTGGCTCATCTGCAAAGATTGGATTGCGCCTTGGCTCACGGGGCTTTGCAAATGTGCCAAATGCGCGTTGGTAGAAATTTTCAAAAATGCGAAGCGGGGGCTTTTGGATTTTCCCTCATTATCAATAGTTTTTGTCAATATGTCTGTTGTATTTTTTGCATGTGCCCTAACATGTTATAACGTGCTATCGCTATGTTTATTTGAGGCGATCATCCGGCGGAAGAACCCTTATCCCAGGTGGCACAAATGCACTCACATCCCCGCCATGACGTAAAATATCCCGCACGATTGAAGAATTCAGAGCGGTATATTCCGGCGTTGTGAGCAGGAAAACCGTCTCCAGATCCGGCATCATCTGCTTGTTGATCTGACCGATGCTACGTTCAAACTCAAAATCGGCCGAAGTGCGCAATCCTCTTAAAATATGATATATACGCTGTTCCTGACAATAAGATACCGTTAATCCACGATAGATATCCACTTCAACACGTGGTTCGTCCTTAAAGCATTCCCTGATCCACGCCAAACGCTGTTCCACGGAGAAGAAACTCTTCTTCTCTGCGTTGACGCCAACGGCAACAATGATCTTGTCAAACAGGGATAAACCCCTTCGGATAATGGATTCATGCCCCCGTGTAATTGGGTCGAAGGAACCGGGAAACAAGGCGGTGCGGCTCATAATGACAGAGGATTTTAACAAAGATAAGCCGCTTCAGGATATATCCACATGAAAACCTGAGGGCAGCTTTATACCCCTGGATCTTCAATTGCCACAGCACAGGCAGGGAGCTTTTGCCGGTTCAACTCTTTCGTGATCTCCGGTATTTATGTGCGCCAGAGGCATAAATACTGGCATTTAACTCAAACCCAATCAGCAGTATAATGGCATTGAAGTAGATCCACAACATCACCACGAGTAAGGTACCAATGGACCCGTACAAGGCGTTGTAGCGGGTGAAGTTGCTGATATAGTAGTTAAACCCAAGCATGGTAAGGATGGATAGCAGGGTGGCCAGGGTGGATCCTGCTGAGATGAAGCGAAACTTACTCTCACGGGATGGGGCCAGAAAATAGATGAAGGATATAACGAAGAAGACCATGGCCAGGATGACAATCCACTTGCCCACCTGCAGAAAAAAAACGGTTGTTGAGTCATGCAGGATATTTTCCTGTACCATGAAGTCAATCACGATACTTCCTGTCGTTATCATGGCAATGGCCAGGATGACGATAACGGCCAGGATGAGTACCAGCAAGATGGAAATCAGCCTTTGCCTCATCCATGAGCGGGTCTCGATCGTATGGTAGGTCTGGTTAAACGCCTCTATCATACTGGCGATACCATTCGTGGAGAAATATCCGGCGAGGATAAAACCCAGGGAAAGCAGTCCGCTCCGTGGCCGGCTGATGATGTCTTCCAGGGTACTCCTGACCGTATCAAAGGCGCTGTCAGGCATAAGCTCCTCCAGGAGCACCATCAGTGTCTGCTGAAAATTACTGACAGGGATATAGGGTATCAGGGTAAAAAAGAAAATAATTGAGGGGAAGATGGCCAGGAAAAAGCTGAAGGACATGGCGGCTGCGCGCATGGTGAGCGCGCCTTTCTGCAGTCCGCGTATAAAAAACACAGCTACATCGTAGAGGGGGAGTCCGTCGAAACCAGGAATAATGATTTTCTGCGAGACCCTGATGGCCCACGCCACCGGGCCCCATGAAAGCAGGCGCTGAAGGAGCTTCTCCCAGTATCTCACATTAAAAAAGTTTTAAACTCAGATCCAGGCTATGGATGCGATGTGTCAGCGCACCCACAGAAATGAAATCGACGCCACTCAGGGCTACTTCCCTGATTGTGGCCTCAGTGATACCGCCGGAAGCCTCAGTTTCAAAGCGGCCTCCAATGATCCTGACGGCATCCCGCAGAGGTTCCGGAGCAAAATTATCCAGCATAATACGATTTACTCCACCATGTTGGAGGACCAGGTCCAACTCTTGCAGGTTGCGCACTTCGATCTCCACCTGCAATGACATCTCTTTCCGTTTCAGGTAAGCCTGGACTGCTTCAATGGCAGGCACAATCCCGCCGGCAGCATCCACGTGGTTGTCCTTGATCAGGATCATATCATACAAGCCAAAACGGTGATTCATACCACCGCCGATGCGCACGGCTTCTTTCTCCAGTATCCTGAATCCGGGAGTGGTCTTACGGGTATC